>NZ_KQ969062.1:1097089-1104546 GCF_001578775.1 Streptococcus cristatus | reverse complement strand
GCAAGTCCTCAGCCTGATACCATTCTTTGATAATATGGAATTTAATTGTCTGGCTCGTAATAAATTTTTCATACCCCATGACAGAGTAAAAAGAATAATGCGGTTCTAAAATCAAGCAGATACATTCCTCAATCCCGTCATCCTCCATCTGCTTAATAACATCTGGAATAAAGGGGCGAGAAAATTTATTAGCAAAATAAACAGCATATTCCCCCTTTAAAGCTTCTTTCACCAGCTCAACTTCTGCCCGCGTGATGCGTTGCAGGGGACTGCCACCAATACGCTGATAATTATCATGAAGGTGCTGAATCTCCTGATCAGTAGGTCGCACGCCACGACGGATATTCGTGAAAAATTCTGCAATATCCTCAAAAGTGTAGCCCTCTGGCGATCCAAAGGTCATCATTAGAATAGCTTTTTTAGTCATAAGTTCCTCTTTTTGTATAAAATCCTCTGCTATTATAACATGATATCCCCTGAAAAGCAGATAAAAGGAATGTTTTCTAGCCAAATTTAAGAATTATTTGAATCACAAAAACTTCTCTTCCTAAATTTGTTTCAATCAAACTAATTCACCAATAAAAAATGAAGTGAGATGTAACACTCACTTCACTGCTATATACTATAAAGTTTTTCTACGGCGATGTTTCACAGCACCTGCGAGAAGAGCTGCACCGAGAGTCATTCCAAGGAAGGCTAATTGTTCCGCTTCCGTTCCTGTATTAGGAAGGACAACTGACTGGCTAGGCGAAGCTTTAGGAGTCGCTGGAGTCGATGTAGCATTAGTATTATTATCAGTTTTTGGCTGAGCTTGAGTAGCTACGTTAGCCAATGTTTCAACCGATGCATCCTTCTCATATTGAGAAGCTGAATTTGCATTCGAAGTCAGAACCGTTTGACTACCTGCACCTGCTGCTGCAAAATTAAGTCCACCATTTGCTTGATAAGTAGTTGTAGCGGCAGATACTAGGGCTTGGCGCTCTTCTTTTGGAAGAAGGTCTAGCAAATAATTGTAATTTGCTAGCAATTCATTGTAGACTGTTTGCAAATCAACTAATTTTGCATTCTCAGTCTCAGCAACAGCTTGTTTAGCCTTCAGGTCAGCCTCTGCTGCAACCAAGTCTTGCTTAGCTTTTTCCAATTGTTGTGGAGCTGTTTTGAGATCTGCAACTTTCTTCTGAGCCGCTGCTACACGATTTTGAGCAGCGACCAATTCAGCTTTGGCTGCTTCTAGTGCCTTATTCTTATTTTCCTCAGCCGTCTTCAATGCTGCAAGCTGATTTTTAGCCTCTTCTAAGGTTGCCTGAGCTTTTTGTAATTTGGCTTGATATGGAGAAATTGCAGACGCGATTCTTGCTGTTGCTGACTTCAAAGCAGCTTTTTTATCTGACAAGTTTTGTTGAGTCAGAGCTAAGGCTTTCTCAGCAGCTTCAAGATTCTGTTTAGCTTTTACAACAGCAGCCGCACGATCTTTCTGTGCTTGGTATGAATCTGTCAACTGATTATTTAAAAGATTCAAGCTAGACTCTTGGCTAACTTTTTGCGCTTGTAACTCTGCCAAACGATTCTTCAAGGCTGTCACATTGGCACTTGAAGCAGCCCCACGACTGCCGCCGCTGCGAAGAAGTTTCTCCATCGCTTCAACGGTTAGCAGTGTGCCATTATTGACTCTTTGGTTGAAATTACGAACATTGTGGAATCCAACTTCTGAAGTTCCGTGTGGAGTCCCAAACTGATTTGGATGAGTGTCATAGGCAGCAGAAATAGCATTGGCCTTGTTATCCATCATTTGGACATAGTGACCGATTTGCGCAAAGACGTTAGGCCCTACCTTCATATAAATATCATTGGCATCCAGTTGTCTTTCATCAGTTGGCAGGCCGTATTGAGCAGCAATCTTTTGATACAAGGCTTTTTCACTATGCCAGAAATTAACCGCACCTTGAGGATTGAAGCTGATGGCCACGTTTTCATTGCCAATCAGCTTGCCCATGTGCCAGTTAGCCTTCTCAAAGTACAAGGTCTGAATTTGGCTGGCAACATTAGCATATGGATCCACCAAAAGCTCTGGGAGACCCGCATTACGACGGTAAGCATTGATAGCCTTAACCAATTCCAAAGCCTGCAAGTTATTTTCCAAGCTGGCTGGGCTAGATGGATCTGAACCAACCGTGATGTTGAATTCATTCTGACCACGTTTGTAAAGGGCTAAAGCATCAGCTGCAGCATTTCTTACAGCTTCATTGTTCGAATTATCTCGAAGATTCTCTAAGAATTGCGAATAGGTCGTATTCCGTAAATCAACCGGTGCTGTACTTGCATTTTTCTGTTCATGCACCAACTCAGTATTTGTTGCAGTAATCAATTGCTTGGTCTGCTCTAACTTCGCCTGAGTTTGATTGATTTTGTTTTGGATTTCTGCTTGATTTTGTGGCGCAACATTTGCTGCTTGGTCTGCTTTTGCTAGTTCATTTTTAGCATGCTCCACAGCTGTCTGAGCTTGATTTTCCTGATTTTTAGCAGTTTCTACAGCTGCAGTTTCTGCATGAACTGGTTCTTTGGCTTTGTTTAGTTCAGATTCTGCCACATCCACCAATGATTGTTGACCAGCAATTGTATTTTCTTGGTCTTTAACTGCTTGACTTGCTTCCTGAACTGCAGTTTCTGCTTCTTTGACAGTTTCTGATTTTGCTGTTACTTCTTCTTCAGCTTTTTTAACACTGGTCTCTGCTTGAGAAATGTTTTCTTCAGTTGCTGCCTTTTCATTTTCAGTAGCTGTAGCCACCTTCTCTTGAGCCTCTGAAACTGCGGCTTTTGCTTCTTCAAGGTCTGCTTCAGCTTTCTTAGTTTGCTCTTGTTGCTGATTTACATTTTTCTTGGCAGCATCTGCTTTTTCCTTCGCTTCTGCTACATCCGCTGTCGTAATTGGTTTCTCGGTAACTGCTGTTGCCTTTGGTTTCGTAGCCGTTGACTCAACGAGTTCATCCGCTTTTACCTGATGGCTAAGCGCACCAGAAATAATCGTTGTCGCTGCAATGCCAGTTGCTACAACGGATTTACCAATTTTCTTGTCCATAGACATCTCCTTCTAATAGCACATGTATCATTTTACAATCAGTCCTATGCTATAATACTAACATAAAATGACTGGTTAAACCAGTCAAAACCATATCATTTAAATAGAAATTCTATTACAATTTTATGACAAAAATCGAACGCTTCATCCTAATAAAGTGGAAATAGAGCGGATTTAAAGCGTTTTTCGCCTCTTCCGCTCCTTATTTCCATTTATTTAGAAAAATTTCTTTACTGCTTATTTGCTTCTGATGTCACTTGACTTTCGGCCTCTTTTTCTGAAGGAGCTGCTGAATTTGATTTTTCTACTCCAGGAGTGGCTGGTGAGCTTGGCTCTTCCACAGTCTCTTTAGGAGCCTCGCTCGTTTTTTCTTCTTTAGTCTCCTCAGCCGGACTGGCCTCCGTCTCAATTTTAGCTTCAGTTGGAGCTGGCTTGTTGGCTTGAAGCTGATTAAAGAACGCTTCTGCTTCGGTTAGCAGGCCTGCTTTGTCCACACTCGGATCGGATAACTTATCCAATAAACCATCTACCTTGGCAAATTGCTCATCTGTTCCCTGTTGTTCCTCAAGCATCTTGTGGGCGGACATCAGCAAATTGTAAATTTTCAGATAGGTCTCTTTATCCTTGAGCGCTGCAGATGCTTGCTGTTCTTTTAAGGTTTCAACGATTTGAGTCAAGAGCGTTTTCGTTTCTGCTAAAATCGTTTCTCTATCTTTGCGAGCTTCTTGCAAATCAGTACCAAGTGCTGCGAGTTGCTTTTGATAATTTACTTGCAGAGTCGGATTCGTTACTTTTTCCAAAAGTTCTTGACCTTTTTGGAAGAGAGCTTGGAGAGTTGCTTCTGAGATTTCCTCTGTAGGCTGCGGTGCAAATTCTCCGTACAATTCTTTCAAGAAACCATAGATAGCCGTCTTATAACTGTGGTCGTCCAGCTTTTCGGTATCCAGAACCGTTTTATCCTTAGCTGAAGCAGCCTCGCCACTTGCCAGAGCCTTATCAACTTCGAGCTTGGTTTCATAGAGTTCCAAGAAAAGAGCTTTCAGATCGACCGCTTCGATAAAGGCCTGAGATTTATAAAGCTTGAGCGTCAAATCAGCAACTTTCTTACGAAGTTCTGGATGCAAACGGGCATCGTCAACCGCAAGATAGAAAGCTTTGAGATATTCAACAGAGGTCACTCCTGTCCGATCTTGATAATCTTGCAGGCTTGCCAAAAGCTGCTCAATCTCAGCCATCTTAGCTTCATTTTTTTCTACCTTAGCTGTCTGCAATTCCCCGAGCAAGCTGGTTTTATTCACATTGTAGCTATCCGTTTCCAAACGTTTGATCTTGTCAACCAATTCTTGATATTTTTTATCAACTTCGGTCAGCTCTTCCGTTTTCGCTTTTTCATCAACATGAATGTAGTGCTTATCAAATTGATCCAGGCTTGCCAGATAGCCCTCTGTTGAGTTGCTTGGCAATTGCTTCATGGTTTCTACAAAATTACCGAGGGCCAGCTCGATTCGACGTTGCATAAGCAAGTCTTTAGCATAAATGGTTCGGCTAGCTGCCAAGAGGGTATCCACCTTTTCAAGAACAGCCTTTTCATCATAAGCTCCTGCTTGATAAGCTGATTGCAAAGCTGGGATTTTGTTCTTCAGGCCTAGATTCAATCCTTTGGATTGGACACGGATGTAGTGGTTGTGATCGCCATGCGGAATGACAAACTGACCATTTTCAACCTGAATACTGTATGGAGACAGACCTGAACGCAAGGCTGTTGTATAAAGCTCGTTCAAGAAGTCCAGCTCTGGATTTCCAGTTTCTAAAGGAATCCGAACGTGCTCTTTTCGAACAGCGTATGGATGGATATGTGTCGGATCGTAGTCTTGATCTGGATTATTAAAGACAAAGAAGCCTTTTGAAATCTTAATTGCTTCACGCGGTACGCCATAAGTCTTGGAAATATAAGCGATTTTCTCTTCGTCACTGGCGTCACGAGAAAAACGGTCATATTCTGTGCTGACTTGACTGGATTGGCTTGAATCTTTGTGCTTAGCCAGGTTGGCTTCTGCTGCTGCAATCTGATCTTTGGTCAAATCCTTTTTGAAGAAATAATGTGCATGGCCGCCGTGTTGGACAACGTAACCTTCCTCATCTTTTGAGATGACATGTTCAGCATGGAAACCATGGTCGTGCTCGTCTTTATCAGCTGGTTTGGCTGGCTGACTTGGATTTGCTGGTTGGTTAGGCTGGCTTGGTGTACTTGCAGCAGCCTTAGGATAAGTCTTCTGACCAGTAACAGGAATGTTCCGAGCTATTTCTTCTTCTAGGGCAGACAGTTTGCTGTAAGGGATAAAGTGATAGTGATTTCCATGTGGAATGGCCACTCCTTCTGCGGTCCGTCTAACGATTTTGCTTGGATCAAAGACAAGACCATCTTTTTCAACATAGCGTTTTTCTTTTGGTGTATGGTAGAGCTTCTCAAGTAAGGTTTGGTAACTTGATGGTGCATCTTCTGCTTTTTCAGCTGGTTTAGCTCCGTGCCCAGCATCTGATTGGGCAGGTTTGGACGGTTGAGCTGGTTTAGCAGTCTGTCCCTTGTCAGCTTGATGCGCTGGCTTAGTCGCAGTTCCTGCATGTTGATTTTCCGATGCTTTAGCTGTAGGAGCAGAAGCTTCTCCTCCTGTAGTAGGATTTTCAGCTGGAGTAGCTGCTTGCTTGCCTCGCTGCAAGGAATCCCAGTAGGCTTGGGCAGCCGCTAATTCACCTGGCGACAGATCACTTTTAGGAATATAGTGAATATGACCGCCATGTGGCACAAGGAAGCCATCTCCTGTATCCGAAATCACATCAGATGGACTGAAAACATAGCCGTCATCTGTTGTATAGGCGCCATTGCTCCGACTCGATGCAGTGCCTTCTGCTTGATAGGTTCTCTTTCCTGCAGCATAGGCGGCACTTGGACGACTGAAGTCTTGTGTTTTTCTGCTAACAGTTTGACTCGATTTAGCTTCTGAACCGCCTTCTCCTTCTTCCTTGCTAGGATGAATTTGTCTTTGCCGTGCGATTTCATCAACTGAACGGACATTGCTGGTTTCTTTAGCATTGGTCAGATATAGATAATATTTGCCTGCAACCTTGATAATATAGCCATCTTTCACTTGGTTGACAATATCTGATTCTTGCAATTGATAATTGGGATCCCTCATAATCAACTCTTCACTTAGAATTGCATCAAAGGGAACCTTTCCATTATAGTAATGATAGTGATCACCATGTGAAGTCACATAGCCTTGGTCCGTAATCTTGACAACGATCTGCTCAGCAGTAATGCCTTCTTTGGCCTGAATCTGCTCAGGTGTCAATTTCTCGGCTTTTTGAGATTTATTGTCCTGCTTATTTGTAGATTTCTTTTCTACATAGGCCACTCGATTTGTTTCTTGTTCTTGTGGCTTATCTGCTTGATACTGCATGATCGCATACCCGCACACACCAAGTGTAGCTAGTGCCGCAACTGAACTAATAATATATTTCTTTTTCATACATCACCTCAATGTTTTAATTCTTTGGCTAAAATTTCTAAATTATCTTCTAAATTTTCAAGATAGGTCTTGTCATTTTCAGGATCTGCTTCGAGAGGATTCAGCACCTTTAGGTTGACTCCTGTCGCCTTCTTCAAGGTTTCAGCCAACTTAGAAGAAGCATTGCTCTCGACAAAAATCGTCTTGACTTTATAGGTCTTGATAAAATCTTGTATCTCCGTCAACTGCCTTGGACTAGGCTCTTGGTCTGGCGAAATGCCTGAAATCCCCAGTTGCTTGAGACCGAAACGCTTGGCTAGATAAGAAAAGGCCGTATGCTGGGTCACAAAAGTTTTTTCATCTAGCTCGCTAAAGATTCCTTGATATTTTTTGCTCAGGGCCTTTGCCTTCTCTGCAAATTTTTGAGCATTCTTTTGATAGGTATCCGCATTTTTACTATCTAGCTTGGACAATTCTTGAGCGATGAGCTGTGCTTCTTCTGCCACTTTTTCAGGATCTAGCCAAGTATGTGGGTCATAGAGGGTCTTTTCATCAACCCCTTCCTCCGTAGACACTTCTTCTAAGCCGCCCACCTTGTCCAACTGCATCCCGTTGCTTGCTTCTACGACCGCTACCTTGGACTTTTGTAAACTAGGATCCAAACTACCGGCCCAAGACTCCAAAGTCCGCGAATGATACACAAAGACATCTGCTTCATAAATAGCCGCTACATCACTGGCTGACGGCTCAAATTCATGAATCCCTGCGCCTGACTGAATCATCCGTACATCATTCAAATCTCCTGATACTTCTTTGACCATTGAATAAATCGGGTAAAAACTCGTGACAATATTGAGTCCGCGTTTGCTAGCAGC
>NZ_KQ969062.1:1094720-1096553 GCF_001578775.1 Streptococcus cristatus | reverse complement strand
AGCAAGACTAGACTTAAAGCTATCAAAACTTTTTTGATCTTCATTTCAACTCCTTAACCAGTTTAGTAATCATTCAAAGAAAGAACTATTTTCAAAACATTCTTTCCCAAGAATTGCTTTAAAAAATAGTTTTTTATTAACCGGTTTATTAACTAGTTAAGATAATACTCCTTTTTATTTTTTCTGTCAAGAAGGAAGTTTGAATTTTTTCAAAAATTTTCCAGCCCTTCATCCAATTAAAAAAAAGCCACAAACGTGACTTTGAGAAATCGATATCTAGATTTTGCTATTTTATAGAAAGGACTAGTGTTCACTATCCTTACTATTGGCTCGAATTTCTTCCAACATTTTGGCTTCTTCGGCTGTACATTCATAGTTTTCCAGCAAGTCTGGACGGCGCTCATAGGTTTTTTTCAGACTTTCATAAAGACGCCACTTGCGGATATTCTCGTGGTGCCCACTCATGAGCACTTCTGGAACGACCATGCCCCGATAGTCATAAGGACGAGTGTATTGAGGATACTCCAAGAGTCCAGACGAAAAGCTGTCATCCGTGTGACTGACTTCCTTGCCAATAACCTCTGGAATCAGGCGAACTGTTGCATCAATCATGGTCATAGCCGCCAATTCTCCTCCGGTCAGGACATAGTCACCCAGCGAGATCTCATCTGTCACTAAAGTCTTGATCCGCTCATCATAGCCTTCGTAATGGCCACAGATGAAGATGAGTTCCTCTTCCTTGGCCAGCTCCTCAGCATAGGATTGGTCAAATGTCCGACCAGCAGGATCCAGCAAAATCACGCGCGGCTGCTTCTTTTCAATGGCATCATATGCATCAAAAATAGGCTGAGCCCGCAGCAGCATACCCTGACCTCCACCGTAAGGCTCGTCATCTACATGCCGAGATTTTTCCGCATTTTCGCGAAAATTGTGGTAGTTGATTTCCAAGAGGCCTTTTTCTCGCGCCTTGCCCACAATCGAGTGCTCCAAGGGCGCAAACATCTCCGGAAAGAGGGTCAAAATATCAATCTTCATCGTCCAGTCCTTCCGGTATCTCTACATCAACCCGGCCTTGCTCGATGTCAATGCTTAGCACTACTGGCGGAATGTACGGCAACAGCAAATCACGTTTACCTTTACGTTTGACCACCCAAACATCATTGGCGCCTGGCTGGAGAATCTCCTTAATCGTACCTAGCAGAACATCATTTTCATAGACTTCAAGGCCGATGATTTCATGGTAGTAAAATTCCCCATCTTCCAAATCAGCCAAGTCTTCTTCGGCTACTTTCAGACTAAAGTCACGAAATTTCTCGATGTCATTGATATGATACATGCCCTTGAACTTGATGATATCAAAGTTCTTGGCCTTGCGGTGGCTGGCAATTTCCACGTCCATGACAAACTGGTCTTTCTTATCGAAAAGAGCCAGTTTATTGCCTTTTTTAAAACGCTCCTCTGCAAAATCTGTCACCGATAAAACTCGCATCTCACCTTGCAGACCTTGGGTATTGACGATTTTACCAACATTAAAATAATTCATTTTTACTCCAGTTAATCTTTTTACTATTCGTTTTATTGTATCATTTTGCTGGCTTTTTCTCAAGACAGGCCGCTGGCTCAGACAGCAGAAAAGCCTATAAGTCAATGCCCTTTTCTCTGAGATTTTGTAGGCATTCCTCATAGTAAGCCGCGTCATGCTCGGGGTAAATAGGGCTCGCCACAGCCACTTCTTCCAGATGCACATAGGCTGGACAAGTCTTGCCACGATAGTCCCTCTCCAGCCACTCTGGAGACACACGATAACCTCGCTTGCTCATCTCCTCCATAATC
>NZ_KQ969062.1:1090957-1094073 GCF_001578775.1 Streptococcus cristatus | reverse complement strand
GACTCCCCTCGATAAAGGATTTCAAAGCTAAGATCCTCATATTCCAGAAAGGCATTGGCTGAGCGGAAGCCCTTGCTTTGATAGAAATCCCAGCGAGCTTGACGCTGCTCAAGATTGTCACAGGGCTCATCAAGGCGCTCGATTTCTAAAAGCATGGTTCGCTGATAAAAATTGACCAGCTTTTCAATGATTTCACCGCCATAGCCATGGCTGCGCAGGTGAGGCATAATCGCAAAGAAACTAACATAAAAGGCTTGATCGTTGGAAATGGCAAAGGCAAAACCAACAAACTCCTTTTCATGATAAAAGGCGAAAAAATTAGCATCTTCCTGATCCTCATATCGTAAAAACTCACTGAGCGGTATCCTTTCCTCTTCTGGGAAAGCTTCATTATTCAAGGCTTCTACCTTATCCAAATCTGGAAAATCTGCTGTAATGATCTGGCTGGTTAAGCTCATAAAATCACTCCTTTTCTAGTGATAGTATAACAAATTTTATAACTGGTTTCAAAAAAGAGCCCTGAGAGAGCTCTTATGTATTTATTTTTTCTGAAATGATGGTAAGGTGCCGAGTTCCTAAGAACTACTGATAGTTGCTCCCGATTGGACTCCCAGCTACTACTTTACTATTTCACGTAAATTATCCAAATGCTGGTTATCAGTCACAGCCATAATGCTGACTCCTGCTGGCCAGACAAAGTCTGGAGTGAACTGACTTTCCAAGGGCTGATTCTTTGTCAGACGATATCCGATAATATTGAGATGATAAAGCCTACGAGCGTCTACATCACGAACTGTTTTCCCAACCCAACTAGCAGGCAGCTCAAACTCAGCCACGACTACATCGTCATCCAGCTGGAAAACCTCAATCGAATGGTTAAAGAGAATGGTCTTGGCCAATGAAATGCCAGCCTCCACTTCAGGCAGGATAACCAAATCAGCTCCCACCTTTTCCAGCACCTGCTGGGTCACTTCATCCTTGACCTTGGCAATGACATTTTTAACGCCCAATGCCTTACAGTGCATGACCGCTAGGACACTGGATTCCAAACTTTCTCCTGTCGCCACGACGACCGTATCACAGGAACCGACGTCTGCCGCATCCAAAAGCTCCATATCAGTAATGTCTCCGATTACACCGACGGCAATCATGTCTTTATACTGATTGATTGTCTCTTCGTGATTATCAATCGCAATGATTTCTACATCCTGAGAAATCAAGGCCTCAATGATACTCTGTCCAAAAATCCCCAAGCCGAGAATTCCAACTGTTTGATTTGCCATTTCTTTTCTCCTATCCAATCATAATATCCGCCTTGCTGTAGTGCAAGGTAACAGCTTTCTTCGGTTGATAATGGCTCAGACTGACCATAAGAGTCAGCGGCCCCACCCGTCCAATAAACATCAGCAGCATAATCACAATCATACCAGCTGTATTGAGGCTGGGAGTGATATTGGCCGTGACTCCAACTGTAGCCAGTGCCGACACAGTCTCAAATATCAGGTAAATAAAGCGATGACTGCTATCGGTCACTAGCCCAAGAGCCAAAAGACCAAGCAGAAATGTAAGCTGAAAAATCACTGTCACACCAAAAGCCTTCTGCACCAGCTGAGGAGCCAGTGTTCTCCGACCGAGATTAGTATGTGGCAAGCCCAAAATCTCCTTACGAGCGAAAAGCAAAAGAACTAAGAAGGTCGTAATTTTTAGACCACCTGCTGTACCACCCGGAGCCCCTCCTAAAAACATCTGGAGCAGATAGATAAACAGGGTTACTGGACGAGCAGCCGTATAATTGATAGAAGCAAAGCCAGCTGTCCTCATGCTGACTGTCTGGAAAAAGCTGACCAATAGCTTATCGCCAAAGGAAAGATTGCCAATCGTTCCAGGATTATTATACTCCGTCCAGAGACTCGTGACCGTCCCAAAAACGAGGAGACCAGCAGTCAGAAGCAAGACTACCTTGGTATGAAGGTGCAGTCCCTTCTGTTTTCCTCCCAATTTAGTCGCCAAGTCAAACCAGACCATAAAGCCAAGTCCCCCAGTGATGATGAGGAGAGCCAAGGTGATATTAACCAAAACATCTGTCTGCAAGCCTAGTAGGCTATCATTGCCAAAATTATCAAATCCTGCATTACAAAATGCAGAAACAGCTAAAAAGATAGAATTAAAAATCCCTTTTCCCAAGCCAAACTTAGGAATGAAGCGAATCATGAGAAGGAGAGCGCCCAGTCCTTCGATAGTAAAAGTCGTGATAAAAATCGAACGGACAAATTGACCCAAGGTACGATTGTGCCCATAACTAAAACTATCCCGCAGAATGCGGCGATCCTTGAGACTGAGCTTTTTCCGACTTTCCATGGTGAAAAATCCGATAAAGGTCAGAATTCCCAAACCACCAATCTGAATCAGCAGCATGCAAAGGAGCTGCCCCCAAACATTGTATGTATCTACAACCGATCGAGTAAAAAGCCCTGTCACACAGACCATCGAGACAGCTGTAAAAAGATGATCCAGATAGCCCGCTTGGGAACTTGCCGTCTGCACCCAAGGCAGACTGAGTAGCAAGGAACCACAGAATATCACCAGAAGAAAAGACAAGATAATCTTTTGCGCTGGTGACAAGCGTGAAAATAAATGCTTCATAAAGTTTCCTTTCCAGATCTAATAAAAGCAGAGGCTAGCTCTATCTGCCTTTCTCTTTCCTTGACAGCCAGCTGTAAATCATCTGGGCTCTGCAAGTTTCTGACTTTGATGGCATAATCCGCTGCGACAATAGCATGTCCCCGCATGTGACCTGTTGCGACTGCTTGGGCAAAGACACGCGCAGCATATTTACCGATTTGTGATTGAGCTTGCTGAGACAGTTTGTTAGCTAAGAAACCAGCCTTCCTTAGTTCATAGGCAGATGCTCTCCCATCAAGTCGAGCCTGAAAGACCTCTCTTACCTGAGTCAAAAACTTTTGCTTCTCAAACTCATCTTCCACATCTATCAGAGCTATAAAGCTTGACGCCATTTTCATAGCCCATCGAGCCAGTTTCCCCTGAGGAAGATGCTCCAAAACAAGCTCCAATTCCAATCTTTTCTCACTATCATCCAGGATTTTCAGTTTGTATGG
>NZ_KQ969062.1:1078892-1090937 GCF_001578775.1 Streptococcus cristatus | reverse complement strand
CTCGGTAAAATCACTTGATCATTCTCATAACACTTGCGCTCATGAGCATTCCAAGCATACTCTTCTGGCTTCATATATCCTCCGATTTCGGATTTCTCTAAACTCGCCCCTGCATTTCATTCTTCTCTTAAATGAAGTGTCAAGTTCTCGCAGAGCTCGATCTGCATCAATGGCCCTAAATTCAACTACGCCTAACAGCTTGTTTCATTATGGATAATAAGGAACGTAGTTCTCGCAGAGCTCGAACTGCATCAATTCTCTAACCTCACTTACGTGCTAGGCACTCAGTTCGCTAAGAGAAATAGAAAAACGGGACACATGGCCCCGCTGCTTTTTATTTCTCATCAATGACGATGCGAACTTTTTTGTACTCGGTTGGGACAGAGTAAACAATCGTCCTTATAGCGGAGATAGTACGACCTTTACGACCGATCACACGTCCAACATCGCTTGGATCAAGATCAAGATGATACTCTAAAAACTCAGGTGTATCTTCAATCTTGATAGTTAAGGCATCTGGCTGTGAAATCAAAGGTTTCACTATCGCAATAATGAGATTTTCAATCGTGTCCATATATCAACCTGCACTTCTATTATTTAGAGTATCTTGAATCGTGGAATTTCTTCAAAACACCAGCTTTTGAAAGGATATTGCGAACTGTATCTGAAGGTTGAGCTCCATCAGCCAACCATGCAAGAACGCGATCTTCTTTCAAAGTCACTTGGTTTTCTTCAACAAGTGGGTTGTAAGTTCCAACTGTTTCGATGAAACGTCCGTCACGTGGTGAACGTGAGTCTGCAACGTTGATACGGTAGAAAGGTTTTTTCTTAGAACCCATACGAGTCAAACGGATTTTTACTGCCATTTTTAAAATTTCTCTCTTTTCTTATTTTTTATTTCGGTGAAATAGCTGAGCTATTTAGCACATGTTCTATTATAGCAGATTAAAAACAGCTGTCAAGTTTTTTTCTTGACAGACTTAAAAATTTTTTCAAAGTAGTAATTTTTTAATTTCTTCATAGGAAGATACCCTATAAGTCGGCTGCGCACTGCTATTGTTAATCAACTTTTTGGAATTGTACCAGATAGAGTCCATTCCTGCATTATTGGCGCCAGCAATATCTGCCGTCAAGGAGTCTCCAATCATCAAAGTCTGAGACAGGTCAAAATCTGGTATCTGCTCTGCTATTTTTTCATAAAACAAAGCTTCAGGCTTCTGAGTCCCCATCTGCTCCGAGATGAAGATGTGATTAAAATAGGGCGCAATATCAGAATGAGCCATGCGACCGGTCTGAATAGCCGTGATGCCATTGGTCGCTCCGTAAATCTCATAATCAGCTGCTGTCAGACTGTCCAAAAGCTCGCTAGCACCAGCGTAGGTCTGTCCTTGCTGAACAATATGCTGCTGATAGAGAAGGGCTAACTCGGCGCCATCTTTCTCAATGCCAAAATGAGCAAAAAGACGAGAAAAGCGCGTATTGACCAGCTCTGGCTTGGTGATTTTCCCCTGCTCCAGATCCCGCCAAAGCCCCTTGTTCATGGGAATATAATAGTCTTTGTAGGTCTGGATCTCCGTCACGCCCTGCTCCTCCAAAAACTGAGTCAGCGCGATGTCTTCTGCCGTATCAAAATCCAGCAGCGTATGATCAAGGTCGAAAAGTAGAAATTTGTATGACAAGGTAGAAATCCTTTCTGCAACTATAGTAGCTTCATTATACCACAATGTAAAAAAAACACCCGCTCAAAAATGAACGGCTGATTTCTAATCTATTTTACCACTGGAATCCAAAGTGCCATTTGATAGTTCGGTGTCCTTTGTTCCGAACCTACTGCACCACCAAACAGCATCTTCGTTTTTCTCACTTTTTCTACTCGTCTTTATAGTGAATGCACAAATCTCTAAATTTATTATCTAGCAGCGCAATATCGAACAAGACTTCTGATAGTTTCTGATAATCTTCCTTGATACAAAATAGATGAGCTTGGCCGAACAATCTTGCTAAATTTTCTTTTATTTCTGATCTGACAGCATCGTATTCTTTTAAGAAGTTGCTCATGTATAGATTCTGATAGAAGCTAATTTGAAACTAAAGTATTGATGAAGATGCTTTTGCTCTTCATTCAAGCCATTGTCCGCTACCGACTTAGCATATCTTACTATCACGTTCTCCTCGCCGTCTTCATATCGTTGCTTCATCAGCATAGATGTTTTTTGATAAATGTCCTTGGAAGTTGGAGATTTGATTTTTTTGAAGTTTCCCCACATAGAGAAAGAACCTCTTTTATAGTCGATGTTTTTAGCTTCCCAGGCTTTCGAAAATTCTGAGAAACTCATTTCCATACAAGCAAAACCTGCTGGATCATGGAAATAGATAAACTCATCATCTAGATCATAAACTGAAACAAAATGGTCCACTCCATACAAATGGATATGATTGGGATTATAAGTGAGATAACCCATGTCCAAAGGGCCAAGAACAACTGGCCCGCTGAGCAAGAACTTACTTAACATTTCTCTGATAGAGAGAAGATTCGCCGCATTTGAATCCTTTATATAGTATTCATCATAGGTAAAGCCCAGAATGTTTAAAGAATGGCTGATAGAACTATCTGGCATCCCATTATCAAAGAAGACTAAAGGGTGTTTTTCATCTTCCTTTACAATACTAGCGCCATTTCCCATCACCATAATGGCTTCCAAAAACTCAGGGCGAACATCATAACCATACGAATGCAGCGCCATCGCAAGTGAATATGTATAACAAAGAGAAACGTCCCCAAAATAGATCTGCATAGCATCATCCTCCTCTGTAATCAATACCTAAAAAATGACTTGCAATCAAAATTTTATTTCACCACTGGTATCCAGAGTTCCATTTGATAGTCTGGGGAGGACATATCACCCTCAGTGTAGACTTCAAAGTCTGGTGCTCCTGAGTGGCGATAGTCAGTTTCTGGGAAAAAGACTTCCAAGACGTATTTCCAAGCATGGTGGATGCTGGCTGGTATAGCCCCCTTGACTGGTACGATAGCATATTCAGCTTCTACGATTTCTTTGATTGACAGACCTAGTTCTTCTGCTTTAGCTTTATCCGTCACATCATAAGCCGCCATATAGTTGATGATTTCGCCTTCTTTGACATCCGAGCAGAGGCCAAAGGATTGGCCACTGCCCAGACTCTCTAGGCTTTCAAAGCTGTGATTGGCATAGAGCTGATCCCAAGCGGATGGGCACTGGCTATTGTCGATAGCTTCCAATAGGACGCCTGCTACAGTAAAAGCAGGTTTCTTTTGAATCTTGATATCCATGTTCTTTCCTCCTGTAATCTTTAAGGATAATTGAAGTCTAGGAAAAACCCGATAAGGTTTTCCATTTCGAACTTCTGAGGGAGTCGCACCATGGAATTTCTTAAAGGCTGCGCTGAAGGCATCCGAAGACTCATAGCCGTATTTCAGTGCTATATCAATAACCTTCTCAGAGCTTTCCCGCAAGTCCGTCACAGCTTCTGACAGCCTGCGATTGCGCAAGTATTCTGCTAAAGTCATATCTGCTAGAATAGAAAAGAGCCTGCTAAAGAGAGCATAAGAATAGCCCGATAGCTGCTGAAATTGCTGCAAATCCACTTCTGCATCCAGCTTACTTTCCAGATATTCCATGGTTCGATTGAATTGATGCATCATATTCTTTTTCACCTCTTGACTATAGTCTAACAGATCTAAGATACTTACGCCCTAGAATTTTTGTACAAGATTTAAAGGAGGATTTTTACAATCTATCCCGCAGCTTCTCCACAAAGAGATAAGCCGCTGGGCAGGTCAGGGTATTTTTGATTGTCAGATGATTAATCTGATGAATCTTCTTGCGGTCTGTATGAGGGAACTCGCGGCATGCCTTGGGACGGACATCATAGATCGAGCAGAGATTGTCTCCACCTAAAAAAGGACAAGGCATAGCCTTGAAGACTTTGTCACCATCTTCGTCCACCTGCAGAAATTCCTCTTCAAAAGCCGGCAGCTTCATCTTGAAATACTTGGCAATACGGACAATATCGGCTTCCTTAAAGTCTGGTCCTAGCGTCTTACAGCAATTCGCACAGGCTGTACAGTCAATCTCTTCAAAAACCTCATCATGGATTTGCTGGGCAATCTTATCTAAATTTTTTGGTGGCTTTTTCTTTAGATTGGCTAAAAATTTTCGATGCTCTTTCTGCTTCTGCAGGGCTAGCTGATGGTACTTTTCAAGGTCAATTTCTTGAGTCATAAACTACTTTCTAATCAGTTAATTTTCGTTAGCATTATATCATAAATCTCAAAAAAATGAGACCTACTTTCAGGTAGCCCTCATTTTCTTGGTTTTAAATATTGTTAGTTGGGCCTTTTTCATCAAGGCTCCATGTTTCTTCTATGTATGAGATGACAGAAGCCAGAGTTTTTCGGTCGCCTTCAAAAGAGATCAAATACACTTTGTCATCTTTTTGGAAAACCCAAGAAACAACTAGCTGCCCTGATTTCATAATTACATCCAGTTGGAAAGCTTCATTGCCAGAAACAGTGGATTTTGCTCCCCACATTTTTTCTACATCTTTATTATCATTCCAACTATAGGCTAGTCGCTGGGCAATTAACTCAGCATTGAAAGTTTCTCCATCTTGGACATGAGCTTTTTCTCTAGTATAGCCATTCATGGTAACGATATTATAAGCTGAACCATCTGTGTACTGAATACTGTCGCCGCCATCTAGGTCGGTAAACTTTATCCAGTCACTTGGAATATCGATATAGCCATAGTCAGCCGAACCAATGCGTTTAGTCTCGGTTGTAGTAGAAACATCTTTGTCACTAGCTTTATCAGATTTACTGCTATCTTTTTGAGAAACTTGACTAGTTGTACTACTAGAAGTAGACGATTTCCGATTACCATAATTTTTAATAAGGCCACAAGAAGCTAGAGACAGACCAACCAGGACTGTCAAAAAACTAAGAAAATATTTTTTTGCCATAACAAATCTCCTTTTTAGACTACATGAGCCCGAACTATCTAGATTTCCATACTATCGAAACATTATAGATAACATCGAACGTTTCAAGATTGCTTCCCTATTTTATTTTCAGGAACAGCTCGACTTTTTTCCTTCGCTTTGTAATGCTGAACTCAAGCCATTCAAGTCAACTTTAATCCTCATCCATACTCAAGACGCTGAGGAAGGCCTCTTGTGGGACTTCGACAGATCCGATAGCTTTCATCCGTTTTTTACCGGCTTTTTGTTTTTCTAGAAGTTTGCGCTTCCGAGAAACGTCACCACCATAACACTTGGCCAAGACATTCTTACGCAAGGCCTTGATGTCAGTCCGAGCTACAATCTTGTGGCCAATGGCTGCTTGGATTGGTACCTCAAACTGCTGACGAGGAATGATTTTCTTGAGCTTGTCTACAATCAGCTTACCACGCTCATAGGCAAATTCCTTGTGAACGATAAAGCTGAGAGCATCGACCTTGTCGCCATTGAGGAGGATATCCATCTTAACCAGCTTGGATGAGCGATACTCAGAGATTTCATAGTCAAAGCTAGCATAGCCACGAGTAGAAGACTTGAGCTTGTCAAAGAAGTCAAAGACAATTTCAGCAAGCGGAATTTGATAGATAACATTGACCCGATTATCGTCGATATAGTCCATGGTCACAAAGTCACCGCGCTTGCGCTGAGCCAACTCCATCACTGCTCCGACAAATTCCTGTGGCACCATAATCTGCGCCTTGACATAAGGCTCTTCAATGGAATCAATCTTAGTCGGATCCGGAAACTCACTCGGATTAGAGACATCAATAGCTTCACCATCTGTCAGATTGACCTTATAGATAACAGATGGCGCCGTCATAATCAGATCAATATTAAACTCACGCTCCAAACGCTCCTGAATGACGTCCATGTGCAGCAAGCCCAAGAAGCCACAACGGAAACCAAATCCTAGTGCTTGCGACGTTTCTGGTTCAAATTGCAGACTGGCATCGTTCAACTGCAATTTTTCAAGGGCTTCGCGTAGGTCATTGTATTTATTAGACTCAATCGGGTAGAGACCAGCAAATACCATCGGATTCATCTGCTTGTAGCCGTCCAGGGGCTCAGATGCTGGATTATTGGCCAAAGTCACTGTGTCTCCGACCCGAGTATCCTGCACCGTTTTGATAGAAGCTGCGATATAGCCAACATCCCCTGTCGCTAGGAAATCACGTCCAATGGCCTTGGGCGTGAAAATGCCGACCTCAGTTACGTCAAAGTTCTTGCCATTGCTCATGAGCTGAATGGTATCTCCCGGCTTGACCACACCGTCCATCACCCGCACCTGCAGGATTACCCCACGATAGGCATCGTAGACTGAGTCAAAAATCAAGGCCTTGAGCGGTGCTTCTACATTTCCAGTCGGAGCTGGAACTTTTTCTACAATCTGCTCTAAAATATCTTCAATTCCGATGCCAGCCTTGGCAGAAGCCAATACGGCTTCGCTAGCATCCAGTCCAATCACGTCTTCAATTTCTGACCGCACCCGCTCCGGATCCGCAGCTGGCAGATCAATCTTGTTGATAACTGGCAAGATCTCCAAGTCATTGTCCAGCGCTAGATAGACATTTGCCAAGGTCTGAGCCTCAATCCCCTGAGCTGCATCCACGACTAGAATGGCACCTTCACAGGCCGCAAGAGAACGCGATACTTCATAGGTAAAGTCCACGTGTCCCGGCGTGTCGATCAAGTGGAAGATATAGGTCTCTCCGTCCTTGGCAGTATAATTGAGCTCGATAGCATTAAGCTTAATGGTGATGCCACGCTCCCGCTCCAAGTCCATGCTGTCCAAGAGTTGGGCCTGCATTTCCCGGCTGGAAACTGTCTCAGTCGCCTCCAAAATCCGGTCGGCCAAGGTTGATTTCCCGTGATCAATGTGGGCAATGATGGAGAAATTGCGGATCTTCTCCTGACGTTTTTTCAAATCTTCTAACTTCATTTTTCTCTTCCTTTTAGGGTATTCTATTTATTATATCATGATTTGTCGAAAATAAAAACGACTGTAACCAAGACAGTCGACTTAATTTTCCATTTAACTAAAGTCTCATAAATACTGAGACGATTAGTCATGGACTTTTCTGAGTTTTTCAAGAGTTTCTAGGAAAATAGCTGGCGCTTCAGCCGTAAATTCCAGCACTTCGCCAGTCCGAGGATGGGTGAAGCCCAGTGTTCGCGCGTGCAGAAATTGGCCATGTCCTTTCAAGGTCTTACGAGGTCCATAGACCTCATCGCCAGCTACTGGATGGCCGATATAAGCCATGTGGACACGGATTTGATGCGTCCGCCCCGTCTCCAGCTGTAGCTCAACCAAGGTATAGTCACCAAAACGTTCCAAGACTTGGAAACGTGTCAGAGCGGGTTTTCCCTTGGCTGTAACCGCCTGTTTCTTGCGATCTTTTTCACTACGGCCAATCGGCGCCTCAATCACTCCACGGTCGTTAGGGAGATTGCCATGCACAATCGCCCAGTATTTACGGAGGGATTTCTTATCCTTGAGCTCATCTGCAAGTGCCAGATGGGCTTGGTCATTCTTGGCAATCATCAAAAGGCCAGAAGTGTCCTTATCAATCCGATGGACAATACCCGGACGCAGCACACCATTGATACCAGAGAGATCTTTGATGTGGTACATGAGGGCATTGACCAGAGTACCGCTGGTATGGCCAGCCGAAGGATGAACCACCATGCCTTGTGGCTTGTTGACGACGGCAACATCCTCATCCTGATAGACGATTTCTAGCGGAAGATCCTCTGCCACATACTCAACCACCTCTGGCTCAGGTACTTCATAGGAAATGACATCACCCTCTTTGACGGCATACTTGGCTTTTTTTGCTTCTCCATTGACCAAAATCTGGCCATTTTTTATCTGTTCATTGGCTAAACCACGTGACAGCTCTGTTAGGTCCGCCACTGCCTTATCCAAACGCAGGCCTGCGGCTGCCGCATCAATTTTCAATTCCATTTGTTTCTTCCTTCAACATCACCAGTAATAAAATCGCTACTCCAACAGTCAGGTACATATCTGCTACGTTAAAAATAGCAAAATTGACAAAATCTAGCTGGAACATATCCACTACAAATCCTTGCTGAATCCGGTCAATGAAATTGCCCAATCCACCAGCAATAATTAGAATGAGTCCCGTTAGCATCCACTTAGAAGCTTGGATATTTTTAATCAAATACCAAACAGCAACTCCAATCACGATACAAGTTATCAGAGCGAAAAACCACTGCTGATTTTCCAAGATAGAAAAGGCTGCACCAGTATTTCGCAGATAGGTCAAACTGACGATCTTAGGAATAAACTTTCTGACCTGCCCCAAAGAAAAATTGGAAACAATATAATACTTGACTGCTTGATCAAGAGCAATCAAAAGAATGACTAAAAAAGGAATCGCAATTTTACGTTTCATACTTCTCTTTTCTGTGCAAAATATTCTTTCATAACAGCTACAAAAGCTTCGCCGACCTGACTCAACTCCACATCTTCGCGCTTGACATAGACCATGTGGTTGTCCAAGTTGTCGCGAAGCTTGATGACAGTAATGCCATTTACACTGTTGCTGTCCAAAAAGCCAGATCCAGTCGCATAAGCATCCGTCCGCTCCAAAATACCATTGAGCGTTGCCCGATCCGTCACATTAAACATCTGGGAGCTGGCACTGGTATCGACAAAATTCTCTGAATAATAGAGATACTCGTCCTTTTCCTGTGTAAAGCGAACAGTTGGCAAGGTAGCCAAATCTTCCATAACCAGCTCCTCCTTTTGAGTCAGAGGATGGTCTTCCCGCAGATAAATGTGGGTCTGGAAAGGAATTAGCTCAATGACCTCCAAGCCGAGCTTCTCCACCCGCTGCATAATGCCCTTGCTATTCTGATTATTGAGATAAATAATCCCAATCTCGCTGTGACCTTGAGCAACTTCGTCCAAAATCTGCACCGTTGTTGATTCGAAAATCCGGAAATTCTTATATTCTGGATACTTTTGTGAAAACTCCGTAATCAACGGCGGCAAAAAATCATAGTGCTGACTGGCAATGGAAAATTCATCTTTTTCCTCTTCAGGATTGGCATACTGATTTTGAAAAACATCAAATCCTTTGACCAATTCTTGAGCTCTCTCGTAAAATTCCATGCCCCGTCTGGTCAAGAAGGTTCCACTACTAGTTCGACGAAAAACTTTAAATCCCAGCTCCTTTTCCAAATCTCGCACCGCGATAGATAGGCTGGGCTGGCTGACATACATCTTTTCTGCTGCTTCGCGGAAAGTTCCGCTGTTGGCAATAGCCACTACATAACGCAATTGTTGAATATTCATATCTTTTTCCTTTTACAAATACTCCTAATTATACCATAAAATCAGCCTTCCTCAAAGGTAGGCAGCGACTTTCCTTTTGGAAATACATCTCTGAAATCTGCATCATTTGCCTAAAATGTCCTTTGTATATAAAAAGGTGACATAAAGAACGACAAACAAAGCTATTAAGACCTCAAAAGCAAGCAGAACTTGCCCAGCTAGACCGAAATTTAATATATTTAAAGACTGCTTCAAGGCCACAGCTGAAATAACCAAAGGGAAGGTAAAGGCCGAAAATCCTGCTGAAAAAGGACGATAGATCAAACGAGGCAGTTGCCACAAAATAAAGACATAAAAGCATTGACCCGAAATCAAGAGCAAGCTCAGCAAGACCAGATTGGGCTGGGGAAAAGTAGCCACATAAGCTGCTGTCATCAAGGAAATAGGCGCACAAATCGTTGTTGTATTCGGGCGAACATTCTCTGCTAAGCCGATTTTATAGGTCTTATAAAGGACGATTGGCAAGACTAAAATAGTCGCTAAAAGTCCATACCAAAAGACCAGCTGGCCCAAAGCTAACTGCTGAGGAACCGCAATGGTCAGAGGAGCGACACCAATCCCGACAAATAAGACCGTCCAAGCGGGAAAGACATTCTCCCACTTGAAAGGAAATACAAAAGCTAGAATATAGTAGACCATCAAGAAAACCAGCCCGCTAAAGCTTAGCCACCACAGCACTTGCGCACTAATTCGGGTCAAATTTCCCAAGAAAGTCCAGCTCGCTAGATAAGTCGAAGCTACCATTCCCTGCATGAAAAAGGTCGGGAAAACAGAGGCTACTAATGCTTGCCCCAGCTGCTCTTTGACTTGTTTAGTATGCATCAGCATTCCCATCACTAGATGAAGGAAAAACAAGAGTGCCAGACTTGCTAAAAGATAACGCAAGAGCTGACTGACATCACCGACTAAATTTCCCAAGGCTAGTAGGCCTAGCACCAAGCCAGCCTGAACTAAGGATGGCTCTTTTCTCTTTATCATAAACAGATCTCCTGACCTCCATAACCCTTTACTCTGAAGGTTAATCTTTTTATTTTCTCTTTAAATAAACTGTTTCCGACTTTCGTTTAAAGCCCAATCTTTCATACAGCCTCAGGGCACCTGTATTTTGAGCTTCTACTACGATTTGACAGACTTTTCCATTTCGGCTAGCAAGGTCATTCAGGATAGATCTGACTAGTTGACTCCCTAAGCCCTGTCCCTGAAAGGCCTGATCCACAGCTAATGCGAACAGATAATTGCTACCAAAACTTGTATCCACTGAGCAAGACGCCACGATTTGACCATCTTGTTTCAAGACATAGAGCAGGCTATCTGTGCTCTCCAGTGCTTGACTGGCATAGTGAAGCGCAGTATCCATCGGCATTTCAAAAACCTGCGACTGAAACGCTGCAATCTCCGCAACCATTTCCTTTCTACCCAGTAAAACTTCCACGCCTTCTTTTTCTTCTTCAGGGAAAGTCCACGCTGCCTGCTCCAGCCAGATTTCCGTTTCTTTCAAATCATAATCAAACTTCTCAGCAAAGGTCGGATGCTCTGCTAAAAACTTGACTTCACTGATGTATTCGATTCGGAATAAATCGTATTTCTCTGCAATTTTGGAAAATTCCTGCAAAAGAGCGCTCGCTATGCCCTGTCCGCGATAGTCGGGCAATACATAGACAGATACCTCTGCTTGCCCCGGCTCATCCGCATAAACCGATAAAAAACCGACCGTTTGATGATCTAAATTTGCCAGAAAAAAGGCTGGCATATCAACATCAAAATTATAGGCATTATCCAGATAAGGAAGACGATAGGTCCCATCTGTAACTTGACAGCCTTGAACCAGCTCAAAAAGCTGATCCTTGATTTCCTGACTAGGCTGGCTATAAATCCTAATTTCCATCATTCTCCCTCATAAACCTGTATCCATAACGAATGTACTACGTACTATCCTACTCCAACTCACTCAGATACTCATAGCGTTCATACTTTTCAAGAAGCTGCTCATTCTTGTCATCCAGCTCCTTCTGAAGTTCCGATAGCTTGGTAAAGTCCGAGCCGTTCTGCTCCATCCCCGTCTCAATGGTGGCGATGCGTGCTTCCAGCTCCTCGATATCCGCCTCGATGGTCTCCCACTCTTGCTTTTCAAAGTAGCTCATCCGCTTCTTCTGCTCCCGCTCCTTGACGGGCTTTTCCTTTTCTTTCTTTTGGGAAATAGCTGCGCTGGATTGTCTAAAAGCCTTCTCATCCAGATAGTCCGTGTAGTTGCCAAAGAACTCTCTGACCTCGCCATTCTCAAAAGCTAAAATCTTGCTGGCTACCTTATCGAGGAAATACCGATCGTGACTAACTGTGATCACTGGCCCTGCAAAGCCCTGTAGGAAATTTTCTAAGACCGTCAAGGTTGCGATATCCAAATCATTGGTCGGCTCGTCTAGAAGCAGGACATTGGGCTTTTCTAGTAAAAGCTTGAGCAGGTAAAGCCGCTTCTTTTCTCCGCCAGACAATTTCTCAATCAAAGTGCCGTGGCTTGAGCGAGGAAAGAGAAACCGCTCCAAGAGCTCAGCAATGGATGTCGTCCCGCTCCCACTCTTAACTTCTTCCGCCACTTCCTGTAAATAATTGATGACCCGCTTGGACTCATC
>NZ_KQ969062.1:1044269-1078671 GCF_001578775.1 Streptococcus cristatus | reverse complement strand
CCAGCAATTAGGTTAAGCAGAGTAGACTTACCCACTCCATTATCTCCTACAATGCCCAGTCGATCTTTATTTTGCAGCAAGAGATTGAAATGCGACAAAATATGCTTGTCTCTGTATGCAAAATCCACATCCTGAAACTCAATAACCTTCTTTCCAATCCGACTGGTTTCAAAGTTCATCTCTAAGTCCGTCTGATTGGTCTGACCAGCCAAATCACTTTTGAGGTCATGGAAACGATTGATACGTGCCTGCTGCTTGGTCGCCCGCGCCTGAGGCTGGCGGCGCATCCAAGATAACTCCTGCTTGTAGAGCTGCTGTTTCTTGTGTAGCAGGGCAGCATCGCGCTCATCTTGTTCAGCTTTGAGCCATACATAGTCCTGATAGTTACCCTGATACTCAATCAAGCTCCCGCCGTCCAATTCAAAAATCCGCGTGGAAATATTATCCAAAAAATAGCGGTCGTGGGTAATAAAGAGGACTGTCTTCTTTGAATTTTTCAAGAAATTTGTCAGCCATTCAATCGTGTCAATATCCAGATGGTTGGTTGGCTCGTCTAGCAGCAGCAAGTCTGCTTCGGAAAGTAAAACCTGCGCCAACTGAACCCGCCGACGTAAACCACCAGAAAGCTGGCTGATTTTTGCTGCCAAATTTGAGATACCAAGCTTGGATAGGACGGTTTTTACCTGACTCTCAATTTCCCAAGCATGCAGCGAATCCATTTCTGCCATGACCTTGTCCAGACGAGCTTGCTTGGCTTCATCATAAGCTGCCATGAGCAGTTCATATTCTCGAATGAGCTGCATTTCTCGCAAATCACTGGACAAAACAGTATCCAAGACAGTCTTCTCTTCATCGAAGACTGGTTCCTGAGTCAAATAGGAGATTTTATAGTCAGATTTTGCTGAAAAAGGATATACATCACCATCAAATCCTGATTTGCCAGACAAGACATCCAAAAGAGTGGTTTTTCCTGTCCCATTGACTCCAATCAGTCCAATCCGATCCAAGTCGTGAATGATAAAAGAAATCTCTTGAAAGACTGTCTTATCCCCGACAGACTTGGTCAGCTTTTCAACGATAAAGTCACTCATCCAACTTGCTCCTTTATAAAGTTCATAATCTCTTCCTTGCTATTTTCCAATTCTCCGTCGACAATGGCCCATTCAATTTTAGTCAGAATTTGTCCCAATTCTGGCCCGGGTTTAAAGCCATAATCTCGGATCAAATGACTGCCCGTCACCACAATCTCATGTTTGTCATGAATGGTCAGAGCAGCATGTGTTGCCTCAATGGCCTCAAATTCAACCGACAAACCAGCTGCTTGCCTCAAACTTTCCGCCTGTAGAATCAAATCCAAATCATACTGATAGCAATCACGCTTAGAAAGACTCCGCTCCTGCCGAATCTCATAAACAGCCACTAGCTGATTTACTCGCTTTTGAAATTCATTGGACGTTTTCCAATGTTTCAAGAACTTGCGAACATCTTTTACCTTCAAAGCCAGCAAAAGCGCAGCCCAAGCCTGCTCAGAACTAGAAAATTGAAAATCTTCTTCTAAACCGGCTAATAGTTCCTGCAAAGCTTCTGCTGAATGTTTCATATCAGGAAGAAAGTCGTAGGCAGCAGCTTTGATCAGGCTCTCCAAGCCTTTTCGCCAGAAAGGTGCCATCAGGAGCTTGTCAAACTCGATAAAAATCCGCTCTACCGATATCTTTTCCAAAAGCGGCGCGCAATCTGCCATAGCCTGAAAAGTAAAGTCTTCCAAATCAAAGTCTAAACCAGCCTGAAAACGGAAGCCCCGCATGATGCGGAGAGCATCTTCATTGAAACGCTCTGAAGCCACTCCAACTGCCCGCAGAGTGCGATTTTTCATATCTGCCAAACCGTTAAAGAGGTCCACAATCTCCCCCTCTTGGTTTAAAGCAAGAGCATTGATTGTAAAGTCCCTACGCTTCAGATCTTCTTCCAAAGAGCGCACAAAAGAGACCTGACTAGGCCTGCGGTAGTCCACATAGACATCCTCAGTCCGAAAGGTCGTTATTTCGTATTCTCCCTGGCCTTCTAAGACCAGAACTGTTCCATGCTCAATGCCAACATCAACTGTCCGAGGAAAGATGGTTTTGATTTCCTCGGGATAGGCTGAGCTGGCAATATCCACATCGTGAATCGGCCGATTCAACAGAGCATCTCGTACAGAACCGCCGACAAAATAAGCCTCAAAACCGGCCTCTTTAATCTTCTCTAATACTGGCAAAGCCTCCTGAAACTCAGAAGGCATCTTCTCTAATCTCATAGTAAATGTTCCAATCCATAGACCAATTCAGAGCGCTTCACTACCTCTTTGATACCTAGATTTACCCCAGTCATAAAGGAAACCCGATCATAGGAGTCATGCCGCAAAGTCAGTCCTTCTCCTTGACTACCAAAGATAACTTCCTGATGGGCCACTAAGCCCGGCAAACGCACTGAGTGAATCCGCATTCCGTCAAACGCCGCCCCACGGGCACCAGCTAACGATTCTTCTTCATCAGCCGCTCCCTGCTGCTTACTCGTCCGAACGTGACTAATTAATTCAGCTGTTTTGATAGCCGTACCGCTCGGTGCATCTTTTTTGTTGTCATGATGCAGTTCGATAATCTCCACATCTGGAAAATACTTGGCTGCTTGGGCTGCAAACTGCATAAGCAAAACAGCTCCCAGAGTAAAATTCGGCGCAATCAAACCGCCCAGACGCTTTTGACGAGATAGTTGGGTCAAGTCTTCAATCTGCTCAGGCGTAAAACCTGTCGTTCCGACCACTGGAGCAAAGCCATTCTCAAGAGCAAAGCGAGTATTTTCATAAGCCACTTTAGGAGTCGTAAAGTCAATCCAGACATCCGCCTGAAGACCCGCAAGTTCTTCTTTAGCATTGAAAACTGGAACTCCCGCTACTTCCTTTTCATCTGTAAAGGGATCTAGTAGACCGGCCAATACCAACTCAGGATCTTCTGTTACCATTTTATAGGCTGCTTGTCCCATCTTTCCCTTGAAACCAGCAATAATGACTTTTATACTCATCTAGAACCTCTCTCTATTCTTGACTAACTGCTCTGGCAAACTCTAGACCAGCGGAATGTAGGCCAAAGCGACACTACCCTCGCCCAAGTGAGTTCCAATCACACTACCAAAGGTAGCCAGGGGAATATCGTCCGCTATGCCAGCCTCTATCAGCTGCTGGCGTAAGCTTTCCGCCTTCTCTTCAGCATTCCCATGAATCACCATGACCTGATAAGAAGCAGAGGCAGTTTTTTCCTCCACTACTTCAATCAATCTCTTGGTCGCCTTCTTTTCCGTCCGAATCTTTTCAAAGACTTCGATAACCCCTGCATCATTAAAATACAGAATCGGCTTGATACTTAGGAGATTTCCCAAAATAGCTGCGCCATTGGACAAGCGACCGCCCTTAACCAGATGATTGAGATCGTCAACCATGATAAAGGCGCTGGTTCCATCGATTTGTCGTTGAATCTTAATCAAAATCTCTTCAAAATCCTGCCCCTCAGCAGCCCAAGTCAAAGCATTTTCGACCATGAGGCCAAGCGGAGCACTAGTGATTTTTGAATCAGGAAAAGCGATTTTCAAATCAGGAAACTCATCCTTGAGATACTGGATATTTTGATAAAATCCTGAAATCCCACTGGATAAAAAGAGCCCCAGCACATGCGTGTAATCTTCGCCAGCAAGGCGCGTCAACGTCTCCTCCAACTCTGCCACACTAGGCTGACTTGTCTTTGGCAAATCATCTGCAGCAGCCATTTTCTCATAAAACTCACTAGCTGTCAGATTTTTTCCTTCTACATAAGTCTCTCCAGCAATCACTACTGGAATATCGAGCACAAAAAGATGGTCATTTCCACGAAGGCTATCCGATAAAAAAGCGGACGAATCCGTTATAACCGCTAATTTCATCATTAGAACTCCAAATTAATACCTGGTAAATCTAGCGCAATCTCCGTCACTTCATACGTCAAGCGATTGAGCATGGTCAAGCAAGGACGCGCCAATTCTTCCACTTCTTCATGCTCAAACTCACTAGGTTCCTGCACCAAACGTCCTTGAATATGATTTGTCTGTGTAATCGTTCCACTAATTACAAAACGATCAAACACAATCATGAAAGTCAAAATCACAATCATGGATGTTGAATTCTTTTCTTCATTTCTTTCAATCAGCTGAAAATTCACGTCAACTTTTGTTTCAGGTGTTCCATTTTCCTTTTCCCATTCAAAATTGCGTGCATCAAAATGATACTGGCTGACAAATTCTTGTTCACGTTGTAATTCCATTACTATTCTCCTAAAAATATACGATAGTCCATTATAACATAATTTAAGGAAAGTTTCTATGTAAAAAAGGAGCCTACCCAACAAATAGATAAAAAACTTCTCCTAACATTGCACAAGTGTAAGCAAATCTTTAATTTAGTATTTTTAAATAAGTTTTATTGCGCAAGATTTCAATTCAAGAAAGATTATAACTACCTTAGATGGATGTGCTCAAGTAACTACTTGTAATTGATTTCGGCGCTATTCCAGACTGGTTCGAAACGGACTTATAGTTATTGCCATGGGTATACTACAACATAGCTAAGGATCTCTTTCTTTCTGCTTAAATTGTCCTCGATCGCTTTCACATGTACAACACCTAAATCAGACTATGGACTGCCTTCACATCCAAATCATGAAACAATTTGATCAAAAATCTCGCGATTACAAGACAATAAAACGATGCTGGAAACTCATCTAGCAAGATAGTCAAAAACTAAGCAATAAACGTTTTTATCGCCCATCCTTTCCTATGTATTGATCAATAAAGAAATCAATGTTAACTAACATCACCCAGCTACAAGTTAACAAAGAACCAAAAAGCCTTAGTTCTGTATTGTACAAAACCAAGACTTTTTCTCACATGACTTATATCACTTTCGAAAAGCAAGTAAAACTTACTTTATCCATGACTCTATTAGTCTTTTTTCTTAGCACTAATAGTCAATCCTGAAGCTACTGCAACTAATGCTACTCCAACTACAGCCAAACCTGAAGAAACTTGCTCCCCAGTTTTTGGTAATTCAGCCACCTTATTAGAAATTGATGTAGTATGATAAACTGGCTTCGTACTTCCAATAGGTTTCGCTACTGTAGGAGCCGGAGCTTTTTGCTTAAGTACGACATGTGCTTCTGCCAAGAAGTCATATTTCTCTGTCACAATGCGGTAAACACGTCCTTCTTGGACAGTCTTAACAACATGATTTGTAAAATCACGATTTAAAAGACTAGAAAATTCTTGACGAATATCAAGGTAAAGACCTTTTGTTCCTTCAACTAGAGGTTTAAAAGTCGTTTTTTCGTATGTTACACCCACAACCGATAGGGAAATATCAGCCGCTTTAAGAGCTTTCAGAGTTTCTTCTACTGTTGGAATACCTGGAGTACTGAAATCGATACTTTCATCAGTAATCAAGAAAGCAAAACGACGATTATTAGAAGCTGTAGACCAATCGTAATCTTTTGAAGTTGCAATATGATGAAGAGGGGCTGTAGGCTCTTCTGTTCCACCACCTGTTTGAATAGATCTAAGAGCCTTAATATACTCTTCTACATTCTTAGTGAATTTAGACCCATTAAAATCGAAATATTGAACATCCTTAGCAGACTCATACGCGATTAAGCCAAGACGAGCATCAACCTTTTTACTAGCCAAATCACGGACAAAAGCCTCAATATTTTGCATAACATTCTGAATAGATGAACCCATTGAACCTGACTTATCAATAGTAAAAACGATATCAGCAGAACCAGACGATTGCTTCGTAATTGTCACATCTGCTTCTTTCATCACTTTTTCAAATGTTGTCTTCTTGATGGTCTGAGTAACATCAGCTACATACTCATCCGTATCAACATGATCGGTAACTGTCTTTGATGTAGCAACTGGCGCTTTTTCTCCAACAGCAGTTCCTTTAGCAGCTACACTAGTTGTCTCAACACTCACAGAAGCCTCTGCTTTAGCAACAGCTTCTGTACCGGATTCATTTTCTTTCGTATCCACTTTGACATCAGTAGAAGTAGTAGATACTTTCACTACATCACCAGGTTTAGCCTTATCAATTGGCACTACTGGAGTACTAACCTTTTCTTGAATCTCTTTGGCTGTCTCAGAAAGTTGTTGATTAGCCTGAGTTGTTTTAGCAGCAAGTTCATTTGAGCTTACTTGAGCTAACTCATTAGCAGCTTGACTTGGCTTATTTACCTCATCAGCATCAGCTTGTGTAACCGTTGTGAATACAGATGCTAGGGCAACTGAAAATAAAACAGATTTGCATTTCCAAAATAAAGAACGCTTCCTATTTTTCATAAATATTCTCCTTTAATAAATTTTGATTATATTATATCAATATCAATGGAATTTGTCAAATATGATCTAATGTTCAGAACAACTTGCTATACTTACTAAAATCAGATTTTAGATTCTCTTTGGTAACAAATTCAATTCTCGAAATTATTTTCAAAACATGGTATAGATATTAATCTAAAGAACGCTTCTTATTTTATTTCTGTAAGTAAAGTTTTTATCAAGATTTCATTTCCTTTTATTTCACCTAACAATGAGACCTCTGCCTATCAATATTCTAGAAGATGCAAAAAGAACCTTGACAAACCATCAAGATTCTTTCGTCTATGTTTTATTTTTCCAATGGTTTACGCAAATATCCGAAAAGAATACCGCTGACAATTGCACCAATCAAGACATACGCAAGGTAAAGGATTGGGTTGTTAGTCAAACCGATAACGAAGATTCCTCCGTGAGGAGCCATAAGTTTGATGCCAGACAGACCGACAAGTGCACCTGTAAGAGCTGAACCGACGATAAAACTTGGAATTGCACGGGCTGGGTCAGCAGCTCCAAAAGGAATCGCACCTTCTGTGATGAAGGAAAGCCCCATGACGATATTTGTCAAACCAGAATCACGTTCTTCAGTAGTAAATTTATCTTTAAAAAGTAGAGTTGCAACAAATACTGCAAGCGGTGGAACCATACCGGCTGCCATAACCGCTGCCATGACTGGAGAACCACCAGTTGAAACAGTACTTGCCAGCGTACTTGTACCAAATACATAAGCTGCTTTGTTCACTGGTCCACCCATATCGACAGCCATCATACCACCGACTAAGAGACCGAGAAGAACCGCAGAGCTTCCGCTTAGACTTGCCAAGAAATCGTTGAGGGCTGTATTGATTGCTGACATGGGGATATTGACTGCCAGCATAAGGAATCCAGTCACAAGAACTCCAAGAAGTGGCAAGAGCAAGATGGAGCGGATACCTTCAAGTGAGCGAGGCAGAGCTGCAAGTAATTTGCGAAGGACTAAAATCACACCACCAGCTAAGAATCCACCGACCAAAGCTCCAAGGAAACCAGATGATACACCCGCTAGAGAGAGTGTCTTCTCACCACCTGCAGCATAGGCAACACCACCAAATGATGCGCCACTGCTCGCAATTGCACCGGCTACGAAACCAGAAACCAAACCTGGCTTTTCAGCGATTGAGTAAGCGATATAACCAGCCAATACTGGCAACATGAAGCCAAAGGCTGCACCACCAATCGCCTTAAATTGAGCTGCAATTTCATGATAGCCTCCCAGATTAGAAAGCTGATCTTTTGGCACACCTAAGATCTGATCTAGCAAGAAGGCAATGGCAATCATAATCCCGCCACCAATAACGAATGGCAACATTTGAGAAACACCGCTCATCAAGTGCTTGTAAAAAGCTCCGCCCAAGCTAAGTTTTTCATTGCTGCTAGCTACTGCAGCGCTACCATTAGCAGCCTTGTAAACTTCAGCATTGCCAGAAAGAGCCAGATTGATGAGTTCTTCTGTCTTGCGAATACCGTCTGCAACCGGGCGACTGATTAAAGGTTTGCCGTCAAAACGATCTATTTCAACAGCCTTGTCTGCTGCGATGATAACTGCTTTAGCTTTTTTAATGTCTTCTGCTGTTAGTTTGTTGCCAACACCACTGGCACCGTTAGTTTCAACCTTGATACCAACGCCCATTTCAGCAGCCACTTTTTGAAGGGCTTCTTGAGCCATGTAAGTGTGGGCAATCCCTGTTGTACAAGCTGTAACAGCTACGAGGAAGTCACCAGATTCGTTGGCAGGAGCAACAGTTGCAGGCTCTTCTGCTTTTTCTGAAGCTTGGTCAAAGAGAGCGATAACTTCATCTGGTGAAGATACTTTGCGCAATTTGTCTGCAAAGCCGTCTTTCATCAAGTATTGAGACAATTCTGCTAGGGCTGCCAAGTGAGTATCATTGGCACCTTCTGGAGCTGCAATCATGAAGAAGAGGTCTGTTGGTTGACCATCCAAACTTTCATAGTCAACACCCTTATTTGACTTGGCAAAGAGAACTGTTGCTTCTTTGACAGCAGAGTTCTTGCTGTGTGGCATAGCAATTCCCTCACCCAAACCAGTGGAAGTCAAGGATTCACGCGCCAAAATGCCTTCTTTAAATGTTTCAAAATCCGTCACATAACCGTGATCGACCAAACTTTTAATCATCTCTTCTATGACAGCTGTTTTTTCAGTTGCCTGCAAATCCAGCAACATGACATCTTTTCTCAATAGGTCTTGAATTTTCATCGTTTTTCTACCTCAACTTTTTCATATGTTTCTTTAATAAATTCCGCTGTTGCCAAGTCATCTGAGAAGGTGGTTGCTGTTCCACAAGCGACTCCCCATTTGAAGGCTTCTACTGCATCTTTAGATTTGACAAACTCACCTGTGAATCCAGCGACCATAGAGTCGCCAGCCCCAACTGAATTTTTCACTGTTCCCTTGATTGGTTTAGCGAAGTAAGCTCCCTCAGATGTGACAAGAAGAGCACCATCCCCAGCCATAGAGATAATGACGTTCTGAGCACCTTTGGCCAGTAACTCACGAGCGTATTTCTCGATTTCGTCCAAACTTTCCAGTTTCACTCCAAAGATAGCTCCAAGTTCATGATTATTTGGTTTGACCAAAAGTGGCTGGTAGTCCAAACTATCAATCAAGGTCTGTCCTTCAAAGTCACAAACCACTTGCGCACCAGTCTGGCGTGTCAAGGCAATCAGCTCCTTGTAGATGACATTTCCCAAGTTCTTAGCACTTGAACCCGCAAATACAACCGTATCTTCTGCTGTCAAACTAGATAAAATTGCTTTTAATTCTTCTAGCTGAGCTGGTTCGACATTTGGACCCGTTCCGTTGATTTCTGTTTCTTGGTCTGCTTTGATTTTAACATTGATACGCGTATCTTCTGCCACTTGGACAAAACGTGTTTCGATTTCTTCTTCTGCCAAAGTGTCTGTGATAAATTTACCAGTAAAGCCTCCGATAAATCCAGTTGCTGTATTTGGAATATCCAAGCGTTTCAAGACACGACTGACATTGATTCCTTTCCCACCAGCAAACTTATCATCACTGTCCATACGATTGACACTGCCAACTTGGACTTGGTCCAAGCGAACGATATAGTCAATGGATGGATTGAGTGTGACTGTATAAATCATGCTTCTATTACCTCCGTTTCTTCTTTGATCTTTTGAGTCACTTCAGATTCAGTTTGGTTTGTAATAAGCCTTGCGCGCGATATTGGTGCCACTTTTGCAAAAGATGTATTGCCCAACTTTGAAGCATCAGCTAAAACATAAGTTCTCTTAGCATTTTCGAGAATAGCGCGTTTCACCGCTCCTTCTTCCATGTCCGGAGTCGTGAAAAATCCACTGTCAATTCCATTCATTCCGATAAAAGCCTTGTCAAAATTCAGCTGACCGATTTGATTTAGAGCGACACCGCCAATACTGGCATCTGTCGAGCGTTTCACGACACCGCCAATAATCACAGTGGGAATGTTGCGCTCCACCAACTTAGTTGCATGATGGATAGAATTAGTAACCACCGTCACGCTTGGATCATGCAATTCATTGACTAAGAGTTCATTGGTCGTCCCTGCATCAATAAAGATGACATCGTATTCTTGAATCAAGCTGGCTGCTTTTTGAGCAATCTTTGTTTTTTCTTGAATGTTTTTGATAGATTTTTCTTGATTGCTTTCTTCCTCCTGCAAGAAGTGAAGGCTCTCAGCACCGCCATGCACACGCCTCAACTTCCGCTCGCTTTCAAGCTCATCTAAATCTCTTCTAACAGTTGATTCTGAAGTGTTTAAAGCTTTTACTAGATACTCTAAAGAAACAAATTTATCTTTGGTAACTTTTTCGAGAATCAGCTGCTTTCTTTTCGACTTCAGCATAGAATACCTCCTCTGCAATCGATTACAGTTCTATTATACAAGATTAAATTTCAAAGTCAAGCATTTTCTATCACTTTCTATCAAAATTAATCATTTGTTTGAATATAGAAAAAAGAAGCCTGTTAAACTTCTTTTAATTCCTTTATTATCTTGTAGTGATATAGACAAGAAGAATCGGTAAAAAGGCAGCAAGCACACATAAGATTGAAAATACCCAAAACCAAACCGATTTAAGAGCTTGCCTATATGTTCCTGGCTGAGATCTATTTTCAGCAATATAAGCTTTAATTTTCGACCTATTTAGGATGAGTACAATCAATACTACCGTTGTTCCTGCAGTCATCAATCCATAATTTATGAGATTCACGATGCTTTCTGGGATATAGTTGGTCAGGAAATCAAGTCCTTCTGCGATGACCAAATTATTGAAAATATGGAAGAAGATCACCCAGAAAATGGAATATTCAAAAGCGATGTAACCAAATCCCAGACCAATCATAGCAGCAAAATAAAGCTGATATAAATTTTCATGAAACAGTCCGAAAAGGAGAGCCGTCATGACAATGGCAAAGACTTTTCCGTGCTTTTCCAAAGCGCGCAATCCTGCTCCTCGAAAAATAATCTCCTCCGTAATCGGTGCCATGATGGTGGTATAGATAAACATGGTGATTGAATGAGAACTAAAATCCTGTGATAAAATCTCAGAAAGATCCAAACCAAAGAGAGACAAAATAGCATTCATGATTTGACTTGTCACAGTGCTAAACAACTGAGAGAAAAACAAAAAACAAATCATGAAGAAGAAGACTTTGGCTGTCATTTTCTTATTTTTCTTGCGCAAATCTCGCGTGAAAAGCTGCTTGCCCCTGAAAATCGTGAAAATAAGCACTCCCAAACAAGAAGCGATAATGTAGGAACCACCATCTTTATCCATAAAACTTTTCACAAATTCCTCAGTCTTACCTATATCAAAGCCCTGCTGAAAAAGAACAAAGAAATAGGAAAAGACAGTATAAAGTATGACAACCACTAGCATCACGATAGAATAAGTGAAGCAGCTTGCTGAAAATCTCCCCAAATCTTTCTTGGGATTTAAAGGCTCAGGTAACGTATTCATAAAATCTCCTTTGGTATTATTGACTACGAGTCTTTCTACTGAAAAAATACAAACTTAAAAAGATTCCCTCGTAAAGAAGAGCAAAAAGAATAAAGGTGTGCATGAAAAATTCTTCTGGCAAAATCCAGATGACTGGATCCTTGGCTGGATCAAATAGCCATGTATTGTCTCCCACAAAAAGCACTTGATGAAAGAGCGTAAAAAAGCTGTTAAAACCAATCAAGCCAGCCAAGCAAATCATGACGAAGGGCAATACGCTCAAGAAAAACAAACTTCTTTGATAAAGAGCTAAAAATCCTTTTTTGACCACTTTTTTGATAAAGAAGATCAAAGCCGGCAAGGTTAGCAGAAAGACAGCCTGTGCCAAGTGGAAGAGATACTTGACCACCTGAAAATGATGCAGACCTGCTGCTGACGAACGAAAATCCGGCATTGCCAGCTTCTGACTAAAAGGATTGGTCAGGTAATTCATCAAAATGTTGAAATTATACTGGATAGTCTCTGCTTTCAAATGAACCTTATCGGACAAAGCGAAATAAGAAATCTCCATCGGGTATAAGAGCCAAGCCAGATAAATAGTCAGTAAGATAGCTGCTGCCAGCAAGCACAGGATGCTAGCTAAAAATCTGAACTTATCACGCATCAAAGTCCCACTCCGCTAGACTAGACAAGACATGTGTTGGTTGGATAGGCAGATTGGGCACCTCTTCTGGCAGGGTAAAGCCTGTCGTAACCAAGAGAGTCGGAATGCCATTATCAATTCCAGCTCGAATATCTGTCAGGTAGTTATCGCCCACCATAACCACGTCCTCACGCACCAGCCCTAAATGCTCTATGGCTTTTTCCATGATGATGGCATTGGGCTTGCCGATAAAGGTCGGCTCAACACGAGTAGCGGCTTCCAAGAGAGCATTGATAGCACCCGCTCCCGGCTGCAGGCCTCGCTCAGTCGGAATATTGAGGTCAGGATTGGTTCCGATAAAGTGAGCACCCTTTTGAATGGCCAACGTCGCTATTGTCAGTTTCTCATAATCCACTTCCCAGTCCAAACCCACTACCACATAGTCGGGGTTTTCTGTATCTTCCTCATAGCCAGCTTCTTCAATGGCATGTTTAAGCCCGACATCTCCGATAACATAGACTTTCTTGCCAAGATTTTTCTCCTGCATATAGTCAATAGTAGCTAGAGTTGCTGTGTAAATAGTCTCAAGCGGCGTCTCAATATTGAAATTCTCAGCCAGCATAGTTTGAACCATTTCTGGCGTACGCGTGGTGTTATTGGTCACAAAAAGATAGGGAATCTTGCGCTTCTGTAGCTCATGCACAAAAGCTTCGCCAGCAGGAATTCGGCTCTTACCCTTATAAATTGTACCATCTAAATCAATCAAATATCCTTTATAAGTCATACATTACTTTCTAATCTTTTTCAATCTCTTGCCAAGTGATTATAGCTTGTGCATTGACATCGCCGTCACTGGAAATCTGGTGAGTGCTCTGCAGACCATCTAGTTCATAGCTAGAGGCAATCATGCCGCCGGGTCGAACTTCCTTGACATACTTCAGGTTGATTTTCTGAGGAATATGCTGGGTAAGGAAGTCTGCGCCCATGACCTCAAAAATCCAGTCCAGATACTTGCTGTTATTGACATGTCCGTTCATGTCCAAATCGTAAAAGCGCACATGATAGTCCTTGCTGACAGGTTTTTCCAAAGCTGGATACTTGGGGCCACGCAGCAATTTCTTGGAAAACTCTGATTGATATGGTGCTACAATCTCCGGTTCAACTGCATGAACCTTGCGGCTATCACGATCCATAAGGACAAAGGTTGCCATCATCTGTATAATAGCTTCACCCGCTTCATCAAAAATCGTGAAGCGACGGTAGCAAAAGAGCCGATTATAGGTCAAAGCTTCTGTCTCAATGGTAATTTCCTCTGCAAATCGTGGCAGTCGTGTCACATCAATATCGTAGTCCGTAATAATCCAGACTAGATTATACTGCTCCAGCATGTCCTTGTCGCTGACGCCGAGCTCAATCGACTGCATGCCTGATACCTGCAAGGACAGTAAGATGACATCAGGCAGCTTGATATGGCCATTCATATCCGCCATATCAAAAGGAATTTTCATTTTCATTTGATAAGTTAAGCCCATGATTTACTCCAATATAAATTTCTCAGCAACCGTATCGCCCAAAAAGAGGCCTTGTTTGGTCATGCGCACGATGTCTTTGTCTGGCACTAGCAAACCCTGCTCAGTCAGCTCAGACACCACAGATCCGTACTGATCTTCAAAGGAAAGACCGAATTTTTCCTCAAAACGTTTTTTTGAAACACCTGACTTCTTACGCAAGCCTAGAAACATCTCTTCTTCCATCTTTTCATGCAGCGTCAGCACTTCTTCCTGCACACGGGCATTGCCCGCTTCCACCGCCTGCAGATAATGACGAATGGGCCCGTGGTTTTTATAGCGTACACCATCGACATAGCCAGACGCTCCCGCTCCAATACCATAATACTCAGCATTGTCCCAGTACATGAGATTGTGGCGGCTCTCAAAGCCTGGTTTGGAAAAGTTGGAAATCTCGTAATGCTCAAAACCTGCCTTTTCTAGCTCAGCTATAATGTATTCGAACATCTCCGCTTCCAAGTCTTCCTTGGGCAGAGGCAGCTTCCCACGCCGCATCCGATTCATAAAGACCGTATGGTTTTCCAAAATCAAGCTATACAAACTCATATGAGGAATGTCCAGGGCAATAGCCTTGGCTACATTGATTTTCACATCTTCCATAGTCTGCTTGGGCAGGGCATAAATCAGATCGATTGAAATATTATCAAAACCTGCTTTTTTGAGATTGGCAATGTTCTCATAGATGTCCTTTTCTAAGTGACTGCGGCCAATCTGCTTGAGCATGCGGTCGTTGAAAGTCTGTACGCCCAGTGAAACCCGATTGACAGGTGAATCTTTAAGTACAGCAATCTTCTCCTCATCCAAGTCCCCAGGATTGGCTTCGATGGTCAGCTCCTCAAGATAAGACAAGTCCAGCTTGTCCGTCAGCTTTTCCAGCAAAAAAGCCAACTGAGGCGCCGATAGAGCCGTCGGAGTCCCTCCTCCGATATAGAGGGTGTGGAGCTTTTTGATGTCGTAAGAATCATATTCCTCAATCAAATGCTCCAGATAACTATCTACCGGCTGATTTTTGATAAAAACCTTTGAAAAATCGCAGTAATAACAAATCTGAGTACAAAAAGGAATATGCACATAGGCAGAAGTTGGTTTAGTTTGCATAGTATTTATTATAGCATAAAATTAACGACAAAGCCCCCTTGGAAAATAGAATAAAAAAACTCAAGAAATAGAAAAATTCCTTGAGTTAATGTTGAAAGAGCCTCTGTTCGAGTAGATCAGGGATAAAGCAACTGCTGAATCACTAAAACATGGCTCTCTTCCACACCATATAAACTATGAAGTTCATTCGGCTCCATTGTCAGAAAACTTCCCGGTACTAATTGTACAGTTTCTCCTAAGGCAGTAAAATCCACCTTTCCTTCTAGACAGACAACTGTAACAAGAGCATCTGCGCTATGTTCAGGAATTTGTTTTCCCTTAGCAAGGTGCAAATGGCGGATGAGACGCCCTTGCTCTTCGACCGGAGTTTCAACCACATCAACATTTGGATTTATTGAGTAAAATTTCATCGTTTTCCCTCCTTTTCTTCATTCTAGCATAATTCTGAAGAATTGTCAGAATTTTTTAATATTCCTAATTGATACCTACAAAGTTAAAAAATGTGGTATTTTCATCATGCTCTATTCAATCAATTTCCTTAAATATAAAAAGATTGAAGAACGTCATCTAAAATAGATCTTTTCTTCAATCTAGAAAATTGGTTTAAATTAGATTTCAAAATTATTGAATTCCATAAGCCATACTGATCTGGATTTTAGCAACTCCATTCTGCAGGCTGACTTTGTCAATGCTGAACGGACCCTGCGGCAGAGATAGAAGGAAACTATCTCCCTCCGTCGTGATAGTCGAATTAGAGGTCTGCAGTCGCTGCTTCAGCATGCCAGTCACCCAAGATTTAGGGATAGGAAGGATGCCTAGCTTGGCATTATCGATTGTGATGTATAAGGCACTCCCCTTCACCGTCACATCCACCTCTAGATCTAGCTTACTATCAATAAAAAACAGCTTAACCGGATACTGGATGCGCAGCTTATTGCCTTCAATACTGTAAGCTCCATTTAGCAGTTCCTGATTATCACTATCAGTCAGCGAAGACTTGAGAAGCTGATTAAGCTGGACACTGTTTAGAGAGACTTCTGTGCTGACTCCCTGAGCCGTTACATTAGCATTGTTCAAAGTCGGCTCAATCATACTTTCCCACGAAGTATTAGCTTGAACATTTTTTAGTTGTTCATTCGGATTGATAGAAGAAGGAACCAGAAATAGCACTGCTGCAAGTAACAGTACCAAAACAATTCCCACCAATCTTTTGATCAATTTCATATCTGTCTTCCTTTACTTTGAGAAATATCCTTAGCTGAAAACACAAAAAGGATTTATCTCATTTTACACTATTTTTACATCATTTTCTGTAACAAAGAGATTAAAAGGCTAACAATCCTATAAAAAAGACTGGGACAAATAATCCCAGCCTCTTAGTCGCATATTGTCTGTATAACAGAGCTTAGTATAAATATTCTATTCTTACTTAATCACTTGTTGCGTCTTAGCATAGTTGGCTTCGACTGCTTCTTTTTCAGATTTCCACCAGTCTTGGTTGTCCGTATACCACTTGATTGTCTCTTTGAGACCCGCTTCAAAGTTGGTAAACTCTGGCTTCCATCCTAGCTCGTCGCGGAGCTTGCTGGCATCAATGGCATAGCGGAGGTCGTGGCCGGCACGGTCTGTCACATGATCATAAGCATCTGCTGGCTGTCCCATTTCCTTGAGAATCAGCTCCAGCACTTCCTTGTTATTCTTCTCACCGTCAGCACCGATCAAGTAAGTTTCACCAATTTGACCCTTGGTCAGAATCGTCCAAACACCTGATGAATGGTCATTAGTATGAATCCAGTCACGGACATTTTTTCCTTCACCGTAAAGTTTTGGCTTGATTCCGCTCAGGATATTGGTGATTTGGCGCGGAATGAACTTCTCGATGTGCTGGTAAGGACCATAGTTGTTTGAACAGTTAGAAATAGTCGCTTTGACACCAAAAGAGCGCACCCAAGCTTTGACAATCAAGTCTGAAGCTGCCTTGGTTGATGAGTAAGGTGAGCTTGGATTGTACTTGGTTTCAGCTGTAAATTTCTCACCTGGTCCTTCGCCATGACCTGGCAAATCTTCACGCAGAGGCAGGTCACCATAAACCTCGTCAGTTGACACATGGTGGAAACGAATGTCGTATTTACGAGCTGCTTCCAAAAGTGTGTAAGTTCCGATGAAGTTGGTGTGGATAAACGGACTCGGGTCATTGAGCGAGTTGTCATTGTGGCTTTCTGCCGCATAGTGAACAATAGCATCAGCTTCAGCTGCCAGCTTATCTACCAAGGTTGCATCAGCAATATCTCCAACAACCAACTCAACGCGGTCACCCAAAATTTCTTCAATATTGGCGCGATTACCCGCATAAGTCAGCTTGTCCAGCACTGTCACATGGACATTTGGAAAGTTATTGTAAATATAGTGGACGAAGTTGGAACCGATAAAACCAGCTCCACCTGTCACGATAATTTTTTTGTATTCAGTCATTTTTATTCCTTAAACTTTTTTATAATTGCCTTAAGTGGTGGGGACGCAAGCAAACCTCCGGTTTCATTGCTTATTTTTGAGCCTAACGTCTCAAAAATCCCCTGTCATGTAACAAACTAAATAATTTGTTACATGACTTACACCACAGCGGCAATCATTTCTTTAATTCGCTTCGCTCAGATTAGAGCTGAGCTAAATCATATATTTCAGTATCAATTAATGAATCAGAAAAGAAATCTTCTTATAAATCTTCTTTTCTTAGTGGTTTGACATCCCTGAGTAATGGATGGTTCTTGTCTGCTTCTGAGACTTCTGCTGCTTCTAGATTTTCCCACTGGATGCCTAGAGCTGGGTCTGCATAGTTGACAAAGGCATACTTAGGTTTGAGTTCCAAAGCCCAGTAGTCATTCACCAGATAGCTATAGGAAACCGTGTCAGAAAGAACTTGGAAGCCGTTGGCTACGCCCCGTGGCACAAAAATCCCCTTGCTGGCATCGATTACTGTTTGGTAGGTGTTGCCAAAGGTCTCACCTTCACGCAGGTCTACCCAAGAACCCAGCACTTTGCCGTCATCTGCAACAGAGATGTACTTGTCCCAAGGCTCAGCATGAAGACCACGCAGGACATTTTTACGAGAAAAGCTGACATTATTTTGCAGTTTCCCTTCTGCAAAGAAGCTTTCAGGGAAGCCTAGTGGCAGCATTTTTTCCTTTTGGAAATTTTCCTTAAACCAGCCTCGGTTGTCCCCGCGAACAGGAATATCAAATTCTAGCATTCCAGGAATTCCGGGAACCTCACGCGCTGCTAATTCCTTATCAAAAAATTGTTCTGTCATCTTCTTATGCTTCTCCAATCAAACGGAGCAAGTATTGTCCGTATTCATTCTTCTTCAACGGCTGCGCCAATTCGTGCACTTGCTCTTTAGTGATATAGCCCATACGATAGGCAATTTCTTCCAGATTTGCCACCTGAACATTCTGCATACGCTGAACTGTTTCGATATATTGAGCGGCTTCTAAGAGACTTTCATGAGTTCCTGTATCCAACCAAGCAAAACCACGTCCCATGAGCTCAACAGACAAGTCACCACGATCCAAGTAAGCCTTGTTGACATCAGTGATTTCCAGTTCTCCGCGAGGACTTGGTTTGATGTTCTTGGCAATTTCTACAACATCGTTATCATAGAAATAGAGTCCTGTCACTGCATAGTTAGAGCGAGGTTGTTCTGGTTTTTCTTCGATGGAGATAGCATTCATATTTTCATCAAATTCTACAACACCAAAGCGTTCTGGATCCTTGACATGGTAGCCAAAGACAGTTGCTCCTTTTTCTTTCGCCGCAGCATTTTGGAGCATTTTACTCAGACCTGGTCCATGGTAAATATTATCCCCAAGAATCAGCGCTACATTGTCATCTCCAATAAAATCAGCTCCAATGATAAAGGCTTGTGCCAATCCATCCGGACTTGGCTGCTCCGCATAAGAGAGCTTGATACCAAACTCAGAGCCATCTCCCAGCAGATCCTCAAAACGAGGCAGATCCGTCGGAGTGGAGATAATCAAGATGTCCTTGATACCAGCCAGCATAAGAGTTGACAGTGGATAATAAATCATGGGTTTGTCATAAACCGGCATGAGCTGTTTTGACGCAGCGCGGGTCAATGGATACAAACGTGTACCCGAACCGCCTGCAAGGATAATACCTTTCATAATGAGTTTCCTCTCTTAATGTATTCCCTTTATTTTACCATTTTTGAAAGCGGATGTCACCCTTTTCACTCCCCTTAATAAAAGAAAAAAGAGCGGAAATTCCGCTTCCTTCTGCTCTTTGATTCTAAATTGGCATCAACCTAAAGCTACATCCAAAACCATAATGAGAACAAATCCCACCATGAGACCTAAGGTCGCCACATCGGTATTGCCATTGGTCTGCGAATCCGGTATCAGCTCCTCTACCACAACGAAAATCATAGCTCCTGCCGCAAAGCCCATCATAATATCCAGCAACTTACGACTGACCTTTTTAAAGAAAAATACAACAGCCGAGCCCACAATGGTACATCCCCATGTAAAAAGCCCCGCCAAGAATGCCTGCATAACCACAGGCTGCGATCGTAACCAGTCCATAACTTCTCCCTATCCTCTCAAATCAATCATACAAAATTGTCTTGGTTTCGCCGATACAATGTTTTTCCTCATTCCAGTAATGAATCCGCTCAAAAGAGCCTTTCCGCCAGTAGAGAGGCAAACGTTCACGTATGTCGTCCTGCATATCTATTTGGTCAAGTTCCGAAATCTTCCACCATTTGGGCTCCCCTTCATGATCGTTTCCCCTAACTTGCCCCTCAAAGGCAGTACAAAGAAAATCATAATACACATACCGTTCTTTTTTACTCGGATTAGTGAAACCTGAAATTCCCTTCAATTCCAAGTTTAGAGCAGTCAGCCCTGTTTCTTCTTTTAATTCGCGCCTTGCAGCCTCAAAAAAAGATTCTGGAAACTCCACCTTCCCACCTGGTTGTATCCACCCTTTAAAGTTATCATGCTGGCGATTAAGCAGTAAAATTTCATCGTCTTTTTTTACACAAATATTGACCCAATTCAAAATAGTTTCTGTCATATCAAACCTTCTCCACCTAGCATTAGTAACTTTAAGAAAACCACGTTCATGATGCTTACACAACCACAAGCTGTAATTGAAAGCAATACCCAAAAGAGTTATTCCAACTCAATATTCTTTATTTTGGATAGAAAATCGAACGATCTGATGATTTTGAACAATGACTTCGTATTTACCAAATCCAGAATACTTACTATCTTTCCCGACACTAATAGCCATAAGATAACGTGCATTTGGTAGCTTCGTGAAATCTAGCTGCTCTTGTAAAATCTGCTTGATTTTATCATCATTCTTCTGGTCTTGGCCAATACTAATGATAGATCCATCATCTTGCTCCACGTTCAAAATTACCTTCATTTCAATGGCAAGAGCCTCTTTTTCTAACATGTCAGAAATAGGAATTGGATATAAGCCCTGCAAAGGCTGGCCTTCTGCCCGATTCTTCTTTATCAGAGCCTCGTATGCATCAATATGTGGTGCATCCTTATCTATCATAAAATCAAGGGATTCTAGATATAGTTTCTTCTTATCCGCTCTTGTGAAGCTATCTTTTACAGTTTCTAAAGTTTCACTATAGCCCGGACTCAGCTCTAGTCCCGTATAAGCGATACTAGGAAAAACTTGATAAATCGCATCTCCCTTTTCAAGCTGTAGGTCAATATCCGTTTTTCCATATTTCTCATCCCGAGAGGTGTAGTACTCAATTCGGTCACCGATCTTAACCGTTTTCCCCTCAATTTCCTCAGAATACTCAGCACTGACTAAATAACCAGCAAAAGAGGTATAGTTTTTATTAGCATCTAAAACTCTGACCGTTCCTTCAAAACCACTCTGCTTATAAGAGCGCTGAACAGCCTGTACCATTTCATATTTCGGTACTCGTACAAAAATCCCCATATATCTATGAAATTCAGAAACATAGAGACAAGAGCCATAAGAAAAACGATCACCACACTGGATAGGAAACAGCCCAAAACACCAAAACCTATTTTATGTTTGTTATTCTTTGCTAGTTCCTGATTTCCTCCATTATTTTGAGCAACAAGAGAATGTTGAGAACGACTTTCATGTCTAGTAAATAGAATAAGTAAGATTGAAATTAAGATTGATATTACTAGTAAAAGTAAAATGAGAAATATTAAAAACATTTATTCTCCTTAAGTATCTTCTTCTCCACGTACCGTTCAATAGGATAGTCTGCTGGATCTAGCAGCCCCGCTTCTCCCAAAGCCATCTGAGCCAATTGGCGTCCGATGAGCGGACCAGTTGTCAGGCCGGAAGAGCCTAGACCGCTGGCTGCGTAGACATGCGGCAAGTCTGGCACAGCTCCAAAGAAAGGAGAAAAGTCGCTGGTATAAGCCCGCGTTCCCACGCGCTCACCCAGAATCTCTGCTTTAGATAAACTTGGCAAGTAAGTTTCCGATTCTTGCTGCAACTGATTCAGCACCGTCTTATCTACCGTCAAATCAAAGCCCTGATCATTTTCATGACTGGCACCGACACTGACCTTGCCTGCTAGAAAAGGAATGATATCCAGCTCGCCCTCAGGCATAACCACAGGGTAGTCATCCGTCTTTTCAGCCAGCTTAAAATCACGTAGCTGTCCTTTTTGCGGCCGAACATCTGTCTTATAGCCCAGTGGCTGCAAGATTTCTCCCAGCCAAGCCCCCGCAGCTAAGATGACACAGTCAAAACTACGACCATCCACCAGAAGTTGCTCTCTATCTACTGTCAAGATTACCTTTTTCTCAACTAACTCTGCCTTGCTGGCTTTCAGAAGCGTCTCCGTCAAGAGCGCTCCCTCCACACGGGCGCCACCGGAAGCATAGAGAAGTTGCTCAAAGCCTTGCAAGTCTGGAAATTTCTCCTGGGCTTCCTGACGGCTGAGAAGACTCAAGTCCCCAATCAGCGGCGACTTTTCACGACGATTAGCAGCCAAATCATAAAGTTCCTGCAGCTTGCTCTCATCCTTTTTCAACAGATAAACACCTGTCTGTTGGTAAAAGTCTGTCTGGATTCCAGCCGCTTCCAGTTCCGCAATCAAGTACTGATAAAAATCAGCGCCCAGACGCGCCATCCTGTACCAAGCCTTGTTGCGACGCTTGGAAAACCAAGGACTGATAATGCCAGCGGCTGCCTTGGTTGCCTGCCCCTTGCCGTCATCAAAGACAGTCACTTCCACATCTGGGGATTGGGACAGATAGTAAGCCGCTGTTGATCCGACAATCCCAGCTCCAATCACTGCTACTTTTTTCATGTCGCTCCCTCTCAAATATGTCGGAAAGGATTGGTCGAAGCCTGACTAGCTAGAATCTCAATTTCCCAGCCTTCTTCTGCCTTCCAAGTATCAAATTTTTCTTTTAATTTTTCGGTAAAAAGAACCTCGATATGGTGTCCAGGATCCAGCGCCAAAAGCCCCTCTGTCAGCATTTCCTGAGCTGTATGATAGTAAATATCACCTGTAATGTAGACCTGCGCTCCCTTGGCAATAGCTTCCGGATAAAAGGACTGACCGCTGCCACCACAAATAGCCACATGCTCAATCACGCGTTCGAGATCCGCTTCTTCATAAGTAACCAGACGCAAACTATCTAGTCCAAAAGTTGCCTTGACCTTAGCCGCAAAATCCCCAAAAGACTGAGGAGCAATATTCCCTACGCGACCAATACCGTGTTCTGGACTTGTCTGACTGAGAAAATTTGTCTCCTCAATATCTAATAACTGGCAGAACCAGTCATTGAGCCCGTCCTCTACAACATCAATATTGGTATGGCTGACATAAACAGCAATATCATGCTTGATGAGGTCTAGAATGATTTGATTTCGCGCCTTATCTGCCACTAGGTTCTTGAGCGGTCGAAAGATAGGCGCATGCTTAACGATAATCAGTCCAACACCTGCCTCGATAGCCTCCGCCACCGTTTGCTCACGAATATCCAATGCCACTAGAACCTTGTCCACTTCTTTGTCCAAAGTTCCGATTTGCAGGCCTGAAATGTCGCCCTCCATGGACAATTCTTGCGGGCAATAGGCTTCATAACGGGCGATGATTTCACTTGCTAACATGGAGCACCTCCTTGATACTTTCAATTTTTTGGGACATAGCAGAGCGTTCTAGCTCATTCTTTTCTGGGATATGGGCTAGAGCTCCTTCAAGTTTTTTCAGTTCTTTCTGCCATCTTAACTGAAAAACAGGCGATTGCTGCTCTAATAGGAAAGGACCAAAGCGTTTTTCTTGCTCTGTCAATGTTTGCTGGCCTGCCTCAGCCACTAGGATTTCGTAAAACTTTCCAGCTTCTTCTAAAATATCCTCAGCCAGCAAGCGAAAACCGTTAGATACCAGCCAGCTGCGGAGCTCATCCTCTCGGTTATTGGGCTGCAAAATCAAGCGGGAAACGGACGAAAGCTTAGCTCTGCCATTTTCCAAAATCTCTGAAATCAAGCGACCACCCATACCAGCAATGACGATGGTGTCAATCTGATCTTCCGCTTCAAAAGCCGCCAGACCATTGGCCAAGCGAACCTCAATCTGCTCCGTCAGCCCATGCTCTGCCACATTTTTCTGGGCAGACTGAAAAGGCCCCTCTACCACTTCTCCGGCCAGAGCCTTCTCAATCCGTCCCTGCTGAATCAGGTAAATAGGCAAATAGGCGTGATCGCTCCCGACATCCAGCAGCTTTGCCCCATCTGGTACAAAAGCAGCCACTCGCTCCAAGCGTTGGGAAATCGTCTTTTTTTGCATTGCTTACTCTTTTCTAAACGTTCTTCTATTCAGTATATCATTTCTGTATCATCAAGTGAAATTATTTTGTTTTAGCCATTTGTACCTTCTATCTAAATTAAGCTTCCCCATCAAATCGTTTAACACTTACAGAATAGTGAGTTTTTCTCAATAGCAAGAGGAGTAAAGGAATCCCTTCAACATTATAAGTAATACCCACCTCTTATCGAAAGTGCCTTTCCTCAAGGATAAATTTGAAAAAAATCCTTTTGCAATGCATCATTATTCCCAGCATTTGAGTAAGAAACCTGCTCATCCTCTGGAAACCACATTTTACCAGCAAGCTCTAGATAACCGTAAGGTATCTTTTTTGTATAATCGCCTTTTAAGTATAATTTCATTCGTCCTCGTCGTCCAACTCTACCTCTCCATGAATTCGAATGTACTCTTCACGCTTCCTATCCAATTCTTCCCAGAGAGGCTCGTCTATCGCTTTCATAACCTTTATCTCTTCTAAACTAATATCGACCGCTTCGTCGTAGGTCAAATTCAGCAGGTCTATATGTTTCATTTTGAATTCTTCAAGGCTCAGCTATGTTTCTTTGTCGTCTTCGCTGATTTGACCGTCAATGACAGATGCTACTTCAATCGCAATGATATAGAGAGCTCGCTTATCAACCGTTAGAATATCCTTATGAGTCGTGATTATTCGAAGATAGTCTCCTTTTTCTCGCCCATCACTTTCATAGGAATCTTCACAATCCAATATTAGATACTCATATTTAAATGAACTCCATGGATTATCTCCTATTTTAAAATCAGTCATTCCCCAACGCTCATCATTTGAAGAAAATTTATCCAAACTAACACTAAAATAGAAGTCATCATCACGTGCATAAGAAAAACCAACTTTCACTCCCTTACGTTCCTTGAACCACATTTTCCAAGGATATTCCATACAGTTTTGGTAAATACTAGTTTCGTAGTTGCCTTTAAGATATAGTCTCACTCATCTTCCTCATCGTCATAAACACGTTCACCGTGGATTTTGATATATTCTTCTCGAAGCCTTTCCTCCTCTTCCCATAGAGGATCTCTTACCGGTACCATTGTCTTTAATTCTTCCAAACTGATTTCAACAGCTTCATCATAAGTCAGTGAAAGAACATCCTTATGTAGCTCCTTAAAAGTCTCTACATCCAACCATGTCTCTTTGTCATCCTCGCTGATATCCCCATCTATTGCACTCGCAACCTCGACCGCCATAATGTATAAAGCACGTTTATCTACTGTTAAAACATCTATATGAGATGTTGCGATACGTAGATAATCTCCACGTTCTCTCCACTCTGTAATGAAAGTTTTTTCAAATTCAAGGGATATATTTTCATATTTATAGGAATTCCACGGATTTTTTAAATCATAAGAGGGAATATTATTCCATCTTGAGTCAAAAAAACGCCATTTATCAAAGCTTACTACAAAGTAAAAATCATCTTGTAACATCTCATCATCACCGACGTTTGAGTATGTAATAGGATGACCATGCCACTCCTTAAACCACATTTTCCAGAGCAACTCTCTTGTTGTAAAGGTTATTTTTTTCTTAAAACCACTTTTGATATATAGTCTCATAAATCTGAGATATCGCCTCCATGTGCTAGTATATATTCTTTTCGACGAATAGCTTCTTCCTCCCAAAGAGGATCGTCTATAACATCCATTGTTTGAATTTCTGTCAGACTGATTTCATTTGCTTCTTCAAAAGTCAGAGATAGAATAGCCTCGTGTTTTCTTTTAAACTCTTCAATTGTCAACCAGCTATTCTTACCATCCTCGCTAATTTGCCCGTCAATCACCTTTGCAATCTCAAGTGCAATAATGTACATGGCTCGTTTGTCTACTGTCAAGATTTCTAGATGGCTAGTTAAAATGCGAAGATAGTCCCCCTTTTCATTATAATCCGTAGCAAACGCATCTTCAAACTCTATCTCAATACATTCGTTAAGATGCGAAAAGAGTATTCGTACCCCTTCCTTTAGAGGGACACTAGACCATCGCTTATCTGCAGTACTTTTCCTCAAGGATAAATTTACAGAAAAATCCTCTTGTAATGCATCATTATTCCCAGCATTGAGTAAGATACTTGCTTTTCTTCTGGAAACCACATTTTTCCAGCAAGCTCTAGATAACCATAAGGTATCTTTTTTGTATAATCACCTTTAAGATATAGTTTCACTCGTCGTCCTCATCGTCATCCAACTCCACTTCTCCATGGATTTTGATGTATTCTTCATTTCTACGGTCATCGTCTTCCCAAACTGGGTCTCTCACATCGCCCAAAAAGGGAATTTCTTCCAAACTCAGCTCATTAGCCTCTTCATAACTCATCGAAAGGATATCCTCATGCCGTTTTTTAAATTCCTCCACACTTAACCAGCTCTCTTTATCATCTTCGCTAATCTGACCATCAATAGCAGTCGCAATTTCAATGGCCATAATATACATAGCTCGTTTATCAACAGTGAGAAGGTCAAGGTGCTTAGAAGCAATTCTTAAACATTCACCTTTCTCACGAAAATCCGACATGATAGCATCTTCATAGTCTAACTGTATATATTCTGACTTATGGGATAAAAAATCATATTTAATCCCTTTCTTTATCCGAACACTTTTCCACCTATCATCATGAGTTTTCTTGTCTAATTCTAAGTGAATAGAAAGTTTCTCGATTGGTAAATCTAAATACCCAGCATACGACAAATCTGGCTCTATTCCATCTTTTTTCTCAAACCACATCCTTTTCGCCAGTTCCAAGTAATCAAATGGAATTTCTTTGGTATAATCGCCTTTGATGTAAAGCCTCATTCGTCCTCCTCGTCCTCGAAATCATCGTCATCATAGACACGCTCGCCGTGGATTTTGATGTATTCTTCATGAAGCCGCTCCTCTTCTTCCCAAAGTGGTTCATCTACGGCTTTCATAACTTTTAATTCTTCCAAGCTGATATCAACTGCTTCATCGTAAGTCAAGGAAAGAACATCCTGATGGCGTTTCTGAAACTCTTCTACATTCAGCCAGCTTTGCTTCTCGTCCTCGCTAATCTGACCATCAATGGCACTTGCGACCTCAATGGCCATGATAAACAGGGCGCGCTTATCAACCGTTAAAATGTCAACATGCCCTGAGGCAATTCGGAGGCACTCTCCTCTTTCGCGGTAATCCGAAATAAAAGCTTTTTCAAATTCTAAACCAATATTTTCGTATTCCAAGGATAACCATGGGTTATCAGAAACAACAAATGAAGCATCGGACCATCTTTCATCAACCGTCCCCCATTTCCTTAATTCTACTCCGAATAAGAAATCATCCTGCAGCATTTCGTCGTCCCCAACATTGGAAAACTCAAGTTCATGCCCCTTGCGTTCCTTGAACCACATTTTCTGCGCTAATTCTTTATAGCCAAATGGTATTTTTTTAGAATAGTCGCCTTTGATATAGAGTCTCACTCATTCTCCTCGTCCTCGAAATTATCGTCGTCTTCGTATTCATCATCTAGCTCTGCCTCGCCGTGAATTCGGATATAGTCTTCACGTTTTCTGTCTAACTCAGGCCAGAGTGGTTCATCTACTGCTTTCATGACCTTTAATTCTTCCAAGCTGATATCAACAGCTTCATCGTAGGTCAAATCAAGCAAATCTTGATGCTTAGTTCTGAACTCCTCGATACTCAGCCAAGTTTTTTTGTCATCCTCACTAATTTGGCCGTCAATAGCTGTTGCTACTTCAATCGCCATGATATACAAAGCCCGCTTGTCGACCGTCAGGACTTCCTCATGGGATGTTATAATTCTCAGAAACTCTCCTTTCTCACGACCATCACTTTCATAGGAATCTTCAAAATTTAGATTTAGATTCTCACGTTTAAAAGTATCTCAAGAGTTATCTCTCGTTCTAAAATCAGCTGTTGCCCAACGTTCATCGTTAGAAGAAAATTTATCCAAGGTTAAACTTAGATAAAAATCATCATCACGCGCATAGGAAAAACTAAGCTGCTCTCCCTTGCGCTCCTTAAACCACATTTTCCACGGGTATTCCAGGCTGACCTGATAGATGCTGGTTTCGTAGTTTCCTTTAAGATAAAGTCTCACTCATCCTCCTCGTCCTCGAAATCTTCATCATCGTCATCATCATAAACCCTCTCACCATGAATTTTAATGTATTCTTCGCGCCCTTTGTGCAGCTCGTCCCAAAGAGGCTCATCTACTGCTTTCATGACCTTTAATTCTTCCAAGCTGATGTCAACAGCTTCATCGTAAGTCAAGTCAAGCAAATCTTGATGTGTGGTTCTGAACTCTTCAATCGTCAGCCAAGTTTCTTTATCATCTTCACTAATTTGACCGTCAATAGCTGATGCCACTTCAATTGCCATGATATACATGCCCCGCTTATCAACTGTCAAGATATCCAAATGCGTTGAGAGAAGTCGCAGATAATCACCTTTTTCGCGGCCATCGCTTTCGTAGGAATCCTCAAGATCCATTGTCAAATTTTCATACTTCAATGTCTTCCAAGGATTTATATTTTTCTTGAAATCCGCATTCCCCCAACGCTCGTCATTGTATTTAAATTTATCCAACTTCAAATTTAAATGCAAATCTTCATCCCAAGCATAGGAAAAATCTAGTTCAATTCCCTTTCGTTCCTTGAACCACATTTTTCTAGCCATTTCTTTAAACTCGTCATAAAAATCTGTTTTGGTGTAGTCACCTTTGATATAGAGTCTCACTCATCCTCCTCATCTTCTTCCTCATATTCATCACCCAGCTCTGCCTCCCCATGAATTCGGATATATTCTTCACGCTTTTGGTCCAATTCAGCCCAAAGAGGCTCTTCTGTAGGATCTATTGTCCGAATTTCTTCCAAGCTCTTCTCATTCGCTTCCTCAAAGGTTAGAGATAATGTATCACTGTGCCTTGCCTTGAATTCCTCAACGCTTATCCAGCTTTTTTTGCCATCTTCACTGATTTGTCCATCAAAGATTGTAGCAATCTCAACAGCCATGATATACATAGCCCGTCTGTCAAGTGTCAATAGCTTAAGATGAGTAGAAGCCAGACAAAGATAGTCTCCATTTTCGCGACAATCTGTTACATAAGCACCCTCAAAATCCAAATTTAGATCTTCATCAATTTGTGAATAAAAACGGTATTTTATTCCTTCTTGTATTGGGACATGTAACCAACGTTCATCATAATCTTGTTTATCTAGTTTTAGATGAATGGCTAAATCATTCCCTTCTCTGATTCGACGGTAACCAGAATAGGAGATAGGAATATCCTCTCCTTGATAACTTTCAAACCACATTCTCTTCGCTAGATCCAAATAATCAAACGGAATTTCTTTAGTAAAGTCACCTTTTATATAAAGTTCCATAATCCTGTTCTCCTTAATTCACCATTTCCTGGTAACCCTTCCATAACCTTTCGATTATTTCCTCTTTAACACTTTTCGTTTGGTTTTTTAAATCCGCAGTTTTATTTACCCAATTCCTGATATAATCTTTTCCTGTAATTTCATTAACATTTAAGTGTCTATTAATATCATATCCCGACTTTCCACTTCCAGACTGAACTTGTAATTTCCCTTGGCCTCCTGCACCACTATTTGGTTCCAAATCCACACGAATTTTTACTTTTCTATTTCCCGCTCTGCCTTCAATCTGCTTACCACCTTTGCCAGAAATGGTCTTACTCGTCGGTTTATTAGCCTGCCAGCTATCGTAATTCTGAGCGAAGCTGACCTGAAAGGCTGCATTAGCAGCTGCCATTTGGCTTAGGGCATCTCCCATTACGGCCGAACCGCCGACAACCATAGTCGTTCCAGCAGCAAGACCGCTGACTGCTGCAGCCGTTGCCGGAATTGTCACTGTACCTCCAGTCGGCAAGGCAACAGCCAGCCCACCGGCACCCAAGCCTAAACTAGCTACATCCAGTAAGGCACCGCCGACAACATTTAGCAGACCAACTAGAAATTCTGCCGCATTTTCTCCCAAGCTCTCAAAGAACTGACCTGCCTGCTCTTTAATCGCCTGCTGAGTATATTCCTCATCCAGTTTGCCATTTTTGAAAATCATGTTGACCCAGATGTCTATTCCGCCCTGATTTATTTTAACAGGGACAGGAAGCAAGATATTTCCATCTTGGTCAAAACTCAAAGTCTTATTAAACTCTTGGATTAACAGTGGCCAGTCACTGGATGGTTTCCCTTCCAGAAAGGCTGTTAGGCGCGAACGGTAATAGTCTGCCGCCTCATCAGACAGCATCAAATCCCGAATGTTTTGATTAATCAAAGATTTTCGCGGATCCTCTCCCCTGCCGTAAGTGCGGATTTCTTCCTTTTTCATATTGGAAATCCAGGACATATCCGCACCGTTGGTATAGTAGTTTCCTTCTGCATCAATTGTGATTTGACTCAATGACACTGCTCCTTGAATAGCTAGTATCAAAATTTCTAGACTGTCTGTAAAGTATTTTGAAACATCTGCCACAAACCATTCCAGTTTGTCAATTTTTTCCTGAATTTCCCGAATGCCGATATTTAGCTGGTTTTCCAGCACTGTCAGAGCATTCGTCTTGGACAGATTGTCAGCTAATACCCCTGCAAGTCCATCAATAATCCGGCGAAATAGAAATTGATGCTCTGCTAGCTGAGCTTGGGTTTTCTCCAGCATCTCCTGTTTTGTTTCCAGCTGTTCTTTCAGCAAGTCAAGATCCAGTATTCCATACTCAGATACGGTGGAGTCAGCATATTTATAAGAATTCAGCTCCTCCTGAATATCATCAATAGCAGCTTGTAGCTTTTTGATAGCAGGGATTATAATTTCTGTAAATAAGCCTTTTCCCGCTGTATAAGCCGCTCCCTGCAGCTCACCCGACTCCAAAGAGGCAATCAGGTGATCGCAGCCACTAGATAGACGATCGGTCACCTGATTAGCCACCTGCAGGTTGCTGGTCATCGCTTGGATAAGCTGGGCCGAATCTGTTGCACTATATTTCACCCCCATGGCAGACTATTCCTTTCTTTGGTCAGTTTTTCTCGCTCTTCTTCCAGAGTCTTTCTTGTTTGACGACCGAGCTTTTCTAGTTCATCCATCTGCACCCCCACATAGTTCTTAACCTGTTGGTTAAGATGGTGAGTCTCTGCTAAATCACGACTGAGGGAAGCAGTATTTTGCGGATACTCATAAAATAGATTTTCCATTCGAGTCGTCAAATATTGGAAATCCGTCGCAAAGTTTACCAGAGAATCTTCGTATTGATGTTTGAGAGCCATAAATTCATCTTCTTTTTCGTCAACTTTGAGAATTTTTTCATAAAGTGCTTGGCGTTCTTTTTCGCTTTTATCTACCTTCATTTTAACTCTCCCAGCGCTTAGCCTGCTCTATATCGCGTTTCTCAATTTTTGCAGCAATTTCTGGAAATTTATTGGCCTGAGTTAGGACGGCCGAACTGAAGTCACTGATAGCCTGCAGCATTTGATTGCAGGCTTGACAGCCAGCTTCCATTCCAGCAATCCCTGTTGTATAGAAAAATTTGACTTGTTGATTTTGTGCATTGCTGGTATCAACTCCAACTAGCTCGCTGATAGCAGACCTAGCTGAAATAGTGCTTGATTTAATTTGTCCCATCTTCGCTTCTCCTTTTGTTTATAGAATTATCAACATACCTTTTCATTATATCATAATTCCTCAAAATCATAGGTTCTAAAATAAAAAAGAGGAGAGTGGGACAGAAATCGGTAATTCGTTAGAATTCGATTTCGTCGTCCGACCTCCGCACAGTTGAGTAGGGCTGTAAAAGCTGATGAAATCAGCGTAGTAGAGCCCACTCAACCACTGCGTCTTGCTCGACAATCCAAAGACAATTGAGAGGCTAGGACTTTTGTCCCAGCCTCCTCGCCTTATTATGTTCAGAAACTATTAAAATGGTAGATAATTGCTCAATAGCCAGCGATTACTGAGCAACCACTCGGAGTTGGAACTATTTATAATAACTTGAAGATCTTTAAATCTGAAACTAGATAGTAGAAAGAAAAGCAAAACCTTCAAACATTTCGCACAGCCCCACCACACTTACTTGTAACTAGTCCTTCCACAAATTCATGGCATTGAGGAAATCATCTGAAACCGTTACATTCTGTGGATTACTTACTTCACGCTCCGCCCGTTTGGCTTCTACTTGAGCTTGGGTTGTAATGCCTTCCCGCCGCCAATTACGCAAGATCGCCTGGATATATTTCCAATTAGGCTTGCCATTGAAAACCGCTTCGCGTAAAGCAGCCTTGACCAGGTCTGGATTGGTTTGATCGTCCTTAATGGTCTTGGTCAAATCCTCAATTTCAAATGGAGTCAAAAGACGCCCCAGCTCTTGCTGGAAGGTTTCGACCAGTTCCTTGAGAAGATTGCCATCAGATGCCGGCCTTGACCCTATAGGACTGGAAGTGCCTAGAATCTCATCTAGCTTTTCTAAGGCTGGCGAAGCATCAAAAATCGCCTCAATTTCCCCATTCAGTTCAATGGTTCTGTACTGGAGCAAGCCTTTTTCTGTCAGATGGGACATGGAGCGATTGACCTCGGATAAGGTCTTGCCAATATACTCCGCAATCTGACTAGGCGCAAACTCCTCCAATGAGGTGGTATTTTGCAAATAGAAAAACTGCCAGACCAAAAAATCATCACTGGAATCAAAAATGTCTTTAAAATGCAAAAAGAGGGCACTTGGAAGAACCAAGTTGCCATTTTTGTAAGCTGCTAAATAAGTCATAGTACCTCTTTATAAATAAGCAAAGAAGGATGCATCATTCTCTGGACTTTGCCAATCAAATGGCGTTTCTTGATAGACTGCATAATTGACCCAATTACTGAAAAAGAGAGCTGCCGCCAAACTCCAGCGCAGACAAGGTGTCGCATTCACATCATCATTCTTGAAGTAATTCTCAGGAATATGAGGATCCTTTCCCGCTTCCAAGTCACGGAAATACTCCTTGGCAAGGGTATCACGGTCGTACTCCATATGACCGAAGCTATATACCTCTCGCAAGTCACGACTCGCCAAAACGGACAAGCCCGTGTCTTCCCCCTCGGAGAGAATCTCTAGATTGGTCAGATTAAGAATGTCTTCTTTCAGTACCTCAGTATGCCTTGAATGAGGCGTGATAAATTCATCATCAAAACCTCTGAAAAGCAGATTATTGCTTGGAGCCGACTGCTCGTAAACACCTGAGAGTTTCTCTTCCATCTGGTGCTTATCTACGCCATAGCGGGCATAAAGGCCGGCCTGTGCTCCCCAACAGATATGTAAAGTCGAAAAGACATGAGTCTTAGACCATTCAATCACTTGCTGGAATTCCTCCCAATAGTCCACCGCCTCAAAAGGTAGATGCTCTACTGGCGCTCCTGTGATAATCAAGCCATCAAAGAAACGATGTTTGACCTCATCAAAAGTCTTGTAAAAGGTCTGCATGTGTTCCACTTGGGTAGTCTTTGACGTATGAGAAGTCATATAAAGAAACTCAATTGTCAGCTGCAAGGGTGTATTGGCCAAATAACGCAAAATCTGAGTTTCCGTCACCATTTTCTGGGGCATGAGATTAAGTATCAAGATATTCAAGGGGCGGATATCTTGATGATCTGCCCGGTCATCATCCATGACAAAGATATTCTCAGAGCTTAAAATTTCAACTGCGGGAAGCTTCTTATCAATCTTGATAGGCATGAAAATATCTCCTTTTGTTTAATATACCTATTATACTCAAAGGAGATATAGTTTTCAATTATACTTTTTCTCTAACTAGATATAGCAATAAGCTATATCTTTAGTAGTGCATCAATACTTTGTAGTCATAATCGCCGATCGCTTCGCGACCTTTGAGCTCATCCAGCTCGATAAGGAAGGCACAACCAGCAACAACTCCGCCAAGGCGCTCAATCATCTCAATGGTTGCCTTAACTGTTCCACCAGTTGCAAGAAGGTCATCGACAATCAGAACGCGTTGGCCAGGTTTGATCGCATCCGCATGCATAGTCAGAGTATCTACACCATACTCTTTTTCATAGTCCGCTGAGATGACTTCACGAGGAAGTTTGCCAGGCTTACGGACAGGAGCAAAACCAACTCCTAATTCAAAGGCAACTGGACATCCTACGATAAAGCCACGCGCTTCTGGACCGACGATCATGTCGATTTGCTTGTCAGTCGCATACTGTACAATTTCACGTACAGCGTAGCTATAGGCATTCCCATCAGCCATCAAAGGGCTAATATCGCGGAAGAGAATCCCTTCCGTTGGGTAGTTTTCAATAGTTGCAATATAATCTTTTAAATTCATAATGTTCTTTCTTTCAAAAAATTTTTTACTCTCTATTATACCATGTTTTATTCAAAAAGGCTCTAACAGTCTTTCAAATTTTTTTAGATATGAAAGATTTGTAAAACAAGGAGGCCTTTTCCCTAGCAATCCATGAGATAGTCGTAAATCTCCTGCACGGTGCCCAGTGCCATGAGTTCTTGTTCTTTGACTAGGCGCTTGAGGTCTTGGTAAATGTGACTGCTGTCAATTTCTTTCTTTTCAGCTTCTTTATTAACTGTCATGACACCTTCGGTGATGCTGACAAAGCCCAGCTCTTCAAAAATCTGAATCATTTTAACCAAGAGAATCGGGTCGATTTTCAGGTAAGCCGCCAACTCTTTGAGTTTATAGCGAACGTCAAACTCGGGGAACTGGTAGATAGTCTTGTAGAGTTTGGCAAATTGCTCACGGGTACCATAGCCGGTCAGATAGTAAGGTTTGGCAA
>NZ_KQ969062.1:999283-1044249 GCF_001578775.1 Streptococcus cristatus | reverse complement strand
CGGGTACCATAGCCGGTCAGATAGTAAGGTTTGGCAATCTCATTCTTAAAGTAAATCGCTTCGAAATCTTGAGACTGAAGAATCTTCTTCAAGACCTGCAAATTATCAGGCAGGTCATAAACCACAACTGCTCTGCTATTTGTCAAATCCGGCAATTCCTCTGTGAAACGCAAGACTGGAACCTTGTCAGGCAGTGTCGCATTTTTGCCTCGGATATTGAAAAGCTGAACGCCGTCCACACGGGCATCTACCAGCATAAGCTGAAGACTGGTCTGTCCATTCCATTTATTGACAGAGAGGCTGACAGCTAGCTCCAGATTCTTGGTCTGGGCAAATTCTGTCGCCAGGCTTCCTTGCCCAAAAGCTACTACTTCAAAAGATGCGTCTTCCTGAGAAATTTTCAGCTTGAGATGGCTATTGCCAGCCCCCATAGTCCGAGCATTGTCCACTTTAAAGTCTTTGAGGTAAAAAAGCGGCTTCTTATTGTCCATACCAAAAGGCGCCAGTTTTTCAAAGCTTTTGAGTGTATCAAGGGTCAGTTCTGGCAAGTGTAGTTCCTCGTCTAAATAGAGGGTTGTTTTACCAGTCAAATCCAAATCATTGTCTAAGATGTATGCTGTCAGGATATCAGCAAGCTCCGTTAGTTTGTCTGCTTCAAGAGTCATTCCAGCTGCTCCAGCATGGCCCCCAAAGGCTACAAAGAGATCACGGTGACTGTCCAAGGCCTCAAAAATATTGACCGCTTCAATACTGCGGGCGCTACCCTTAGCGATGCCATCCTCAATATTAAGCACTATGACTGGCTGGTGCAGCTCTTCCAGCAAGCGCCCAGCGACAATCCCTAGCACACCAGGATTCCAACCTTCCTTGGCCAGCACCTGTACTGGTCTCTTAGGATCCAGCATGGTTTGTGCTTCTTCATAAATCTGCTGGACAATTTCCTTGCGCTCGTCATTTTTCTGGTTGATCATGAGAGCAATATCACGAGCTTCTTCGTCGTCAAAGCCAGTCAAAAGCTCAATAGCTGGATTAGGATCATCTAGCCGTCCCAAGGCATTGAGTCGGGGAGCAAGTTGGAAACCAACCGTTTCTTCATCCAGTTCATCTGGCTGAATGCCTGCAATTTTGAAGAGTTCCTGAAGTCCTACTCTCTGGGTATTTTTGAGGACGGAAAGGCCATATTTGACCAAAATCCGATTTTCCCCCGTCAGACTGACCATATCGGCAATAGTGCCAATGGCCACTAAGTCTAAAAGTTCGACTTGGACTTCTTCCAGCAAGGCTGTTGCCAGCTTAAAAGCCACCCCGCAGCCAGCCAGATGCTTGAAAGGATAATCCGCTCCGCTATGTTCCGGATGGACAATCGCATAGGCGTTTGGCAGCTCCTCAGGCATGGAGTGGTGATCCGTCACGATGACATCCACGCCCAGAGACTGGGCCAGCTCGATCGCTTCAAGTCCTGACACTCCATTATCCACTGTGATAATGAGCGAGATACCTTGATTTTCAATAAAATACTTGTAAACACTGCTATTAGGACCATAGCCGTCCGTAAAGCGATTGGGCAGATAGACCTGACACTCAGCCCCCAGCTGCTCCAAGGCTTCCTTGACAATCGATGCCGAGGTCATCCCATCAGCATCATAATCACCATAGATCAAAATCTGCTCATAATTCTCAATCGCTACGCGAATGCGCTCTACTGCCCGCTCCATATCATGCAGGTCATAAGGGTCGTGAAGCTGGTCTAAACTAGGCTCCAAAAATTCCTGCAAAGCTTCTTCAGTCTGCACACCTCTTTGATAAAGAAGACTGGCAGCTGCAAGTTCCAATCCAGCTTTCTTAGCCTTTTTTAAAAATTTTTCGTCTGTAAAATTAGTGGCAAACTGCCAGTCGTATTTTGAGCTAATCATGATAAGTGAAACACTTTCTCCGTACAATCTTGTCTGAATATTATAACATGAAAAAGCGACAGAACAGAAGAAAAAGGCACGGAATATTTCTTCTGTTCCATCACTTTATGTTTTACTTCCTCACTCGATTAAAATTTGAGCAAGGACAATTTTGCTGGATTTTCGCTTACCAGCTAGGACTTCTCCGATCGTCATATCCGACTCACTAGCTCTCATTCGTCATCCTATTCCCTTTGTAAGTCTTTACTTCAAGAACAACCGCTTCCGAGCCAATAAAATGACTTCTGCACTTATATGAGTCAAGAGCAAGGTTAGCAAAAAGACAATCCTTCCCTGCTGCCACTTGGCAAAATCGGTCTTCTGGAGCAGATAAAAAGAGGATTCTATAAAAATCGGATGCAAAAAGAAATACAAAACGCTCAATTCTTTAAGGTGATACAGATGCCAATTTTGACCAATTCTTGTACGCAAAATCCAATTAACCAGAAATAGAGCAAAGAGGGGCAGAGCCAAAAAGAAGTTCTTGTCAATCCCCTGATGGATGAAGACAATCCAGCCATCTAGTAGCAAAAGAAAACTGGACAAGAATAGCTTTTTCCCAAAATTATCCCTGAAAAGGCTGAAATGCCGATAATCATAAAGGAGATAACCCAAGTAAACAAAAATGGGAGTATAAAAAATGCCGTTTCGGGTGGTAAAGAAAATTTTAGCATAGGCATCAAAAGACAGGGTAAGCCAGCTATTTGAGAAATAAGCGTAGTATGTCTCAATCGAGCCGATTACATAAAGCAGGAGTAGAAAAAGCCCCGTCTTTCTAGCACCCCATTTTCTATAAAAATAGTGAACAAGTAAAAGTCCCAAGAGAAAGGCTGGAATGTACCAAAGCTGATAGCATAAACCGATATACAAAAGCCCAGCCAATAAGGCTAATGGAGCATAATGTTTAGGAAGTGGCAAGGTCCAAAAATACGCCAAGGCATAAGGGACATAAATCCCGCTCCACAAAAAATACTGCTTCAAAACACGCTTAACATAGACCTTCATTTCCTGCTTCTTAGCCAAGCTGGATTTAAGTATAAAAGCTGATGAAATCAGAAAAAAGGGCACTGCCATGCGACCAAACATACTTTTCTGAGTAAAATGCAGGACTTCATTCTCAAAAAGCCGCTGACAATGCACCAAGATTACCAAAATTGAAGCCATGTACTGAAACAAACTGAGCATGGCGTAGTTGACCGGCTGCTCAGGCTCTCTGACATTTCTTTCTGCCATAAATACTCTCCCCAGGAAGATATGCTTAATAGATAGACTTAGTGCTTACTCAGCCAAACATGCTGAAAGGCAGCGATGTCTCGGTAAGGCGATTGGTTGCAGACAGCCAGCTCCATCTCAAGCATCTTTTCAGCCCAGTCAGGGGCAGTTTTGTAGTCATTGGATTGCAGCCCGTAAAAAATCCGTAGTCCTTGATAATCTTCAACTTCTAATGGGAGACCTGAAATCACATCTTGGATCTGATAGACCTTAGCAGCTCCCATGCTGTGGGTTTGATATGCCTCACCCGCCAAAAGCTGCTGGGCCTTTTCTGGATCATTTTCAAAAACCACTGTATGCATAATTCGCCCAACCTCGTGATGCTTGACCAGAGAAATTTTGCCATCCTTTTTTAAGAGGCGGAAAAATTCTGCTAAATAAAGAGCAGGGTCAGATACATACTCTAAGACATTATGACAGATGATGACATCAAAAGACTGGTCTGGCAATGTTTGCAGAAGGTCCAAGCTGCCTTGCAATTGCTCATAGGAAAAGTCCTGCTTGCGCTCAGCAATCATTTCTGAGTTCGGCTCGATGGCGGTCACTTGGTTTTTTTCCGCTAGAAAATCAGCCACAATTCCAAAACCACTGCCGAAATCAAGGATTTTCTGACCCTTCAGTGATTTAAGAAAAGCAAAAACAATATCATACTGAAGTTTGCCCCAAGGCGCCTGCAGATGAGCCTTGTAGGCTTGTAGATTAGCTGTCATAAAACCTCATTTATAGTTAAACATATTGGCTGCCATCTTGTCGGCAATTCTTGGAAAAAGGGTATAAAGCTTCTGTGCTAGATTGAGAATCCCAGGTAAATTCATTTCCCGCTTCTTTTTGCCAAAAGATTTGACAATTTTGCCTGCTACAAAGTCTGGCTCAAGCATATATTTGTCGACTGCTTTCACATAGGAACCGTCAGGATCCGCTTGATCGAAAAAGGCTGTTTTGATAGGACCGGGATTTACCGTCGTGACATAGACACCAAAAGGCAGGAGTTCCAAACGCAAGGCGTTAGAAAAACCAATAGCTGCAAACTTGGTCGCTGAGTAAAGACTGGACTTGCTACTTGCAATGAGGCCGGCCATACTAACGATATTAACGATATGACCTTGACCTGCCTGCTTCATGCGAGCTCCAAAGATACGGGACAGATTCATCAAGGCAAAGGTATTTACCTCAAACATGGCCTCGATATCGCTGGAGCTGATTTTGTCAAATTCTTCAAAAATCCCATAGCCAGCATTATTGACTAGGACATCGACGTGCCCGTACTGGCTATCAATCCGCTCAGCAAACCTTTCCAAAGCTGAGCTGTCAGTAATATCCAGCTCCACTAAGTCAAGATTTTCCCTTTCTCCATATAGTTTTTCCAGCTTAGCCTTGCTCCGTCCGACCAAAATCAGGCGGTCATGGGGCAAAAGCTTAACCATTTCCTGAGCCAGCCCACCGCTGGCCCCTGTGATGATGATGGTGCGCATTGTTCTGCCTTTCATGTTGTTAATCTAATGAAATCTTTTTCCAGCTAAATAGTCAGCATAAGCTTGATCAATGACCGGAGCAAAAAGATGATAATCCTCCCAGCTACCTAAAAATTCCAAAGGTAGGTCGTACAAGTTATTGACTACAAATTCGGAATAATCCTTCATGTACTGATGTTCATAATAGTCGTTCACAAAAGCCTGAAAATCCCTTTTGACATCTATTGTTCCCAATTTTCCGTCACACCAGTCTAGAACATAATCTACACCCAAAGTTTGCTCGACTTTGACACTTTGGAATGTTGTTTCTTCATCAGGAATCATCATTTCCTTTGCATCATGCTGGATGAGCCAAGTCACAAAGAAGCCAATATGATTCGCAGCCCAACGATGAACCTCTCGGTAATCATTTCTTGTTAATTCTTCATTTTGTAATTGGTAGCTGTAAAGATAGTTGGTTAATGCATCCTCAAAATACCAATCAGCTTTATCGAATAAACGATTTTCAACTGCCATTTTATTTTCCTCTCAACGAAACTATCCGAGACTGTAAAATTATAACTCAACTTCTTCCAAATCCTTGACTACATGGACATTTTCAAAGATAGCACTGGCATCGCGCCGCATTTGGCTAATGTCTTTCGATAAGAAACGCGCGCTAACATGATTGAGCAGGAGGCGTTTGACACCAGCTTCCTTAGCCACTTCCGCAGCTTGCATATTGGTAGAATGGCCATGCTTACGAGCCATCTTTTCATCTCCCTTGCCATAGGTCGCTTCATGGACCAGCACATCTGCTGCCACAGCCAAGCGAACACTTGAATCGGTCTTTCTGGTGTCACCCAAAATGGTAATGGTCTTACCCGGGCGAGGAGCTGAGATATAATCGGCTGCGATGATTCTGGTACCATCTTCTAGGACGATGTCCTGACCATTCTTGACCTTTCCAAAGAGAGGGCCAAAAGGAACGCCCGCCTCGCGCAGCTTGTCCGCATCCAGCGTTCCTTCCAAATCTTTCTGCATCACCCGATAACCCACGCAGAAAATCGTGTGGTCTAGCTTATCCGCATAAACAGTAAACTTGTCCGTTTCCAGAATCTTTCCCAGACTGTTTTCATCAAACTCATGAAAATCAATCCGATAAGGCAGGCGGGAACCAGACACGCGCAGGCTTGTCATCACAAAGCTTTTGATACCGACTGGCCCATAAATTTCCAAATCCGTCTGCTCTTCATTGGCCTGAAAAGCTCGGCTAGAGAGAAAACCTGGCAAACCAAAAATGTGGTCGCCGTGCAGGTGCGTGATGAAAATCTTTGAAATCTTACGAGGTTTGATGGTAGTTTCCAAGATTTGATTCTGGGTGCCTTCGCCGCAATCAAACATCCAAACCTCATTGATTTCCTCCAAAAGCTTGAGGACAAGACTGGACACATTGCGAGCCTTGGACGGCTGACCGGCTCCAGTTCCTAAAAATTGTAATTGCATGTTTTTCTTTCTAAATGATATAAATCATGGCAGAGCGATTCTGCGAGTGATAGTATTTTCTGCCAGCATAGGACTGAGCCAGCTGACTGACTTCATCTTGATTGTAGCCCAGAACTCTCTGGCTACCATCCGCCAGCTGCTGCCAATCAGTCAAAGCAGTCAGCGCCTGACTGTCCACGACTTGAAACTCAGGTCTGAGAGGCATCAATTTTATCTGACCTTCTTCTTCAAAAACCAAGTACTGTGGAAAGACTTGGGCGATTTCGAAAAGCAAGTCAGCTGTTACCGGCTCTGGGTTTTCAGGGAAGACCAAGCCAACTTCCTCGCTCTCATAGCAAAATCCGTAGGACTTGCCAGAAAGATTGAGGCGGACAAAAGGCTTGCTTTCCACAAAGCTAGGCTCCGCATTCCATAAGTCCAGCGCTTGGCTAATTTCTAGAAAATAGGCTGTAGCGGCTTCTGGACTTTTCTTTTGATAAAGCTCAGCAAAGTACGCATTGATAACGCTGGGTGGCGGTGTGATGAAGCTAAGCTTCTGCTCTTCTGTCAGGCCAGCCAATACTTGCTCTAAGTAGACCCTGTCTAGGCTTGTAAAACCGCCGTATTTGAGGGCTAAGTCAATATAATCAGTCATAAAATTCTTCCAGTTTCCATTTATTTTTTTCGGCAATCCAGCCCGAAATGACTTCGATATCGTCTATGTATTCTCGATTCCCGATAATCGCGACCTTCTCTAAATCATGAATCTTGTAGGCCTTAGCCGGAGCTACCTTGATGGTAAAAGGCAAAAAGAGCTCTTTCATCCGCTCCAGCAGGACTTTCTGCAAAAGGGCTCTGCTATTGTCCGCCTTAGCCGAAATCAAAGAATAAGGAGTCAAGGTCGGGGTGAAATTCTCCGCCTTATCCGCTTTGTTATAGAGAGTCAGACGGGGAATATCCAGCATGTCCAGCTCTTTCATGATGTCGATGACTGTTTTTTCATGCTCCTCATGATGAGGGTCGCTGGCATCAATAACATGGACCAGCAAATCAACATTTTTACTCTCTTCCAGAGTGGATTTAAAGCTGGATACCAGCTCTGTCGGCAAATCCTGAATGAAGCCAACCGTGTCTGTCAGCGTGACATTGAGCTGGCCACTGAGGTTGATGTTCTTAGTCGTGGCGTCTAGCGTCGCAAAGAGTTCGTCCGCCTCATACTGGCTCTTGCTGGTCAAGCAGTTCATAATAGTGGACTTGCCCGCATTAGTATAACCGATGAGGCCGATTTTGAAAATGCTGGATTCCAGCCTCTTTTCACGAACGGTTGCCCGATTTTTCTCGACCGCCTTGAGCTGGCGCTCAATATCATGAATCTGATTGCGGACACTACGTCGATTGAGCTCCAGCTGACTTTCACCAGGGCCACGGGAGCCGATTCCACCAGCCTGACGGCTGAGCATAATGCCCTGGCCAACCAAGCGAGGCAGCAGGTACTTGAGCTGGGCCAGATGCACCTGAAGTTTCCCCTCATGACTCCTAGCCCTCATGGCAAAAATATCCAAAATCAGCTGCATACGGTCAATGACCTTGACGCCCAAGCTTTCCTCCAGATTGACATTCTGGCGGGGTGTCAGACGGTTATTGACAATGACGGTCGAAATCTCTTCGGCATCAACCATCTGCCGGATTTCTTCTAACTTTCCAGAACCGACAAAGGTCTTGCTGTCATACTTTTCTCGCTTCTGGCTGTAAGAGCCGACTACCTCTGCCCCTGCCGTCTTAGCCAGACTATGCAACTCCTCCATGGATAGGTCAAAATTCTCCGTGTCTGCTAGTTCCACACCGACCAAAAAGACACGCTCTGTTTTTTTCTCTGTTTCTATCATCTCATATCCTTACTAAGACTTGGTCAGCCAGCTACTTGTCCAAAAACTTCCTGATGTCTTCCATAACCTGCTCTTTGTAGTCTGGATTTCCCACCTGATAAAAGGTCACGGACATCCGATTGCGAAACCAAGTCAGTTGCCGTTTGGCGAAACGGCGGGTGTTCTGCTTGAGCTTGTCCACCGCTTCCTCTAGGCTTATCTGACCTTCAAAGTAGGGGAAAAGTTCCTTGTAGCCAATCCCCTTGCTGGCTTGACTGGTCGGAGCTTTCTCAAACAGCCAGCGGGCTTCTTCTAAAAGTCCGTCTTCCACCATCATATCCACTCGTAGATTGATTCGCTTATAAAGTTTTTCTCGTTCATCATCTAGGCAAATTAGCAGGGCCTCATAGTCTGGCTGATTGTTTTCTAGCGAACCTCCCAGATGGGCAATTTCCAGTGCCCTCATAGCTCTGCGTCGATTTATCTGTGGAATCTCGATACCCAGCTCTGCTATTTTCCCAAACAAATCCTCATCCGACCAAGTTTCCAGCTGCGCCCGATAGGCCAAAATCTCCTCGTGAGGGACAGTGCCGCCCAGATGGTAGCCCTCAAGCAAGCTCTGGATATAGAGCCCTGTGCCGCCGCAAATGATGGGAAGCTGACCTTGAGCCGCAATCTCACGAATAGCCTGAGCCGCCTCAGTCACAAAATCATAGGCCGAGTAGCTTTCTCCAACCTCCCGCACATCCAGCAGATGATGGGGAATGCCCTCCTGCTCCTCTGGACGAATCTTAGCCGTACCAATATCCAAGCCACGATAGACCTGCTGGCTGTCACCACTGATGATCTGGCCATTGAAGCGCTTGGCTACCTCGATACTCAGAGCCGTTTTTCCGACCGCCGTCGGCCCCACTATCACAATTATTTTGGTTTTCATCTTTTTTCCTTGAAAAAATTTTGATTTTTCGTTACTATTAATTATAACATAAATAATAAAAGTTCAGAAAAGGAGAAATCACATGGCTAAAGAATTTGGAAAAGGCGTTCTTACAGGTGTAGCAGGTACTGTCGCTGCTCTTGCTGGTGCAGTCTATGCCTTTAAGAAAAAAGTCATCGAACCCGAGGAACAAAAAGCAGCTTTCATCGAAGAAAACCGTAAGAAAGCCGCTCGCAAACGTGTAGCACACTAAGCCTGCACATTTTACAAAAGAGAGTGGGAAAAAAATCGGTAATTCGTTAGAATTCGATTTCGTCGTCCCACCCTCCGCACAGTTGAGTAGGGCTGTAAAAGCTGATGAAATCAGCGTAGTAGAGCCCACTCAACCACTGCGTCTTGCTCGACATTTCAAAGACAATTGAGAGGCTAGGACTTTTGTCCCAGCCTCTTTTCTTTTGTAGAAAACAGCAAGCTAAATAACTGCTACAGATAAAACAATTAATCTTTTACATCAGTCTCTTTCTTAGATGGTTGAATGCCATGAGAGCTAAAGATATAATTGCTTAAGAGCGAAAATACTAACAACCCAAGCACAAAAAACAAATCATAAGTGGGGTCAGAAGACAGGGAAACGAAAGGAATCGAAAGACACAAAATTGTGACATAAAAGATTTTCAACTGCTTGATATAAAGCCAGAAGAGTTCAATACTCCGACTGCCACTGATCTGCGACTTAGACTTACTTTTCGCGTACCAAATGATAAAGGCTTCCGCATAACAGAATAGACTTAGCAAAAAGACCATGCCCCCAAAGCGAATCTGCAGTAGAATTCCCACTGCTAACAATAAGATGAAACCTAAGCTCGTAGCAACTACTGCTCGCCTAGTATTAGTCATAAAATCAACCCCTTTAAAGGATAAATTCAAAGAATGTCTTTAGCACTTTTTTCTTTTTATTCTCAAGTAATTCAAAAAATCAATTCTTATTTCTATGATGAGAACTAAAAAATATAAGCAAAACCATTAAAAACGAGACAATTAGACCTACCGTAGTTTGGTTTAAAAACGGATAATTAAAAAATAAATAATTACAGAGTGTTAATAATAGACCTCCTGCCGTTAACACAAAAGATATAAGCAGAGAAATTTTATAAAACAATTTTTTTTCCATATTAGTGACCTCTTTTTCCCTTGTATATTCCATCAGAAAAGCGGAACTGCTTTTCTAAAATAGACAACAGTTAGTTTAAAGTCCTCTTTTTCGAATGATCCGATAAGTCATCAGACAGCAGAGGAGCATGAGAGAGAGCCGGATCATGATCACGCTGACACCATTTGCGGTAAAATCATTGAAGAAGAATCCTTTGCTATTGGAAAGTTTCAATAAGATTCCTTCCGTTCCATCGATTGAAATTGAAAAAATAGTTAGTATCTTATTCATCAGGCCATCTCTGAAGATACTCATCAAAAAGTCTGGAGCCAAGAACATCCCTACAGAACTTGCAAATGTTGCCAGCGGCGACTTTGTCAAACTAGATATGAGAAGCATCACTCCAAGAATAAAGAGTAAACCAACAAACTGAAATAGAATAAGGCGAATCAACAATTCTAAGAGATTCATATGGACAGGAAATTGCAAAATATTATAAATAGTCGAAATCCACTCCAAGTTCATCTGGACGCTGGTATCCCAACCGCTCCAACCGAAGTAGGTCCCAAACACCAGCAAAACAAGGCTATTAACAAGGGCAAATGTTAAAGTAGCAATTCCAAAAACAGATACGATTTTTGCAATCGTTAACTGATTGCGACCATATTTAGTTGTCAAAAGTAATGAATCCATCTTTCTTGCTCGATCACCTGAGAAAACAGAGCAGCAAATATAGACTACAAATACCACCATTAAACTAAAAGCAGCATTTAAGGTATTAAATAACTTATGCCAAGGTGCAAAATTTCCCAGCTTTAACGTTTTTAAAGGGAAATAGGACCGCAGCTCTTCTTGTGACTTGAGACTAATCTGGTCATAATGTAAGACATCATCAGATTTATAGGTATCTGTTAGAATTTCTTGAGAATTGGGGACGAGACGATCAATGGCATACCAGGAAAACATATCATACAAATCATTCTGTTTGAAATAGGGCATATTGGCTGCATAGTCATTAACGATTTTATCCATTAACTCATCAGATAAATAACCAGTATGCTCTTCAGCAATCTTTTGTTTGATCACAACCGCTTGTTTTCCATGTATTCGATCAGCTGAAGATCCGCTAATCTGACCATCATTAAAAAAATTTGCATAAAACAATCCAACTAAAACCAGCATAATAGCCAGGACTGCACCTAAAACTGATTTCTTTTTTAATAATTTTTTCAATTCAAAAGGAACTAATGCTATCATTCATTTGCCTCCTCTCTAAAGTAATAAATATACAAATCTTCCAGACTCGGAATCACCCCTTGCGCCCCTTCTACAGGACTCTTATCGCTAATAACCCGCAAGACGATACCGTCTGGTTCTATCCGCTCATTCACGATTACATAATCCTTTGCAAAACGCTGCCAATCACGCTCGGAAACACGAAATTCCCAAACTTGCCCCTCGATAAGTGAAAGAAGTTCCTTAGCACTACCTCTCTCCACAAAATTTCCATCTTTTAGGATTAGGATTTCCTTGGCTATCGCTTCTACGTCCGATACGATGTGGGTAGATAAGAGGATGACTTTATCAGCCGATAGCTCACTGATAATATTTCTGAATTTCACCCTTTCCTTGGGATCCAGTCCCACGGTTGGCTCATCTAAAATCAATATTTTGGGATGATTGAGAAGTGCCTGCGCAATGCCCAGTCTTTGCTTCATACCACCCGAATAGGAAGCAAGCTTCTTTTTCCTGACATCGTATAAACCAGTAAGTTTCAAAAACTTATCACTCTCTACTCTGGCTTGTTTCTTCGTCATTCCCTTAAGAGCGGCCATATATAAAAGGAAATCGAGCCCCGTAAAGTTATGATAATAAGAAAAATCTTGAGGCAAGAATCCGATATACTGGATATACTCTTCGACATGTGAGGCGCCATCAAACTTCATCCTTCCTTGGCTCGGCTTTATGAGATCACAAATGATATTCATCAAGGTCGTCTTACCCGTACCATTTGCCCCAAGCAAACCATAAACTCCCTCAGTAAATTCGCAGGAAATATCTTTGAGCACAGACTTAGAGCCATAGCTCTTGCTAATGCCTATCATTTCTAATTTCATAAATGCCCTCCATCTTTTAACAAGCATTCGTAGCCAGCAGTTTTCATGCCAGCTACGAATGCTTTAGGGTTCTTAAACATTATAGACTCTACAAACTCCTCCGTAAAGTGCTACATGGTTATCTGCATTCTCTTGTGCAGTGAATCTGAAAAAATGCTTAGCGCTAACATACCCATCTGAGCAACGCCATACATATCCCCACCCACCTTCAATGGCGGTTAACATATCTTCATCCATCACTTCAAATTGTGACATTACTTTTGTATCCATAATAGATACCTCCTGTTGTTTTTTCTTGTGCATCGCGATCACATCTAAAGTATAACACTTTCTTCTAATCTTTAGTCACAAAAATCTTGAATGGTAGATATTTACTCCTGAATAGTCATTTTAAAAATACATTCTCCAAAATAGAGAATGTATTTTTATGTTTTATCTTAGCATCTTTTCTAATTTTTAAATTGACTAGTAAGGAAATTTAATCCTTCTGACGCTTTGGACAGAGAGTAGCAAACATTGCTCCTAATGCAATAATGCCTAGCAATATGATGTATTCACTCTTCTGGTCCCCTGTCTGGGGCAATATTCTTGAAGCCGGATGAACTAATGCCTCTTTACTCTTTTGATTATTGGAATTACTATCCATTAAAGTGAGAGTTTGATTAGTCTTAGCTTCCGCACTTTCCTGCAAAACTGGCTTAGAAAAGTCTCTGTCGCTGTCCTTGGCGGTTGGGATAGTTATCGAATGAGCAACTACAGAACCACGTTCATTTACAGTTGTATTTGACTGTTCCACTTTCTCATCTTGTTTAATTGCTGAACTAGCATACAAATGGTCATACAATTGTTGAGCTGTAACTCCTCCTCCAGCCCAACCAGACACAAGTTTTCCATTTTTTAGATAAAGAATAGTTGGAGTTCCGGGTATTCCAACTGTTTCAAATAAAAATTTCTTTGCCTGATCATCGAAATCTTTCCCATCACTATCATAATATTCAAGATGATTATCAATTAACTGATTAAACTCTTTCAGAACGGGAGAAAACTCTCGACAATAATAACAGGTCGGACGACCAACATAGATTGTATGATCCTTACCATCTTCAGTAAAAGCTTGGTATACTTGATTAATCGAAACTTTTTGAAAATCAGCTACATTTTCTAGATAGCTTTCCATAGTTACTTCAGCTTTAGCAGTCTCAGTGTGAACTGGTGGATTGGAATTCTGCTCTGCAGTCTGAGTTTTTGTAATTTGGCTTGACTCTGCTTCACTACTGGAGTCAGACTTAGTATCTGATTCAGTCGGTAATGTTTTATCAGTGCTCCTACTGGCTTCTACTCTCTCGCGACCACCTTGTACTACTATGCTATCTGTATCAGCTGCCACCGGCAGAGCACCTAGACCAAGAAAAAGTGGGCAAAGCAATATCGAAATAAACCATTTATTTTTCATAATAAACTCCTTCTATTTTTATAGATCTAGTTTAACTTATTTTTAGAGCAGAAAAACAAGAAAATCCTAAATGGCTTTTATTTACTCTTGAATTGTCAAATTTGGTGCACAATTTCATCATAAAATAATTCTAAAGCAAACGATACTGAATATATTTACCTTTTCATATCTTTTAAACTGTCTAATTCCTCACATTAAGAAAATAAATAATAGAATAGAAACCTACCATTCAGGAGTAAATAAAGACTGATTAAGATTTAAACCACTACAACAGTACTATTTTTGTTATACTAATATCATTAAAACAAGGGGGCATATTATGAACAAAAAAGAATCAATCAAACAATTCAATGTATTATCAACTGAGGAATTAGAAAAAATTTCAGGCGGAGGACAAAATTGGTTACAAGGAATATCCAACTGGTTTGACACTATTTTCGGTAGACAATAAAAGATCCACTTATTTAACCCAATTATAATAGACAAAAAGGCCAATTTCATTATTACATTGAAATTAGCCTTTTTCAGATATAGCTATCTTAATTAAAATTTTATAGCTTCATTTTATTTCTATTTCCTGTTTAAATCTATTATCATGACTAGTGGTTCTCAGAGAAACATTGGGATAGTGGCTGATAATATTTTGAACATTGGAGAGACCAAGCCCTCTATTTTCTCCTTTAGTGCTAAAGCCCTTTTTAAAAATAGTATCGGAATGGATAGAAAACTCTTTTATTGTATTCTCAACAATAAAAATCTGTCTACCTTCCTGCTCTAAAAAGGCAAAAGAAACTACTGGATGACTAGTCTCCACTGCTGCTTCTATAGCATTATCAGCCAGTATGGAAACAATCGTGATAAAATCAAGCAACTCCATTCCTTGAGGTTTGATTTCCTGCGGAACTTCCAAGCCAATTTCTATTCCCTTGCTCTGAGCTTCTAGAAATTTTGCTGACAATACGCTCTTGAGAGCATCATTGTGGATATTGGACAGGCGACCTAAATCATATTTAGATTGGTTGAGTGCTTGACCTGAGTCTTTTAGAACTTGGTTATAAATCTGCTCAATGGCTGGTAAATCATGCGTATCAATTCCTAACTTCAGACTCCTTAAAATATTGATGTAATCATGCCGGAAACTTCGCAACTCATTATAAAGTTCTTCGATATGCTGACTGTAATCGGACATATTTCTCAACTGCAACTCTCTTTGTTCACTTAACTGCTGTTGAATTCGCTCTCGCAAATTACGGTCTAGGATATTTACTGAACTGAGAAAGAGAATAATATAAACAACTACGATTATTTCACGATAATATAAGTTAAGTGAGTGCTGATACATTTCGATATAAGTAAAATATTGAACAAATATATAATAAAAAATCATGGAAATATTTAGAAAAGTAATTAATTTTATATCTTTTTTTCTTAACTTATACTCTCTTAATCGTTTAAAATCATAATACAATAGTCTAGGTAAGAATAATGATAATAAACTAGCTAGAATTGCTGAAATATATATAGTATATTTGTTAGGATCTATCTGAACTTGAACATGGGAATGTATTATATTTCTTAAAAAGAAAGAGAATAGACGATGTAGAACATTCCAAAAGATAACTGGAAAAAGACCATAGAATATAGAAAGAACCTTTGGTATATTTTTGTTTATCAATAAGGAAAAAATTAAAAAATAGATAGGAAGCGTTAAGAAATTAACATATGAAAAAAATTTATTCTCAATCACTAAGTCTATGATCGCAAGCAAAATCCCTATAAAATTCAATCCTAGAGTTGCTAATAGATACTTTTTCCAATTCATTTTTTCGCCACTGATATTTGAAAAAAGAATAAATAAAGCTAAAACCTGAAATATTAATGCTACAATTTTCAATCCTATGAACATAAACTCCTCCCACTTCTATCATATTACTTCCCTACTGCCTTAAAGCTGTCCGTAATCCTTTCATCTTGAGGCGTGATACATAGCAACTAGCGCCATTAGGGAAATAGGCTATGTTTTCTATCTTATCCAACTGAGAGATATTCGCTGGATTGACCACATAAGAGCGATGGCAGCGATAGAGACGCTTGTCCTGCTTTGTAATCTCAGAAAGCTGTCCGTAAAATTCGATGCGCTCTTTCTTGGTATAGAGAACTAGTCTATGAGGCACTTCTGATGTCTCAAAATAATAGATTTCATTAAAAGGCACCTGAAAATCTGATTTAGAATTTTCAAAGAGAAAAGTTTCCTCAGCTTGAAAACTGTCCTTTCTCTCGTAAAGATAGGCCAGATCCTGCTCAATCTGCTTGATAAAATCCTCCTCAGGCAAGCCTTTGTCAATAAAGTCAAAAGCTGATACCTGATAACGAAAAGTCAAGGGCATAAATTCTGAGTGAGTCGTCACAAATACAATCAGAGCGTAGGGGTCCAACTTGCGAATCTTTCCTGCCACCTCGAGTCCCTTCTGCGTCTCTTGCTTAATCTCAATATCCAAAAAGAAAATCTGATGGCTCCCCCGTTCCCTTACTGCATCAATCAGCATGTCCGGCTTGCCATAGATTTCTAAAAACTGGCATTCCCAGCCATTCTTTTCCAAAATTCCCTGAATGGTGGACTCCATATAGGCTTGTTGCTTAAGATCATCTTCTAATACAAAAATTTTCATCTTATTTTCTTCCTTCCTGATACCAGCGCTTGATAAGACTGGTTAAATGACGCCTTGAGCAGACAATGTCTCCTAAGTCAGACTGCTCAAAGAACAAGCTTTTACGCTCCCTGTCAAATCCTTGAACCTTGGCTAAATTGACCAGTGTTTGACGATTACAGTGAACCAGCTCATCAGGATAGAGCTTAGCCAGCTCAGTCAGAGAAGCCCTAAGGCTGTAGTTGCCTTGTCTAGTCACGATAAGAACGATGTGCGGCTTTTGAGGATGGGACTGGACATAGTAAATTGTTGAAAGATCTAGCTTTCGAAGAGTGCAGCCGTCTTTAATTATGATAGTAGCCATTTGTCTACCTCCTTTGCTCTAGCATAGCACAGGTCGCATCGCAAATAACTCCCAAATCCTAAATGGTAGCTGATAAGTCTTAAATGGTCTCAGAAGCACTAAGTAAAAACTTACTTGTTAGGTAAGTTTTTACGATCTATTATTTCAGTCTGATATATTGGTACCAAACAGTTGTACAAACTCTTACTTTTTCTTTTTCTGTGGAAAAAGCGGCATGCCCAAAGCAGCAATCTTTTCAGCTGGAACCTTCATGCCTTCTTTGATCCATTTGGAAAGCACCGAAACAACCGCAGAACTCCAAAATGAATTCATATAGGAATTGGCTGTCTTCTTCCCACCTTTGCTACGCTTTTCAAGGAAATCAAAGACCGCCTGCGTCAGCAACTTTTCAAAATTATAATCAATAGCCAGACTAATGACACGCGCTTCCTTTTTGGCTTCCTTAAAAAGAAAAAGCCAAATCTGGTACATTTCTGTCTTGAAATTGAACTGCTCCAGCTTGTCGACAATTCCCTGAACCGTATTTTTGAAAATTCCCTCTAGAATTTCTTCTTTGGAGCTATAGTTACGATAAAAGGCTGCGCGCGAAACTCCAGCCCGCTCGACTAACTCAGAGATGGTAATCTTTTTCAAATCTTTTTTCTCTAGCAGTTGCATCAGAGAAATTTCCAAGGATTCCTTTGTGATTCGATTGGATTCTTGATTATAAGTTTTTAAATTTGCAAGGGATTTTTCTGATATTTTCTTTTCCGCCATAACAATTTCTTTCTTCCTGTATCAGCTGAGAATTAAGGCTTTATATCAAAGCATCTTCATGTTATAATTGTAAGAAAAGACATGTTTTTTGTCAATGTAGAGAACTGATAGAGCAGGAGAAACTAAATGACTTGGAAAATTGTTGCCGATTCTGGCTGTGACTACCGTGAGATTACAGATCTGGCCAACCAGACAAGGTTTGAGAGTGTGCCGCTGACCATTCAGATTGATCATGAAATTTTTGTGGATAATGCGCATCTTGATATTGATGGCATGATGGAAAAAATGTACGCTACTTCAAGTGCTTCGAAATCAGCCTGCCCAAGCCCTGATGACTACCTCAGAAGCTTTGAAGGGGCTGAGAATATCTTTGTCGTGACAATTACAGGCTCTCTTTCTGGTAGCCACAATAGCGCCCAGCTAGCCAAAAAACTCTTCTTAGAAGAAAAACCAACAGCAAATATCCATGTCATTGATAGCCTTTCGGCTGGTGGCGAGGTTGATCTGATTGTCAGAAAATTGAACGACCTCATCAAAGAAGGGCTTTCTTTCGAGCAAGTCGTGGAAGCCATTACCCACTACCAAGAAAATACGAAACTTCTCTTTGTACTAGCTAAGGTAGATAATCTGGTCAAAAATGGTCGTCTCAGCAAGCTAATCGGTGCAGTTGTCGGCCTCCTCAATATTCGCATGGTCGGCGAAGCCAGCGATACTGGTACTCTGGAGCTTCTCCAAAAAGCTAGAGGAGCTAAAAAAGCTCTGACTGCTGCTGTCGATGAAGTTCTGAAATCTGGGTATAAGGGCGGTCGCATTCTCATTGCGCATCGCAACAATGAGAAATTTTGCCAGCAATTTTCGGAAGTTATCAAGGAAAAATTCCCAGCTGCCGATATTTCATTCCTACCAACTTCTGGACTTTGCAGCTTTTACGCAGAAGAAGGCGGCCTCTTGATGGGCTATGAAATTTAATCCTCTCCTTTTGAGCTGAATATGCGTATTCAGCTCTTTACTTTTTCGATTTAATTCGTTAAAATAGAAGAAAGAAAAGGAGTGAATATCATGGCCAGAGGACGCGGTGTCGCTAGCCCCCAGGATAAGGAGGCAATGCGACTCATTTCTAAAAAAATCAAAACTTTATTGAAGCAAAAGCAAATCAAACAAATTGAACTTTCACGAGGAACAGGAATCCCAGCCAGCACTCTCACTGGCTATATCAAAGGAAATTCCCTGCCTGTCCTCGAAAATATGCAAAAAATTGCAGACTTCTTTGATATGGATGTTGAAGAGCTGGATCCTCGCTATTTATCTGTTCATAGCCCTACACCATTTTCGCTAGAGTTCGCAGATATTTTCCAATCTTTAGACCAGAGCCGCAAGCAAGCTGTGACAGACTTTGCTAAAAAAGAGCTGGATGATCAAACAACTGAGGAGAGATTAAAAGATAATTATTTTCCTTACAAGGTCTATGAAAGCTTCCAGACTTTCTTGAACAAGCCCGAACAAGCTGACATCGTCTGGTTAGACAAAGAGCTTGACTATGATATTGCCCTCTGGATTCGGACAGATTCGCTGGAACCCAAGTATCCGCAAGGTTCTGTGGCACTCATCAAGAATACACATTTTGAATTTGCTGGCGCGATCTATGCCATTGATTACGACGGACAAACCATTTTGAAAAGAGTTTTCAACGATCCAACTGGCATCCGTCTCATCTCTCTCAATAAAAAATACAGCGACAAATTTATCCCGCATCAAGAAGAACCCAAGGTCATCGGCCGTGTCATGGCCGCCTTTATGCCCTTAGATTTATCAGAACAAGCACAAAAGCCACTTTAGTACATAAAGCGGCTTTTCTATTTTTTCTTACTCCCTTTGCTTGCAATCACGATGACTGCTGCTATCAGAAAGAAAATAATATAAGTAGCAATCGGAAACCAAACATAGCGATGATCCAAAGTAGGCAATGGTAACAAAATAGTTCTATGACGGCGACTCTTCACTCCAAAGTAATGAAACAAAAGAGCTAGAGGATTTATATAAAGGAGAGGATTGACTAAGTCTTTTAAAGAAGTGACCCTCTTTGAACTATTTTCACGTAGGATAGAACTATAGGCATAGTGCAGTAAAACAAGAATATTTATAAACAAAGGAAAAACATAATTACCCTTTAAACATATAGGGAGGAAGGGGATTTGAAAAACTAGGATGCCCGTAATCATTGCGAAAAGCATAAGGATGGAGAAATCCAATAACTAAGCTAGAAAACCATGGCACTTGAGCCATGTATTCACTGTATCTAACCACATCCACACAACTCCCTCTACTAGCTTGTTTGAACGGGCTTTGGAGCTAGATTCCATTGGCAAGACTTGCATCAATCAATATAGCGAACACGATTGACCTTGGTTTTCATGATATAAGGATTGACTAAATCATGGTATTCATCATATTCACCTAATAAATAGCCTTTTCGTAAAATAACTTCTCTCCCCTCTATCCCGTAATCCATATTGATTGGGACAGAATTTTCTGATTTGACTATAGAGAAATGAAAGAAAATTGCAAACCATATAAAAAGTGCAAGAGGTACACTCAGGATCCCCCAGATGAGGTGGAACCAGCGAAACTCTCTATTTTTCAAAAAGAGAAACCATAAGTGACAAAAGACGACCACTGATAGAAGAAAAAGCCATGTGTTCCACAGGAGCGGAGTAAAGACCAAACCAAAGGGACTCAAGCTAAAATGTAGCAAAATAAAGATAAACAACAAGATATAGAGCACTAGCCAAATAACTTTAGAAAACTTCCAGCCCTTCGCTTTTTCTTCCCTTGTCTCTTCCAAATTTAGCTTACTCATTTCCAACCAACTCCACAATCTTCTGGAAAGTCTTACCGTTTCGGATAGTCAGTTGCTTGTAGAAACTAGACTTGAGCAGTTTTTTATGGTAGTTGGACTTGAGATAGTCCGCTTGGTCAGCATTGCTATAAAAGAAAGCTGTCTGTCCGAAATGCAGTTGCTCCTTGTCATTCGCCCAATTGCCTGCCAGCTCTTGAACGCTCTCCTTGTCTACCTCTGGCAGATAAAAGAGAACATCGCGCCGAAAGGCTGTCTCATCTTTCCACCAAGTAGGCAGATTGGCTGTTTCTTTTTCAAGCATGGCAGAGCTGACAAGAACAAAAGGCAAAGGAAAATCGTAAGACTGACTAAAATAATCCGTCAAAATCTCCCGAATCCTCTCCTCCTGCTCCTCGCTATCAAAGAAAAGGTTGCCGCTGTTGATGTAGGAAATTGAATTTTCAAAACCCAACTCAGCCAGATCCTTCTTCAAATCAGTCATAACGACCTTGTTTTTCCCGCCGACATTAATGCCGCGGAGTAAAAGTGCATAACGCATGTGTGCTCCTTAAAAATGTACCTATTATTTTCAGACTAACTGTTCGAGTTTCTGATGTAAAGCATCCGTTTTTCTTTCACGGCTTTTCCTAGGTCAATGACCTTTTCCTCGCCGTCAAAAACAAAACCCATTTTTCCATAGAAAGCGATGGCACGTTTGTTATCTTCTAATACCCATAATAAAATTCTGAGGGAGCATCAAACATTTGCCAGATCATTACTGGAGAAATCAAGATAAGCGATTTTACATTTTATTAATCTGATTTGAAACTTTTTTCAAATATTTTTGACGATCTATAGCAGTTGTTGTGTTTTGAGCGACTTGACCAAAAACACTTGTTCTCCTGGTTTTAACTCCACAATGATTCAAGACTGCATTTTTCAATACTGCAATACCATAACTATCAGGGATACTAATCAATCCTGAGAACATTTTATACCAGTTAGTGGGGGCATCAGAAGTTACATAAATATCAGCTGTTTTCCCTTTTAAAAGTTTTTTAAACTGCTTACCAGTAACATAATTCCAAAAGAAATTTCCCTGATGATTAGCTGAATAGGCAATTCCGGGGGTAAATACACGATCAATCCACCCCTTTAACAGGCTAGGCATACTACTCCACCAAATAGGATAAACAAAGATGAAATGATCCGCCCACTGGATTAATTTCTGAGAGCGTAGAATAAACAAATCCTCCTTCATCCTTTTCCGATAACCATAACGTAAAACAGGATCAAAATTCTCTTCGTTGAGATTGATGACCTCAAGCTCATGTCTACTTAAATCAATATTGTCAACAATCGTCTGAAAAATTGCTTGGCAATAGCTCTCTTTATCAGGATGGCCATTAATAACCAAAATTTTCATACGTTCTCTCCTCTCTAATCCATCGCTTTTATTTCCAGAATCATATCGCGAATCTGTGCCGCCAGTTCAAAGTCAAGCACTTCGACGGCTTCTTGCATTTGTTTTTCGAGTTTTTTGACGAGTTCTTTGCGTTCTTGTTTGTTGAGGCTATTGATATCGACTTCCTTGTCCTCTTCCTTGGCAACTGCCTTGGTTACGGCGATTAGGTCACGGATTTCTTTCTTGATGGTCTGCGGTACAATGCCATGTTTTTCATTATAAGCCATCTGGATTGCCCGACGGCGGGCAGTTTCATCAATAGCGCGCTGCATGGACTGGGTCATTGTGTCCGCATACATAATCACATGCCCTTCGCTGTTGCGGGCTGCCCGTCCGATGGTCTGGATAAGTCCACGTTCATTGCGTAGGAAACCTTCCTTGTCCGCATCGAGAATTGCCACCAGACTAACCTCAGGCACGTCGATTCCCTCGCGTAGCAGGTTAATCCCAACCAAAACATCAAAGACACCCAAGCGCAGGTCTCGGATAATCTCGGTTCGCTCCAAGGTCTTGATGTCCGAGTGCATATACTTGACCTTGACCCCCATTTCCTTGAAGTAGTCCGTCAAATCTTCCGCCATCTTCTTGGTCAGGGTTGTGATAAAGGTACGTTCATTCTTTTCAACACGGGCATTGATTTCACCTAAGAGATCATCAATTTGCCCCATGGTCGGACGGACTTCCACCTCTGGATCCAGAAGCCCTGTCGGACGGATGATCTGTTCAATAACCGTATCCGTCTGCTCTTTCTCATAGTCACCCGGCGTAGCCGACACATAGACAATCTGGTGAACATGACTCTCAAACTCCTCCCGGCGTAGCGGACGGTTGTCCAAGGCAGACGGCAGGCGGAAACCATAATTAACCAGCATCTCCTTACGAGAGCGGTCACCATTGTACATGCCCCGAATCTGTCCCATGGTCATGTGACTCTCGTCAATCATGATCAAGAAGTCATCAGGGAAAAAGTCCAGAAGGGTATAAGGCGGCTCTCCTTCGCTTCGACCATCCATGTGACGAGAATAGTTTTCAACGCCATTTGTATAGCCCATCTCGCGCAGCATTTCGATATCATACTCCGTACGCTGTTTCAAGCGCTGAGCTTCCAGAAGTTTGCCTTCCTTCTCAAAGATAGCTAGCTGCTCCTCCATCTCCGCCTGAATCTTGGCAATCGCCACTTCCATGTGGTCTTCATTGGTCACGAAGTGAGTGGCTGGGAAGATGGCCAAATGGTCCACCTCACCCAAGACTCGACCTGTCAAGGCTTCCACCTCACGAATCCGGTCAATCTCGTCTCCGAAAAACTCTACCCGAAAGGCATGCTCATCCCGGGAAGCTGGGAAGATCTCCACTACATCGCCGCGCACGCGGAACTTGCCCCGCTGAAAGTCAATGTCATTGCGCTCAAACTGGATATCTACCAGATCATTGAGTAGCTTGTCGCGAGAAATCTCTAGTCCAGGACGCAGGCTAACCACACTATCGGAGTATTCCTTAGGCGAACCCAGACCATAGATACAAGAGACCGAAGCCACGACAATCACATCATTGCGCTCCAAGAGAGCTGATGTCGCTGAGTGACGGAGCTTGTCAATCTCGTCATTGACCGAGCTATCCTTCTCGATATAAGTATCACTGGAAGGCACATAGGCCTCAGGCTGGTAGTAATCATAGTAGGAAACGAAGTATTCCACCGCGTTATTTGGGAAAAACTCCTTGAACTCACCATAAAGCTGGCCTGCCAGGGTTTTATTATGGGCAATAACTAGAGTCGGCTTATTAACCCGAGCGATTACTTGACTCATGGTAAAGGTCTTACCAGTACCAGTTGCCCCCATGAGAATCTGGGCTTTCTCGCCCCCCTCGATATTGTCCACTAGCTGCTCGATAGCTTGGGGCTGGTCACCTGAAGGCTCGTACTTGGAAACCAATTCAAATTTATTATCTGTTATTCTGTTTATCATCTTTTATTCCTCAACTTGTGCTTCTATCATTTTACCATATTTGATACATTTTCTCTGGGTTTGGCTCTGGTTTAGTAGCTACATCTCTAAGAACGGCTAGTCTCGTATTCTTATCATTCACTAGCATTAAAAATCGCCCAGCCAAGCTGAGCAATGTCTTTATTTCTTAAGCATCAATGCCCGAGGTAGGCGATTTTCTTTCTTGAGCGACCAGTAAAGATAGGCAATACAGCCAATCAGAACGATAGTAGCAAAGATGGATCCTTCAGCACCAAAAGCTCCGCCTGACAGCCAGTCAATGGAAGCCTGAGAAGTGTAATTAAAGATAGAGGCATTAGCTCCTTGCCCGCTAACCTGGATGCCATAGACATTTCCTTGGACGAAATTCCAAGCGCCATGCATACCAGCCAAGACCCACATATTATCATACTTGATCATGAGTAGGCAGGCAAAAATTCCATCCAAGATAATCGTGACAATGGAAAGAACGGTTACACCAGTATTGAGGAGATGTAATGCCCCGAATAGAGCACTGGAAATTAAGATACCAATGAAGATATTTGACTTAGCGCTAACCGCTGGAAAAAGCCAGCCACGCGTCACCAGCTCTTCTGTACCACCTTGAAGGATCCAAAAAGGAATCAAGGCAAGAATAAAGAGAACCGGCTCTAAACTTAGCTCTGCTAATTCTAGACTTCCCGCACCCGTTAGCAATAGTAAAGCGACGACGAGCGAAAATTGTGCTGCCCCAATCAGGAAGCCTCTGCCCAGTTCTTTCAGCCATCCTTCTTTAAAGAAACCCAAGCTGGAGAACGTTCTCTTTTCTCGAAACTTGACCCACAGAAAAACAAGTACGGCCATAAAGAAAAAGCTACCCAGCTGAAAAAATATACTATAATGCCCGAACACTTCCATAACTGTAGCCCGGTCAGCTGTTGGATTTGCCATGGCAAGCACAGTTCCAATGATGATCCAAATCGGAATCATTCCAATGCCTGCAAAGATTTCTCCTACGTGGATAAAGCCAATGGAAATCAGAACTGCCAACCAAATCGGCGGAATGTAGCGCGACAGCTTCACATTATCTAACATGCGTGATTTAAACATAGAAATCTCCTTTCACCATTTGTTTATTATAACATATTTTATGATGATAAAATGAAAGTCATTTCGCACTCTTATGTCAGAAGATATAACATAATAAGTAGAAAATATTTGCCTTTCTCAAATTTTTCTGATATAATCGAAAAATATTCAACTAAAGGAGAGAAAATATGAAGAAAAAAATCATAGCTTTTCTGCTAGCATTATTCCCTATCCTTGCACTAGGGACAACCACTCACGCAGATACCATCAAGATCGTATCTGACACGGCTTATGCCCCATTTGAATTTAAAGATTCCGATCAAACCTATAAAGGGATTGATGTTGATATTATCAATAAAGTAGCTGAAATCAAAGGCTGGGCATATGAAATGTCCTTCCCTGGCTTTGACGCTGCTGTCAATGCCGTTCAAGCAGGACAGGCCGATGCTATTATGGCAGGTATGACCAAGACTGCTGAACGTGAAAAAGTCTTTACCATGTCTGATACATATTATGACACAAAAGTTGTCATCGCAACGACCAAGGCTAATACAGTAAAATCTTACGATCAACTTAAAGGAAAGACTGTCGGAGTCAAAAATGGTACAGCCGCACAACGTTTCCTTGAAAAAATCAAGGACAAATACGGCTTTACTATCAAAACATTTGATACCGGCGACCTTATGTATAACAGCCTAGCAGCCGGAGCCGTTGATGCAGCTATGGATGACCAACCCGTTATCGAGTATGCAATCAGCCAAGGACAAGATCTGAAAATCTCAATGAAGGGTGAAGCTGTTGGTAGCTTCGCATTTGGTGTCAAAAAAGGCAGCAAATACGAATATCTAGTGACTGAGTTTAACGAAGCATTGGCTCAGATGAAAAAAGATGGTACCTTGAAGGACATCATCACCAAGTGGACTGCCGCTTCTGGCACTTCAACCAACTCAGCAGTACCAGAGACGACAACCAAATCGGGGCAAAAAGCTACTCCAGTCAAAGCTAAATATACGATTGCCAGTGACTCATCTTTTGCTCCTTTCGTTTTCCAAAATGATAGCAACCAATACACTGGTATTGACATGGACTTGATCAAAGCCATTGCCGAAGACCAAGGTTTTACACTGGAAATCTCTAACCCTGGCTTTGACGCTGCTATCAATGCTGTGCAATCTGGTCAAGCTGACGGGATGATTGCTGGGATGTCTGTGACAGAGGCCCGCAAAGAAACCTTTAATTTCTCTGAACCATACTACACTGCTAACTCTATCCTTGCTGTGACAGAATCAAGCACTATTAGCTCCTATGAAGACTTGAAAGGAAAGACCGTCGGAGTCAAAAACGGTACAGCCTCTCAAACCTTCCTCGTCGGAAATCAAAGCAAATACGGTTACAAAATCAAAACATTTTCAGACGGTTCTTCTATGTATGATAGTCTGAATTCTGGCTCTGTCGCTGCTATTATGGACGATGAGCCTGTTGTCAAATATGCCATCAATCAAGGCAAGAAAATGAAAACGCCAATCGAAGGAACACCTAGTGGTGAAGTTGCTTTTGCAGTAAAAGCAGGCACCAACCCTGAGCTCATCGAGATGTTCAATAATGGTTTGGCTAATCTAAAAGCGAATGGTAAATATCAAGAAATTCTTGATAAATATCTCTCAGCTGAGAAGGATAATTCCACAACCGTTGATGAAACAACTATCTGGGGACTTCTCCAAAACAACTACAAACAACTTTTGAGCGGACTTGGAATTACCATTGCTTTAGCATTGATTTCCTTTGCGATTGCCATGGTGATCGGGATTATCTTTGGGATGTTCAGCGTCAGCCCTATCAAAGCGCTTCGCATCATTTCAGAAATTTTTGTCGATGTTATTCGTGGTATTCCACTTATGATTCTGGCTGCCTTCATCTTCTGGGGAATTCCAAACCTCATTGAATCTATGACTGGTCAGCAAAGTCCGATCAACGACTTCGTTGCAGGAACAATTGCTCTGTCACTCAATGCTGGTGCATATATCGCTGAGATTGTTCGCGGAGGGATTCAAGCCGTTCCGGTCGGACAGATGGAAGCTAGCCGAAGTCTGGGGATCTCGTATGGAAAGACCATGCGCAAGATTATCCTGCCTCAAGCAACCAAGATCATGCTACCAAACTTTGTCAACCAGTTCGTCATCGCTCTCAAGGATACAACTATCGTATCAGCTATCGGACTTGTTGAGCTCTTCCAAACAGGTAAAATCATCATTGCCCGTAACTATCAGAGCTTCAAGATGTATGCTATCCTAGCAGTGCTTTACTTGGTCATCATCACACTCTTAACAAGATTGGCTAAACGCTTAGAAAAGAGGATTCACTAATGGCTAAATTAAAAATTGATGTTAATGATTTACATAAATACTATGGTGAGAATGAAGTCCTAAAAGGGATTAGTGCTAAGTTTTATGAGGGAGATGTTGTTTGTATCATCGGTCCTTCTGGATCAGGCAAATCAACTTTCCTACGCAGCCTAAACCTGCTTGAAGAAGTAACTAGTGGGACCATTACTGTCAACGGTTATGATTTGACAGACAAGGCTACCAATGTGGACCATGTTCGTGAAGATATCGGAATGGTCTTCCAGCACTTCAACCTCTTCCCACACATGACTGTCCTGCAAAATATCACCTTTGCCCCAGTTGAGCATAAGCGAATGAGCCAAGCTGATGCAGACAAGCTTGGTATGGGGCTCTTGGAAAAGGTTGGGCTGGCAGACAAGGCTGATGCCAAACCAGATAGCCTGTCAGGAGGACAAAAACAGCGGGTGGCCATCGCTCGAGGATTGGCTATGAACCCAGACATCATGCTCTTTGACGAGCCGACTTCTGCTCTCGACCCTGAAATGGTTGGTGACGTTCTCAACGTTATGAAGGATCTGGCTCAGCAGGGCATGACCATGCTGATCGTGACTCACGAAATGGGCTTTGCTCGTCAGGTTGCTAATCGCGTCATCTTCACTGCTGACGGTGAATTCCTAGAAGACGGCAAACCAGACCAAATCTTCGATAACCCTCAGCATCCACGCCTCAAGGACTTCTTGGATAAGGTGCTCAACGTATAAATATGACGAATCCTGAAAGTAATCTTTCAGGATTTTTGTTGACTTATATTGCCCTTTTTGCTAGACTAAGGGTAGAATGATTTCGGAGGTACACGGAGACATGAAAAATTAAGTCTATTTTTTAAAGGAAACTTTATTTAGTAGATTTTGTCATGTTTCTGCATATCCGCGGGACTTTCGTTTTTTTGTGCTTTCAAGCATCTATTTGCTTATATTTAGATTAATCCTGTCGCTCCTATGACAGTGCAAGATGAGAGCCTACAAACGAATGCCCCTATTTGGACGCTCCTGTGTCTTCTTTGTGCAATCTCAACAGCTCTACTAAATAAAGCAGGGCTGTATTTTGTATGAAGAAAACGAAGGAGACATCTATGCTTCAAATAAGAAATCTAACGATCACCCACCTAAAAGACCTGAAAGAGTTAGTCAAAGATTTGTCACTGACTGTCAATCAAGGAGACAAGGTCGCTATTATCGGTGAGGAAGGCAATGGCAAGTCTACCCTGCTCAAGCTCCTGCTAGACGAGCGACTGGTCAGCTCTTATGTCAGCTACAGCGGACATATTGATAAGTCCTATACCGCTGCTGTTTATCTGCCCCAGCAACTGCCTTCAGAGGATGCCCAACTGACGCTCAATGACTATTTCTTTGCTGATTTTGAGACCGAGCTGGACTATGCCAAGCTCTACCGCTATGCTGGAGAGCTTAACTTTGACAGCCAGCGCTTTGCCAGTCAGCAGCAGCTCGCTAGCCTATCTGGAGGAGAAAAACTCAAGGTCCAGCTTATCAAGAAATTAGCTAGTGATTGGGACATTCTCTTTCTTGACGAGCCCTCTAATGACCTCGATCTTGAAACTTTGACTTGGCTGGAGAACTTTATCAGCCACAGCCAGAGAACGGTCCTTTTCGTCTCTCACGACGAGCACTTTCTCTCTCAAGCTGCGACCAAGATTGTTCATCTGGAGCGAATCAAAAAGAAGCAGGAGGCTAGAACCAGCGTCAAAAGTCTGGACTATGAAAATTACCGCCATCAACGTCAGGAGGCTTTTGAAAAACAGGGGCAACTAGCACGAAAAGAGCGAGAAGAACACGCTAAGACTATGGAAAAACACCGACAAGTTAAGCAAAATGTTGAGAATGCCTTGAGAAATACCAAAAATGATGTCCAAGGCCGACTATTAGCCAAGAAGATGAAAAACGTCCTCTCACAGGGCAAACGATTTGAAAAGGCAGGTGCTGAAATGACCGAAATCCCAACACAGGAAGATGCTATCAGCCTTCACTTCTCAGACATAGAAGCTCTGCCATTGACCAAAAGAATCCTCAAATTAGAAGGAATGAAACTGGAAACAGACGAGCGACAACTGGCGGAGAACCTGACTCTGGAGGTCTGCGGCCAGGAAAAAATCGGACTGATTGGTGCTAATGGCGCAGGCAAGTCTACTCTGCTTAAGGAAATATGGAAGATCCTGCGTGAGCGGACAGACATGAGGGTCGGCTACATGCCCCAGCATTATGGCGACTTGCTGGATGATGAGAGCAGTTCCTTGGACTTTCTGGCTCCCTATGGTGACAAGGCTCAGGAAGAGAAAATCCTGACGCATCTAGCCAGTCTCCAGTTCACGCGCGACGAGGCCCGCCACCCAATTGGCCAACTTTCAGGTGGCCAAAAAGCCAAGCTCCTCCTGCTCAAACTAGTCTTAGACTGCCCCAATGTTCTCCTTCTGGACGAGCCAACCCGCAACTTCTCTCCCACCTCTCAGCCTCAAGTTCGCCAGCTTTTGGCGACCTATCCTGGCGCCATCATAGCTGTCTCCCACGACCGCATCTTCCTCAAAGAAGTCTGCCAGAAGATTTACCGACTGACGGAGGCTGGGTTGGAAGAAGTTGAATTATAAGCAAAAAGAGTTGGAAATTCCAACTCTTTTCGTTTTGTTTAGCATCAATCTGTGAACTTTAATAAAGTTCCCCTTCTACTCCTGCGCCGTCTGCATTTGGTAATAAACGCCTCTAGCTGCCATGAGCTCCTGGTGATTACCATGTTCTACGATATCTCCATCTACCATGACGAGGATGATGTAAGCATTTTCAATAGTAGACAGGCGATGGGCAATGATAAAGCTAGTCCGTCCCACCATGAGCTTGCTGAAAGCCTCCTGAATCAAGACTTCTGTCCGGGTATCAATGGAGGAAGTTGCCTCATCCAAGATTAGGATTTTAGGAACAGCCAGGAAGACACGCGCGATGGTCAAGAGCTGCCGCTGACCTTGAGACAGGGAGTCCCCAGCATCCGCTAGGTAGGTGTCATACCCCTGAGGCAGCTGCTGGATAAAGAAATGCGCATTGGCCGCCTTGGCAGCAGCAATGACCTCTTCTCGGCTGGCGTCTGGCCGGCCAAAAGCTATGTTGTCGTGAATAGTCGCCGTCTTAAGCCAAGTCTCCTGCAGTACCATACCAAACTGCTGACGATAAGAGGCTCTAGTGTAATGCGTTATGGGAGTACCGTCTAGCGAAATAAGACCACTATCTACATTGTAAAATCGCATGAGGAGATTGATCAAGGTAGACTTGCCAGCACCAGTTGGCCCGACAATAGCAACCTTACTAGCTGCTGGAATCCTTATATTCAAATCCTGAATCAGCTCTTTTCCAGGCTCATAGCCAAAAGCTACATGCTCGAAGCTAATCTGTCCTTTGATATCTTCCGACTGGAGGATTTCCTGACCAGACTCAGCTATTTCTTCTTGGTCCAAAACGCTGTAAATCCTCTCCGCACAAGCTAATGCGCTCTGCAATTCCGACATGACTGATGATATATCATTGAAAGGCTTGGTGTACTGGTTGACGTAGTTGAGGAAAGTCACCAGCTGCCCAACCGTAAAGCCTGTTCCCTGAATGATTCGTACAGCCCCAAAGCCCACAATCAAAGCATAGATCAGGGCATTGATAAAACGAGTCGAAGGATTGACCGTTGAAGAATAGAAAATAGCCGCCTGCGAATAGTCCGCATAAGTTTGATTACTGTGAGTAAAAGCTGTATCAAACTGCTCCTGAGCATTAAATGCTTGAATCAAACTCTCCTGAGTCAAACTTTCCTCAATCAGCTGGGTCTGTGCCCCTCTAGCCTGAGTCTGACGTTGGAAAAAGCTAAAACTTTTTCTAGCAATAAAACGAGCTAAGAAGAGAGAAAGAGGCGTCAAAAGCAGAACCAAAAGTAGGAGGAAAAAGTCCAATCTGGCCATGCTAATGATGGTCACTAAGATTGTCAACAAACCCACAAAAAACTGATTAAAAACCATAAGCAGGCCATTGCTGAGCTGCTCCAAGTCTGTCGTCACCCGACTAACCAAGTCGCCAGTTCCCTGCCGATCCAGATAGGCCAATGGCAGATAGTGTACTTTCTTGATGACACCTTGTCGGAGCTGCTGGCTATAGCGATAGACCAGCTGATTATAGAGCAAGGGATTGAGCCACTGAATCAGCGTATTGGCTAAGATGACCAACAGCATCTGGCCCAAAATCGGCATCAAATGCTGCTCCGATTGAGGGAGAAGAACACTATCAACCGCATTCCCGATTAAAACTGGAAGAAGAACAGTCAGAGCCACTTGAGCCACTGTTCCCAGACTAGCTAAGAGAAAGAGCCAGCGCGCCTGTACCAAATCTCGAGTCAAACGCCTCAAGCTGCTAGGTGATGTCTTATGCTTCATGCTTTCCCTCCTCTCCTTGACTATGCTGTGATTGATGGATTTCTCGGTAAATGGCAGAGCTGACTAAGAGTTCCTCATGGCGACCAAGAGCCACCTGTTCTCCCTTATCTAGGACTAAGATTTGATTCGCTGAGCGCAAGCTATTGGTCCGCTGAGAGATCAAGACCAGACTGGTCTCTGTCAATTCATTCTTAATAGCCTGCAAGAGTCTAGCCTCTGTCAGATAGTCCAGAGCAGAGGTTGCATCATCTAAAACCAAGAAAGGTGCCCTCCGCAAGACAGCTCTGGCAATGGTTAAACGCTGACGCTGACCTCCAGAAAAATTCCGTCCAAAGGCCTCTACAGTCGCATCCAAGCCACCTTCCTTCTGAGAGACAAAGTCCGCCGCCTGAGCAATCTCTAAAGCCTGCCACAAGTCTTCATCTGTTGGCTTGGTTGACAATCCTAAAGTCAGATTGGAGCGAACAGTTCCTTGGAAAAGCTCCGCCTTCTGAGGCACCAGACTGATCCAGGACCGCCATTCTCTGAGATTTTTAGGACTGCGTCCTTGGGAAAAGATGGTCAACTGACCAGCAGCCACAGGATAAAGATGAGCCAGCAACTGGACTAGGGTAGACTTACCTGAACCTGTCCCGCCAATAACTCCTAAAGTTTGACCTTTTTTCAAATTAAAAGTCAGACCCGTCAAGGCAGGACTAGCTGCATTGGGATAAGAAAAGCTAACCTGCTGGACTTTAATGGCTTGATCCGGCAGAGCTGTTTCCTGCACTAATTCCTGCAGGACATCTTCTTCTGCTTGCTCGAAAACCTGACTGATGCGACCTGCACTGATATAGCTTTGATTGAGAGAATTGACTAGCATAGCCAGCTTGAGCAATTCCACCAAAATCTGCAATAAATAATTAACCAAGGCCACTAGCATCCCCTGAGTCAGTAAGCCCCTGCCGATAAAGTTATTCCCCTGCCAAATCACAGCAATCAGAGTACCATTGACCGTAAGAAAAGTCAGAGGGCTAATCAGACTAGCCAGAGCTCCCGTCCTGATTTGCCAGGTTTTATAGAGCTCGTTGCGATTGCGAAAGGTCTGAACCTCGCGCTGGGTCTGACCGAAAGCTCGTATGACCCGCATGCCCTGCAGCTGCTCACGCGTCAGATTGACCAGTTGGTCTGTCAGTTGACGAATCTTGGCATAGAGGGGATTCATCAGACGAGACATGAAAACGATAATAGCCGTTAAAATTGCCACCATGAGCAAGAACCACAAGGTAATGACCGGACTGATAGTAAAGGCCATGATGATGGAACCAAAAACGATGATAGGCGCCCGCAGAAAAAGACGAAGAAATTGATTGATCCCTGTCTGAATCTGGTAGGTATCACTCGTCAGTCGAGTCACCAAGCTAGAAGTCGTCAGCTCATCCCGACTAGCCTTAGGCAAACGCAGGATTTTTTGATAGAGGTCGCTTGTCATCTGACGAGTAAAGCCCACTGCCGCCTTTGACGAATAATACTGGGCCACCACCGCTACCACCACGCCAAGCGCAGCCAAGCCCATCAAAAGAAAAACCATCCAGTAGAGATGGGAGCTGTCCTTTCGGGGAATGGTCTCGTCCACAATCCCAGCAATTAAAATCGGAACCAATAGTTCAAAACTGGCTTCCAAAAGCTTGAACAAGGGTCCCAGCAAAGACTCCCTAATATAGCCTTTGAAATATTTCAATAAATCTTTCATGCTGTCTACTTCTCCATTAAACTGTTCCTATTTTACCATAATTTTCAAAAGGAAAAAAATATTCTCCTTCTGACCAGCAGAAAGAGAACATTAATCTTAGACTTCTTGTAAGTTCTGGCTTATTTTCTTTAGCCCTACATGCAAAAATGGTGTCACTGCTAATAAGAAACCGCCTAAAACTATAAAAGTCCAATCGAAGCCAAAGTAATCAATCAACCAGCCTGTCAGAGGGAAAATGACAATCATGCTCAGGCTGAACATCATAGAATAGACACTAAGCATGGTCGCCCGTACTTCACTTGGCAGCAGCTTTTGTAAATCATTGTCAAAAATCGGCTGGAAGAGAGCATACAAGGCGTTGCTGATTAGATAAACCACAATATAGATGATTGACGTTCCAAAGTAGGACAACAGGTAAGTCATTCCTGTCAGAAGGACCAATAAAGGAAAGAGTTTCAAGGCTGAATACTTCTTTCCAATCACACTCGCCAGATAGACTGCCAAGATATTCAAAGCACTGCCAATTAGCATGACCAGCGAAATCTGCCAATCTTTTAAGTCGGGCAATTGATTTTGATAGTAAAAATAAAACATACACATCAGTGTTCCGATGATTTGGGAAAGAATCATCCAGATAAAAAGGCTGGGATTTCTCTGCAACTCCTCTTTGACAGCCCAGATAATCTTTTTCATGGTCAGACGTTCTGCTTTCTCTGCTTTGACACTTGGCTCCTTCAGCATCCAAGTCAAGAACAGAACGATGATAGAGGTGCCAATCATGATATAGTAGGTCAGATGCAATTGTCCATGGACAAAAAATCCAGCCCAGACTGTTCCCAAAGATCGGGTCGCCTCGGCCACTCCAGACATGAAGCTGGAAATGGACAGGTAACGTTCCTTGAGTCCCGCCTCTACGGACGAATCATAGACCATGGCTGCGCTTGTCCCCGAATCAAAATTATAGGACCAAGCACTGATCATCATAGCCAGTGCATAGATCCAAAAGTTCCCCTGTCCCGCCAACATGAGAACAGAAGACACAATCCCGGCTATCCGGCTCAGATAAAGATTGGTCTTGTAGGAAAAGCGATCGGCCAACATCCCTGAAGGAATTTCACAGATGACACTAGTGGCATGAAAGATACTTTCCAAAAGGCCAATCTGCCAGAGGGACATGCCGTTTTGACTTAGAAATAAAATCCAAAAACTAGTAATGCCTAAAAAGGCAAAAAATTCAACTCCGGCCATAAGACCGATATTTTTCCGATAACTTCTTTTAAACATATTTTCTCCTTTAACAAGTGTTTTTTAACTTTTATTCTTTATCACTTGTTAATCTGCTGGTTACATGACCCCTACCTCTTCTTTCTCTAAAATTCTATATTTGGATTATTTCATAGTTCATTGTTGAAAAAACGCCACATGGGCGTTTGATTCGTTTTACGGTTTAATACGGTGCAACATACGTGGGAATGGAATAGCTTCACGGATATGTTTGGTACCTGCTACAAAGGTTACCATACGCTCGATACCGATACCAAATCCACCGTGTGGAACAGATCCATACTTACGAAGATCCAAGTAGAATTCATATTCTGATGTATCCATACCAAGCTCTTCCATTTTAGCGACCAGTGCGTCGTAATCTTCTTCACGCATAGAGCCACCGATGATTTCACCGTAGCCTTCTGGAGCTAGCAAGTCTGCACAGAGGACACGGTCTGGATTTCCAGGAACCGGCTTCATGTAGAAAGCTTTGATAGCTGCTGGGTAGTTCACGACAAAGGTTGGTACACCAAAATGGTTTGAAATCCATGTTTCATGTGGTGAACCGAAGTCATCTCCATGTTCCAGATGCTCATAGTCAGCATCTTCATCATTTTCATGCGCTTGCAAAAGATCAATCGCTTCATCATAGCTAACACGCTTGAATGGCTCAGCAACGTAGCGCTTCAAGAGTTCTACATCACGTTCCAATGTTTCCAAAGCTTGAGGAGCCCGGTCAAGAACGCCTTGAATCAAGGCTTTGACATAAGCTTCCTGCAAGTCGAGTGACTCATCGTGAGTAACAAAATTATACTCTGCATCCATCATCCAGAACTCTGTCAAGTGACGGCGAGTTTTTGATTTTTCTGCACGGAATACAGGTCCAAAGTCATAAACACGGCCCAAAGCCATAGCTCCCGCTTCCAAATAAAGCTGACCTGATTGGCTCAAGTATGCTGGAGTTCCGAAGTAGTCGGTCTCAAAGAGCTCAGTCGAATCCTCTGCCGCATTTCCTGACAAGATTGGGCTGTCAAACTTGATAAAGCCATTCTTATCAAAGAATTCATAGGTAGCGTAGATGATGGCATTGCGGATTTGCATCATAGCCACTTGCTTACGAGAACGCAGCCACAAGTGACGGTTGTCCATGAGGAAGTCAGTTCCGTGTTCTTTTGGCGTAATTGGATAGTCATTTGACTCGCCGATGATTTCGATATCTGTAATGTCCAGCTCGTAGCCAAACTTAGAACGTTCGTCTTCTTTGACAATCCCTGTCACATAAACAGACGTTTCTTGGCTCAAGCGTTTGATAGTATCAAACTTCTCAAGTCCTACTTCTTCGCCAAATTTCTCAATAAAGTTAGGTTTGAAGGCTACACCTTGGAAAAAGGCAGAACCATCACGCAACTGCAAGAAAGCGATTTTCCCTTTTCCTGACTTGTTGGCCACCCAAGCACCAATCGTTACTTCTTCACCAACATGATTTTTTACATCAATAATTGTTACGATTTTCTTTGACACGTTTTTTCTCTTTTCTATTTTTTATTCTTTATGACAGACTGCCTCGACATTATTACCATCCGGATCCAAGACAAAGGCTGCATAGTAAGGCTGGTGATATTGGGGACGAATGCCTGGGGCACCATTATCTTGACCACCCGCTGCAAGGCCAGCTTGATAAAAAGCATCCACCTGCTCCCTGGTCTCCGCACGAAAGGCAAAATGAGATGCATCTGATTGCCCCTGACTTAACCAAAAATCTCCAGCTGGAGCCGTCCGAGGTTCTGCAAAACTTACTGCCTGAGGAATTTCAAAGGCAAGCTTGTATCCCAATGGCTCTAAAGCTTTCTGATAAAAGAGCTTGCTGGCTTCTAAATCCTTGACTGTAATCCCAAAATGATCAATCATTCTTACTTCTCCATGAAATCCTTGAGGCGTTGAACCGCTTCTTTTAGTGTATCCATGTCAGTCGCATAGCTGAGGCGGACATTTTCTGGCGCACCAAATCCGTCTCCTGTCACCAAAGCAACTCCTACTTCTTCTAAAATCGCTGTGGTAAAGGCTGTCACATCGGTATAGCCCTTCATTTCCATCGCTTTTTTAACATTTGGGAAGAGGTAGAAGGCTCCCTGAGGTTTGACGACTTCAAAGCCAGGCACTTGAGCCAGCAAAGGATAAATAGTATTCAGGCGCTCTTCAAAGGCCAATCTCATATTTTCGACCGTATCCTGACTACCTGTCAAGGCTTCAATGGCTGCATATTGCGCCACCGCTGTTGGATTAGAAGTCGTTTGCCCTGCAACCTTGCTCATCGCTGAGATAATTTCAGGCTCACCTACAGCATAGCCAATCCGCCAGCCCGTCATAGAGTAGCTTTTAGAAACACCGTTGATGACAACTGTTTGCTTACGAATTTCTTCTGACAGACTAGAAATCGGCGTGAATTCATTACCATTATAGACCAAGCGGCCATAAATATCATCGGCTAAGATCAAGATATCATGCTCAACAGCCCAGTTCCCGATAGCCAACAGCTCTTCTGCTGTATAAATCATACCAGTCGGATTGGACGGAGAGTTCAGAACCAAGACCTTGGTCTTCTCAGTGCGAGCAGCTTCCAGCTGGGCCACTCTCACCTTAAAGTGATTTTCCTCTGTCGCTTGAGCAAAAACTGGCTTTCCTTCAGCCATCAAGATCTGGTCGGCATAGCTGACCCAATAGGGCGTCGGAATGATGACTTCATCCTCTGGATCAATCACGCTCATAAAGAAGGTGTAAAGTGAGAACTTAGCACCCGTTGTTACTGTTACTTGATTAGGCTGGATCTCATAACCATAGTACTTGGCAAAATAGTCTACAACCGCTGCTTTCAGCTCTGGCAGGCCACTTGTTACCGTATAAAAACTAGCTCTGCCATCTTCAATCGCTGCAATCGCTGCTTGCTGGATATTCTTAGGCGTCGGAAAATCTGGCTCTCCCAAGGTCAAAGAAAGGATATCCCTGCCTTCAGCCTTTAAAGCTTTGGCTCTAGCTGCCGCCGCCAAAGTCACGCTTTCTTCCATATTTAAAACACGATTGGATAATTTCATAGCCCCTCCTTGCTGAGCAATGTCTTGCTTTCAAATCCGATATTGTAATAAGTGCTTCCAGACTTAATTTCCCAAACAGGCTGACCGTCTAAATAACCAAAAATAGTCTTATCAATAGAGGTCGCTCCATTTTCCTTGGCTACTTGCTCTGCCTCTGTCTGACTCATCCCATCTTGCAAATGATAGACATGGATTTTATTGGAATTTTTGGAAATCAGAACAGCTTCTTCCTCTTTTTTACTTGTTTTCCCAATCAAGCTATAATATGATTCTTTGCCATTGTAAATCGCAAAGCTCGTCAGACTTTCCAAATCTGCATATTTCTTAGCGATTTTTTGAGAACCCTCCTTGGCTGACTGCCAAGGCTCGATAGCAAGGTGCAATATCGTAAAAAATGAAAAAACAAGCGCCGTGAGGACGAGGAAAAGCCCGATGGCATAGTGCCTTATAGGAAATTCAGCCTTTTCTTTAATTTTATGTTTCACTGAATCATTATACTACAAATAGCCTGATTTTTCTAGGACTTTTATTATATTTGCATTCATTACTATTTATTGATAAAATGTTGCTATGAAAATAACTGAAAACCTAGACAAGGATACTCTACTTGACCTCAAGACAATTATCGTTCTCCATAAGGCAGAGCGCACCATTCGTAATCTCGAAGCTCAAATTTTTAAAAAGCACAATTTGACGCCAACCCAATTTTCCGTTTTGGAAACCTTATATAGTAAAGGAGAACTGCGGATTCAAGATTTGATTGATAGCATGCTGGCTACTTCGGGAAATATGACGGTCGTTATTAAAAATATGGAAAGAGATGGCTGGATTAGTCGTAGCTGCGATCCCAATGATCGCCGCTCCTTCCTCATCCAACTAACCGACCAAGGACAGAAAAAAATCGAGGCTGTCCTACCAGAGCATATGGCCAATATCAGTCACATGACTGCTCTACTCTCCCAAAACGACAAAGAAGATTTAGTGCGGATTTTAAAAACTTTCAAAAAGCTGAGCTAAATTATTGCTAATTAGTGACAAATGTTGTAACATGGATAGTAACAAGAGGGACACCTCTTAAAATAAAGATAAAATGGAGGACACATTTATGTCTAAAGTATTATTTATTGTTGGCTCACTTCGTCAAGGTTCATTCAATCATCAGTTGGCAGCTCAAGCAGAAAAAGCTCTAGCTGGTAAAGCTGAGGTATCTTATCTTGATTACAAGGATGTACCATTCTTTAACCAAGACATCGAAAGTCCAGCTCCAGCTGCTGTTGCCAAGGTTCGTGAAGAAATCCTTGCAGCTGATGCTATCTGGATCTTCTCACCTGTCTACAACTGGGCCATCCCAGGTGTGGTGAAAAACTTGCTCGATTGGACTTCACGCGCACTTGATTTGTCAGACCCTAGCGGCCCTTCTGCCCTCAATGCAAAAGTGGTTACTGTTTCATCTGTTGCTAACGGCACTTCACCTGATGAGGTCTTCAAACACTACCGTAGCCTCCTTCCATTTATTCGCATGAATGTAGTTGACCAATTTACTGGTGTCGGTATCAATCCAGAAGCTTGGGGAACTGGTCAATTAGTCCTTTCAGAAGACAAGCTTGCTGAGCTATCTGCCCAAGCAGATGCCCTCCTAGCAGCTATCAACTAAGATAAAATAAAAATATGAAGCAAGATTTCCGAGAAATACTGCTTCATGTTTTTTATTTTAAGATAATGGCTGCGACGATTGGACTGACAATTACATACATGATCCCTGTCACTCCGATTGCAAGGCCTGCCATGGCTCCAGCAACATGTCCATATTTGAAAGCTGTTCCTGTCCCAACTGCATGTCCTGTACCACCTAAGGCCAAGCCAACCGCTACTGGATCCTTAATTTTTAGCAGTTTAAGAATAGTCGGTCCCATGACACTTGTCAAAATACCTGTCGCCACAACAACCACCAAGGTAACAGTTGTCAAGCCCTGCATTTTATCAGTAATTCCTACCGCCATCGCTGTTGTGACAGATTTTGGAAATAGAGAAATCGCTAAAAAGAAGTCCATCCCAAAGAATTTTGCCAGCAGAGCCGTGAAAGTCGTATTAACCACTACAGCCACAAAGGTACCTAGCAGGATACTGCGAGCGTGGTGTTTCATCAAGTGGAAGGTCTTATAAAGCGGAATTCCTAAAGCAACCGTAGACGGTACGATTAAATTGTTCAAATAAGCCCCACCGACATAGTAGTCTTTATAAGAAATACCTGTTAATTTCAAGAAAGCAATGACCAAAATCGCTGCTAAAAGGAGAGGCGTTGTCAAAGGATGAGGAAATCTGCGGAAAATCAGCATCCCGATGAGGTAGGCCAAAATGGACAAGGCGAGACCAAATAGCGGGTTACTCCATAGATTAGACATGATTCATCCCTCCTTCCTCATAATCGCCTTCAAAATGCTGCTTGATGAATTGTACGACAAGGGCAATGACGATCACATTTAAAACAATGGCACCAAGAATAATCAAAACAATCGGTAGCAGATAAGGAGCAATCACATGAAATTTATCCATAATACCTACCGCCGGCGGCAGAAAAAGAATGGTCATATTGGCCAACAGAAAGTTGCCGACCATACTGACGTGGCGGAGTCTCAATAACTTAAACTGCAAAGCAAGAAATAGCAAGATTAAGCCAATAATACTCCCTGGAATAGGAAGATGGAAGACACTTGATATCCCCTCTCCAATGATGGAAATCGAGAAAATAATCATCAACTGGACATATAACTTCATGCAGAACCTCCGAAACTTTCTATGTACAGTTTACTCCTTTTCAGAAAAATTTCAAGGTTTTTCTCAAATAAAAAGATGGAAACGAATCCATCTGATTGCTTGCATACTATCCTTACTTCTATAATCTGCGGGTCTAGCATGAAACAAAGTGATTATCATTCTTCGTCCTGCTATCAAAAAAACGCCTTGGGGCGCTTCTTGAAATACAACGGAAGACATGGGATTCGAACCCACGCACGCTTTTACACGCCTACTGCGTTTCCAACACAGCCTCTTAAGCCTCTTGAGTAATCTTCCATAAAAGAGAAAGACTTGCTTTCTCAAAACTTTATCCATTATACCACATTGCAGCTCCAGCCGCTATACTTTCCGTTATATTTTTTCGAAATTTCTATTAATTCCCAAACATGTTGGTTGATGCTAGGGAGCTCTGTAGTATCGAATCGGGATATTTCTAGTTTGTAAGGACGAGGATCGCCTTCTTCTTTTTTCTTAGAAGAAATATCATAATCAAGGGCAGAGGCATCCCCCATAAAGGAAACACGATCATCGTAAGTCTCAAAACTAAACTGATGAGTGATTTCCCTTAGTTGACTGTGGTCATCCCCGTCTTTTTCTAAACGATACCAGATACGCTGGTTTAAGATAGATTGGTACTCATATTCATTTGGATACAAGAAGTCAAAGTATTGTTTCCAGTCAGGATCCACCAGAGTAGCTGAACTATATTGATATTTCGAAAATTGCTCCATTACTTGAGCAATAATCGGCATGTGCCGCTCTCTATTTTTCAAATAGTAATAAAATTCTATATGACCATCTGTGATGACTACTCCGACATAGATAGCCGCAATGCGCTTCATCGCTTCTGAAAGACTATCTTCGATGAGGTTCAAATTAGAAAATTCGTCATAATCTGGAAACCCTGTCTCTGAATCAACATTCAAAATGGCAATTCTCAACCGTAGTGCATAAGTATAGGATGGATAGGGAGCGATAGAATTCAACGCTAAATTTAGACGGATACTAGCCATTCGGTCATCAATAAGGGTCGAAAAAGAGCCCCATTCATTCGGAAGATTCTCTAAATCAACAGAAACTTCCTCAATGGGTAGATGGCTATCTTGACTCTTCCCTAAGATTTTTCCAAAAAAACTCATATCATCAAAAACCTCATTTACATATCCCTATGGAGCCGGTGGGAGTCGAACCCACGTCCAAACACCTGCCAACACATTTGTCTACGACCATAGGCCATGTCTTCATTTAACTCAGCTTTGACACATGGCTCAAGCCCAAGCTAAGCGAGTCTATCAATCTCTTGTAAAATCCCTAGACTTGATTTTACCGTAGCTTGCTCATAATAAGACCGGTCATCAGACACAAGCAATCCGAATCAGGTCACGCTGGCTGTTTTTTAGGCAGCTAAAGCGTAAGAATTGTTATTTTTTGCAGTTATATTTAACTGGCGTTTTACATCCGCTAGATGAGTCGCAAAATGTGCCGCATAATGCCTGTCGAATCCGTAACGACCCCAAGATAAGTAACTATTATACCAAAATAATGTCCTAATTGCAAAAATCAAGATAAAATTACTCCAAAGATACTAAAATTCCCTTGATATAAGGCACCAAGGGAATTTGACTACATATGATCTTTCACTGCAACTGCTACCATTCTAGCCTTGGCTCTTGGCTGTCCCGCTACTGACATCTCCATCACGATAATAGCTTTCCTTGCTCCCAACTCCTCAAGCCGCGAAGTGACGAGGATTTCCTGGTCAATGGGCGTCGGGCTCTGGTAATCAACTTCTAAGCGGGCTGTGATAAAGCGTCCAATGACTGTATCTTGAGTCAAGTCCAAGCCTTTTTCTTGATGGGCAAACCAAGCTGCTGAAGCCGTTCCATGGCAATCAAAAATCATAGCAATCATGCCACCAAAAAGATTGGCCGGCACACCACCAGTATAGTGAGATTCTGGTCGTATTCTAGTGACACATTCCTTCCCATCCAAGCTAGGATAAGTCTTTAAATGCAGCCCTAGCTCATTCTTAGGGCCACAGCCCCAGCAATGTTGAAATCGGTCGCCATATGTATCTTGAATCGCAATCTTTCTTGTTTCTAAAGTCATACCAGTTCCTTTCAAAAATCAGAGTGTAAGCGTTTTTTGATTAGTATATCAGCCTTTGGAGCAATAGTAAATAGAAAGCAAGGCCAATATCTTTTAATTGTTGCTATAATCTGATTTTATAAGTTTTCTACCTCTTTCTTGAATTAAAGACACTCATTTTCAGCCTGAATAGCCTTTCTAAAGCATAGAAAAACCAAGAAAGCCCGATCTGGCTTCTTGGTTTTATCTATTTTTATAGCTTCTTCTATTAGAATAGTTCCTGAATTGGTTCAAAAATAATCCGTTCAATATCAGACAAGTAAATAGAAAGCTGTTGCTGCTTATTAAAGAAAGCTGATAATAAATCATTGTCTTGGATTTTATCTCCAAAACTCTGCATCTTTTCTTGAATGTCTGGAGTCGGCATTTGACCTGTTTGAGCCAGTTGCTGCAGCTCTTTCTGGAAAGCTAGGTAGTCATCAAAAATAGCCTTGGCTTCACTATTCGCATTGATAGCCTGCTTGCTTTCTACCACAGCTTTGTACTCTGGCATTTCGCGAAGTCCTCGACTGAGTTCATTGGCTAAATCATAAATATTTGACATAGAGTTCTCCATTCTATATTAGTCTTCGGACACTAAGTAATCCGTATTTTCTCTTACTATTTTAGCAGATTTTTCCAAATCTTGGTGATTTTTAAAGGTGATTTGCAGAATACCGTTGATATCTTCGCGGTTTTCCTCGTTGATACGAATATTGACGACCGAAATTCCGCGCAGGAGCTCCAGAATACCCAAAATCGCATCTTCTTCGTCGGGCACCTCAATAAAGAGGTCATAAAAGCTGTCCACACCTGCACGCTTATGAATTTCCATTTGTTTGCGGCTTTGCCGTCCTCGGTCGAAAAATTCCCAAATAGCTGTCTCGTCCTTAGCCTCAATCGCTGCGGCAACCTTGTCTAACTGGGCTTTAAAATCTTCCAGCCGCTCCAAGATAGCTTGAGGATTGGTCAAGAGGATAGAGGTCCACATACCCGGCTCACTCTCCGCAATCCGCGTCATATCTCGAAAACCACCGGCTGCAAAAGACTGGGTCAGCTCATGCTCTTGGCTATAAGCTGCCGCTTGCTCCATAAGGCTGGAGGCTAGGATATGCGGAAAATGACTGATTTGACTGGTCACTCGGTCGTGCTCGGCTGCATCTACCTGAATAAAGCGGGCATGAAGACCACTCAGCAAATCTTTCATTTCCTCAAGCGTACCAGACTTGGTCAGGCTAGAGGGCGTGAAGATATAATAGGCATTTTCAAAGAGAGTGACATGAGCAGCCTTGGCTCCAGTCTTGTGACTTCCGGCCATAGGATGAGCGCCAACAAAGCGGACGGGCTTATTCTGCAGATACTTTTCTGCTGCTGCCACAATCTCAGCCTTGGTTGATCCAGCATCTGAGATGATGGCATTTTCCTTCAGGTCCAGCTCCGCTAGATCCTTGATAAATGCTATGGTCTGCTTGATAGGCACAGCCAGAATAATCACATCAGCCAGAGGTGCAAAGGCGGCAAAATCATCCGTTACCTGGTCTACCATTCCACGTTCCAAGGCAACTCTGCGCGATTCCTCACTTCGATTATAGCCAAGAATCTCAATCTCAGGATGAGATCGCCTGATGCCCAGAGCCAAGGAAGCTCCAATCAGTCCCAGACCTGCGATATAGACTGTTTTTCTCTCCATGCCCTTCTCCTTACTTCTAAAAGTTCTTGACAAATTCCCGATGGCGGGCTATCGCATCCTTTAGTTCTTCCAGATTGTCCGAAGAAAACTTCTCTAGGACTTCAGTAGCTAAAATTGTTGCCACCACGCTTTCCATGACAACACCTGCCGCTGGCAGAGCCGTAGGATCGCTCCGCTCCACCGTTGCCTTATAAGGCTCGTGGGTCTCAATATCCACGCTCATCAGAGGCTTGTAAAGGGTTGGAATGGGCTTCATGACACCTCGCACCACGATTGGCTGACCATTGGTCATACCGCCCTCAAAGCCACCTAGATTATTGGTCCTGCGAGTAAAGCCATCTTCCTCAGACCAGAGGATTTCATCCATGACTTGACTGCCCTTGAGACGGCCTGCTTCAAAGCCCACGCCAAACTCGACTCCCTTGAAAGCGTTGATGGACACGACTCCCTGAGCAATCTTGGCATCCAGCTTCTTGTCCCATTGGACATAGGAGCCCAGACCGACCGGCACACCGCCAACGACAGTCTCGATGACACCACCGATGGTATCCCCGTCTTTCTTAATTTGATCAATGTAAGCCTTGATTTCTTCTTCGCGCTCGTGATTGACAATGGAAACATCAGACTGGGCAGCTCTTTCCTTGATTTCTGC
>NZ_KQ969062.1:992297-999263 GCF_001578775.1 Streptococcus cristatus | reverse complement strand
AATATCAATGCCGCCGAAGGTTACGATATGGCTGGCTACCTCTACACCGATTTCTTCCAGCAAACGCTTAGCTACTGCTCCGACTGCTACACGCATGGTCGTTTCACGGGCGGAAGAACGCTCTAGGGAATTTCGCAAATCGTCAAAGCGATATTTCATGCCGCCAACCAAGTCAGCATGGCCAGGGCGTGGTTTGGTAATCTTGCGTAGCCCTTTTTTCTTTTCATCCACATCTCCCACACTCATAATCTCCAGCCACTTCTGATGATCGAGATTTGTGACATTGAGAGTAATCGGACCGCCCATAGTCAAGCCATGACGAACTCCAGACGTAATCTCGACTTGGTCGCTTTCAATCTTCATGCGGGCACCACGGCCGTACCCACCCTGACGGCGCTTGAGCTCAGCATTGATATAGTCAGCGGTCAGAGGAAGACCAGCCGGCACTCCCTCAATAATAGCTGTCAGACGTGGTCCGTGGGATTCTCCTGCTGTTAAATATCTCATACATTTTCTCCTATTTCTGGGATGGAAAAACTGGACATTCTGTCTTTTTTTATCTAAACTGTCCAATCGTCTTAAACTCCATCTGGCACTTATTTCTTCAGAAATTCTTTCATCTCTTCCAGCGGAATCTGGTGAATACAGGCTGAACCTAGCTCGGGTACTAGGACCAGCTTGATAGAGTTGCCTCTAGCCTTCTTATCATGGGTCAGGGCCTGATAGAGAGCCTTCTCATCCCAAGACTGGTAATCCACCGGCAAGCCAAACTTCTGACACATATGGATGATGTCTTCTGTAATCCCAGCTGGCATAAGGCCTTGCTTTTCAGCGACGCGGGAAACCTGTACCATGCCAATCGCCACGGCTTCACCGTGCATGACTTTTCCATAGCCCGCTGTTGCTTCAATAGCATGCCCAATAGTATGGCCGAAATTCAGATAGAGGCGGACGCCATTATCCAGCTCGTCCTCGACCACAATCTTACGCTTGACATCGCAGGAATGGTAGATGATGCTCTCCGCATGCTCCAAAATCGACTCAGGACTGCCATCCATTTCTGAAAGCTCATCCCAGAGTTCCTTATCCTCAATCAAGCCGTACTTGACCACCTCGCCCATGCCTTCAATCAGTTCCCGCTGGCCCAAAGTATGCAAGACTTCAGGGTCAATCAGAACTCCGTCAGGCTGGGTAAAAGTGCCGACCATATTCTTGGCCCAGGGTGTATTGACACCTGTCTTACCGCCGATAGAGGAATCCACTTGAGCTGTCAGACTGGTCGGAACCTGCACGAAATGAATGCCCCGCATATAGGTTGAAGCAACAAATCCTGCCAAATCACCAACAACGCCACCACCCAAGGCTACAATGCCGTCACTACGGGTCAGACCAACTTTGACCAAGAATTCATAGGCCTTGTTGACCGTCTTTAAGTTCTTGCTGGCTTCGCCCTCCAAAAAGTCAAAGACAAAAGTCTCAAACCCAGCTGCTTCTAAGCTTAGCTTGACCTTTTCCGCATAGAGTCGAGCCACCCGATTGTCCGTGATGATAACTACTTTTTGAGGCTGCCAAAGCTGACTCAGCCAGCTGCCAGCCTGAGATAAAGACCCCTTTTCAATTACAATGTCATAGGGATGATGGGGGAGATTTACATTCAATTTCATAAGTACCTCCTTGTTTTTTCCTGCTCCAACCATAAAGGAGCTGAGTATGAGTGACTATTTATACAGAGCTTCCAGCTGCTGCCAAATTTCCTGACAGGGCATGGATTGACCGGTCCAAAGCTCAAAAGCTTCTGCTGCCTGATAAAGCAACATACCTAGACCATTCACTGCCTCTACCTTCTGACTTCGAGCCCACTTTAAAAAAGGTGTTTCAAAAGGTTTATAAATCACATCCGCGACTAAAATCTGGCTCGGCAGCTGAACACTTTCAGCTAATGGCAAAGTTTTTCCATCCATACCCACACTTGTTCCATTGACCAGAAGGTCTGACTGGTTGATTTTATCCTGCAAGATAGCCAAGTCTTCTAAGTTCAAAACATGAATCCTACTCTTAGTCTGGCGGCTGATAACTGCCATCTTGCTGACAGTCTTATCATAAGAAGACTGCCGAGTAAAGACAAAGATTTCTTCTGCCTGATCCAAAGCAGCTTGAGCGATAATAGCTGTCGCGGCTCCTCCAGCACCTAAAATGGTCATTTTTTTGCCCTGAATAGCAAAAGACGGCAAGCTCTTAAAAAATCCCTTGCCATCCGTATTATATCCTATCAATGTACCATTTTTATTCACCACTGTATTCACAGCCCCGATAAGACGAGCGCTGGGAGCCAATTCATCAAGATATTGGATGACTTCCTGCTTGTAGGGCATTGACAAATTTATCCCAAACATATTATACCTTCGGATATTAGCAATGGTCGCCTCTAAATCCTCTGCTCCAATTTCCAAAGCAAGGTAGACACCATTGACAGCAGTCTTCTCAAAGGCTGTATTATGAATAAATGGTGAAATGCTATGCTTAATCGGCTTAGCAACCACTGCTGCTAGACGAGTATGGCCATCAATTTTCATTTAAAATCTCCCGAACAACCTTCATGTTTGCGAGGGAAACCTGGCCCGGTGCACTCGGCTGTTCAACGCTAGCAAAAGACCAGCTCGAACCTGTCAAATCTGCAGCTAACCGAGAAATCTTTCCGACTTTTCCCATAGAAATCGTTACATACTCTTGCTCAGGATTCAAAATCTTAAATCCACGAGTGTAGTTCATCAGATCCAAGACATCCTGCTCATTATGCGCCATGACAGAAACTTTGACCACTTTTGGTGCCAAACTTGTCAATTCTGACAAAATTTCCATCATATTTTCAGGCGTTTCCTCAAAATTATGATAACTGAGAACTAAATTTGGAAACTCGAGCATTTCTTCGAATTTATCTTTATGCGAATAGTATTCAAAATCAACATAGTCTGGCGAATAAAAATTGGCTACTTCTTTGATAAGAGCAACATATTCATCATCTGACAGTTCAATTTCGCCACCTTCTCCTCGACTTCGCAGCGTGAAGAGCAATTCACGGCCAGCAAATTTCTCGAAAATAGCAGGAGCAACGTTGAGAATGCTCTCTTTCGGCAAAAAGTCCGCGCGCCATTCGATAATGTCAGCATCATCATAACGACTCACATCAATTGCTTTAGCCTCTTCTAAACTTCTGGGCATGATTGAAACGACTAATTTCATTTGTCCACCTTAATTGTAAATACCTTGAGGTAGTTACTATTCTCATCTTTCTTATTGTATACAAAGTCTGCTGGTAGACCATATTCCGCCAGATAGCGGTGAGGAACTCCTGCAAATCCTTTTTCAATTTCTTTTTTAAACTTACTTTTAGAAACATTAGCTGCGTTGGTCGAAAGAATCAATATTCCATTCGGACTCAAGATTTCCAAGGCCTGAGCCACCAAACGATGATAATCTTTCGCAACAGAGAAAGTCTGTTTCTTATTGCGAGCAAAGCTCGGCGGATCAAGGACAATCACATCATATTTCAACTCGTGACGCTTGGCGTATTTGAAGTAATCAAAGACATCCATGACAACGAAACGATGCGGCTCTAAATCCAAACTATTGGCTTCAAAATGCGCTTGGGAAAGCTCGCGGCTACGTTTGGCCAAATCCACCGAAGTTGTTTGACTAGCACCGCCCATGGCAGCTGCCACCGAGAAAGCTGCTGTATAAGAAAACATATTGAGCAGACTTTTTCCGCTAGCTAAGCCGTCAACCAGACTCCCCCGCACCTCATGCTGATCCAGAAAAATCCCAGTCATCAGGCCATCATTCATGAAGACTTGATAGCGAACGCCATTCTCCAAAACCGTAAAATAGGCTGGCGCTTCTGCTCCGTAGAGATGGGCAGACTCATAGTCCAAACCCTTGAAGCGAGTCTTCTCGTAAGCTCCAGAGACCTCAGGAAAGACCTGCTGGAAAGCATCCACTATCTGATCCTTGATTGAAAAAACAAAGGAATTGTACCAAGAGAAAACAGCATATTTCTCGTAGACATCAACTGTAAAACCGCCAAAACCGTCACCTTCTTGGTTAAACAGGCGATAGGCTGTCGTATCCTCCGCATGACGGTAATAAAAACGCTTGTCTTTAGCTTTTTCAAACAAATGCTGAAAGAAAGCTGAGTTCAGCTCTACCTTAGCATAGGAAATCAGCCAGCCAAGTCCCTTATTTTGTAAGGAGAGATAAGCCGTTCCCAAAAACTTTCCCTGCTGACTATGCAATTCCACACATTGATCGATGAATGAGAGAGTTGGAAAATCATTCTTATCTAGAACTAAAATTCCTTTTCTCAACTTTTCCTCTGTCTGCTTATTAACAGTAAGTTTCTTCATAAGCATTATTATACCAAATATTGTGAAAATTCTCAAAGCATATTTATTATTTTCACATAATCTTGTTTTAGTAGAAGAAATTTTCAACATTTGCTATCATAAAAGTCCACCCTATCAGGCGGACTTTTGATAAAAAATCTTCCTACTTCCACTTTCCACCATCTATCATGAAACAAATCCTGTCTAATCTTAGGTATGTTTGCGAACAATCTTGAAGTTAGGAAATGATTACCCTTATTCTAAATTACTTTACAAATAAAATAAACTAAGCACTAAATCACCTCAATTTTTCCTCAACTTAAAAAATTGTGATATACTTAGAAAAAGAGAATTTTTAGGAAATAAGACAAGGAAGTATCTTTCTGTGAAAAAAATAACCAAGAATTTACTCAATTTTATGAGTACAAGGCTCGGTTTCGTCTTGAGCTTGCTCACGATTTATTGGTTAAAAACCATGTGGGCTTATACCGTTGATTTTAATTTAGATATTCAAGGAGCCTATCAAATTTTTCTGGCTCTGATTAACCCTTTCCCAATTGGACTTTTACTGATTGGACTCGCTCTTTATATCAAGCCGACTAAGCTTTTTTATTGTGTCAGCACGGCTATCTACATCATGCTCTTTGTCTGGTTGGTCTCAAACTCCATCTACTACCGTGAGTTTACCGACTTTGTGACAGTCAATACCGTGTTAGCCTCTAGCAAGGTGTCTGCAGGTCTCGGAGCCGCAGCCATGGAGCTCTTCCGCCCTTGGGATGCTATCTATATCATTGATTTCCCAATTCTGGGCTGGCTTTTTTATAAAAAGTATATCCGCTTGGATCATCGTAGGTTTAATTTCCGCGCCAGCTTTGCCGTGACATCCCTGTCAGCGATGCTCTTTTCGGCCAATCTTTTCTTAGCAGAAATTGATCGTCCTGAGCTCCTGACACGCGGATTTTCAAATTACTATGTCGTTCGCGCTCTTGGTCTTCCCGCCTTTCTCGGCTACAGTGCCAATCAAACCTATGCTGCTAATAAAGAGCGTTCCAAAGCCTCTGCCAAGGATTTAGAACCCGTTCAACAATATATCCAATCCCACTATGCCGAGCCGAACTCTGAATACTACGGCATTGCCAAAGGTCGCAATGTTATCTATGTCCATCTAGAGAGCTTCCAGCAGTTTCTGATTGATTATAAACTACAGATGGAGGGCAAGGAATACGAGGTTACGCCTTTTCTCAACTCCCTTTACCACTCCAACTCTACTTTAGCCTTTTCAAACATCTTTAACCAGGTCAAGGCTGGAAAAACTTCTGACGCGGAAACCATGATTGAAACGGGTCTCTTTGGTCTCAACCAAGGCTCCTTCATGGTAAACTACGGCGGTACCAATACCCAACAGGCAGCACCTTTTATCCTATCAAAAAATGGAGACTACACATCTGCAGTTTTCCATGGAAATACAGGTAGTTTCTGGAACCGCAACACTGCTTACAAGCAATGGGGTTATAATTATTTCTTTGATGCGTCCTACTTTACCAAGCAAGATGAGACCAACTCCTTCCAGTATGGCTTGAACGATAAAATTATGTTCAAAGATTCCATCAAGTATCTGGAACATTTGCAACAGCCTTTCTATGCGAAATACATTACCGTCTCTAATCACTATCCTTATACGACCAGTCTGATTGGCGATGAGATTGGTTTCCCACTGGCAGATACCAAAGACGAAACCATAAATGGCTATTTTGCAACAGCAAACTACCTCGACTCCGCTGTCAAAGCCTTCTTTGACTACCTGAAAGAATCTGGACTCTATGAAAATTCAATCATCGTCCTTTACGGTGACCACTATGGAATTTCTAATTCTCGTAATCCAGCTTTGGCACCTTTGATCAATAAAAATTCTGAGACATGGTCTAGTTACGACAACGCCATGTTGCAGAGAGTGCCATACATGGTCGTGATACCTGGAATGGAAAAGGGAAAAATCATCGATACCTTTGGCGGACAAATCGATATGCTGCCAACCTTGGAGCATTTATTGGGGATTGACTCCAAAAATTACCTCCAAGTCGGGCAAGACCTCCTCTCACCTCAGCACCAGCAAATCGTGGCCTTCCGCTCAACCAATAACTTTGTAACACCAAAATACACAAGTTATAGCGGCCGCATTTACAACACACAAACTGGTGAGGAGATCACTCTGCCAGACGAGTCAACAACAGCTGAACTAGAGGCTATCCGAACAGCTGCAAATACACAACTGAAAATGAGCGATGCTATTCAGACAGGGGACCTGTTCCGCTTTTATACGGGCAATAACCTAGGAAAAGTCAATCCTGATGATTACAACTACATCAACTCTTTGAAAGCCCTCAAGGCCATTGAGAAAGAAAAAGGTGATCAATCGACTAGCCTTTATTCCAAACGTGGCGGTGTATCTTCTGTGGATCTCTTTAATTCACCAAGTTATCGAGCACTTCACCCAGAACAATTTCACTCTAGCACTAGCGGCGAAGAGGGAACTAGCGGAGAGGCCTCCAGCTCTTCTAGCTCCTCCAGTTCAAGTGCCAGTCCCTAA
>NZ_KQ969062.1:948383-992113 GCF_001578775.1 Streptococcus cristatus | reverse complement strand
AGATTGAAAACGTGAGCCACAAAGCCTGTCTTCAATCTTTTCTTATTTTTATTCAATCTTATTTAATCACTTCAAAAACGGAAGCGGTCAGATTTTCAACATAGAAAGGTCTCTTATGGCGGCTATTTCCGACCAATAAACGTAGATGATCCGCATTCTCAAGGTAATAGGGCAGGCCACTCGCATTAAAAATGATTTCATAATGTTTTTCATCTTTAATCTCAAAAATGACGATACCACTGCCGGCAAAGGCTTCTCTTACAAAGACATGTTTGTAAATCTCTTCATAGGTCAGATAAGAAAATTCCTTCTGACTTGTCTTTAAGTGAATAATCTGCTTGATATAGTCAATACTCTCCTGATGTTTGCTGATCAATTCCCAATTCACTTGGTTGACAGCATCGGGAGCATTGTAGCTATTCATTGCTCTGTCACGGTCGCTAGGAAGGACTTGGCCCTCTTCGCCTGTTCCTACTAATTTTGTGCGGGAAAATTCTTGGCCCAATTCCATAAATGCCATACCCTGCATAAGCAAGTTCATAGCTGTTGCCAGCTCAATTCTTTTGGTCCGAGTGACCTCATTATCATCTGGGTGCAAGTCAACCAGCAAGTCATGCAGGTTGAAATTATCATGAGCCTCCACATAATTAAGAACTTGGCTCGGTGTCAAATAGGAACCCAACTCACTACTACCCAAAATGGCTTTGGCTATGATATCCTCAGTCGCTTGTCCGCTCACATAACCAGCTTTCAGACCACCGTAGACTTCAGCACCCTTTATCGCATCGCGCTGGGTATCATTGAAAAAGCCAATTCGCGGCAGTTGATAAGCATTGTCTTTCTTAGCCTTGTCCTCTGGCATCAGGCCTGTTCCCATATCCCAACCTTCACCATAAAGCAAAATCCGTGGATCAATTTTGTCCATTTCTTCTCGGATGATATTCATGGTGGTGACATCATGGATTCCCATCAGATCAAAACGGAAGCCATCCACATTGAATTCTTCTACCCAGTAGCGAAGGGAATCAATCATGAATTTGCGGAACATTTCATGCTCACTGGCCGTCTCACTGCCAACACCTGTACCATTCTGGAAAGAACCGTTGGGATTCATCCGGTAGTAATAATCGGGAACTGTTGACTGAAAGGCTGAGTCAAAGGTCGAATAAATATGATTGTAAACCACATCCAAGGTCACAGAAATCCCTGCATCGTGGTAAGCCTGAATCATGGTTTTCAAATCTCGGATAGCCTGACCTGGATCATCCGGATTAGAAGAAAAACTGGTTTCTGGTGCATTGTAGTTCTGTGGATCATAGCCCCAGTTATAAGTAACTTGGCCATTTTCATCATAGTCCTTATGTCGGTCAGAAACCGGCTGGAGCTGCACGACATTGATACCTAGATTGCGAATGTAATCAAAAGTAGTCTGATCTCCCTGACTATTTCTAGTGCCACGTTGACAAGCACCTAAAAAAGTCCCTCGCAAATGCTCTGCGACACCTGAACTAGGCGATTTGCTAATATCTCGGATATGCATCTCATAGATGACCGCCTGATTCGGATTATCTAAACGCCAAGTTGCCTCCTTGCCTTGACATACCTTAAAACCAGCAACAGTCTTGTCCTGTTCAGCAACAATAGCTGAGCGCTTGCCATCAGGACTGGTGGCGATTGTATAAGGATCGCGCGTCAAAAAATGCTGATTTTCAAAATGAACATGATACTGGTAGGTCTTGCCAGCTAAATCTTCTGGCACTTCCACCGACCAAACTCCGATTGTATTTTTTGCATGATCGTGCGAGTAAATCTCTCCCTTTTCCATAGGGAATTCTTTATAAACAGCTGCTTGATTATCCGAAGTTTCATAGACTAGCAATTCAACTTTTTTGGCTGTCGGAGCCCAAACTTTAAACTCATTTACCTGCCCCTGCAGACGATGCCCAAGCCAGCCTTGGTAGCCCCAGCATTCATCAAAATAATCCGACCGCATAGCCACATCGAAATTATGAGGACGTCGCCGCGAATATTGGTGACTCGTCGTCGCCGCTTGCAAGGAATAGTAGACCTGATGATCTCCTTCAATCAACCAAACCTCTGTGGGCAAATGTACTGGCAATAAATCAATGTGGTAGTCGCAAGATTGGCTGGACCAGTCTGAACGCTTGACAATCACATGAGCCTGACTAAGAGGCTCCCAACTTTCAAAAGATAGTTCTCCCTGAATACCAAAATAATCTAGTTTAGAAAAAGGTGCTTCTTTTCCCCACTGATCCGTCTGCCACTGCCACAAATCATAAGAAAAGTAATCTCCCTTAGGATTGTGGTAATGGACAATGACCTTATAGTCTAGCATTTTCATTTATCTCTTCATTCTAATTTTTCTAAGGAAAGAGCGCTCTCATCGATTTCATCTATATTGGCGAAAAACTCCAGATGATTGTGCAAAACTTCCAATTCTACTGGTGTATCTCCTCCGTACTCACCGTCTAGATTCAACATAAAGGGAGCTTTTTTATCTAATACTTCTAGCTTCAATTTGCTGGTTTTCAGATATTCAACATTAGCATCCGTCACATGTTGGCCACCATTAATTGCCTGTATGATGAGACTAAGCATATCAAACAACTTAGCCGTTTTTACAAGAATCAAGGTGAAATTTCCATCGTCCAGTTTTGTATCTGGCGCTAGTTTTTCAAAGCCTCCGATAGAATTGGTCAAGGCTGCAAAGACAAGCGAAATCTTGCCCTCAAAAACACCATGGTCATGCTCAATCCGTACCTTACGGGATTTGGAGCGTGGCAGCATTTTGGCTCCTTCGGCTACATAAGCCAGATAGCCTAGACGGGTCTTGACTTCACTAGGGACACTATAAGTCAGCTCAGTCAGCGTACCCGCCGCCGCAATGTTGATAAAGTATTTGCTGCCATAAGCCCGACCGATATCCATCTGAATCGTCTGGTTTTTCTCGATAATCCGAGCTGCAGCCACCGGATCTCCCATCGGAATTTTCAAGGCACGCGCATAATCATTAGTCGTACCAGTTGGGATGAAAGCCAGCTTGGGGCGCACATCTAGACCCGCAACTCCATTCACTACTTCATTGATAGTACCGTCTCCACCGGCTGCTATGACCAAATCAAAACCTGCTCTTGCTGCTCTTTCAGCTTCTCGCTGAGCAGAGAAAGGCTCTGGAGTCGTCTGGTAGGCACTGGTCTCATAGCCAACATCTTCCAAGACATCCAAGACTTCGGCAATATTTTTTTTGATAATTTCCTGCCCAGAAGTTGGGTTATAAATCAATCTTGCTTTTTTTATTTTATTTTCCATACTCAGCCTCACAAGCTATCTAGCCAGTCCTCATCTCGAATCTCGATTCCAAGTTCTTGAGCTTTGGTCAATTTGCTGCCTGCATCGCTACCTGCCACCACCAAATCTGTCTTTTTAGACACACTTCCAGCGACATTTGCACCCAAGCTCAGCAATTTTTCTTTAGCTTGATTCCGTGTTAATTTTTGTAATTTTCCGGTCAATACGACTGTTTTGCCAGCGAGAGCAGCATCCGCTGCCACTTTCTCCCCCAGATAGTCTAGGTTGACGCCAGCTTCTTGTAATTCTTGCAGCAGAAGCTGACTGCCTTCCTGCTCAAAGTAAGAATGCAGACTCTGAGCGATAACTGTCCCTAGGCTGTCAATGGAAGATATTTCCTCTTGACTGGCCTGTGACAACTTGATCATATCGTGGAATTTCTCCATCAAAATCCGACTAGCCTTGCTTCCCACGTGGCGGATTCCCAGACCAAAGAGCAATTTCTCTGCTGAGTTTTCCTTGGAAGCTTGAATGGCAGTATACAATTTATTCGCTGATTTTTCCTTAAAGCCGTCCAAGGTCAGCAAATCTTCTACAGAAAGTCGATAAATTCCAGCCACATCCTTGACCAAGTTCTTATCAAAGACCTTCTCGACCACTGCTGGACCAAGGCCAGTAATATTCATGGCATCTCGGCTGGCAAAGTGGATCAAGCCTTCCTTGATCTGAGCTGGACAGAGCGGGTTGATACAGCGCAAAGCCACTTCGTCCTCGAAATGCACCAGCTCACTCTCACAGCTCGGACAGTGACTTGGTATTTCCAAAGCCTCCTCTGAGACCCGCTTGTTCTCAACCACTCGCAAGACAGCAGGAATAATATCCCCCGCTTTATAGACGATAACGGTGTCTTTCTGACGAATATCCTTCTCTGCAATATAGTCCACATTGTGCAAGGTTGCTCGGCTAACAGTCGTTCCCGCTAGCTGAACTGGCGTCAAGTTCGCCGTTGGAGTCACAACTCCCGTCCGACCGACTGTCCAGTCAACAGACAGAAGCTGGGCTTCCTTTTCCTCAGCTGGAAACTTATAGGCGATGGCCCACTTGGGAGCCTTGACAGTAAATCCAAGCTCCTCTTGCACAGCCAAGTCATTGACCTTGATAACAATACCGTCGATCTCATAAGGCAGACTGTCCCGCTCCTGGGCAATCTTTTCGATAAACTCCCAAACTGCTTCGATAGAATCCGCCAGAATATGAGTAGGATTGACAGAGAAGTCCAAATCTGCCAGCTTGTTCAAAACTGCTTCTTGGCTGCTGGCCTGAGTCGGACTGGCTTCTTGGTAGAGGAAGGTTGCTAGATTGCGCTTGGCCACAACTGCTGTGTCCAACTGGCGCAAGGTTCCTGCTGCCGCATTGCGGGGATTGGCAAACTCAGGCTCACCGTTCTCCTGCCGCAGCTGATTGACCGCATCAAAGGAAACCTTGGGCATGTAGCACTCTCCGCGAACCGTAATGTCCAGCGGCTCTTTCAAAGTCAGCGGAATATCCTTGACCCGCTTGAGATTTTCAGTGATGTTTTCTCCAACAGAGCCATCCCCCCGAGTCGCTCCTGCTACCAAGATTCCTTTTTCATAGGTCAGAGAAATAGAGAGCCCATCAATCTTGAGCTCACAAATATAGGAAACCTGGGGAAATTCCTTGCGAATCCGCTGGTCAAAGGATATTAATTCTTCACGTGAAAAAGCATCCTGCAAACTAAAGAGAGGATACTGGTGTGGATATTTTTCAAATCCTTCTAAAATCTTCCCACCCACCCGATGCGTCGGGCTATCAGGTAGGATATCAGTTGGGTACTTTTCTTCTAACTCCACTAACTCGCGATAGAGTCTGTCATACTCGCTGTCCGATACACTTGGCCTGTCTGCCGTATAGTATTCATAGGCGTATCGGTTAAGCAATTTGACTAATTCTGACATTCTTTCTTTCATACTTCTATTTTATCACAAATACACAAAATCTTCCTCTATTTGTTCCGAATTCTCACTAAAAAAGAGGACATAAAAAGAGCGGAAATCCGCTCTCTACTGTCTTATTTTGTTAAATCAATCCTTTTAGCAATCTGGTTAAGAATGATAGCTCCAGCAATCAAGGAAGCAAACTCACCAATGGCCGTTGTGAACCAAGTCAGGAAGAATGGCAAGCCCTGTAAGAAATACAACTCTGCTGCAATGGTCACCATCGAAATTGAGAAGAAAATCGCAAAATAGAAGTGATCCAAGCGCAGCAAATCTTTGATCAGGTATTGATTCTTATGGCGACTGAAGAGGTAAACACCTAATGATAGGAAGACTAAAGTTGACCAACCGCCGACAAAGACGTCAATAATCCCAAAGCTATAGAGATTGGCAATCATACAGCCGATGGTCACTCCCATAATGTATTTACGATTATAAAAGGCCATAAAGTTCATCATTTCGGAAATTCTGAACTGGTAAGCACCATAGCTGATAGCATTTAAAGGGGGCGTAATCGTAAGGGCCACATAAATGGCAGCAATAATGGCAATCTGAACCAGATCACGGACTGATAAGTTTTCTTGTTTCATGTTTTCTCCTTTAGCGCATGAGCGCGTGTAATATGCTTGGCGAAAGAAGTTAAGCGCCAAGGGTTGCGTCAGACGGGAAAATTCTCTCCCAAAAATCGACAACTCCACTAGTATAGCATAAATCCTAGAAATGTGATAGACTATCTTTATGAAAACTTTAATCAAAAAATTCTTTGACAATGAGGTTCTGTCCTATCTTTTCTTTGGTGTGGCAACCACTCTTGTCTCTGTCGTCAGTCGGATGCTCTGCTATGAACTAACAAGAAACGAATTACTGGCTACGATAATCGGTGATATTCTGGGGATTCTCTTTGCCTTTGTGACCAACGATACCATCGTTTTCAAGCAGAAAAGAAAAGGCTGGCCAGTACGATTGGTCAAATTTTTCACAGCCCGACTGGCAACTATGGCCTTGAACTTGCTGCTAACCTTTATCTTTGTCACTAGCTTCCCGCAGATTATTGGTCAATTCGTCCACAACGATATTAAGATGGTCAACACCATTGAAACCTTGATAGCTCAAGTGCTGATTATCGTCCTCAACTACGTCTTCAGCAAGATTTTTGTCTTTAAAAATAAGGCAAAATAAGATGACTCGGCTTATTTCTCCTATAAAAACAAATCTGGACCAGATAATTCTGATCCAGATGTTTTTATTTTTAGACTTCCAAGACGGGATTTTCAGCTGTCAGGTGGGTAATATCACCCTTAACCCCAAAATAGTCCTCAATCAGAGTCTGAAGTTCCGTCATAGCTGCTTGAGCACGCACCGCCTGCTCTCCATTGATGGCTTCGATAACCAAGATGGCATCCTTGGTCTCTTCTGTCAACATGGTTCGCTGCGCTTCTCTCCAGTTAAGGCAACGGCAGACCGCTCCCTCATCATCATAGTAGATGATTTCTTCCGGTAAAGCTGGTGCATCAGTCTCAGTTCCTAATGGAAAGAACGCTTCACCACCCTTGGCCTTTCCCAGATAAAGGCCGCCGACAATCTTGTCCAAATCCTCACCGCCACAAGGAACAGCATAAGAAAGGGAAACACTATTATAAATATCTACTAAAGGATTGATGGGGTTGAATTCCCGTCCTTGACTGACCCGCTTGAGTAGGGCTTCGATAGAGGAACGCGCTCCTTTTTTGGTCTTGAATTGGCTGAAAGCCTGCCGCCACTCCTGAATGACATCATTCTGAGTGAAATTCTCATCTGGAATAAAGTCTGCTGCTCGCTTTGCGCCCTTGTCCAGCAGGGATTTGAAATACGGGTCCTTACTTTCATCCACTTTATTATCAAGCCCCTTGACCACTAAGACACTAATCTGAGCTTCTGGAAACAAAGCCCAAAATTCATTTTCAACTGCAATTTTCATATTCTACCTCAATAATTTCTTTTCTGGCCTTTTTTGACTAGCTCCCAGTCCTTGGTAATATTCTCTCGGACGCGAACTAGCAACTTTTCTAACTCTTTTCGCTCAGTTTCTGAAAATTTTTCCAACGCCACCTGCTCCGAATATTCGTTTTCCGCTAAGATAAGAGGATAGAGGGCCGCCCCCTTTTCGGTAACAAACCATTCCTTGTTCTTGCGGTTATTGGCAGCTGGCCGCTGTTCCAGTAAACCCTTGCTTTCAAGCTTCTTGACTGAACGAGCCACCGTCGAGCGATCTACCTTGAGCAAGTCTGACAGCTCCTCCTGGATAATCCCAGGATTCTCCGCAATCCGCACTAGATAGAGATACTGCCCCCGCGCCAAATCTATGTCACGAAACTCAATATTAGCAATGGAATCCAAAGCCCGAGCAATGATTCCAATCTCACGTAAAATCGACATACCTCCTCCTTCTAAAGATAGTATAGCAGATTTTTATTGTAAATGCAATAAAATATTTATCTTTGAAAATTTCCATGAAGAACTAAACTTCCTGATCCAACGACTCTTTGTATCTTTTCGATTCTTTCCCATACCAGTCTTCTATGGAGTAGTCAGATAACTGGCGGTAATCTTCCAAATATTTTTTGAAGTAATAGTAGGATAGTATTGACTGATTTTTTATTTTGGTTAGATCAATTAAATAACCAACAAACCCTACAAATCCCAATCCAAAAAAAGCACCATTTATGAGGCTTACTTTCATAAATAAAAACTGCAAATTTTGAGAATCAATCCAAATACTAAAAAGAAAGATTAGAAATAGGATAAACTGCATTGTAATAAATCCTAAAAGCTTTCCCTCATAACCTTTTTCATTGAAATCCTCAAATGAAGTTTCGATATACTGATCTGTCACTAAATTCATACTTTCCTCTAACGAGGCATTAAAAATTGTTTGTTTCATATTTTACCTATTAGACATCTGTATCCTTATCTGCTTGTCCTTCGTCATCAAATCTCAGAATAAGCTCACCACTACGGCTTTCAAAGTGCGATACGAAACGACTTTGGATGCTTGCATTGAGAACGGCCCCGATGATCAGCACCTTGGCAATCAGGATAAACCAAAACATGATAATCACAACCACCACTGAGCCGACAAAACGCACATCTAAAAAGCGATCCAAGTAAGCTTCGATATAAACAGTAAAAAGGTTCATGAGACTATAAATGATAACAAGAACCAAGGTTGCACCCGGTAGGACATAGCGGATTTTAGGAATTTTCACATTGGGTAACGAAAAATAAAGCAGAATCAGCGAAAGAAAGAGCATCAGATAAATCGTAGGCTCTGTCATGGTCAGCAACTGCTGGTAGAGGCCGCAGTCAAAGTGCCAGAAATTATAAAGAATCTCGACCAGCATTCGACCAAATAGGGTCAAAACGAGCGACAAGCCTAGTAGGACTTGCAAGCCTAGACTCATGATAAAAGCAAAGATCCGCTCCCAGATAAGCCCCCGCCCTTGCTTCGTACCATAGCATTTATTAAAAGCCTTTTGCAAAAAAGTCATACTCTGGGAAAAAGTCCACAGGGCAGATAGGATAGAAATGCTCAGCAAACCTGTCGAAGGCTTGGTCAACACATCTCGGACAACCTTGGCGATCGTCATATACAATGACTCTGGAAGTATGTCTCTAAGCGCAACCAAAAGCTCATCTGGCTGGATTTGAAAATAGGGCAGAATATTTGCCGCAATCAATAACAAGGGAAAAATCGAAATCAGAAAATAATAGGCCACAGCAATACTAGTAATATCTGCCTCCGACGCCTGATAAAAATGGAAAAAAGCTCTGAGAAATTCATTTTCTCTTATCTTTTTGATGAATCCTGTCACATCTCTCTCCTATTCAAAAAGACTGGGACAAGCCCAGCCCTCTATACTTAATAAGTCCCTTCTTCGCCCTGGCTGGTTAGAATCACAGGACCATCTTTGGTAATGACAAATTGGTGCTCATATTGGCAAGAAAGACCGCCATCTAGGGTTTTATGCGCCCAACCGGTCTCAAAGTCTGTGTCAATTTCCCAAGTACCTGTATTGATCATTGGCTCAACGGTCAGAACCATTCCCTCCCGCAAACGCAAGCCACGTCCCGCACGGCCATAATGCGGCACCATTGGCTCCTCATGCATGGTTGGACCAACGCCGTGACCAACCAAATCACGAACCACTCCGTATCCATGACTTTCAGCGTATTCTTGAATGGCTGCACCAATATCTCCGATACGATTGCCAACTTGTGCAGCTGCAATTCCTCGGTAAAGACATTCCTTAGTCACATCCATGAGCTGCTGCGCTTCTGGACTAATCTGTCCAACAGCATAAGCCCAGCAAGAGTCTGCGACACCACCGCGGAAGCTTTCTGTATATTGCTTCATCTGCTCTACGTTGTTAAAGTCCAGCTTAGATACATCCAGCTCAGCCTTGTCGACTAAGCCAACAACCATGTCCACACAGATGATATCGCCTTCTACCAATTTTTGATGGCGAGGAAAGGCGTGAGCCACCTCATCATTGAGAGAACAACAAGTCGCATAAGGATAATCCATGATACTGCCCTCTACGCCAATCTGAAGGGGCAAGGCATTAGCTTCTTTACAGCGCTTGCGGACATATTCTTCGATGTCCCACATGTCAATACCTGGCTTGATCAAATCTCTCAAGCCGATATGAACAGAAGCTAAGAAATCTCCACTCTTGTCCATTAAATCAATTTCACGTTGTGATTTTATAGTAATCATTATTAACCTCTTTACTAAGTAATTTTTACAGTAATCGTTGCTTTGGCAACGATGAGCGAATCTAAGTAGATATCATAGTCAATCACTGCTGTCCGCCGCGTCTGATGAATAATACGTGGCCGAATCTGCAGGACATCATCTATCTGAACAGCCTGAAAGAAATGAATCATCATCTGATCAACGATTAAGCTCTGACTATTCGTCGTCATCAACTGCTGCGTAATCCGAGTGATAATTTCCGTCAAGACGCCATTAGCCAAGACTCTATTTTGCTCCAGCATGAAAGGCTCGACAGTGAATGAAAAAATATCCTCTTGGCGATGAAGCTTCTGGCCCACCTGCTCACTGAAGGTCGGTAGACTGGAAATCTGTGAACGGCTCATTTTTTCCATAATATCCCGACGTGTAATCACTCCAAGGAGAGTCTGATTGCCACGCACTACCGGAATCATCTCAAAATCTTCTGCAATCATGCGCTGACTGATGTTAGCAATATTTGCTGAAAGACCAGTCATGAAGATTTTTCGGGTCATAACCTTATCCAAGGTAGTCAAAGGAGACTTATCTCCCGCATCCCGCATCGTCACGACACCAACCAACATTTGATGCTGATTAACGACTGGAAAACGACTGGTGCGATTACGACGAACCAAGTCCAGATAGTCACGAACGGTATCTGTGTCATGCAAGAAACCATATTCGTGGCTGGCTCTGTAAACCTGCTCTACTGTCAAAATATCTGTTTTAATCTGGATATTGGACAAGGCGCGGTTAATCATAGTCGCCACGGTATAGGTATCGTGCTTGGTTCTTAGGACGGGAATTTCAATACGATTGGCCAATTTTAAAACCTCTGGATCGACTTCAAAACCTCCCGTTACCAGCACGGCATTCTCATTCTCAAGAGCCAAAATCTGAATCTGCGTCCGATCCCCGACAATAAGAAGGCCGCCTTCGTTTAAGTAACGTAGGATATTTTGCTCGGTCATAGCTCCGATGGAAAACTTGTTAAATTCTTTTTCTAGTCCTCTTTCACCAGCAAGCACCTCTGAGCCAGTAATATCCGCAATTTCTTTGTAGGTCAGATGCTCTAAAACAACTTTTTTCGACTTCACTCGGACAGTCCCACTTCTGGGTCTGGTCTCGACAATTCCTCTATTTTCAGCTTCCTTGATCGCTCGGTAGGCCGTTCCGTCGCTGACACCCAAGTAATTTGAAATACTCCGAACACTGACTCGCTTGCCAATTGGAAGATTTTCAAGATAAGCCAAAATTTCCTGGTGTTTACTCATTGAAATCTCCTTTTTCGTAGCGATATTCGGTGTAATCTCTCATCTTTCTCGTATAGCGGTCACTCCCCTTAAACTGACGGAAGAGCTTAAAACCAGCTTTTAGTGCAACTTTCTGACTAGCAATATTCTCTTCATGCGTGATAATGGTCAGACGCTTAAAATCGAATTTCGTAAATGAAAGAAAAACCAATTCACGGACAACTTCAGTCATCAAGCCCTGTCCCCAGTAGTCTTTTCTCAAAAAATATCCTAGTTCAGCCTCTTTTTTTATTTCGTCCATTTTTTCAAATTTAATGGAACCAATCATTTCATTCGTTTCCTTATCACAAATTGCCCAGATTCCCAAGGGATTTTTCATAAAATAATTGGCGATAACATATTCACTTTCCTGCAAACTACTTTCAGTCGGAAAGATAAATTCGGTATTATCCGGATTGGAAGCAATTTTATAAAGGGATTCTGCATCTCCAAAAAGAATCGGGCGTAAAAATGAATGCTCCGTTTCAATAAAAGAAAAAGCTGCTAACTGTGTCCACAAATTCATAGGCTTCCCCTATAAAAAATAAGCGATGAACGCTTATTCTTCGATGAGCTGGATGTCAGCACCCAGACTTCTTAATTTGTCAATAATATTGGAATAACCGCGTAAAATAAATTCAATATTGGTAATTTCTGTTCGGCCTTGGGCCATCAGACCAGCAATCACCAAGGCTGCACCTGCACGCAAATCCGTCGCCTTCACAGAAGCACCTTGCAGCTGATTTGGTCCTTCATAGACGATTTGATTGCTAGCGGTTGAGATTTTACCAGCCATTTTTGCTAATTCAGCGACATGGTTAACCCGTTTCTCATAGATGGTATCAACGATTTTTCCGTGGCCATGAGCTGTCAGCAAGAGCGGAGTGATCGGCTGCTGCAAATCCGTAGCAAAGCCAGGATAAGGCGAAGTCTTGATGTTAATAGCTTTTAATTCCTTCTGCCCTTCTACAAAGATGCTATCCTCTGAAATGGTCATCCGCACACCCATTTCCTCTAGCTTAGCAATGAAACTTTCCAAATGTTCATAAAGGACATTATTGATCTGGACACCTTGTCCAATTGCTGCCGCCAAAGAAATATAGGTCCCAGCCTCAATCCGATCCGGAATCACTTGATGGCGCGTTCCATGAAGGCTGTCTACACCTTCAATCGTGATAATATCAGTCCCAGCCCCACGAATATGAGCTCCCATATTGTTAAGCAGCGTAGCCACATCGATGATTTCTGGCTCACGCGCCGCATTTTCAATCACCGTACGCCCCTCAGCCTTGACTGCTGCCAACATCGTATTGATCGTAGCACCGACACTAACGGTATCCATGTAGATACTAGCTCCAGCCAAACGCTTACCACCTGTTGACAATTTCATGTAATTGCCTTCCATGGTCATGTGAGCGCCCATTGCTTCAAAAGCTTTGAGATGGAGATCAATCGGACGAGGACCAAGGTCACAGCCTCCAGGAAGCCCAACTGTCGCTTCTCCAAAGCGGCCTAGCAAACTTCCATAAAAATAATAAGAAGCTCGTAGACTATTGATTTTACCAGATGGCATCGGCATATTCTTGATATTTCTAGGATCAACCTCTAGGCAATCTCCAGACCGCTTGACAGACGCTCCCATGATTTCCATGATTTCGATAAGGCTATCAACATCCGAAATCGCCGGCACACCATCTAAAGTAACAACATTATCAGCTAAAATAATAGCTGGGATAAGGGCCACAACACTATTTTTAGCACCATTAATGGTCACCTCTCCTTTTAAAGGGCGACCACCATTAATTACAATTTTTTTCATGTTTTAAAATTTAGCTCTTTCACGGTATTACTCTTTATTATATCATAGTTTTATCCATTTTCCTAGACAAAAAAGCCCTCAGTTTAAACTGAGAGCTACTATTTTATTGTAAAGCCGCTTGGAGCGCAGCCACTTTGTCTGTACGTTCCCAAGGAAGATCGATGTCTGTTCGACCCATATGGCCGTAAGCAGCAGTTTGACGATAGATTGGTCGTTTCAAATCCAACATTTGGATAATACCTGCCGGGCGCAAATCAAAGATTTGGCGGACAGCATTCTGAAGTCTGCTTTCAGAAACTACGCCGGTTCCAAAAGTATCAATGCGGACTGAAACGGGCTGTGCTACCCCAATAGCATAGGCCAACTGGACTTCTACTTTTTTAGCCAAACCAGCAGCTACGATATTTTTAGCGATATAACGAGCCGCATAAGATGCAGAGCGATCGACCTTGGTTGCATCCTTACCAGAGAAGGCACCACCACCATGACGAGAATAGCCACCATAGGTATCCACAATAATCTTACGTCCTGTCAAGCCAGAGTCCCCTTGCGGGCCACCGATAACAAAGCGGCCAGTAGGATTGATAAAGACCTTGGTCTGACCATCTAAGTATTCGCTTGGAATCACCTGAGCAATCACCTTTTGGATGACGTCCTGATGAATCTGTTCATTACTGACTTCAGGATCATGCTGAGTAGAAATAACTACCGTATCTACACGAATTGGGCGATCATTTTCATCGTATTCGACCGTAACCTGAGACTTGGCATCTGGTCGCAGATAAGACAATTCACCTGATTTGCGCAGTTCTGCCAAACGACGCACCAGTTTATGACTGAGAGAAATAGGCAATGGCATGAGCTCTGGCGTTTCATCCACTGCAAAGCCAAACATAAGTCCTTGGTCACCAGCCCCAATCAAATCCAGCGGATCTTTTTGAGTATTTCCTCGCACCTCAAATGCTTCATTGACCCCTTGAGCAATATCTGGCGACTGTTCCACCAAAGATGGATGGACGCCAACTGTCTCTGCAGAAAAGCCATACTCTGTATTGGTGTAGCCAATCTCTGCAATGGTATCACGAACCACCCGATTGATATCTACATAGGCTGTAGTGGAAATTTCTCCAAAAACATGGACAGAGCCTGTATAAACAGCAGTTTCAGCTGCAACATGAGCCTCTGGATCCTGAGCTAAAATAGCATCCAAAATGGCATCGGAAATTTGGTCTGCAATCTTATCGGGATGTCCCTCCGATACAGACTCAGACGTGAAAAGTTTACGTTCTGACATAGAAATGTCCCCCCTTAAAAAATATTAAACAAGTAAATAAACTCCAAAATGATTTAAAATCATCTAGCCCATGAGTTACGACGCGAAACAAATAAAAACGATATTTTTTTATTCCTGTAGCTAGTAAGGCGCATAGGATGACCGCAATATAGCGGCAACCGTTGAATGACGAGTGACTTTGGAGCCGTCATTGTTTGCGAGTTACAAAGTACTGATAGAAGTTTCCTACCATCTTATCGGGACTATATAACCTCTCTATTATATCATGATTTTTAGAATTATGCTGAATCATTTTCAAAGGAAAAGCTATAGTTCAAAACTATAACTTTATCATTTAGATTTATTCGATCCAAGTAGGTTATTAGTGCTAAATATTCAAGCAAACTATACCAACTCTGTCTGAGCAATGGCCTCTTTCACATCTTCTAGTGGCAAATGCACCAGTTCCACTTCCTTTTCCTTGTAAAGGTACTGAGCATAATCATCTATCCGATATTGGTTGATATAGACCACGCGCTTGCAGCCAACCTGAAGCAGTTGCTTGGTACAGTTTAAACAAGGAAAATGAGTCACATAAGCCGTAAATCCCTTAGGAACGCCTCTCTCAGCTCCCTGCAAGATAGCATTGACCTCTGCATGCAAGGTTCGCACGCAATGACCATCGATGACCAAACACTCATGATCAATACAGTGCTCAGTTCCTGAAACAGAGCCATTGTAGCCGGTCGATATAACCTTATTGTCCTTGACTAAGACCGCTCCGACCTTGGCGCGCTTACAGGTCGAACGATTGGCAATCAAAAGTGCCTGTGCTGCAAAGTATTCATCCCAAGCTAGCCGATTTGACATCATCATTCAGTCCTCCATCCATTCTCACTATATTATACTAAAACACTTGGCGATTGTCATCCTGACAAGAAAAAAGAGAGTGGGACAGAAATCGGTAATTCGTTAGAATTCGATTTCGTCGTCCCACCTCCGCACAGTTGAGTAGGGCTGTAAAAGCTGATGAAATCAGCGTAGTAGAGCCCACTCAACCACTGCGTCTTGCTCGACAATCCAAAGACAATTGAGAGGCTAGGACTTTTGTCCCAGCCTCTTTTTGTATTCTTATTTAGCAAGTTTAGCCTTAGCTGCATCTGCAAGAGCTGCGAAAGCTGCTGCATCGTTAACAGCCAAGTCAGCCAACATTTTACGGTTAACTTCAATCTCAGCCAATTTCAAACCATGCATCAATTGTGAGTATGAAAGTCCGTTCAAACGAGCTGCCGCGTTGATACGAGTGATCCACAATTTACGGAAGTCACGTTTTTTCTGACGACGGTCACGGTATGCATAGTAGTAAGAGTTCATTACTTGCTCTTTTGCAGTACGGAACAAGATGTGTTTTGCTCCATAGTAACCTTTAGCTAATTTTAAAATACGTTTACGACGTTTGCGTGATACAACGCCACCTTTAACACGTGCCATGTTTTATTTCCTCCAAATATTTCCTAGATAATTGTTACAAAATCTCTTATTTAAGACCTGTAAGCATTGCTTTGATACGTTTGAAATCTCCTGCATGCACCATAGATGCTTTGCGAAGATGACGACGTTGTTTCTTAGTTTTTCCGTGGAAACGGTGAGAAGTGTAAGCACGGAAACGCTTCAAGCCACCAGAACCTGTACGTTTGAAACGTTTAGCTGATGCGCGGTGTGTTTTTTGTTTTGGCATGATAAAATCTCCTTTTTCTAACTTTTTGACAGTTTATTTTTTGTCACTAATCGGTGCTATTTGCATGAACATTTGACGTCCATCCATCTTAGGCTTTTGCTCAATAATTGCAACATCTTGAGTTGCTTCAGCAAAGTCTGCCAAGACCTTAGCCCCGATTTCTTTGTGGGTAATCATCCGGCCTTTAAAGCGAATGGATACCTTAACTTTGTTTCCTTTTTCAAGGAACTTGCGTGCGTTACGAAGTTTTGTATCAAAGTCCCCTTTATCAATGGTAGGACTGAGACGTACTTCTTTCACAGTGACAACGCTTTGTTTTTTACGTTGTTCTTTCTGCTTTTTCTGATACTCAAACTTGAACTTACCATAGTCCATAATTTTCGCAACAGGTGGTTTAGCTTGTGGCTGAATCAGGACTAAATCGACATTTGCTTCATCCGCAAGAGATTGCGCTTCGCTAAGCGGTTTAATACCTAATTGTTCGCCGTCAAGACCGATCAACCGAACTTCACGCACACGAATTTCATCATTGATGAATAAGTCTTGTTTTGCTATGGTTTTCACCTCTTTTTTTATTTTTCGAGAAAAACAAGTGCGGACCTGCTAACGCAAACCCGCACTACATGATAGTATTTCATCACTGAAACTGAATCCTGTAGAGCCAGACAACGTTAGTCGCAAGGCGAGAAGTTCTCACTTCTGCTTTTCTCAACTCCACTATCATACCAAGTTTCTTTTTATTTGTCAATAATTTTTTTCGCTTTTTCTTCAATAAATTTGACAACTTCTGCAATTCCAATGCCTGTCGTATCAAAATGAATGGAGTCAGCCGCTGGTTTCAAAGGTGATACTTCACGATGACTATCCTTGTAGTCCCGCTCCGCTATTTCTCTTTTGAGAGTTTCCAAATCAGTCGGAATCCCTTTTCCGAGATTCTCTTTGTAGCGGCGCTCTGCTCTTTCCTCAACTGAAGCAACTAGAAAAATCTTCAATTCTGCATCTGGCAAGACGACCGTCCCAATATCACGGCCATCCATGACGATACCACCCTGTGCAGCAATCAACTGCTGCAAATGAACCAATTTTTCACGCACTTCCGGGATAGCTGATACCCACGACACATTATTGGTTACTTCATTTTCTCGAATCGGATGAGTGACATCAACATCTCCTACAAACACTAGCTGCTCACCACTCTCCGAACGACCAAAACTAACCGAATAAGTCTCGAGCAAAGTTACGATCTTATCTGCATCATTTTCAGTCAGATGATTTCGCAGAGCCAGATAAGTGGCTGCGCGATACATGGCACCCGTATCCAAATAGGTATAATTAAAATCTTTAGCAATAATCTTTGCAACAGTGGATTTTCCACTTGAAGCAGGTCCATCAATCGCAATCTGAATCTGTTTCATAACCCGCTCCTACTGAATCTTAACAATATCACCTGGGTTGGCATACCAAGAACCAGTAGACATGTGCGACGGATTTAATTGCTCCAATTTTGCAATAGAGATACCTGCACGCGCTGCAATCGCAGCTTCTCCTTCACCGGGCTGAACAGTCAAGGTACCTTCCGAAGACTGAGTTGGCTTTTCTTCTGATTCACTTGGTTGCTCTGATGGAGCTGGTTGTTCCGCACTGCTACTTGAAGATGCAGCTGCATTAGAAGTGCCATAAAACCCATCCATAACAGTCTTTTTATTACTTCCACCAGTAGATAGGTAGGCGAAAAAGAGTGCCATAGCAATGACCATTACTAGAAAAATAGCTGCTAATATGGTCAGCCAGCGATCAACTTTACTCGCCTGACTTTTCTTTCTGCGATTCAATTTCTCTGCTCCATTATCATATACATCTGCTTCCCATGGTTCTTTTTCCATGACTTCCTCCTTGAGTTTTTCTAAAAATCTTATTACAATATGAGTATGAAAGTTACACTCATTCCCGAACGTTGCATTGCTTGCGGACTCTGCCAGACCTACTCAGATCTCTTTGATTATCACGATAATGGCATTGTCAAATTTTATCAAGACGACCAGCTCTTAGAAAAAGAGGTTGATAGTCAGCCTGAGATTCTCGAGGCTATTAAAAACTGTCCAACCCGAGCTCTGCTAAAAGACTAATTTTTCTTAGATTGGTCGCCATAGTAGACCTCGAAATAATCTAGAAGAGTCAGATTGTCTACTAATTCCACTTCGCCTTTAAAATACTCATTTAAAGCTAGGGCGTTGACAAAATATTTTTTTGGCCACTTCCGCATACAGAAGGTCCTGCTACGACTCTTCCCTGTAAAATGAAGGGTGATAGACGTCTTTGTCACCTCTAGCTTCTCAATCGTTGAAATATCAATCTTGATTGGCGTGAAAGGATTTGCCGTAATAATGCGCAAAATACCGTCATCATAAATCGTGAAATATCTATGTACACCGATAGCCAGTAAGACCATAAACAAAAAGAATGAAAAGAGGACAAGAGTCGGAACACTGGAACTTTCGTACATCAAGGCCAGTCCTATAAAAATCGGAATGACTGACAAAGACCAATAAATCACTAACACTGACATTTCTGGTTGCCAATGATAGCGCACTTTCCCAAAAATCTTTATCATATCTTCACCCCCTTACTACTAGTTTAGCATAAAATAATAAAAAATAGAATTGGTAAACCTATTCTATTTTCTATTTTGCTGGTACAGCAAAGAAATCCTTCGAAAGATATCCTTTTCCACCAACCATATCATACTCGATCAATTTCAAATCATCTGCAATTTCCTGAGCTGATGAATCCAGTGCCTTCTTGTCCACACTAGCCTTATGGAGAACCTCCGTCAATAAAGCGTAGTAAGGAGATACTTTCGAATTGGTCTGCTCAAGCAGCAGGGCTGAAAAGTCACTAGAATTAACCAAAGGATAGTTCAACTTAGGTGTCTCATAATTACTCCAGATAAAGTAATCGGTCAAATATTGATTTTCGGGATGATCCTTAAAAGCTGACTGAGGGTACAGACCTGGCAAGTGATCACCATAAAAAACTACTGTTATCTTTTTATCAATTTTAGAAAGCTTATCTAGAAACTCCTTGGTCGCATTGTCTGTGTGGTAAAGCATCCTTACATAGCTGGATAAGGATTTATTTCCTGCCTCCGTGAAACCTGGGTAACTAGCAGACATGTAAATCGGATTAACTTCCGTCCAAGGCATGTGGTTTTGCATCGTCATAACTGAGAAAAATTGACTTTGGTCTGTTTTTAGACGGTCTAGAACTTGATTATAGGTCGTTTTATCACTATAGTTTCCACCAATATGATCTCCCTGTAATCCTTGAGTTCCATAATGAATAAAGGTATCATATCCCAGATCTTTGTATATGATATTTCTGGAATAATTACTTGGTGAAGCTAAATGAATCACTGTACGATTTTGAGAAGAATAGGAATCACTGATTGCTGGAAGCTTGTTCATCTTTGGTACAACTTCTGTATAAATGACAGAGACAGAGGGTGATAGATTATAAAACGGTAAACCGGTCAGCGTTTGGAATTCCATATTCGCAGTTCCACCACCATAGCCATCTGATTGCATCAACCCACTGGTAGTATTAGACATGATTTCCTGAATATTTGGAATCGGATTTTGTGACATAGATACACCAGAAATCCGTGCTGGATCAGAAAAGCTCTCACTAAGAACATAAATGACCGTCTGTTCTTCTATTTTCTGCTTACGTTCCTGATTGATAGAATCAGCTAGTGCCCCATATTTCTTTTCTAATTCTTGAATTCTTTCTTTAGAATATCCCGCCGGCTGAATCATAGCCTTATCAGATAATTGAGTAAACCAAACAAAAGAGACAGACCGCATTTGCGAATTAACTGTATTACCAAACCAAGTCAAATCATGGTAATTATTCAAAATAGATAAAACTGGAATATTATCGGCAACTTTGCCATTCTCTTTCGAATAGAATATCTGTAAAACACCTAAGAAAAAAACAATAGGAATAACTAGTGAAATAAGTTGAATTTTTACCATAGCGATTATTTTTCCAGGTAAAATTTTCCTACGGAAAAACCAATAGAAAAGACCAATAGCTACCACACTAGCAATCGCGTAGATTCCATAGTTACCACCAAGAAAATCAAATAAAAGCTTAGGATCTTTTAGCCAGCTGATATCACTTGGCAAAATTGGTTCTTGTCGATATTGAAATTTCAAGCTGCTGGCAATTGTTGAACTAACACCTATCGCCAATATGATAATTGTGGGTAGAAAAATTTGATTAAAAGCAAGATAGATAAAAATAAATAGTGAAAAAAAGACTGCTATCTGAAAGAGACTTGCCCCAGTAAATAAATGAAGTTCTAAAACAGAAACATCCGCTCGAATACTATTTTGGATAGTGTAGTTAAAGATAACAGAAAAAGCTGCGCTACTTAAGACTGCGACTGAAAGGCTTCCTTTATTTCTCGAAATATCTATCAAACCCTTTACCGCTAAAAAGCTAGGAATCGAAAATAAGAAAAAGAGTAAAATAATAAAACCAATTAACTTAAAAATCGAATCCTGAGAAATTTCAAAGCCGCTATCTGAAAGATAATTCATCAACAAACTCTGTTGCTGAAAAATAGCGGTCATCTTACTATCTGTTAGCGATAAGAGAAGAAAAGATTGGGACAAGAAAAGTATCTCTAGAAAACCAACATTAAATTCATCAACAGTTAGAAAGCTCCGGGAATGATATTTTTGTAGAGAAGAAAAGCGGTTAATGAGATAAGCAAATAAAAATATTAGCAGCAAGTAAGGTAAACCGTTAACTTCTACAAAGTGATTACTGAAAATATTCTCTGCTTTAAAATCAAAATCATTCACATGCTGCGTCACCGTCAGCAAATAAGAAAACAGGGCGTAGATTCCATAAACGAGAAAAGACCAAACTAATAATTTTCGATTTAGCAGTTGGGAAACAATCTGACCTACACCAAATAAAACCGCTATTAAAACGAGAAAAACCAAACCGAGGCTGGCATAATTATATAAACCCTTATTTACTTGAAATAAGAATAAAGTCGCAACAGCTATGGTATCCAAAACTAAAAAACTGATAAGCAAATAGGAAATCTGCTTATAATAATTGACTAAAAATTTCATTATTCTTTCTACAGAAACTATTATCTAACTTTTAAAAAGATTCGATAAATACCTTCTAACTTTTTTTGCTAGGCTCTCATGAGCCAGTTTCCCTTTCTGCTGGATTAATTGTTCTGCTTCTCTTTGTAAGTCTAATAGAGCAGGCAATGGGGTTCCAGACATGATTTTAAAATCATAGTCCTGATCCCAAGCTAAATAAACCAATAAACTTTCTAAAACTTGAGGTTCAGTTTGAGCTGATAACTGGTAGTCGTTTTGAAAAAGTCTAATCAGAGCAGAAGGCTTAAACCAAAGAAAGCCGCCATACACCCTAGTAAAAACAGGATATTGTTCAAAATCAAAAGTTTTCTGGCAATGGAGCTCCTGCCAAATTGTAGCCATTTCTTTCCGATATGTTTTTTGCTCAAACAAGCCATATCTGACTAAACTTGGAAGATCTGGGATAACGAGACCAAGCTTACCATCTTGTTCCAATGCTTTAATACTAGCATTGGCATTTTCAAACATCATCTCCATCAGTTCTCTACGCATCGCATTATCAAGCTGAGGTATTCTATCTACTAAATTTACAGTAGAAATATGCCCAACGAAAGCAAATTTCTGTAATAAGTCGCTCTGTTCAAGCATCGCCTGCATAGAATTTTCTTCTTTTCCTAGAAGAACCTGATAGCGGTTTGATATGATTCCCAAAAGCTGAGCAAAGATTTCTTCGTCAGCTGTCGTCACCACAAATTGGTATTGTAGGGAAAGATCTTCCCATTTTTCTTTAAATTGCTCGAAGACTTGAAGGTCTGTCACATGAATATGAAGCGCTACCGGCTTTTCTGGCGAGTCATTCTTATCATCTTTCGAAAGCTGCTTATCCTGCAACAGGCAGGGTACATCTGGACCAACATAATCAAATATATGCTCAGAAATTAAAGAAACCGGATAAGAAGTTCTCCCTTTGATTTCTTCCAGCAGATACCTCGCAGAAAAAGGATTGCCACTGATAGCTTTCACTTTCAAAAAGGGAACCTCTTTCTCAAGAATAGTAAAAGGCTTATAATAAGTAAAGTCTGGATGAATTAAATCTGCTACTTCTTCTAGACGAGTATCAAATAAAGCTTGATAGGTAAAGCCTGCCCCTGTAAAATATTGGGTAAATTTCGTCTCGTAGTGGTCAATCACATCTTGAACATCAGTAAAATCTTTTACTTTTGTCCAAAATTCTTGAAAAGAAATTGCCCTCAATATCTGCTGCTTAAAGGTAACAAAATAGCTCTGCAAATGTTCTTCAAAATACTTTGTTTTTCGAAAGTTGGTCATACCCCAAAAATCAACCTGAGTATCCGCCTCAAAACGCTTATAAATAGGCTCCAAATCCCAGAGCGGGCCAAAACAAGTATCATTCATCAGAGTCAGAGAGTCGTAGTTTTTGAGCTCTTCAAAACCTACGGCGCTCATTCCATCCCGCCAAGCCGCGAAATCATAGCCTTGATTGTCCCGTTCCAGCAAATTGCTTATTCCAAATTCGTCTTGTAACTTTTTCTTAGTTGCTTCTTCGATATGACTATTTGAAATAAAAAGGATTTTGGAAAACAGGGGCCTGAGCTGTTCTAATTGGTAGAAGACATGATTACTCACGCGCTTGTATTTATTAAAATGAACATAGAGTAATATTCGTTCCATGAAAACACCTTATCATTTTATTGAGAGATTTCCCAGACCCCATTACGCTGAATTAAGCCCGTTGCTGAGTCTTTTGCAGAGGTATCGTCATCTTTAAGATCCCGTCGGCTGATGATAAGGACTGGAGTATTCTTAGAATCTGCAAAGGCTAAAATCTGATTCTCTTCATCACGTACAGAAACCTGCAATTTCAATTTTGCATGATTAATTTGGGAAAGATGGCATTTGTATTTAAATGTCTTCTTGCCTGTTCCTTCTGTCAAATTATCCATTGAATTATCATTATATAACCAAATCGTGCGGTCAATATCAGTCAGTGAAAAGGCTATGTAGGTTGGCATATCTTGATTGGCTTGATAGCTAATCTCAAATTCAATTTCTTCAGTCGGTGCTGTCTGAGGAGAGCTTAGTAGACGAACCTCTAAATCAGAAACTGCGACAGATTCCGTTTCAGCGACAAAATCTTCGTTCATGGCTTTTGTGTCAGTTGCATTGTCTAAACTGTATTGGTTAGCTACATCATCTGGATTTCCGACAACTTTGACTAAACCGTTTTCAATCAAAACAGCTTTATTACAATACTTTTTGACGGCATTCATATCGTGAGTTACTAAAATCGTTGTCTTTCCCGAATGCTTCCGTTCCATAAAATAATCATTACACTTGCGCTGAAAGGCTTCATCCCCAACAGCCAGAACCTCATCCAAAATCAGAATGTCCCCTTGAGCCTTAATAGCAACTGAAAAGGCTAAACGAACCTGCATCCCGCTAGAATAATTTTTGAGTTTTTGATTCATAAACTCACCCAGCTCAGCAAATTCAACGATGTCGTCATACATGGCATCTACTTCTTCAGTTGAGAAGCCCAGCATGGCACCATTCATGTAGACATTTTCGCGGCCGGTCAGCTCTGGATTGAAGCCGACACCTAGCTCGATAAAGGAAACTAGCTTGCCATCAATGGTCACTGTTCCCTTTTCGGGAATATAAATCTCTGAAATGATTTTCAAAAGGGTTGATTTTCCTGAACCATTACGGCCGACAATTCCATAAAAATCTCCCTTTTCCACTTCAAAGGAAATATCCTTAAGAACGTTCTGCTCTTTGTAACCCTTGATGCCTCGAAAACGGTTGACTAGGCTTGTTCTTAAACTTTGTGTTGACTCTGTTGGCAGCTTAAAAAACTTACTGACATGGTCAACTTTTACTGCAATATTATTTGACATTATAGAATCTCCGCAAATCTCTTAGCATTTTTATTAAAGATATAATATCCAAGCCCAAATATCACTACTGGCAATAAATAAGGAATCAGAGCAATCCAGTAATGGTCCATCAAATCCCAGCCTCGAGTACTGCCTGAAAAAACGATAAAATGGCGAAGATCTTGAATAATCTGAGCCATTGGATTAAGCATCATCAGCTTAGCGACTAAAACATGCCCACCCTTCAGAATAAAAGTCAGTGAATAAATAATCGGTGTCGCATACAAGCCTGCCTGAAGCACTACTTCCCAAATGGGCCCAATATCACGATATTTGACAAAAAGTGTTGCCAACATAAAGGCAAAGCCAGCCGAAATCAAAACTAATTCTAGAAAAAGCGGGATAATAACCAGCCATCCTAGGGTGATTGAGACGCCATTAATCAGTGCAAAAGCAAAAACAACCATTAAATTGATAGCATAGTTGATTGCTGCACCAGTGATAGCTGAAAAAACGATAATTGATTTAGAAAAATTCAGTTTTCGTAGTAAGTCCCCTCGCGCAACAATGGACATCATGCCCATATTAGTTGCTTCTGAGAAAAAGTTCCACGTCACCATCCCTAAGAGAAGCGATACTGCATAATGAGGTGTTCCGTCATCAAAACGCAGGAAACGAACGAAAACAAGATACATAATGGTAAAAAGCATTAAGGGTTTTAAAATCGACCACAAGTGCCCAATGAAACTGCCTTGATAACGCAATTTGAAATCTGTTTTAACCAATTCTCTCAAGAGAATCCAGTTTTTTTGGCTAAAATAATCTAGCATGCATATTACTCCTTATAAGCAAATTTTGTAAGAATGAGCGTCGTGAAAACCAAAGTATGAAAGGCACGATTTTTTCTGTAGCAATACTTTCGAATCCGTCGCAGTCGCTCTGCAAAAGGGGCTTCCATGATTGTCACAAAATGTTCAATAATTTCTCTATTTTCAGTGGTCAAAGGCTGGCTGAGAAGGTTGCGAGCCTGAGTCTGACTGTCTTTTATCAATTTCCAATATTTAGCAAATAGACGGCTAGGATGAATCCAGTTCCTCATCCGCTTGCGTAAGGTTCGAGCTCCCAATACATTATTCGAATGCTGGCGATAGAGCTCACCTGGCTGATCCAGATAAACGAGTTGCCCAAAAGCCGAAGCCAACAAACCCAGATACCAATCGTGCATGAGCAATTCATGCTCCTCCTGCCCTGTCCACAAATCAGCCAGAGCACGGTTGATCATCGAAACACCACCTGTCACCGTATTTTCCGTCAGTTCCTGAATCAATTTTGTATTGGCATGATCAGACTGCGTTCGAATCATACTTTCGTGAACAACATTTAGCTCCTGATCCACCACTTTTAAATCCATATAAACCAACAAAGGTACGGAAACATCATAGTTTTCTGCTGCCGCCAACTGAATCGCCAACTTATCCGGCAACCAGACATCATCCTGATCACTAAAAAAGTAAACATCCGAATCCTGATATTTAAGCAGGCTATAAAAACTCTTAATGACACCCAAATTTTGAACTTCTTCCGGATTGATAAAGAAAATTCGGTCATCCTGACGGCAAAAGTCCTCAATAATCGCTCGTGTTCCATCACTAGAACCATCATCTCGAATCAAGAGCTGCCAGTCCTTATAAGTTTGGGCTTGAATACTTTCAATCTGTTCTGCCAGAAACTGCTCCCCATTATAGGTAGACAGAAGAATAGTCACTTTCATGATAAAAATAGCTCCTCGTATTCACCTACAATTTTTTCCCAGGTGTAGTTTTCTTTCATATTTTCTTTGGCCGCCTGACCTAGCTCAGAAAAGGCTGTTTGAGCATCTACTCGGTCAATCAGCTGGGCCAACTGCCCCTCTTCTTTTTGCCAATACAAAGCTGTTTCTTGGGCTACTTGATGATTGAAGTCCACATCCAAAACTAAATTGGCATCAGTCTGAGCCAGAGCTTCCAGAAGCCCGGGATTAGTTCCACCGACTTCGTGTCCATGCAAGTAGGCAAAAGCTTGATTGCGGATATATTTGAGCAGTTCCTGATCATAAACAGTCCCGACAAACTTAATCCGAGAATCCTTATCAAAACCCGTTTTTTGCTTAAGCTCTTCATAATAAGGATTTCCCTCATGATTGCAAATAATTAGCAAGTCACGTTGGGTCTTGGATTTCATAAATTCCCGAATGATGGTCTCGTAGTTGTTTTCTGGCACAAAACGTCCAACAATCAAATAATATTCCTTTTCTCTGCTCTGCCATTTCTCAAAAAAATCACGCACGCGAGCATCCTGAGAGTCAAGAGACGATAGCTGGAGATCTGTCCCATAAGCAATGAAAGCCGTCTTAGACCAAGGATAGGATTGTTTTATATAACTTTCAATGCCTTGGTTGTCCGCAATGACCAGATCAGCATGCTTAGTCATAAGCTTCTCAGAATATTTAAGATAGGCTTGAACCGGCTTAGGCCACTTAGCCCGCTTCCATTCAAGACCATCTGGATTAATAAAGAAAGTCCCGCCTGCTTTATGAATTTTATGCGCAAAAGGTGCCACAAAGGCTCCAATCGTATTACCTAAAATATAAAAAATTGGACGCTTAATCTGCTGCTCTTGCACTAGCTTTAAGGAATAATTGATGGCCATCATATCATAGGCAATCACCCGAGCCGGCCCCAACTTAGGAGCCTTAATGGTGAAGCAATCCACTCCCTTGTAATCAAAATGATGAAAATCTTCATCATCCGACAAACAAGCTACATGATACTGGATTTGGGAAGAAACCTTATTTTCTACTAATTTTTCAACAAAGGTTTCAAATCCGCCATATTTAGCAGGAAGTCCGCGACTCCCGATGATGAAGACATGTCTCATGCTTTTCCTCTATTCAAAGATTTACAATCTAGTCTATTATATCATTTTCTTGGTGATTTGTGGGCTACAGAGAAAAAAGTCGAACAAAGCATAATATCGCCTAAGCAAAATTATCGTTTGATTCGACTTTTATAGCATCCGTAGTAACTACTGTCACTTAAAAGCATTCTTTAATTTTTTAAAAAACTTATTTTTCTCTTTACTTTGTTCAAGAGAGTACTTATTGGTGAAGCGGAAGGACGCGGTTCAAATAAAAATTTTATATGTCGCAAAGAATGTCCACTATTTATATCCGAATGAGCGATTGCCTCTAATATGTCACGATAAACACTGGAAACCTTGTAAAGATTCTTTACTCTTTCTATGCTATCTAAAGAGCGTTGCTTCAAGTATTCGAAATTCTCTAAACATTGCTGGATTTGATTTGTTAATTCATCTACATTTCCCGTAGGATAGAGTTGACCCTCCTCGAACATTTCATAAGCTGATAGATGGCCAGGATTATCTGATAGGATAGTTGGCAGGCCATTCATAATGGATTCTATATAGACTAGGCCAAAGGTCTCCATAGCGGATGGAAAAACTGCCACATCGGTCGTTGTTGCCTCAGCCCAAGGATTATCACGATATCCTAAAAACTGGACATCTTCTAACTGATGTTCAGCTATATAGGAGTCACACTTATTCTTATATTCATTGTCCCAAGCCCCAATAAAGACTAGTTCTGGTCTTGGCTGAGGGAGTTGTGCATAAGCTTGAAGGAGTTCTAGTTGATTTTTTCTCTCTGTTAGACGACCAACCGACAGAATACGACACTCAGTTCCAGCAAGTTTGTGCTCCTTTTTAACTTCAATCTCAGTAAACGGGGCAAAGGACTGAATTTCTCTATGAGGGAGAAGCTGGGCTAGTCTTTTTTGCAGAGAACCTGTTACCGCAAAAATCTCCTTAGAATATTCATCCACAAAATCAATTTTCTCTTTATAATAACTAAATTCTCCCTCAGGAAATTCATGAATCAGCCAGAAATGCGGAATATCCTCACAAGCTGCTGCTACTGCTCCTTGAAACATATTAACTGTATTTGTAATGACCAAGTCAATATGGCTATCTACCATTAACTTTCTCAGCGCAGCAATATTTTCTTGGTAAGAATTCACCCTCTCTTCATGAGTTCCGGGAAGACCACCTGGTGCATCCTCCCACCACCATTTTACGGATGGCAGAGTAATGGTTTTAATTCCTTCTTTTGCAAGAGTAGAAATATAGTCTTGCTGGACTTGGACATGATAATCTGGTATCGCATTGATAACGTCGTAGCCATCTTGAACCAAATACTTCATCAGATGGAAAATAGAAATCTCTGCCCCATTATCCAAAGTTCCAGTCGGCGAAATGAATAAAATATTTTTCTTCATAGCTTATCCTTACCAATTCCAATAGAATGGAATCATTAAATAGATTGAAATTAAAAAGTTAGCTGACAAAGTGCCTATAAGCAAGTTTTTAACTGTCCGCTCCTGAATCTCTAGCTTGCCCATATTCGCAAGAAGGGGTAAGAAGAGAATTAGGAAAGGCGTAAAATAACGGCCCTGAGTTCCAACGGATATCTGAGCACCTTTTCCTAAAACAATCGGAGTCCACTCTAGATACATGATGGTGACAACAGCAATGACCTGCAAAAGGAAAAGATAAGCGGAGACAGTTGCATAGGACTTCATCATAAAATCTTTCTTGGACTGCAAGAAAATGATAGTCAGTACTGCTACATCAAGAAAGATTAGCCACAGGGGCAACTGAATGGTGAAATTACCCAAAAATCCAAAGAGACCAATGGTCAATATGGTATTGAGGTCACCGTTCATGCGCTGTTTAAACAAGGTGTTAAGCAGAACCCTACTGTAGTGGAAGATCCCTCCTTGATGACGGAAAAGCAAATGCAAGGCTAAGAAAACAGCAACAAAAGCCAAACTGTAAAAAACATAGCGATGACGACCGATAAATGCCTTGGTCGCAAGAAAAGGCTTGTTCAAAACAGCTAAGAATCCTTCCATTTCAAAATCAATGAATGGAAGTAAGCCTAGCAATAAGACATTGTTCAGTTTGGTTGCAAAGAGTCCAACAGATATAATCAAAAGCTGGATGAAATTCTTATTGGTAAATTTCTTGCTGGAAGCAATATTAGTGAAAAAACCAATAACTAGCATAAGCTCCAAATAGTTCATTACATCATAGGAGAGAGAAGCTGCCTGCTGAACCATAATTGGCAGAAGTGAAATGAAAAAGAGAGCCTTCTTGCCGTACTTAAAATACTTAATCAGGAAGTAAACACCCAAAATATAGGCTAGGCCATTAAAAAATCGCCCTATCATGATAATAACTCCCACTGATGGATAGATAAATGATCCCAAGGTCATGCCAATTAGCTGCGGTAAAAAGGAAAGAGTCTTAAGATTAATCCCCAAAGTAGACTCTTCCTGAGATAAATCCAATTTTTCCGTAAAAAGCTTCTTGTACTCTTTGGGATAAACATGCGGTTCCGAAGAGATATTTTCCATCCACTTGTAGGTTTTCTCTGTCGGCTTATGGAAAATCTCCCAAGTCATGCGGGCGTGATTCGTTTCATCTGGAACACGATTGATCGGTTGAACCACCATAAATGTCATGACAAAAACCGTCGCTAAGACCAGAAAGATATTTTCTATTTTTATCGTCTTACTTCTTTTCAAAATCATTCACCATTTCATCTTTACTATCTAAACTGCAGTTTTCAAGAACAAAATCATAGGCATTTTCCGCTAATTCCTGACGTAGGTCAGACGAAAGAATCAAACACTCTAACTTTTCTTTCCACTCCCCGTCTTTAGCCAAAATTCCAGTCTCCCCATCTTTTACCATATCAGAGAAGGCTCCAATGTGACTAGCAACTGTAGGAACTTTTACTAAGGCAGCCTCCATCCATTTGATTTCAGACTTAGCCCGGTTAAAGACCGAGTCAACCAGCGGCGCTAAATTGATATCTACCCTACTAATCAGCTGGGGTAAATCCTTCCAGTCCACATAGTCATGTACAACGATCTGCTGTTGATACGGCTTCATATCCTCTGGAATATCCAAATATCCGACGACATGAAGCTCCACATTCTTGTAGACTTCAAGTAAGGATTGGATGGCTGGTTTTATCAATTCAAAATTTTCATTGTGACTGATTGAACCTGAAAAATAGCCAATCTTGACTTTTGAATCCTGCTGAACATAATCTTTGATAAAGTGAGAACTGATTTCAATCAAGTCACTGGAAGCTCGATTTCTGTTCAGCAACACCTTATCTTTATATTTGAGCAGCTCTTCTTTCAGTTGGACAGTCGAAGTAATCGCTCCGTCACAGGCAGCTAACATCTTGCCATAATTTTTGACACCAGCATCATAGTTGCCCTTGTCCTTATCTGACAACCCTTGAGTATAGCTCAGCTGATCTGTATAAACTGTATCAAAAACCAAATCATCAATGCCAAAATAAACTGGTTTTTTATCTCTTTTAGCTGTATCGCACAAGAATTGAAGTTGATAAGACCATGGAGCCCGATAGATGATAATATGACTTGCATATCGAGCCTGAGAAATCTCAAATTCTGATACATTTACTACTTTGACAGTGAAACCGTTTTTTCGCAACTGTTCTGCTTTGTTCAGTACTCGGTAACGTGTACATTGCGGAATGATATTTTCAACCCCATCTATAATCAAGATATATTGTTCTCTGGAGATTGATTTGAATTTTTGTACAATGTTTTCCAATATTTCAATTGGATAATCTGTTTCCATTTGTACATAATTGAGCAAATCAGGTATTTCTGTTCGTCTTTCCAATCCCTGCCAACGGAATTGTTGCGCATTATAATTTTGTAATGACGTGTATTTAACCAACGGACTACCAGCCCTGAGCATTCTCAAAGGATGAATATACATAGCACTGTCTTTGTTTTCAGACACCAAAGCATCATATCGATAACCTAAATCTGCAAAATACTTAGTAAAAGTTGTTTCGTGTTTCCCAATAGCCTTATCGCGTGAATCCGTATCGGTTAGGTTGTTCCAATAGTCGAAAAATTCCTCTGACCGAAGTAATAAAGGCTCAATGACTAGAAAATAAGATTGCAGATGCTCTGGGATATAGCCATATTGATTGAAATTTGTTGCATCTTCCTGTACTTCACCAAAGGAAATCCCCCAGAAATCAAGATTTCTATCCGCCATTGTTTGGAAGACTTCATTCAAATCTCTCATTGGACCAATATTCGTATCATTGACTAACAGAAGCTGAGTAGAAGTTTGCAACTTTTCCTTACCAATGGTTAAAATACCTTCCCTAAATGCCGCAGCATCGTAACCTGTATTATCCCTTACCAGAACTTGGCCATACTGTTCCAAAGTAGATAAATCCTCTGATTTCAATCCTCCATTTACTACAATCAATGTTTCATCTACTAAAGCTGCTAATTTCTCTAAAAACAGGATCTTGTAGCGCTGAAGATTCTCTTCTGCTTCAAAAATGACGTAGATTAGGTACTTATTGCCAGTCACTTGTTGAAGCTGCTTTCGCTGAGAATTCCGTAAAACTCGATAATAATAGCTTTTGGGCGATTTGATGTTTCTTTTTATGGTAATGCACTGACGCTTCATTTGAGATAGGACAGTTCGGATATTCCGCGGATTTTTGACAATCTGCCCTACCTGCTTAATTGGAGTGACGATAGCATTCCCAACGCGATATGAGAGTGAGTTACGTAATTCTTCAATGTCATCCTGATATTGATAAATCAATTCACTATCACGTTCCCAGTTTTCCTTTAGCTCATGAATATAATCGGATACCTGATTCATATGCTGAATTAAATCATTCAGTCTGCTATCTAGAGTGTAGATATTTGCAGATAAAGCTTGATAAACTTCATCTGGTATCTGTTTCATATACTTACGCAGGATTTTTAGATAGATTTCGTAATGATATCGAGTAGAATCTCGTTTAGAGATTGACTCTTTGTCAAAGACCCGATAATTCAGCTTTGTATTTGCATCATAAACAGGTTTCGCACCTTGATTGATAATTAAGTTTAAAAGAAAATCATAGTCTTCCAATTTTTCACGATTCAGCGCTTCATCATAATAAATACCATCAGCAATTGAGCGACGAATGAGGGAACAGTTGGAAATAAAATTCTCCGTTAAGAAAGCTACCTTGTCATAGGGCCGTGATTTAAGGTAAAATTCCTTTTTATCGGGGTCGTACAAATCACCATAGACAATATCTGCCTCCTCTTGCAGCATGGTTGTATAGAAGCTCTCAATGAAGTCTGAATCCAGAAAATCGTCACTATCCACAAAAATAAAATAAGTGCCCTGAATTTGCTGCAAAGCCTTGTTTCTTGTCTTAACAACCCCCATATTTTCATGGCTTTCAAACCGCGTCGGGAAAGGGGAATCTACCAAAGTTTCTTGGATAATCTGGGCGGACTTGTCTGTGGACCCATCATCCAATACCAACAACTCAATATTTTTATATGTTTGTTCAAAAATACTGCGCAAACACTGTTCAATGTAGTCTTGATGGTTGTAACATGTTACAACAACAGATATTAAATCTTTCATATACTTTCCTTGTAAATAACTCTATTAGTTTGAGTTAGCATCTTGACTTTTCATGTATGCTTTATTTATCAGATTAGCCACCCACTTAGGCCAGAAAAGCTGATACATGAACAAATCTTCTTTAGTCCGAGTATTATCTGAAATGGTCTTGGTTGTTTCAGATTCTCCATGAATCCGGTGGCACATGAGTTTCTCAGAAATATAAGCAAAGCTACCCTTATAGGCGCTAATCTTGTACCAAGCGTACCAATCCAGACTCACGCGCATTTCCTCATCAAATCGAAAATCCCTTAATGCCTCTAAGTTATAAGTCACCGCCGGACAGGAAATGGGATTGCCAAAAGCTAGAACCCGATTTCTCCAAAAACGACTGGATGGCATCATATTCAAGGTTTTAAGCATGAGAGTCTTGATTTTCAGATTGGTATTAGCCGGAATTTTAACTCCATTTTTCTCTTCAAAATAATCTGTATAGGCAATGAGAATATCCTTAGACTGCTCTATCTTCTGCATCACTGCTTCTAAATAAGTTGGCTCATAGTAGTCATCCTGATGAGCAATGGTAGCATAAGAAGTCTCAACAAAGGTAAGGGCATTGTTCCAGTCCTTACCGATACCACCGCCTTCTTTCGTATAAAAAGGAATTTCATACTTCTGGCACAACTGCTTGATTGAATCCAACGGTGTTGAGCTATAGCAGATAATCTTTGATGGCAAGGTTTGAGCTTGCAAAGACAGGATACAAGCTTCTAAAAATTCACTTTCGCCATAGGCGCAAATCACCCAGGTATGGTTATTTTTCATCTTTTTCACTCTCTAACTTGGACATTCTTTGCTTCATAATGGACAGTTCTTGCACCAACTGCTTGATTTGTTCCTTTTGCTTGGAAATGGAAATAGTATGTAAAAAAACAATAACCAGCAGGAAAAAGATGGCCAAGGACATGACAAAGTTTGAGGTCAACTCAAAGCCTAACAATTTGGCAATCGAAACGGGAATCCAATCAAAAATAGAAATAACAATCAGTACAAAGCCAATAATAATCCACATAAAGGCTTGCTCAAACAAAATATTGTTTTGATTGATATTCCGAAAGACAAAATACAGGAATAGGACTGAAGCCACTAGCATAACAATAGACAAAATGGACATTATTCACTCTCTTTCATAAAAGCAGCAATCAAGATCGAAGAGCAAACTTCAATCATATAGCGAATGGACTTAATCGGAGTAATCGAAGAGACTCCTCCTGAACGTTCAAACATATTGGCTGGTGCTTCCACCACTTTATATTTCCGCTTCAAGATATGGACGATTGATTCTGGCTCAGGATATTTTATAGGATAGCGCTCAGCGAATTGTCTAATAATGTCTTGATTGGCCAAACGATAGCCTGATGTGGTATCCAGAATCCTTTTGCCAGTTGTTAATTTAATAAAAGCTGAAATAATGGTAATGCCAAAACGCCGCATAAAAGTCGTCTGAAATTCCGAAGACTTGTCACCGATAAAACGAGAACCAACAACCAAATCAGCCTGCTGACGACGAATAGGCTCCAGCAAAGCATCCAGCGACTCAATATCATGCTGACCATCTCCATCAAACTGTACGGCCACATCATAATTCTTCTCAAGAGCATACTTATAGCCCGTCTGAACAGCTCCACCAATCCCTAAATTCATAACCAAATGAATAGCATTCAGATGATGGCTGTCCAAAATCTCCTTAGTTCTGTCAACTGACCCATCATTGATAACTACGTAGTCTAAGTCAAAATCAACTTTCTTCCGATATTCTACAATGCTCATAACCGTATTTAAAATACTTTCTTCCTCATTATAAGCCGGAATTATCATTAAAACTTTCAATTATCTTTCTTCCCTTTACAATAAATTTTAGCAAATAATGGAACTAACCTTAACTTCTCTAAGCTCAAAAAAACAATAAGTGAAATTTTAGTCTGAAATCTTTCGCCCTGAACCTTCTTAGACAAGGGAGAGATCGTACTGATGAGTTTATTCTCTTTTAACCATTCCTTAATCCTAATATACTGATGAATAAACTCCTGATTGGATGAGGTTCTCCCAGAAAAAAGCAAATACCAAACATAATATCTTTTCAAGTAATATACTTCTAGCTCAGATGGCTTACCCAGCTCAAATATTTTTGAAAAAAGAACTAAAATATCAATTTTAGGAGAGAAACCTCTCTGAGAAGTATTAGAAATACTCTGACTATTGTAATACCAATTATATCCTTTATAATCTAACAAACCTATTTTGTCTGTTGCCTTATAGGCAGCTAGGTTAAAAATGATATCTTCTCCTATACCATAGTCAAAAAATTCTAGATTGTTCGTTTTCAAGAACTCCGTCCGGTAAATTTTGGCCCAGGGAGCCATTATAATATACTTGGACCACTCTGACTGCTGTATATCTTGGCTAAAGATAATTTGGTTATCCTGATTGACACGTTTGTATCCACCAATAACCAAGTCTAGATTTTTCTCATGGATAGCCTGATAAAAAGTTTCAATATAATCACTATCAACAAAATCATCATTATCCATGAACATAGTATATTCTCCCTCAGCTAGAAGAATCCCCTTATTTCTAGTTACTGCAACTCCTTCATTTTGTTTATCAATTACTCTTATAAAACCATACTTTGATTCATATTCTTTTAGAATCTTTAAAGAATTATCTTTCGAACCATCGTTCAGAAGAATAATTTCAAAATTCTTAAATGATTGATTCAAAAGAGAATCTACACAGCGTTTAATCCCGTCTTGTGCATTATAAACTGGAATAATAACTGAAATAGCTGGTTTAGACATATTTTCCCTTTCATAACTAATCCACTCTATTTATAAAACTTCAATAAAACAGGAAATAGTTTTATTGAAAATTTTATCCCCAATAAATTGGCTAATAGACCTGTTAATTTAAATACGCGGTTCTCTATATACTTTGCATACTTTAGCAAATACTTATACTGATAAAGCAACTCTTTAATTTTAAAATTATCAATGTATTGATTTACATAAGGTAATATAGAGATATATGAGATTGCAAAATAGATATTTAAAGCTTTTTGAATTTCAACTGAATAGTTTTTCAAGTCAGAAAGTCCCATCCTGATTCCTTCAAGAGTATCTTGAACATTTTTTTCTTTCACGACATTAGTCAAACTTCCTTTGCGGTTCTGTCGATACATGTATTGAGTACTATTAAGAATTGAAAATTTCTTTGTCATTTTTAAGATCCGAGAACAATATAAACTATCCTCAGATACCATTCCTTCTGGAAATTTCAAGCCGTTTCGAAATAATTTTTTCGATACACACTTATTCCAATTTGGACCATTAAATATTCCAAAGCAAGTAGCTTTTAAAATATTTTCCTCAAACATAGATATAGGGAAATCTAAAATTCTATCATCATAAAAATAACTGTAGCCAAAAACGATAACATCATCAATGCATTCTGTAGTTATTTCATCAAGTTGATTCAAAAAGTGTTGATCACTCCAAAAGTCATCACCATCTAAAAACAATAAGTACTCTCCCCGAGCAGACTCAATACCTGTATTTCTTGCTTTTGAAGCTCCACCATTTTTTTGATTTAACACCCTTACTTTATTGGTATTCTCCGCAGACAATTTATCAGCGACTATTGCAGTAGTGTCAGTTGAACCATCATTTATGATTAAAATTTCATAATCTTTAAATTCTTGAATTAAGACACTTTTAACACATTTTTCTAAATAATCCGCTACATTATAGGCAGGTATAATAATTGAAAATTTCATAAGTTTCTTATTTTTTCCTTCTCAAAAAAGTATATGGATTCGTCATAAAATAAATAATTAGCGAGACACTCAACCAAGCAATCATAGAGATAAGGAAAGACAAAGAGGCTCCAAAAATTCCGTATTGGGATACCAGTGGCTCAGCTGTAAGAATGGATACAAGATATCCCGCTAAGAATGAAATGACTAAATAATGATGTTTTCTAAAAACAGTTAAAATATTATCACATACTGTAGAAAACGTACTAGCAATGCCGCCTAGCAACAATATAAAGAAACTCATTTGATATTGATTCAGCTTGGTTCCATAAACAATATTTAAAACAGGTATGGCAACAAGAGCTCCAACAATAGAAATTAATATACTTGTTCCCCATAAAATCTTAAATAGATTATTTTTATACGTAATAAAATGAGAAATTTTATTCTCTTCCTTGAAAATTGCTAGTTGTGTAATCATTGGACGTAAAAAAACAATCATTAGATTCATTGCAAAAATTGGAGTGAATAAAATACTAAAGTCTCTCTGTACTCCCGCTTCAATCAATCCCCTATTAAAAATATCGTTTAATGCATACTTAGGTTGGTTATAGATCGAAACTAATAGAAAAGCATTTATAAATAAAGGTAAGCAGTCCTTTAAAATACTATAAATATCTTTGAATTTTACTGTAGAGATATTAATACGATGAAACAACTTAGATTTTGGAAAATCAAAAAAAAGAACTACAATGAAAGAGGTGAGTGTTTGAAAAACAATAGATAAAAGAAGATTTTTAGAAAATATTAACAGAACAGCGAATGTTATTGTTGAAATTATATTTCTAAAAAATAATGATTGGCCAGCTAAATCCAATCGTTCTTTCTGCTGGAATAATCCTTGAAATACATCCGAAAGCGCCTCACTAACTCTAAAAAAGGATACCCAAAATATAATCCAAAAATTTTCATAAGTCGAAGGATTTAAAATTAAATAGCCTAACAAAATTAGTATCATTAAAATATTAGTTAGAAATCTAGTAGTCAAATATGCATCAAAAGAATATTTTTCTTTAATATCCGTTGCTTGAAAATCTCGGACTTGAAACCCTGCAACAATAACTAGCAAATTTGCAATTGCGTAAGCAAAGCTATAAAGATCAGCTGATTCACTAGATAAGGTGCGAGTAACTATAAATAATAAAATAACAGATACAGCTGCTGAAGATAAACTCCCGAGCATATTCCAAAAGAAAATTTTTGGCAATGATCGTACTTTCAATTTGATAGAACTCTCTTTCAATGTAAATAAAACTATACCCAATTATACCATAAATTCCCCTTAAAAAAAGCAACCGCAAGGTTGCTCAATGTTTATTTTCTTACTTCCTGCTTGTAAAACTCTTTCAAAGCATCCTGCCAAGTCGGAATGACAAAGCCTGTAGCCTTGGCCTTGGCCAAACTCATAGTTGAGTTGAAAGGTCGCTTAGCCTTAGCTGGGAATTTGCTAGAATCAACTGGCTGGACTTCCACATCCGTATCTTTGAGAATTTCTACTGCAAAGTCATACCACGTCATGTCCTCAGCCGCATCATTAGACAGATGGTAATAACCAAATTCCTTTTGATTTTCAGCCAGATAGGTCATAAATTCAGCCAGCGTACGAGTCCAAGTCGGACGGCCATGCTGGTCATTGACTACGGTCAGAGTTTTGTGCGTCTTAGCAAGATTTTGCATGGTAAAGACAAAGTTTTTACCGTAGTTCCCAAAGACCCAAGCAGTACGGATAATATAGAAACGGCTGGAATATTTCTCAACCAGCTCCTCACCCATGCGCTTGGTACGACCATACTCAGTCTGCGGATCCGGTCGATCGTCTACTTCCCATTCCTCTCCGACAGGCTTTTGTCCGTCAAAGACATAGTCTGTTGAGATGTAGACCATGGTTGCTCCGTGTGCTTCTGTAGCTTTTGCCACATTTTCGGTCCCGGTCACATTGATGGCATAGTCCAGCTCCTTGCCCTCGTCTTCTGCTGCATCCACTGCCGTATAGGCTGCGCAGTGATAAACCAAGCTTGGCTTGACTTCCGCAAAGACCTTGTCCACCATTTGGGCATTGGTAATGTCCATTTCTGCCACGTCAACCGCTACATACTCCTCATTGCGCTCATCTAAAAGATAGCGGAGCTCTGTGCCCAATTGTCCATTCGCACCTGTAATTAAAATCATTTGTTCTTCCTTTCAGATCATAAAAATTCGATGAATTTATTATACCAAAAAAAGCAGAAAAAATCTGCTCGATCGAATCATTATCGGAAAATCTCTTCAGTTGGAACACTAAAGAATAGTTTCTTATTCCCTTTGATACTCCGTATATAAGTTATACAACATTCTGCAAGTAATAATGAATAGACTTATCATCAGAGGCAAAAAGGTTCGAGTGCTTGAAGCATAGAGAGTTGGAGATAATGAAATGACCATGCGCCCAATGAGGCCAATTACAAATAAATAGGTCAGCCATAGTTTTTCTCTAAAATCTGAAACTACAAGCCATAAAGCGTAAAGAATCATTAATAGCAGCAAGCCATAAAAAGCGACCGCGCTCAGATAAGTAATATTAAAAGAAAATGTCCCTGATTCTCTGGCAGCTTTACTGATACCTGTTAAGGTACCAAAAATAGTATTCCAGCCCATTTTTTGCGAAAAAATATTGAACATGACAAAACCGCTCAGTGCTACGGCCGTTATATTTTTCTTGTGAAGAGCATAAACAAAGAGCACAAGCAAGAAGACCATCACAAAGGCAAAGGACGTGGAAAACAGATTATCCCCTGTCTCCAGAAAGCCAAGCCCAAGCTTTTGGAAGATATTCAAGTTCGGAAAGTTGGGGAACCAACTGACAATGTTCTTTTCCAAACGCAGAGCATTCCCCGGAGACAGCTTGGCTGATGTGATTCCTAAAGCGCTCAGTGCCAAATAGTATAGATTAACCAGTAAAGGTTTTTCATCTTTCTTCGCAAGGACAGTTTCAAACAGAAGCCACAAAAAAGCGTAGACGGCTAATTGTTCTTGCATGATAGCAACTAAAAAGCACAAAAGGCTAGCCATATTAATCCAAATATTTTTAGATTCTCTGAAAAAAAGTGCAAAAAGCAACAAGGAGGCAGGGAAAATGTAATTGACATAGGTCGGAATAGAGCCCGCGCTTAAAAATTCAGTTGCCGGAAGGAATATAAAAATAAGTAAAGCTGGCAGCCAAGGCAGGGAAGAGGTTAACTTCCTTAAAGCATAGACCAAAAGCAATGTTGCCAGAAAGGCTGCTGCTATAAACATCTTTTCGTGAACGGAAAATAATAAGGTGGCTGACTCAATGAGCAGTCTACTGCTCCAAGTAAAATATCGATCAATCCCAAAGAATAAATAATTGTAATGAAATTCCCTAGCATATTCTAAAAATGCTGTTTGGTCTCCTACTGGGGTGATTTTATTATTGATGTAAAACTGTATCGCATAAATAAACGAAGATAAGCATAAGACAATATTAACTTTTTTATTTTTCACAATCTCTCCTCAGCTAAATAAGAGTCACTTAAGCTCAAAAACTCTCTCAAAGACTCACTTACTCTTCTCCTTAATCACATAAATCGGGCGTTTCTTGGTTTCCATGAAGATTTTGCCGATGTACTTGCCCAATATACCTATGGTCAACAATTGGAAACCTCCGAGAAGGAGGATGACGGTCATGAGGGACGGCCAGCCAGATGTCGGATCACCAAAAACCAAGGTACGGATAATAATTACCGCCATCAGGATAAAGGCTAAAATCCAAGACAGGATACCTCCTAAAAAGGCGATGTTGAGCGGCGCATCAGAGAAATTGACGATGCCTTCCAAAGAATAGTTGAAAAGAGACCAGAAATTCCAAGAAGTCTTGCCAGCCACTCGTTCGACATTTTTGTATTCCAAGTACTCGGTATTGAAGCCAACCCAGGCAAAAATACCCTTGGAGAAGCGATTGTACTCTGAAACTTCTAGGATAGCGTCTACCATTGGGCGGCGCATCAGTCGGAAGTCACGCGCACCATCTACCATCTCTACCTGACTAATCTTGTTAATCAGCTTATAGAACAAATTGGCAAAAAAACTTCGGATAGGTGGCTCTCCCTCACGAGTAGTGCGACGGGTCCCCACACAGTCCAGCTCAGGATTCGAGTCCAGCATGGCTGTCATCTCAATCAGGAGCTCAGGCGGATCCTGCAAATCTACATCCATGACCGTAACAAAATCCCCGCTCGCCTCTTGCAAACCAGCATAGAGGGCAGCTTCTTTTCCGAAATTACGAGAAAAGGACAGATAGTGCACATCTGCACAGCGGCTACTGAGCTCACGCAAAACAGCCAAGGTTTGGTCCGTCGATCCGTCATTGACAAAAATATATTCGAACTGGTCACGGATTTGATATTTCACCGCTTCCATAGCTTCATGAAACAGAGGGATAGTTTCTTCTTCATTGAAGCACGGAACAATAACTGAAATTGTCATTTTGATTACCTGCTATTTTTATTACCTTTCATTATAACAAAAAACTAGGCGAAAACCTAGTTTTAATCTTATTTGCTCAGTCTAGAGGCCTTGAAAATTAGATAGATTCCAAGGCTATTCTCAAATCCTCTATCAAGTCATCCACATTTTCCAAGCCGATAGAGAGACGAATTTGATTTGGTGTAATGCCTGCTGCTAGCTGAGCCTCTGGCGACATCTGACCATGAGTTGTTGTAGCTGGATGGACGACCAGGGACTTAGCATCAGCTACATTGGCCAAATCGGAGAAAATCTCTAGGCTATCAATAACTTTACGAGCCTCTTTCTCCCCACCTTTGACATTAAAGGTGAAGATAGAGCCCACGCCTTTAGGAAAATATTTTTCTGCCAAAGCATGATAAGGACTGTCGGCAAGCATGGGATAATTGACCTGCTCCACCTTTGGATGCTGGACCAGGAAGTCCACAATTTTCTCCGCATTGGAGACATGGCGCTCCACGCGCAGGGACAGGGTTCCCAAGCCCTGCAGGAAGAGAAAGGCATTGAAAGGGGACAGGGCCGCATCGGTATCGCGTAGGAGTTGGGTCCGGACAGCAGTAACAAAGGCTGCTGCTCCGACATCGCGCGTATAACTGATATCATGATAGCTCGGGTCTTGATCAACAAACTGCGGAAACTTGCCAGATGCTTCCCAGTCGAAACGACCGCTGTCCACAATCACACCACCGATACTGGTTCCATGGCCGCCGATAAACTTGGTCGCAGAATGTATCGCAATGTCCACTCCATGTGAAAAAACATTGATCAGATATGGGGTAGCAAAGGTATTGTCGGAAATCAGCGGAATTTTATGAGCATGAACCAGCTCTGCCAAAGCATCAAAGTCAGGGATATTAATCAAAGGATTTCCTAAACTTTCAATTAGAACCAGCTTGGTATTATCCTGAATGGCAGCTTCTACTTCAGCCAGATTTTCAATATCGACAAAAGTTGTGGTAATGCCATAGCGAGGCAGGGTTTCCTTGAGCAGATTAAAGGTGCCGCCGTAGATGGTGGAGACTGCCACTACATGGTCGCCAGCATGCGCCAAGACTAGAATAGTATAGGTAAGGGCCGCCATACCAGAAGCTGTCGCTAGAGCTCCACCCCACCCTCCAAAGCCGCAATCCGCTCCTCAAAAGCAGACAGGGGCGGATTGGTAATCCAAGTGTAGATATTGTCCGGTTTGCGCAGGGCAAAAAGATCTTCTCCCTCCTGAGTATCGTCAAACACGTAGGAAGTTGTCTGGTAAATAGGCAGAGCCCGCGACTTGGTTGTCGGGTCAACTGTCTGTCCGGCATGAAGCTGCAGGGTTTCAAATTTGAATTCACGTGTCATAAGGTCACCTCACTATAGTTGTGTGATAAGTCTACCACTAAACATCTCGCTTGACTAATAGAATTTCCTTATCAGAAGAAATAAAGAGAAGCTATATCTTATAGCTTCTCAGATATAATCTCAAAAGTCGCTTGATTGCTGGGCCAGTAGAGCTGAGAAGGGACTTGTGCCAGATCAATCCACTGGAAATCGGTGTGCTCATCTGAGATCAGAATATCCTTCTTTTGGGTCCTAGCTAGGAAAAGACTTTTGTGAATGCTTAGATTTTTATCAATTTCTACCGTGTAATGCCCCAGAGGCTGAAGTTCTGACCGGGCCATTTCCAGACCGGTCTCCTCCAGAATCTCCCGCTGGCAGGCTGCAGCTGCCGTTTCGTCTTTTTCTATGCCGCCGGTTATAGGCTGCCAAAAGGACAGCCCATCTTCTTCAACCTGCAAAAGCAGGATTTGTCTTTCTCTGGGGGCAAAAATCCAAGCTTCGATAGAATACTTCATCATGACTTCTTCTCAATGGGGGCAATGCTGGCTAAGACTTTCTTGAGCCCGACTTCTGGGAAGTTGATTTTCAGCTCCTGACTGGATCCGCTGCCGGACACAGACAGGACGGTTCCGTCCCCCCATTTCTTATGGCGGGCAATATCGCCGATGGCCCAATCTTCAGCAGGGCTGTCCGCCTGGCTGGCCTTGCCGAAGGGCAGACTCCCAGTAGAGATAGAGCTGGGAGCGGCCTGGCGTTTGCGCTCCTGCAGAGCCTGGGCCAGACTCATGCCCCGGCCAAACTGACGGGTGTCGCTATTGCTGTAGCTGACCTTATAGGCAGTATTGGCCGGCCGGGCCAGACCTTGGTAGTCCAGCAGGTCTGAGCTGATTTCCTTAATGAAACGCGTTGGATGATTATAATTGGTTTTCCCGTAAAGCAGGCGGGAATTGGCATTGGTCAGAAAGAGAACCTTCTCCGCCCGGGTAATGCCCACATAAGCCAGACGGCGCTCTTCTTCCAGCTCGTCCTCATTTTCTGCTGCCCGGCTGAGCGGAAAGACATTCTCCTCCATGCCGATCAGAAAGACCACGGGAAACTCCAGGCCCTTGGCCGCATGCAGGGTCATGAGGGTCACTTCAGAGCTCTCATAATCTCCGTCATCGGTATCGGCGATGAGGGCCAGGTCATTGAGGAAGCGCCCCAGCTTGTCCAGGCCGGATTCGTCAGCGGGATT
>NZ_KQ969062.1:898000-948363 GCF_001578775.1 Streptococcus cristatus | reverse complement strand
GCCGGATTCGTCAGCGGGATTATCTGGATGTTCATCGAAATTCTTGGTGACAGACAGGAATTCCTCGATATTTTCAATCCGAGCCTGACTTTCCAGAGTGGCCTGAGCTGCCAAGGCGACTGAGTAACCTGTCTTTTTCAGAACAAGCTCAACTAGCTCAGTCACACTATAGTCATCCAAACGATCCCGCAAGTCGAGTATCAGATTGGCAAACTCATAAACTGCCTGAGCCGCCTTGCCCTTGACTGGTGACAGCATGATATTAGCTGACGCCTCCAGCAAAGAGATTTCTTGACTGGCCGCAAAATTCCGGATCTTCTCCACCGTACCCGGCCCGACACCACGTTTGGGCTCATTGACCACGCGCTCATAGCTAATATTGTCGCTAGGATTAGCTATGAGATTGAGGTAAGAAATAACATCACGGATTTCCTTGCGGCTGTAGAACTTGGTGCCGCCCACCATAGTATAAGGAATATTGGCCTTGAGCAGGGCTTCCTCCACCGTCCGTGACTGAGCATTGGTCCGGTAAAGGACCGCAAAATCCCTATGACTGTAGCCTTCTCGGCTCAGCTGATCAATAGTCCGAGCGACAAAGAGAGCTTCGTCCTGTTCGTCATTAGCCCGATAGTAAACAATTTCCTCACCGTCTTCGTTTTGAGTCCAGAGATTTTTAGGACGGCGGTTGCGGTTGTTTCGGATGACCTCATTAGCCGCCTGAAGGATGGTTTTAGTCGAGCGATAGTTTTCCTCAAGCAAGACTACCTTGGCTTCTGGGTAATCCTTTTCAAAGTCCAGGATATTCTGCATATCGGCTCCCCGCCAGCCATAGATAGACTGGTCAGCATCTCCGACCACGCAGATATTCTTAAAGCGGGAAGCCAAGAGCTTGACCAGCTGGTACTGGGCATGGTTGGTATCCTGATACTCGTCCACATGGATGTACTGGTAACGTTGTTGGTAGTAGGTCAGGACGTCAGGATTTTGGTCAAAAAGGCGCAAAGTCAGCATAATCAAATCGTCAAAATCCATAGCTTCGGACTGACGCAATTCCTTTTGATAGGCCGTATAGCACTTGGCTACAATCTCTGTGTACATATCACCAGCCATATTTGCATAGGCCACCTCGTCAATCAGATCGTTCTTAGCATTGGAAATCGTACCTAGAATGGCGCGCTCATTCCACTTTTTAGGATCCAGATTGAGATTTTTGAAAATCCGATTCATCAGAGTCCGCTGCTCGCCCGGATCAACAATGGTGAAGTTGCGATTGTAGCCGATATGATCTGCTTCTCGTCGCAAAATGCGCACACACATGGAGTGGAAGGTGGCGATTAAGCAATCTTGGGTGGCTGGATTGAGTGTGGCTGCTCGTTCTTTCATCTCCCGCGCCGCTTTATTGGTAAAGGTAATGGCTAGGATATTCCAAGGATTAACCATCTTCTCATCAATCAAATAGGCGATGCGGTGGGTCAGGACACGAGTCTTTCCCGAACCAGCCCCCGCCATAATCAACAAGGGGCCTTCTGTCGTCTGGACCGCTTCGGCCTGACGGTCATTCATACCGTTTAATAAGGGATTCATCTTCTATCCTTTCAATATAACATCAAACTGAAAATCAATGCTTCCATTATATCAAAATTCGAGCGAATTTGTTATCGAAAAGGCAACTACCTCATTTGAAATCCAAGTGTGAAAAAGTTATAATAATAGTTTAGAAAGGGGCAACCATGAACAATCATCCAAGCGACAATCTCAAACTTGCCGAACGAGGCGCCCTCCTAGCAATTGCTACCTACATTGGCCTATCCGTTACAAAAATCATTGCAGGTGCAGCACTGACATCCTCCAGTTTGACGGCGGATGGTTTCAACAACGTCTCCGATATCGTTGCCAATCTAGCAGTCCTAATCGGCCTGCGCATGGCACGAAAACCAGCGGATAAGGATCACCGCTTCGGCCATTGGAAGATTGAAGATCTGGCCAGTCTGATTACCTCTTTCATCATGTTTTTTGTCGGCTTCAATGTCCTCATTGATACGGCTCAAAAAATCATTAACAAGGAAGAAACCTTGATTGATCCCGTGGGGGCTGTTGTCGGAATTGTGTCGGCTATCATCATGTTTGGCGTTTATCTTTACAATAAAAACCTAGCTAAAAGGGTAAGATCCAAAGCTCTGGATGCGGCTGCCAAGGACAATCTCTCGGATGCTATCACTTCTCTGGGCACTTCTGTTGCCATTATTGCCAGCTCCCTGAAATTCCCTATCGTTGATAAGCTAGCAGCCATCGTTATTACGTTTTTCATTCTAAAAACAGCCTATGATATCTTTATAGAGTCCTCTTTCAGCCTGTCAGATGGCTTTGATCAGGACCTTTTAGACGATTACAAGCGCGCTATTCTGGAAATCCCTAAAATCACACGCGTCAAGTCCCAGCGTGGTCGGACCTATGGTAGCAATATCTATTTGGATATTATACTGGAAATGAACCCTGACCTCTCTGTCTTTGAAAGCCACGAAATCGCTGACCAGGTAGAGGATATGCTCAAGGAGAACTTTGGCGTCTTCGACATTGATATTCATATTGAGCCAGCTCCGATACCTGAAGATGAGATTCTGGATAATGTCTATCAAAAGCTCCTGATGCGTGAGCAATTAGTCGACCAAGGCAGTCAATTGGAGGCACTTCTTTCCTCTGATTTTGTCTACATTTCCCAAGATGGTCGCCAGCTAAACAAAGAGGAATTTCAACTAGAGAGAGCCCAAACTTCTCCTATCAAAAATTTAGAAATTACATCCGTCAGCCAAAAGACCAAGCTGATTCGCTATCAAATCGGGGATGTCATCCATACTAGCCTCTGGCGCCGCCACGAAGTCTGGCAAAATATCTTCCACCAAGAGACACGAAAAAACAACTAGTTTTCTGCTAGTTGTTTTTATATGCTTTCACTTGGTCTGTCGAAATATCCTCTCCAAACCACTTCTCAGCGATTTTCTGGAATTTTCTCTCTTGGTATAATTTTCCAAAAGCAGTATTTACTTTTTCAACTAAAGTACGGTCCGCCTTTCTAGCCCCGACCGCAAAGTCCTCGCTCTCAAATCCAACGGAAAAGACTGAATATTGATCTAAAATGCCTTCTTCTGTCAGATAATAATTGGCATAAACACGGTCAATCAAGAGACCATCAATCCGGTCATTTTGCAAGTCAATCAACGCCTCGTTGAAGCTTTGGTACTGGGTCGCTGTATGATTTTTGACAATGGTTTTCAAAATTTCAGGATTGCTTTCAAAAGCTACGTAGCCAGAAGATCCTGCTTGAGCACCCAATACTTTTCCTTCCATATCACTGGCCTGTGAGATATGAGAGGATTTTTTGCTGACCAAAACCTGTTCATTTTTCATATAAGGAATGGTAAATTCTACCTTTTCCCTTCTCTCATCCGTCGCGGAGTAGCCATTCCAGATAAGGTCAATCGTGCCGTTGGTCAACTCTGTTTCTTTCATATCCCAATCAATCGGCTGCCATTTCACCTTAATTCCATATTCTTCAAAAACAGCATTAGCCAAGTCAATATCAAATCCTGCATAAGTGCCATCTTTTTGCTCAAATCCCATGGGAACGAAGGTATTATCAAAGCCGATTGTAATCTGTTTTTTCTCCTCATACTTGCTCCAGTTATCCAAGCCGGGGTCACTGACATTGGAACTACAAGCACCGAGCAGAAAAGTTAGGATCAAAGTCAAACAGGCCAAAAGAATATTCTTTAGTTTCATCTGGGCCTCCCTTATTTTGGTGTGACTTTTAGAATAGAATCCGCAATGTTTTCCGCAAACTGCAAATCATGTGTGACCACAATCTGTGTCATCCCCATTTCTCGATTTTGGAGGATAAGTTTTTCTACTTCCAAGCGTAAGGCAGGGTCCAAGGCAGAAGTCGGCTCATCATATCCGATAATCTCCGGGTTGATCATCATAGCACGAGCCAATGCGACCCGCTGTTTTTGCCCGCCTGACAGCGAATAAGGATAGGCCTTGGCATGCTCAGACAAGCCCAAGCGAGCCAATAAGCCCTGCGCCTTCTCTTCAGCTTCTTCTTTAGAAATGTTCATTGTATATATTGGTGATAAGGTCAAATTTTCCAAGACAGACAAATGAGGAAAGAGCTGAAAATCTTGAAAGACGAAGCCTAGAAGATTGCGCTTTTCAAGTTCAGTAACATCCAAAGTCTCTCCATTGTAAATCACTTGTCCCGAATCAATTGTCTCCAAACCTGCCAGCATACGTAGAAGAGTCGTCTTCCCTCCGCCAGAAGGTCCAACAATGGCCAATACTTGCTTTTCAGGCACAATCAAATTAAAATCCTTTAGAATCTGCTTATCACCAAATTTTTTACTAATATTTCGTAATTCTAACATAATAGCACCTACTTATAATAACTAAATTTCTTTTCGACCTGCTTGGCAATCAAGGTGGCCAAACCGATTAAGAGTAAGTAAATCAAGCCTGCAACAAACATCGGTGCCAGACTGGCATCTCGGTTGGCCGCTGTACGACTAGCCAAAATCAAATCTGAAATTCCTAAAGCATAAACCAAAGAGGTGTCTTTCACCAAAGTCATGACTTCATTAAAGACACTAGGTAGCACAATTTTTACGACTTGCGGCAAAATAATCAGGCGAATCGTCTGAACAGGAGTAAATTTCAAAACCTTCGCAGCCTCATACTGTCCAGTCGGAATGGAAGAAATGCCTCCGCGGAAGATCTCCGCAAAATAAGCCGCATAGTTTAATGTAAAGGCAATAATCGCTGCAGGAATCCGATCTAGCCGAATGCCGATACTTGGCAAAACATAGTAAATGAAGATTAACTGCAATAAAAGCGGCGTCCCGCGCATAATCCAAATGTAAATATTAAGCAGCCATTGCAGGGGCTTCAAGCGAATTTGCATCGAAAATGCTAGCATAATTCCCAAAGGAATCGAAAAAACCAAGACCAAAGCAAACACCTGCAAGGTAGTTGCCGCTCCACTTAGAAGACTGGGTAAAATTTCCAAAATATAGCTCATTCTCTTCCTCCTAAATAAATATTATACCATTATAGCAGAATTTTTAAAAAATACAACTAGAAATTACAAAAAAGTTATAGTAAGAAAATCGAAATCAAACAAAACTAAAATCCGACTCTCTTTTTAAGAATCGTTAATCAATATCTTAGAAAGATGATTGTAAATCACAAAGTTGAGATACAAGCTTTGATGGAGCAAATTCCAAATCGGAATCTCTAATATCTTCACTAGTGAGTTCAGCTAAGGCTTTCACTCTTGGCTTCATGCATTCACTAGGATTCTGATAACTCGACTTGATGATTTGTAATTGTTTAATGACATCCTTGACCCTTTTCGTTGATGGAAGGGGTCTTATTGTTTTGTACGGATATTTTCTTGATCTCATTTCATACTCTCGATTTACTTTCTAGCACCCTGAGTTCTATCTCATGGCTGACTTGTCTCAATAGCTTCTCACACGCTATTTTAGCTTCTCTGTATGTTGTGTTCTCACTAATGAAGTAATCAGCAAGTTCGATGATTTTATCTTCCATGATCGTCTCCAAAAATCAGTCTTGGGACCGATGTAACCTCTCTAAAAATATTATATGGTTATATTATCCTTAATAAGAAAGGAGCTGATGCAAATTGGCAAAATTTTTGAAGGGGGACTGTGGTTCAGTGATTCAGTTTGGCTAGGTAACCAACACGTTTTTACTGCGAGTGAGACTGCACGGAGCCTGCCGCTGACTATAAGAGGGACTGCAGCTCTGCTTATAGCGGGACTGACAGACAACTACCGGGCGGCATTCAAAGACTAGCCAAACCACGTTGATTGCAGTGCTGGACGCATGACCAGCGAAGTTTCAACCAGTCGCTTTACACCGACTGTGAAATCTTATCAAAGTGTGCAGGTCTTGATCTAGTGTAAAGTAGGTCAAGGCTTTTTATTATTCAAGTTCCCCCCTCACCCCCTTTCAAATGTGGTATAATCAAAATAAAATGATTGGAGAAATCTTATGGATTCTAGTAAACTATTCTGCTTGTTCTGCGGTTCCCCTGTTCCGTATCATAACATACCTATCGAGAAAAGAGACACTATTTCTTAGATGCTTTCCCCCACCAGAATACTTCAGAATCAAAAAAAGATGAAGTGTTAATTCAAAGCCTAAACTGTCCAAACTGTCATAAAGTTTCGATTGATATCGTGGGCGTTGGTAGTCAATTTCCAAATCGCATTATGCACTTCAATCCAATTTCACTTGCTAAAGTCTACCCAGACTACATTCCTCAGGCTATCAGGAGTGATTATCAAGAAGCTCACGCTATCTTAAATCTCAGCCCTAAAGCTTCTGCTACCCTCTCTAGACGTTGTCTACAAGGAATGATTAGAGATTTTTGGGGAATTTCTAAAGCAAGGTTAGTAGATGAGATAGATGCTTTAAAAGAGTCTGTTGACCCAAGCACTAAAAATGTACTCGATGCTCTACGAAAACTTGGAAACATTGGCGCCCATCCAGAAAAAGATATAAATCTTATAGTGGATATCGAACCGAATGAGGCTCACAAGTTGCTGAAGTTTATAGAATTACTTATGCAAAAATGGTATATTGAGCGTCATGATAACGAGCAATTACTACAAGATATTTTAGATTTGGACAAAGATAAACAAGATCAACGCAAACCTAAAAATTCTTGATAATGTGGAGGACAAGGATCCAATTCAAATATTAAAATTACTTGAAATTACTAGCCAGAAGTTAGAATACAAGTCCTATTTTATCCTTTATATAATTTCTGTGACTGGAGTTCGATTTTGGGAGTGCCTTGGCTTTACTTGGGACGATATAGACAATCAAGCGAAAAATATAGCTGTCAATAAAACATGAGATTATCATACTAATACAGGCTTCAAATCTACTAAAACCAAAAGCAGCATCCGAAAAAATTCCACTTGATCAGCACACCCTACTTTTGCTAGAAAAATATAAGAAGAAAAAATCATAATCGAATAAGAAATATTTTCGAAACTTTTGGGGCAGATTTGGGTCAAATATAACAAAAACCCTTGTTAATCAAGGGTTTTAAGTGTTGTTTAATGTCCCCTGCCGGATTAACCCCATTGTGACAGAGAATACACTGTTTTACACAAAGCTTTCTGATAGTATCTTTTCGATAATATTTCACCCAAACAAACACCTCACAAGACATGGTTATTTACAAAGTTTGCCCCTTTTTTGCCCCCTTTTATGGCGTGTAATTATACTCTATGTCCGTTTAAACGGACATTTTCTATATTTTCCATTCCAATAGAAAACCTCTAGACAAACTAGAGGTTTAGATGATCAATTGGTTCTTTCTTTTTTAGATTTAAATTAAGAAATTATTTTTTGCAGTTTCCGCTGCGTTTTTATTTAAAACTACCAAAGCTTGTCACGCGCTGACCTTTTTCTGATTGGCCAACTGCTACGTAACGACGATTTCCTGAACCACCAATGTATGTGATCCAGATATAGCCATCTTTATCACACCAGCCATCATAATTGATTTCTTGGCCTGCTGTATAGACTGCTACGATTTCGGCGTTTAAGCCGGCAGCTATTCGGACATTGAGAGCAGAAACCTCTACTGTGAATGTGCCACTTTCTTCATGAATCTCTACCTCACCAGAGAACGGCTCTGATGCCGTAGCTGGTGTATAGCTAGTGTCGTCTGTCGGGAAATAGAACCAACCAACCACACCGTCAAAATTACGGGTATTGTATCGAGCAGGGCCACCGATATACAGACTGTCTGCATTGCCATCAATGTTTTGTTCGATTGTTTTCATGGTATAGCCGTCGCTATCCTCGATCACAACCCCTGTATGACCGTAAGGATGCCCATAGATATAGACTGTCTCCATAACGAAGACCGCACTAGCACGAGGTTTACTGTCCATATTTCCTGCCTCGTTATACTCAACTTCGTAGCCCAAACTAGCTGCCGAGTTAAGCAGATCAATAGCATTGCCCCAGAGAGCCTTGCCAAAAAGCTGACTAGAGATAGCATTTGGTAAGTCTACACATTGTGTTCCCCATGCTCCATCTTGATCAACCCCAATGCCATTATCAGCTAAATTCTTAGCAAACAAAATTACATCATTTGTCGTTGCCATTATTTTCCTCCTCTAATAATACTAAAAACGGGTCAAGCATGATCGCAATAAATCCGATTGGAAACACTAACGGTATCAGTAATAGCAACAAAATCACTCTGCCTATCGCTTTCATGCTAGACCTCCTTATTGATTTTCTTCCTGATATTTTTTGCTTGACACACCAAGCACTGTCCCAGCAAACGTAGCGCATAGAGCAATTGTACCTGTAATAGCTGTTGTATCAAATTTATACAGAGCGCCAAGCCCTGTAATTAGCGTGATAGCTGCTGGCACAACAACTGTAACTGCCTTTTTTGCTACATCATACTGTGAGTTTGATAATTTCATATATCACTCCTTTTTCTTGTGGTTATCGACCCTTTCGTTTATAAACGTGGTAACATAGGGTATTTTAAGCCCTAAAATATCCAAATTTGTCACTAAGCTGGCACCGTAGCTTGCACAAAGAGCTGTTATAATCATATCAGCTAGTGAGCCGGCATTGGCAAAGAGGAAAAATGGATAACCGATTGCTGCAATAACGAAAATTGCTGAGTGGGTCACGATCCCAGTTCGAGCTTTTCGACTCGAAAAGTTTTTAAGTGCCCATGCTTTACAAAATCCTGTGACGACATCAGCCACAACTAGTACCAATAGAATGAATACGAAAAAGTGGTCGTCGATACCTGTTTCGTAAAAATCCTTTACGACATTGAGAATCGCCCAAAGTCCATCTGGTTCTTGCATCTACCACCTCTACGCTGTTTCTGCTTTGCCAGCTGCGTCAAGCTCCGCCAAGATTTCATCTTCGATTTGATAGCGTAGATTTCGCAGATTTTGCTCATCTTTGCGCATATCTTTTCGGTGTTTAGCATAAAGCTCTGGATCATGTAACGTTTCGATCACATTAGAGACCGCATTATTGTCTGTATTGATGACAGTTGTTTTCACAAGATGCTCTTGCTCGTCTTCAGTCACATAAAATTCTGCGGTGGTTTGTCGTGTTTTGGTAACTTTTAGCATAGTTACGCCTCCTTTATTTGTTTATGATTTAATTATCTCCCTCAATATGAGGGATTTTTTACTCAGTTATAGGATAAGGATCATCTGTGACATAGGACACGGTGCCTAGCCATACGGAAGTTTGCGTGACCCCGTTTGTAAGTCTTATCTCTCCTGCTTTGTTATAATGCAGAATAGCTGTACCCCAAACATTTGTATTTGCATTAGCTGTGACAACCATGCTGACATCTTGCATAGGTCGATAACCTAGCGGGATTGTCTCTTTCATTAGCGCATTTTCATACTTGGGTATGGTGGATATACGCCGGTTAAGTGAGACAGTCACAAGATTGCCGCTGCGTACTAACGTTGCATGCATGCCGTGCGGCATGGCGGTATCTTTTTTGATAATCGGCGGTTGCTTGAGCGGTTCCAAGTCTGCTGTTGTGGCCACGGTCTGCCAGGGTTTCCAAACGCTATTTAACATCACCCGATAAGCAGAGATAATACCGTTAAAATCAACGGCTTCCTGTAAGATATACTTTTCGTTATGCCGAGTTATCCGTACATAAACCCAACCGTGCATGCCGTACTTACTCGGGGCATTTTTAAGCTTGTGCCCCATATAAAAGCCAGTCATCTGGTAATTATTCCAATCACTCGTAGCATTTATGGCTGTGCCATTATGCATCGTGATTTGATGCTGCTGGATAACTTTGTTATTGGCATAGATATCCCCGCCAACATCCAGCGCGCCACGCTCCCGGACTTTCATCACGCCCACACCGTTCTGATCCATGGACATCACAACCGCCCTAGTCGGCACCTCAAAGCGATAGCTGGAGCTAGTGAAGCGGTCCTCCACCGTCCCTATGACGATATAAGACTTATCCGCTGGGTACTTATTCCCCAGATTAGCGGCAGAATTGACCAGAGAGGAAATCGTGGTAAAGTCTCCTCTTGCTGGGCCGGTATCCTCTGTAAATTTATCCGTGGCAAAAGGCGCAACCTTAAAGCGCAGCTTCATGATATTTTTCTGCACGCCATCAATCGTTAGAGGTGCGATCTGCGCATTACGGGTTACTTGCAACTGATCCGCATTAGCCCCGACCCGCCGGACATCAAAACTAATCTGCGGCAGATGGTAATCCAGGACGGTGATAGTCAGATCTTTTGGTGCGCTGACCCGTCCCCGGCTGTCTGTGACCGTCGCCCGGATAGTGGCCTGACCGGCAAAGTCCATATTGCCAAGTGTACCACCATTTTTATCCACGGAGTGAGGTTTGCCCACAATCTCTGCGTGATAGCTAACAATAGTAGAGCCATAAGCCCCTGCAGATTGTCCTAAGTTTACCCTAATGCTAGACAAAACACGGATAAAGTGATTTGGTTTGAGAAGCTGTGCAACAGTCGTATTAGTATCTGTTACACTCAGACTTGATAGTGTCGGTTTAACATTATCAGGGACAGTCAATTCTAACCGTTGAATATCCCTGCCAACCTCTGCACCGTTGTTATAGGTGATATAGGTTATCGTCCCAAACCCGCTGGTTGCGTTCGGGGTCTGCTCACATAAGGACATTTCGGGTATCCAGGAGAAGCTAGTTTCCACATTATCGCCAGCAATTTTTTTATTATAATTGCCATATTGCACCCAGATTGAATGTCTGAAATTATTATTTTGACGGTTGATAGTCAACAGTACCGGCTGACCAATCACAGCATCCACAGCACCACCAGAGCTGCCTCTGGGGATATTGGCCAAGGTCAGCCCCTCTGATGCCGAGGCTGAACCATAGTTGCTGATGTTAATGCCTAGGCTGGCCGTCATAGTGATAGATTTTGTACCGTCTGAATTGTGCGGCACCTGGTAATCTTTAGCAAAAAGTGGCTTAGTCTGCCCCTGTGAGATACCGACATCTACCTGTACATTGTCCTGGATACCGCCGATATTAAGCGACAGCGTGCGGGGATAGCTGCCAAAGATAGCCGCATAGCCATTTGCTATCAGTTTGACTTGTACATTGACGACCGAGAAATTACCAGCTTCATTCGCCTTATTCCATCCAGAGACAATCTCTAGCTGTAAGTTATGGCCCCAAGCGCCACTAAAATTACTTCTTGCCATTAGGCACCTCCTACATACATTGTTAAATTACGGTCTGGGTTGGTTGGATCTTGCATAGTCACAAAACGACCAATCCGCAAGCTCTTTACAAATACACCGTTATCAATTTTAAGCACCCCTTGAGAAATAGATGCCACCTCTTTGCCTCCTGACACAAAAGAAATTCTGTCGTGAGAAACCAAAACTTTAGATGATCCATCTTTACGACCGACAATCAATCCCTCATCAGACTGGCTCATGTAAGTATTCACAAACTCAGTAACAGTCTGTAACTCACCGACTTTTCGCTGGAGATCTATCATCCGTTCACTAGCTTTAGTTATTGCTGCCTCTGCGCTCTTTCTCCCCGCCTCCTCAACTGCTGTGAGGTTTTGGATTTTTTTTATCCATTTTTCGACTACAGACAAGGCTGCTTTTGCTTCCAACTCAGCTTTTAAAACATTATCACGCTCTGCCAGTTTGTTTAATTGCTCCTGAGTCAAACCTTGGTCTGCTTTAGAATTGATAGCCTCTTGAGTATCTTCAGGAGATTCAGAGAAATCAGTTCTTATCGTAGCTTTCTCAACTTGCACATTCCATGCACTCTTAACAGCCGACTTATGATAGGTGTTCACCCTTAAATGATATACACCGGTCTGATTTGTCCAAACAAAGATAGTTCCTTTTCCCGCTGTGTCAGAATTTGAAACGATTTGATAAATCGTAACAGACTTATTCATGAGCCAAAGAACGACAAGATCACTTTCTGTATTTGGCGAATGGTTGCTAGAAAATACACCATCGGTTTCTGCTGAAATGATATATGTTTCTCCTTGTTTTAAATATATTTCGGTTTCATTGTGATATAAAAAATTATTATCGAAATTTCCCGGTTTTTTATCGGGCTTAAATGGGCCTTTACCGCCTTTCAGCAGATTTACCCCACCGATTTTTAAATTTCCAACCATGTCCACCCACTTATACCTAGCTGGGTCTGTGCTATCAGCTACGGTATAGTCAGTGTATGTGCCAAGGTAGCGCTTGTTACCTGTCTGTGTGGTGCTGAAATCAGTCCGACCATCTGCGCTATTGGCATAAGCGAAATGCACATAAGGAGTCTTACCATCTGCTCCGGGCTTACCAGGTATTCCTTGCGCGCCATCAGAACCTCTCCATTTGTTCCAGCGATAGTCAGCGGGATTTTTGCTATCCGTAGCAATAAAGTCCTGATACATGCCAATATATGCTTTGTTTTGGTCTGTCTGACTAAAACCTCCGCCAGTAGGATTATCTGCATAGGCAATGTGGGTATATTGGGTGCGACCATCTGCACCTTTAGCACCAGGTATGCCTTGGTCGCCCTTGGGGCCTTGCAAGCCTTGAATACCGCGTTCACCTTGAGGGCCTCTGGCTCCTGTATCACCTTTGGGACCAGTATCACCCTTATCGCCTTTAATGAGTGTCCACTTATACCTAGCTGGGTCTGTGCTATCAGCTACGGTATAGTCAGTGTATGTGCCGATATATAACTTTCCAGTGCTATCAGAAACGCTAAATCCTTGAGTACCATTAGCGTTAATAGCATAGGCGATATGCAAGTATGGAGTACGACCATCTTCACCTTTTGCTCCGGGAGTTCCTTTAGCTCCATCCGCCCCCTTAATAAGTGCCCAGCGATACTTAGAGGGATCAGTGCTATCATTCTCTTTATCGTCTACATAAATTCCTATATGAGTTCGACCAGAATTGTTAGAAATACTAAAATCACCAACTAACTCAGCAACTTTTGGGATGTCTCGTGCTGGATCCCCTTTTCCCCAATTTGCCGTACTAGCTACGTAAGTTCCAGGAGCAAATTCTTTGTAATGCCAGCTGTCATTTTTTCCAAATCTGACGACCGAGTTTTTTGTAAGGGTGAAATTTCGACCCTCGTTACATAAAAAGGCCAGAGTAGCATAGGCAATGTGGGTATAGCTAGATTTCCCGTTAGCTCCAGGTAGCCCTTGGATTCCTCTTTCTCCTCTCTCTCCCTGTAATCCAGTTAAACCACGAGGGCCAGTTTCCCCCTTGTCTCCCTTATCGCCTTTGACTCCATCCCGACCGTTCTGACCATCATTGACGTTAACTAATGTGATTTCGTCTGTTGCCACCTCATCGTTTCCAATGTAAGCAACCACTGCCAGAGTCGCTGTGCCAGTTATATTTTCACCCTTAACGAGATAAGTCATGCCTACTGACGCATTGCCATCAAGTGACCAACGCCAAGTTACGTTAGCAGAAATAGGTTTTCCACCCTTGAATAGAGTTGGAGTGATGACTGTTTGTCCAGCATTGTTTTTAAAGACAATCCCGTTATCTGTTGCTAGCTTGATTGAGTATGGTTTTGTGGCCTCAAGGAAACGTTCCAGTGCTGCTTGAATGCTATCTGATAAGCTGTTTTCTAGTGCCTTAAAGTTTGATGCAGTTGTCTTGTTTCTAGTTGAATTTGTAAAACTAATTTTCTGTTCAGAAATTCTTGCTTTAACAAAAAGCACAGGAGCAAACCCACTATCATAAATCCTGATAGTATCGCCAATATCAGCATCAATAAACCCATCAATTTCGTAAGTTAGTGCTGGATAGGCATTTTTCTTTAGGTTTCTTACACCAGCAGCTCGGATCACTGATGGATTATCGCTATCAACTTCTAAATCCTTTCTGATCCACTGATCAGATTGTGTTCCAGATGTAAATGTTGATGGGTACATTTGAGCAGCAATAGGGGCATAAAGACCATTACCACTTTGATAAAACTCACGAACCCCGTCTTTATTATTTTCCGAATAAGCAGGGGTTAAGCTGCCAATAGTTACAACTTCCTCAACTTCTTCGCCCTTGTCATTCTTGACGGTGCGCTTACCAGTTGGCACAAGCATTGTATAAATGCCGGTCTTATCAATCTTTCTTTTAATTGATCTTAGGTTTTTCCCATAAGTTAGTTGGATGTCATTGCGAACTTGACCAATCCCTTGATGAGTATCATCATTCTCGTGATAGACATTAACCTTAAATGACTTGATAGAGCTATCTGCATTCAATTGAGTATCAAACTCAATCTCTGCATCAAATTTTTTGGCCAGACTTAAAAGACGGGCTAATTTTGTATCTTGCCCCTCCCATTCAAGCGAGCGTTTTCGATCTGAAATCTCATTGATGCCGACAGACAGATGGGTAAAGTTCAACAGATCCATTGCATTGCAATACTCTACAAAAGACATTGCCTTATCTGACTTGTACGGATTGGCATACTCATTGATAAGCTCTAGATTCAAGTTTTCACAGTAACACTTGATTGTTTGCTCATCTTCTTCAACGGTCATAACGCTAAACACATAGCTTTTACCCTTGTATTTGAAAGATACAAAGGCCTTTTCATTCAATAGGTTGTATGCTCTCTGTGAGATCGTATCTGATTTGATTGATTTCTTAAAGACTGTAAATTCAAACGTTGATGATCCTGTTTCAAGGTTTCTTGTCCAAGTATCATCATAATAATTCAGCGTTGTTTGTTTGTCATTATCAACAAACGCCACTTTTCTCAAATTTGCATCATGGATAGTTAAGAGCATTATAGCCACCTTTCTTCAAACTCGATTTTTACATCCGGCTTCCTTTTGCACCAGCTAGAAAAATAGACCTCTAAAGTCGATTCTCCCGTCGGAATAGCAACCCACTTAGAGGCATCTACGACATCCCCCATCTCTGGCTTTCCGTCCACAAAAACAGTATCATCCTCGCTATTGATAACAACAGATGACCCCATACGATAGCGATTAGGAATATCTCTGATACCTGTTACAAAATCTTTTCTATAGATGATACTATCCAAGTATAAGTGACTAATCATAGGATTATTTCCTATAGATGCAATAATGACTTGAATTTTAGCGGTTTTAATACCTTTTATCTCTGGCACATGAAACTGAGGATAAGTTCCCCACCAAAAGACCTGAACGACATCATCACGGCGCTGGATATCAGACCAGCCCCGCTCTGCATTAAACGGGTTGTGATGGTCGTGATGTGTGCCTGTAAAATTCCATTTCTTCACTAATCGAGGAGCACCATCTCCACGAACTAAAAAATTATATTCACATTCCAATCCGAACCATCTTTTATAAGTCTCTACCCCATAGATAAATCTTCCGGCATCATCCACAAAGTTTATTTTCATGAGCCCCATTTGATTCCCTGCTCCGAGCCAGCAAATTTGCCGCCACCAAAGATAGTCATTCAATGCCCCTCTTTGGCCAGAACTATCGACAGGAATTTCCCAGGCAATTGTTCCAGAGCTATTACCTGGAACTAGAGCTAAGTGTGGCCTTCCCCAGTTATTTTCAATTCTGAGAGCTCCAGATTCTTTTCTTGCTGCAGCAAATCCTTTTGTAATGCCGTTATTTGTGACGTAATCAAATAAGATTTCTGATTGCTTATAGCTCTGTAAGTCCGTTTCCTCTCTGTTACCAATTTCCATAGCTCCACTAGAATTAACCAGACCAACATAGCCATTTTCTGCATTATGCTTGACGGTTACAATTGGATAAGCATCTACTGTACCATTGTTTCTCAGGTTAAAAACCATCTTATCCGATGAAATAGTCGCATTAGAAAAGCTGTCAAACTTTTTATAAGCTGTACTATGAGCTACACCGTCTGGAATGATAATTTTAAACTCTGAACGCTGAAACCATCGAGTGATGTTGCTTGGTGTAATATCATCTACTGGCATTCCCATATAGTATTTGTCTGGCTCATCTCCGTAAGTGATCTTGACTGGTTCTAATACATTCAAGACACCAGCCAAATCATGCTTAAGTTGTTCCATAGCAGTACCATCAATTGTTTTCATATCAAACTTGATAGTATGTTCTTTCTCACCACGTTTCACTTGCTGGATATTAACCCCTAATAAAGGAGCGCTATCAACTGATACGCTCCTTTTGTTACCAATGGGGCGGATAATATCTGTAATTCTCAAAAAACGTGACAAGTCAACACCGTTGAATGTCATTTCTTTTATCATTTATCTATCCCTCTCATCCTGTTATAAATTTTCGTTTGCCTTTCTTGATAAGCTCTTTGTCTATCACCGGTTCTTGCAACTAAAGTATCACCATCTAAGTATGTTTCTACTGGTCGTTCTACCGCTCTCTCAGCAATATCAAGAGCCTTTTCAACCAGTTCATTAGCTTTATCTTTGGTGGATTCCACTTTAGCTTTGATCGCATTCTCAAGATCAGATTTAATCTGCACCACTTTAGACAGCTTAGATTTACCAACACCTATCACATCCTCTGCTTTAAAGTTAAATGATTGGATTTGGTCGTACATGTTACCCATGGCATCATCTACCTTGTAAGCATCCGCTAAGATTCCGACTGCAACACCTTGCGAAATATAACGACCAACATTATCCCGAAATAGCCGTGATGGCGAATGAATTTTAGCCTTGGCTTGCGCTGCTCTCTCAGCTTGCGCTACTAAGGCATTAGCTGCCGCTGTTACAGCACCTAAAGCCGAGTACATCCCTTGAGCCAACCCTTGACCAATCATAGCTCCTATGTAATGCATAGAACCTACTCCAGATAGACCGGCAGAACGAACAGCAGCAATCATAGCGTTCATGGCTGCAACTGCTAGACCAATGGTTGACATAATTCCAGCACTTACTCCTTGTCCTGACCCTTGACCTGCTTGCATCCCGCTTTGTTTCATCAGCGGGATTATGCTAGCAATGGATCTAACGAATTCTTGGCTTGCTCGGCGGATAATCGCTTGTGCTTGAGCCATAGACAATCCAATAGCTGCGACCATACCTGACATAGCGGAAGATGCCATGGATTTTAGAGCGAGAAGAGACTGCCCGACAGATAGTGTGGCGCTTGAAGTTTGATATAAGGCTGCCTGCATTTGATAGACTGCCGTTCCAAGCCTCAAAATGTTTGTCGAAGCATTTATCACATGGTTCGTCATACTCAACAAGTAGCTACCAAACATCGTTACAGATGCGCTTACTGTTGCTATAGCGCTTTGAAGAGATGTAAGGCTTGAATTAAAAGCTGTCAGGTGTCCGGCGGACGCGGACAGACCAATAAATGACGCGACAGCAGATGCAGCGAATGTCCGCATAGCTGCGCCTGCTACGGCTATGGTAGGGCCCAAAGCGGATAGGGTAGAGGATACAGTGGGCACAATACCAGCAAGAGCCCCAAGAGCTCCTGATGCTCCTGTTCCTGCTGTGCTGACCATCACCATCCCTTGACCCAGTGACTTCATCCCTGACCCAGCGCTAGCCATGCCGCCGCTAACTGCTGAGATTGCACCGACGCCAGTAGCTACGGCGGCCAAGCTGGCTGCCATGTCTCCTAACTTAGTGTTAGTTATCATAACTACACCTTGTGCCAGCAGTTTAAAACCTCGTCCAGCGTTCAAGGCTGCATTACCAATCGAGTCGAAAATACCAGCTATGCCATCAAGGATAGATTTAACAGCATTCCCGAACCCCTCTATCACACCTTTAGCGCCATCTAATACGGTTTTGATGGAATCGCCTAGGCTCGTGAATAGATTGGCTATGCTATCAATTATCGGCGATATTTGGTTGATTAACGCTGTGAAAGCTTCAACAATCGACTGCAAGACGGGAGCGAGCGATTGCACCATTTCCGAGACTGCGGGCATAAATGGCGCAAGAGCTTGCACAATCTGCACAACTACATCCGCTATTATTTGAGCAACCGAAACAAACACATTACCCACTATGTCAACAATCGGGGTGACAGCATCAATGATGGTTGCCGCGCCTTGGCTAAATGCGTCAATCACTGGTGGCAACACGGAAATAATAGAGGTTATAGCATCCCCAAGAGATGTGACAAATGGAGCGGCGGCAGCGAACGCTTGCCCAAAAGCCACAACTAGGGGGGCAAGTTCTGCAAGTGCGGAGGTGACAGTAGGAAGAACTCCCGCAACCGTGACGATCGCTTGCGCAAAGGCTCCAATGATAGCTGTTGCTACTGTGGCAAAAGCTTCACCGACAGCATTGATAATAGTTGCTACTCCTTGGCTTTGACTGGCCAGAAGTGCGAAACCTGCGGCTATAATCGCAACCCCCGCGCCAATTCCAACCGCTGCAATAGCAATAGCTCCACCGAAAGCCAGGATATTGGCCACGCCTGCAGTTTGCAAGGCTGCGCCAAAGGCTAAGATGACTTGTGACAGCCCGCTTAATGCCGCCTTGATACCGACACCTATGCCGGTTGCAGCAGATTTGACCGCTCCTCCGATAGAACTGATAACGGAGCTCAAGCTACTCAAAATCTGAGCGATTTTAGACCGTCCCTGCGTGATAGCTTCAGCTGCTCCGCTTGCAGCTTCTGTTGCATTCCTTTTGAAGATGTTAAAGGGGTTAAAGGATTTTAAAAAGTTAAAGGTTTTGAATCCAGCAACTAAACCAATCAAACCGCCTACTATTGCCTGAATTGCTCCAGCCGGCAGCGAACTGATAAAGTTAGCTGCTACAGTTGCAGCCTGAGAAAGCCACTTTACCACATTCCCAAGGACGCTAGCAAGAATGTTTAGCTCGTTTGAAGCGGTTAGACTATTCCAGATATGACCAATAGCTCCTGCAATACTCTGGATAGCGCTGATAAAGGCAGATACCGCCCCAGTGTTAGCAAAGGCAGTCCAAAAGGCCTTAACTTTTCCTGCTAGGTTTGAGATAGTGCTGCTAACTTTTGCTACAATCTTCTCTACATCAATACTCTCAAGGAATTTTCCTAGACCATCAGCCAGCTTGCCGAAATTTATTTTTTCTAGAGCGTTAGACAGGGCATTGACCGCCTTAATCCCAAATGCATTAAGTTTTTCAAACGCTGGCATGAGCTTATTAGAAAGGCTCTCTTTTGCCCCGTCTATAGCTTGATCAACCGTCTTGAACTCAGTAGCCATCTTCTGGAAAGCGTCAGAGTTCCCTGCACGGTTCATAGCGTCAAAGAAATCCTCTGTCTTGATTTTGCCATCTTGAACAGCTGATACCAGCTCAGCGGTAGACATCCCCATCTCTTTAGCAACTGCTGCCATACCAGCAGGAGCTTGCTCCATCATGATTTTAAAGTCCATCCAGGCTACTTTAGGCTTACTTGCCATCTGAGTAGCTTGAGTAGATAGTGATTTCATGGCTTGGGCTGGGTTTTCCGCTGAGGCTGCAAGCCCACCAAATGCCTTAACCAGACTACCAACATTCTTAGTACCGACTGCGTCCAGTTGAGAGTAGGTGCTTGCCATGTCCGAAGCGGAATAGATCGTCTTGGTTGCAAAGTCCTGCATCTCAGTCTTCGCTTTTCTTATTTCGTCAGAAGAGCGACCAAAGGCTTGCAAATTCCCCTCAAAGGTCTTCCAGGCTTTTTGCGAGCTGTTCAACTCTCCGACCATTTCACGGATGCCAGAGCCAACCATACCTATACCGGATGTGATAGCTGAGCTAACGAGGTTAGCACCTAAAACAGACTTAAACACTGAGCCAAGCTTCGACCCGCTCTCACTTAATCCACTAAATAGACTTTTCAGTGATTTTACTTCACCTCTAGCCTTTGTACTATCTAAATCAATGGTAATGGTTACTTTTCCATCAGAAGCCATTTAATACCCCCTTTCTTAAATATCTGGTAGCGCATATTCTTCTTGTAATTTGCGCATTCTTTGTTTTTCTTTGGGATCTTCACCCTTTTGAGGTTTCCATGCCCTGATTTTCATAACTTCAACAAATTTAGTGCCATCTGGCAGACCAGCTAATAAAGCGTTAAATTTCTGCCAATGCAACTTCCCCTGTTCTTCAATCAAATCAATTTGATAAGCTTGCATAAACGATGAAAAAATGTACTCACCATCATATTTGATTGAAAACAAAGGTTTCTCGTTACCGTCTGACTGCTCTTTTGGCTTTTTAGGCAATACATTACCCTCGATATCATATCTATCAACCTCATCAACAGCTTTTGCGACCTGTATATGTTTTCTAAACACTTCTTCATAGATTGCTAAAGCCTCTTGTGTGTCCATGTCTTTAAAACTTTCATCTTCGGTCAACTTGGCTAGCGCTAATTTAGGTTTTAGATGCGGTGGGATATGTTCTTTACTCCACATATCAAAGACCCACAGTACACGATCAAACGATAAGAAAAGCTGATACTCTGTATCACCGAGTACCAGCCTGTCATCCATTCTTTTGGAAATATCAAACATTATTCAGCAAGATACTTCTTAAATGCTTCATCGTTTTGTCGTTCTTCGTTGACTTCTCGCAAAGCATCAGCGATCTGCAAGAACAGTTTGAGATAAGAAATTGTATTCTGGCCACAAGCATCATAAAGTTTTTGTGGTGCTTCGCCATCAAAAGTTGCTGTGAAAAATTCATCTAGCAAGTCTTTGAGTTCTTTCCGCAATTCCCATTCCGTACCAGATTCATCAATCTGCTCAGCCTTTGTCTTTAATTCAGCGGATTTCTTCTCAAGAAGCTCGCTCTTTTCATCCGTTGGTTGAAATTCAAGGGTGACATCTCCAATATTGAATGTCGTAACATCCTTGAGATTCCCAAAGTTATAAGTACGTGCCATGCTTTCTATTTCCTCCAATTACTTTTTTAGATTGTGATAGCTTTTTCGATTGGCGCTTTGATCCATTTGAGTTTGCAACTAAATTCTTCATAATCTGTTGCATCACCAGAGCCAGCTTTGATTTCAGAAGCATTTGCTACTTGAGTGAGTGATTTCTTGCCATTAGACTCAATCACACGGTGCCACAAACGGCGGCCATCACCAGTCTTGTACTTCATATTTGCGATAAGTGCCTGCGCCTTATCTTCGGCATCATAGATACCCTCAGCTGTGTAAGCACCAGCAACTGATGTGACAGTTTCTTCTTTTGTGCCATCGCCATCGTAATAGCCTTTGTCATCTGTTTCTTCATCAGTATCATCTTCGATACTTTCGATATACTTGGCCAATGGGAAAAATTCGTTATCAGCCGGTACAGTCTCTGCTTTACTTGGGTCAAATGGCGCTACTAAGTGTTTGCGCTTGGCATTTTTTTGACGTGCCATGTATTTATCCTCCTGCGATTTCTAATTTAGCGGTCACTTGCAAGGTATAGACAAAGTAACCTTGTTCATCTTTTCCAACGATGCCTGGTTTCCCAACATCGAGAGAAAGAAAAGTATAAGTGTTATCTGTGCTAGGTAGCTCGATATCAAAACCTGATAAGTCTCCATTGATTCGCCAAATCGTATCACTAGCCTTTTGATTGCTCTTACATTTAACAGCAATTTCAAACGGCAGCGACACTTCTCTAGTGCCGTCCATGTACTGCTTATCAATCGAACCTCCAGGTAAAGCATTGATGACTAAATCATCTTTATCATCCTCGAAATAATCGAGGCGTGCTTTCATCGGCAGAGTATCGATTTTATTGATATGTGCTAACAGCACATCCTGAAAGTTTTTGTTATCTTGCATCATCATCTCAACCCCATTGCTCTAATAGCGACTCGTTTTAGTTGTTCAACATTGGCCTTTAATGGCTTATCCCAACGCTTGCCAGTTCCAGGGGTCGTATATCTTCTAAAGACTACAATTCCATTAGTTCCGTAAAAATGGGCTCTAGCATAAACTGTGTTATAACTGACATCCCCGTTAGATTCAACACGGCCAGATGCTCTCAGATCTCCACCTCTCATAGGGATATACGGAATCATTATTAGCTTTGCTTGGCTAGCGGCGGCTAACTTACCACGTTTTAAATTTTCTGGTGACACTTTACGTTCAACACCACCGAGGTCAACAACTACTCTGACATCAGCCATCAAATCACCTCGACTTCATAGCTAAAGACTTTACCATTAAGATAATTGGGTTGATAACCTGTGACGGTGTAATCACGCGCTCCATCATTCACAATTGCACCCAGCCAACTATCATCAACCGTCACATTTGCAAATTTTGGATAAATATAGATAACTCCTGCTTTCTGCCTCGTTTTAGAGTTGTTAGTACCAACGACACTCACTGACCTATCAAACCTTACTGGTTTAACACTCAATGGATCGGAATAACTCTCATCTCCAAAATCGTTTTTGTCCGCAACCTTTCGGACAGTAATAGCATCTTGCAATAAACGTTTATCTATCATAGTCAACAGCTGTAACGAGGCTAAAACCTGCTTGCTTCAAAATGTTCTCAGCATCCAGCGAAAGGTTGAACCGCTGACCAGCCGATCCATTTTGAGACTTGCGGTAGGAGATGGATGTGCGGCCGATGGAAACACTTGTCATAGCTTGTTTGTCATCAGCTGTTGTGATACCTGAAACATCCAGATAAGCGATTTGAAAGGCCATAGCAAGTTTTACCGCCTGTTTTCGGTAATCTGCTTCTTTATCAAAATCAATGTGCCTTTGATAAAGGCCTTGAGTATAGAGATTGATGGCGACCTCTGCCCGCTTTGCTAACTTGTCAAAGTCAGATACATCATCAAAACCTAGACCGATGAATTCATCTTTTGTTAAATAAGTCATGTGTAACCTCCCTTAAAAACAAAGGGTGTTGCCACCCCTTATTTATTCAGCTGCATCCTCTGATGCTTTTGCATCGACTTTCTTGCGACCTGGCTTTTTAAGTTTATCCTCATCAGCGGGCTTATCTTCCACTGACTCATCCCCATCAGCAAGCACCAGAACAGCAGCAACATCTGGAAATGTCAGTTTGAGGTCTTCATTGACCTTTTTAGCGTATTCTGGGTCAAGCTCAATAACCTCGTCAACAATGGCAGATTGGTCAAGACTTGTAAAAACAAGGTTCTTAGTTGCCTTATATAGTGTCATGATTTACCTCCTATACGATCGTTCCGGTCACTTTGACAATAGCTTTCTTGTTATCATCTAAGACATAAGTACCACCTTTAGCTGCCGCTTGTAACTGCACACCATCAAATGTTGTTGCTTCAATAGTACGAGTTGTTGAAATACCAACAAATGGAATAATGATGCCATCTGGTGAGAATACAGCTACAACGCCTGTGTCAAAGTATTGTGCTGGGGTCTCTACTAAAGCAAAGCCTTTGTAACGTGCAAGACCATTGTTATCAATAGATACACTTGACCCTTTAGCAGATGTATTGGCTGTCATATCAATAATCGCATTGTAAAGTTCTGGACGTAGATAAATAGTAATTGGTGCAGTGACTTCTTGATTGATGTAATAAGCATTTACTGTATTAAACAGGGCTTTTACTTTTTCCTCTGTAAAGTCAGCAAGCGCTTCTGTTTTGCCTGCACTATCAGACAGATATTTACCAATACGTTTGTTCATTTGGCGTGTCTGCGCTTCTGATTGTAATTTCAATCGGTCGGCGATGGCAGCCTGTAAGTCGTTGTTGACAGTATAGCGGTCAAGCCCCTCGTGGATAGAAAGTGTATAGCTATACTCAACGTCTGTATTTTCATACTTAATTTCAGTTAATTCACCGAAACGTGAACCTGCTCCTGTACCGTCTCCAAAACCGCCATCATTTGCGCCTGTTTTGTACTCGCCAATAACAACTGGTGTATTGTTAGTTTTCAAAGAAAAAGCTTTGGAGTTTTCTTGTACACCATCTAAGATTTGGATAGGTGATAAAGCTCCTGTAAATGCTGCGCGGACACCAAATACAGTTTGCAAAATACCCGCATATTGTTTCTCATAACGACGGGCTGAATTATTTTGATTAGCTGGCATTACTAATCTCCTTTCTTTTATTTACCGTAACCATCAATGATTGCTTGGAATGGGTCAGTCTTTCCTGCACCATTTGCTGCTGGATTTCCTTGTGTTACGATTGTTGGATTTGGTGTATTGCTGTCATCCTCTGTTTGGAAAAGATAAGGATCACTTTCTTTTAGCCCGTTGATAATTTCATCAAGTTTCGGTTTACCATTATCATCAAGCTCAATAGCATCTACATCAATAAACTTCATCAATGCTGCTGGATTGTGTGCCTTAGTATCTTTTAAAGCAAGATTGATAGCGTTCACCTTGTTTGTTTTGGCCAGTTCAGCTTCTGCATCTGCTTTGTACTTGTCATATTCAGCCTGCAACTTATCAAGAGCCTCTTTTTGCTCAGCACTTGTATTTGCATCTGCCTTCATATTTTCAAGTTGTGCCTCTGCATTCTGCAACTGGTTCTTCAGACTATCTCGCTCTTTGGTGATAGTTTCCAAGGCTGATTTGTCCTCGTTGAGCTCTTTTCCTCGCAAGGCAAAGACTGATTTAGCCTGTTCTTCTGTCAATCCAAGTTTGAGTAGTTCTTCTGTCGTAAATGCCATTTATACCCTCCTAGTTCTTTTTTAGGTGGATAACTCCCACCTCAAGCAAAATATTATTTACTTTCTCAATATACCTTTGATTAGATGGGATTTTTTACGGTTTTAGACAAACAAAAAAGCGCTGCACATGGCAACGCTAGATTATGTGTATAACTTTTCTCTGCTGTAATCTCGATACAGAAAATCATAGTTATCCACAAGATTTCTGATTTTATTCTGATACATTCTGACTTTTAGTTTTTCAGCTTGTATAAAGTCATCATCATTCATAGTATTGGCATAGTGCAAGCGCTCCTTGTGATTTTTAATAGCTCGCTCTAATGCTCTCTGTTTAGCTTCTATGCGTGCGTTTTCTTCTGCTTGCTCTGGTGTAAGGTTCTTTAGATAGTCTGGTAGGTCTGGCAACTCATTAGCACCAATAATAAAAGGTGTTAAGTAATGCCCGCAATGGACACCAAGACAGCCACCAGCAGTGCCATAGTCATAATCGTACAATGAATAGATTTTTGTGCCATTTTCTGTACGACTTTCACCTTTAGTAACAATCTTACCTTGAATCGGGCTGCACGCTGGCCGCGCTGTGCGCTTGATAGAGTAGTAAAATGTATCAATACCCAATTCTTCCGCCGGTCTAGTTCGCATTTCGTTGTACACTCTGTAAGTCGTTGTTTTGATGATAGCGCGTGCATAGCTATCAGCTCTCCACTCCCTACCTGCTGCATCTGTAAAACCGGTAAAGCCTTTTTTCTGCCAACCCATAATAGTCTCATGCAAAGCCCTATCACTTGTTTTAGTACCAGCTACCACATTAGCAACTGTCTGCTCTACTATTGATTTAAAGACATTTTGAATGCTTTTAGGTAATGTTGTATTGATAAGATTGAGGTCTTCAATAGCTTGTGATGTATAGGCTTCTAATGCATCTGTAACGCCATTTCTAACAATACCGCTATGCACGCGCCCTAAATCTTCTTCAAGCTGCTGTTTAGTGTCCTTATAGACCTTCAACCCCTCATTGGCAATAACATTTCTTAACAGGCTTTCAGCAATACCTGTACGCTCTGATATTGTTTTTAGGTTTTTATCGTTCAACATGTGCATATCATTGAGTTTTTCTAGTTGCCATACATACGGATTTTCTTGCAAGTCAGCACTACCGCGCTTTTTTAGGCGTTTAATCATGCTGTCAAATAGCTCAATCTGCATTTTAGCGTAAATATCGCTCACGCCCTGCATTTGCAGAGAAAACTGCTGATCATTAAGTGTTATCGGCCTTTTGTTCTTCTCCATCTTCTACCCTCTTATGGTTGTTATACAGCGCTAGTTCAGCATCATTTTCAGGCGGTAATTCTCCATTGATTTCAGCAAGCTCTTTCTCTGCTTCATCCTCCGTGACGTTCAGCGTCTTGGCAATACCTCTTTTCTGTGTTGCAAAGCCAGCTGCTACCATCTTCATCCAGTAATCAAGCTCCGCATGTCTATCAGTAAAGACCCCATCATCCAGATTAACTGAAATATCATCAAGTTCTGGAATGTTCCCCTTGTACAGACCAACTGCCTTACCAAGTTCACACATAGATACACAAAGCTCTTTAATAGACTGCTCAACCAGTGCAACAATGCTGTTGCGCATCTGGTAAGTATCGCTATTTTCGCTGACAATCTCGGTCGCTGTCTTGACTCCTTGACCGTCAAAGGTAAACATGCCACTAGATACCCCTATCTGCATCTCAAAGAGTTTCAGCCCCTCTGAAATAGCAGAAATGTAATCAGATGACCTAATAGGCGTTGTGAGGTCAACAATATTGCCGCTATCCATGTCACCAGCTCCTACTTGCATATACACATTTTGTTCAACATCAAAACGGTGTTTGAAAGCGATATTACCGTGGGTATCTTGCACTTTGAGTTGCGTTAGCTGCTCTGGTACAATCACGCGCCTTTGCCCCATCTTGATTTCCCACATAAATTCATCATAAGTGCGATTGATAAAGTCAATAGTGGTTTTGGCATTGTCAAAAATTGATAGGCCAAGTGGTGAGTTAATATCTTTATTATTCATACCTGGCGTTTTCAGATAAGTAAACAACGATCGTGATAGGTCTTTTAATACCGTTACTGGCTCTAGGTCTGGGTAGAGTTCTTGTAAGTTGACTCTCTGACCTAGCGATTCACCTGTATCTGATTTATACAGCTCATTAGTGATACGGTATAAGTTCTTATCCTTTGTACTTCCTATCTCGCTACCATCTTTAGTAACCCACTCGTGGAACTCGACTAAAGTATAATACACATTAGTTTTACCCTCTGATTTGATAGTCTTTGTTAAAATGGCAGCACTTGATACATCTTGCGTGTTGCTTTGCAGTGGCAAAAATACTGGTGCTTGAATAAATGCCACTCTAACTTTATCTCCGTCAATATAAGGCCTCATAGCTAGCCCACCAAGTGCCAATGCACTCTCTAAATACCGCTCAAAGTTCTTGTTAAAGCGGTCATTACCTAGCATATCATTCAAGAACTTATTCAGTGTTTCATCTTTTGCTGAAATCTCTGCTTGTTCGTTGTAAACAAGGCTGGCAATCTTTTTGGCTGCTGTGCGTGCGATCGGCAAGTGTTGCATCTTTCTGCGCTTTCTGTCTCCATCCGTATTGATATACTCAATATCTTCAAATTTAGATTGATAGTAAGTCAGATTATGCTGAATACGGCGAAATTCCTCTTGGGTCACAGCGATTTTTGGATGATCTAGAATGCTACTTAGATTTGCTGTTGTCATGTTATACCTCCCACGGTTAAAAAAATCTTTTATCTTCTGAAATAGGCTCATGTCTGCCCCCCTTATGTGTTACCCACACGCAAACCAAGTATTTTTGCATTATCCAACACAAAATACTGTGATGTGTCGCATGTGTGGTCGTCTTCTTTAATGACATTAGGATTATCTGATTTGATTGTCTTTTCATCCCACCTGTACATCCTATGTTCTTCAATAAATATCTTGTTATTCTCTGTATCAAGGTAATAAAAGCGACCTTGCGCTAACAATGATTGGAATGTATCAATCATTGTTACTTTCTTCAATTTAGTCACTGGATGCCATCTAATACTGAAATCAAGATACATCTGGTTTCTCAATGCTCCCTCTGCGCTATCAATCGTATATTGCAAGATAGGTACTCTGTACTTGCTGACAACAGATTGTATAAAGCCATTGATGTCCTGTGATAGTTGGCTAGGTGCTTTCTTTATCACTTGGCCAGCTGGTGAATAGTACCAGGTATCTAGTAAGATGACTTTACCTTTAGCCGTGATGCCAAAAGCGCAACAAGCAGTAGCTGATTGTTGATGCCCGCCGTCAAGAGCAAAGGATATGCCTATTAGCCGATCATCAGAGGGCAAAGCATCTAATGGGTGAAATGTACTCATGTTATATACATTATTCCCCAATCCAACAGCCTCACCAAGATATAGATACCTGTAATAGTCATAGTCATTCTCTTTGATGCGCTCTATATCTTCTAGCATCTGTTCTGTTACAAATCCCAGCTCATCATCAAGGTAAGTGCTTGAATGTGCTAGATAGTTCTTGTTAGTCTTGATGTTCTCAAACCACTCATTGATCCAACTATACGGATTTCTGGGTGGATTGTAAGACCAAAAAAATTGTACAAACTTAGCGCGTGGATGCTTTTGGCGCATAAAGGTTACGTTGGATTGGTCAAAATCTTCTTGACTACCAAATTCAGCAGCTTCTTCATACCAGACCGCTATTATGTTCCCAATGTCATTTGACTTGAGCTTTTGAAAGTCATCTTGGCCGTAAAAGTAAAATGTCGATCCTGTCTTTTTGTGAATGATCTGAAAAGGGCTGATAGTCTTTTTGAACCTATTAGCAACACCAAACAAGTTTAAAGCCCAAAAAATCTTATTGAAAACACTATCTCTAATAGTATTTGCAACCTTGCGAATAACTACTACATTTGCCGTCTCTCCCATTTTGATATAACGCAGCATCATGTAAGCTAGTTTCAGTGCGATTACAGACGATTTAAAAGAGTTACGTCCACCTTTCAACACATTATATGGCAATTTAGATACCCAAACACTCTTAAAGTGGGGGTTGACATTTTTTTGAATATCAATTATCCTCATCGTCACCCTCCCAGCTATCAATAATTGTGATGGTGTCATCTTCCATCTGTGTATCTGTCAACTGTGATTTTAATTTCTCAATCTCAAGCCCTAGTTTTTCGGATTGCTTAGCTGTTGGATATCGTTTTAAGATTTCAGTAATGGCCTTGATAACCGTGGCATTATCTGCTTTTTTTGTGTGCCTTTCTACTTTCCCTGTCGTTGGATTAAGTATCAAAACCTCCTCATCTCGTTTACCTCTAGCGATTTCAGAAAGGATATAGAGCGCCTCTGTCGCATCCATGATATTTGACTTATGCAGCTCTTGCATCTGCTTATTTATGTACTCTTTTATCCCAACATTTCCCAACAGTTCAGTAATACGATTATTGGCATAACTCTCACTATAACCAGCCTTAATTGCTGATTGATAGCCGTTTCCTGTCTTTATGTACTCATCTGCAAAGCGCCTCTGTCTTTCATTCATTCGCTACCTCCTTTCCAACAAAAAAATCACAAGTATTGCTACTCATGATTTCATTTTATATGCTAAAAGAGGGGATGTTTTACTGTTATTTTTGATTTAAGACACAAAAAAAGCCCCCAATTAAGGGGCTAAGATGTAACGTAGTAGCCCGGATTCGAACCGGAATCTCCTCCATCAAGGCGTAATCCCTATATACTACTCCCTACGTTTCTTAATGTGATTATACCACTCTTTTTTGACTTTTTCAACAAGTTTACGCTCTTTTGGTGTCAAATTGGTTGCTCCCTTTTTGCTTTTCTCATGCTCTGCATGATTATAGCCATGATGAGCATGTGGTTTCATACCTTTATGCACATGATCTAAGTCAATTTGCTTATTACGCTTATTTTTTGTATCAAAATAGACAATACTCTTGGGTGCGTTTTTATTCTTATCAATAAGTGCGTAAACCCTACCTTTTGTCATTGTTTCCATTGGAGTCTTTTGTGACCCGTGCCCATTTTGAGTAACAAACTTTATATTTCCTGCTTTATGTACAGTTTTGTATTCTGTACCATACTTTTTGCCTTTATGGCTCATTCCAGAGCTTGCCCCTCTACCTCCCATTTGTCCATCCTTTCAATCGTGTCATTACCAAAATAAACAACTTCGATACCTTTATAATCGTATTCAATCGCACCACCATATACCAAAATTCGGCTTGGTTGTAATCTATCAATCATGGCATCCATGCCATTCTGCCATATCTTAATACGCTGCTGACTTTTCTTAACTCCTATCGTACTAATTGCAACAGTACTTTTTGTAGGTATCCCATCAAAACAAAAATCATAGCTATCGGCATCCGCCCAGGACACCGTTGGTATAACCGTATACCCCCAATTCTGCATCATTTGACCTATCAATCTTGAGCGGTAAGTATTCCAAAGTTGCATAGCTATTGGCATGTCTGTATATAGGCTAAAATCTGGAGTAAGCACACAGTCAAAGGCCGATAACTTCTCTATATAAAAATCTGGGCGTCTCCACATTCTTTCAAACTGATAATCATCTAGGAAAAAATGAACTCCTGCTGAATAGTCAGGTTTATTCAAAACATAGTTAAAACCCTGTAATTTACTCGGTATATGATCAACCGGCTCAAGTGTAGGTATGTTATATCTACCATCTGTGCGCGTGGCATCATAATCTGGCAAATTATACTGGTTAATAGTCTTTTGCCTGTGATATGGTTTTGTTGTCAGATTATCCATATTATCCTCCTAATAAAAAACCTATGTACCTTGATTATAGATACATAGGCTAGGGGATTTTTACGGTTATATTTTTAGAGGGAGATATTTGTAAGTGGAGTAGAAATACTTATCAAACCATATGTTAAGATGGGTATAAGCTGGGCTAGGACTTAGATATAAGATTTCTTGACAAGCGCCAATCACATTGAGATTTTCGTAAACATACACCTCTTTGATGGTTTTTAAAATTTTTTCATCTGTTTTTTCTACGAATTCTGTTGTGACAGTTTTTAGATTGACTAAAAAAATCGCTTTGTCAAGTTTATTATCTAAAAAACTTTTATGAATTTTTTGCTCAAGTATTGTTTTTTTAGGATTGTCCTTGTCTCTCAAAAAATACCATTTGAGCCAGGTTATCTCTCTACGATGCATCACTGATAGGCGCTCTATTTTCTTTTTAGTCATTATGTTTGCCTCATCTATCTATCACGACATATCCGATAATTAACGCCCTCTGAATTAAATCTGGATCATCCATCAGCCCTCTTATTTCTGGATCAAAAAGCGCTTGTCGTTGATACTCCAAATAATCTGCTTGCTTCTTTGATAATTCAATCATCTATTTACCTCCAAATTGCTAATCCAGCTCAAAATAACTTTTTAACTCCCCTTTAAGTTGATCGAAGGTATCACACCGTTCAATTATATCGACAATATCCTGCAACGTGTCTTCTTTGTTCAATGTGTTCTCTGATACTGCATCGGCTACCCATTTTGGATGCGTGCCGGCATAAGAGAACTGATCTTGAGGTAATAGCTCAAGCAATGCCTCATATCGTTCCTCAAGAGCAATCAGCGCACCGAATGCATCAATGTAATCAGTATCTGATTGCTTATTTTCAAAGACTTCTGGCTGATTTTGTTTCACAATTTCAGCGTAAATAGCAGACCATTCTTTTTCTGAAAAACGTGATTTTTCAACCAATGCACCGTATTCAATCTCTTTACCATCAACTGTTACTTTATAATTCATTTTTTCTTCTCCTTATTTGTTATACAAAGTTACGTTACTTGAGTGAGTGTAATACTCATCTCCATTTTCAAAAGTGACACGGATACTATCCTGTTTCTCGTACTTCGCCCACTGTTTGACTTTGCCCTCTACGATTTGCCCATCTACCATTTTCACTTTTGCGTAATTAAAAGTGAAAGTTGTTCCAAGGACATCCTTGTTTCCACACGCTGCCAACCATACAAAAGATAAGCCAAGCAATGCGATTGCTAATAGTTTTTTAAACTTCATTTTTCTTCTCCTCATTAACTTTCTAACGCACAAATTCATTGACCAGATCGCTGATAAGAAACTTCCAATCAGATTCTCTAAAGGTCAAAAAACGATCTGCGGTCAAATTTCTAATCCTTTTATAAAAGAGTATCTTTAGTTGGATTGATTCACCAACAGTAAGGAAGATACCAGGAAATTGATGTACAGAATGCACTCTATTTCCGTATCCAGAAATATCTAAATGTATTAACATTTCTGGATATGAACGTCCAACATTAGCTTCAACTCCGAGATCAACTTTGACCTCTTCCACAATTGGAATCTCGTTAAAAATTGGTCGTGCAGAAAATAATGGCGACGAGACTTTTTGCCTTTTTCTTCTTCCTAAATATGGATATTTTTTAGGTCTCATCTTTCACCTCCTCTATATCAAACACTAATCTATAATGCCCTTTCTCCTCGCTCAAGCCACCATAAACAAAAGATAACTTTTTGATAACCTTGTGATTATCATCTACCCAAATTCCGGCATCGGTCATGCCATCTATAATAGCCTTGACTGTCGGATAAAGGTTAGGCGGATCTAGTTTAGATTTAGTAGGGCTGTAAATTGTAACTGTAACCTCACAAGGGTTAGAGGGGCTAAAAGCAGCCCTCCCTTTATCCTTGTTCATCGATGTATGCCAATAGGCAAAAGCTCTGATGCGCTTAGTAACTTTAGCTTTATCTGCCTGATGTTGCCTGTCGTTACTATTGATAACCATGTTCAGAGCTTTGTTTTTGGTGTTTCTAGGCAAAGAAAATTCAAATTTCATTTCATGCCTACTTTTTATTTGTAACTGTGAATGGCAGGATACTTTCTGGCATGTAATTGACTTCATACTTGTACTGATTTACCTCAGCCCCCTCAAGATCTTCTACAACATACATATTCCATCCTGTAAGATTTACCATGTGTTTTTTATATACGCCTTTTGCAGTTTCGACTAATATTTCAAGTCGTTTTCCATCGTTGGCCTCAGTTTCTACAGAAATTCGGCCAATAACTTCAAATTCGATTTTATCTGTTCTAGTGTTGATTACGGCAACTCGCCGAATAACATTAAAATTATCAGCTTCTTGACTGATATTGTACGATACTTTTTTACTTTCTCGGCAAGCTGCCAATCCAAGCAAGGTCATTGATACAAGAATACATGCAATCAATTTTTTCAATTTCATTTTAATTTCCTCTCTGTTTTAAATACTCTGGTATATCATCGCCGATCTCAAGACTATCATATTGAGATTTTGTGACCAAAAACTTCCCGTAAGCTCCTGCAGTTACGGTGTAATGGCCGGATATAATCTGTTTGTCAGTTATTTTTCCATACATCATTCCCCCAGCGTTATCTACCTGATGAATGATAACAGATTTTCTCTGTTTTAATTCATCGACCTGTTTTTCTAGCGCCGAGATTTTTTCTCTGTAATGATCTCTCGATACTGCTATCCCAAGATTAAATACAGCTATTGCCAAGAAAAATATCGCTAAGCAAAGGCTAATCAATTGCTTTTTGACCATTTCAACCTCCAGATAGTAATTTATAGACCGTTTGCAACAACCCAAACGCATAGATATACAGCACGAACCATAAAACTTTATCGAATGTGTTTTCTTTAAAGCTATTTCTTCCAGCGATTGCAATCAGCAATGCCAATAAAAGGCACGCTGATACAATCATAAATTTATAAAATCCAATCATACTTTTCTCTCAACCTTTAACCAGGCACTTTCGCAATGTGCTTTATGCCAAAACTGTGATATTTTCTTGGTCTGCTAGTCTTTCTTTTAAATAGGCTGCAATGTTTTCGACCGCATCAGCTACCCAACGCTTACCATCTGCCTCGAATAAAGCCATATTTGCTTGCTTATCAATCCTAAAGACGAATAGGCTTGCTGGTTGTTCAATCTCGCTAAATGTACGATATGGGCGCAATGTGACTGGGTTAGGAGCTTTGCCTTTAGCGAGACTTGCCACCCCTGTTTTAACGGTTGCCACTTGAGAGACCCCGTTATCTTCGATTTCAGCCCCATTCTCAATTTTTAGTGCGCTAGCAAACTCTAATAATGCGCTACGGTCATTGTCATCAATAAAGTTTGATTGCAACATGATGTTAAACTGCTCTGGTGATAGGAAACGGCCAAAAGAAAGCTCTGGGATGCGTGCCTTAACATCAACAAGTAATGTACGATGCTCACGCTCATCATTTTCAGACCATACACAAACCTCATCATTTTTCTCAACAGCGACAATCAAGCGTTGTTTTTTCAAATTGTTGAGATCTGTTTTGAGATAGTCAACAAGACTTGTTAAAGTTGATAGCTCCAAAGTTTTAGGATAGCGTTTAGGATCAAGTTCTTTGAGATTGAATTTGTTAGCGTCATAATACTCTGTACCATCTACTGCTGTTAAAATTTCTAATCCATTCTCATTTAGTTCTACTGCGTATTCCAATGCTGCTCTAAGATTTTCTGTTGTCATATTAGTTACCTGCTTTCTTCTTGTTAAAATCAATAATATCTGGTTTTGTTTCTGCTTGCTGTTGTTCTACTTCCTCTACTGGCTGTCCAATATCGGTTCGTAATTGAGCGTCATCATCAAAATACATCTGGCCTGGCACGCTACTTCTAAGTTCGTTTGCATGTACCATACCTGTATCATAGTCACGACCAACAAGAATAGTTGTAGCTACCGCATTCTGAGGTGCTAGCTTAGCTTTTACATCCATGATGGTATCAACTACTGTACGCTCATCATTAGATGACATTTTCAGCGTAATTGTGATAGTCCGTTTTGCTTTCGCATCTGTATTTAGGTCTAGGATATTATCAAAAACTTTCTCAAGTTCATGATCCAATTTTTCCTGTAACCCACCCTCTGCAATGTGTGATAGGTCTAAGCCTATTAGTTTTTTAGTCATTTTCTCCTCCTATTTCAATAAACTTTGCAGCTGTTTCAATTTTGATTGATCTTCAAGCAAGGACTGGTACGCCTCTTGCTTAATTAGAATGTAACCAGTTAAATCACGGCCAGTAATCACATCATCATCTGGCAGCAACTCCAATTGCTCTGATGTATCTTTTTCCGTATCAGAATCAATCCCTTTTTTCTTTTTAGTGAAAGTATTAGTAATTACAACGATATCCGCTTCATCGCTCAAAAATGCTGATACTTGGCATTTTAGAATTTCTGCAAAAGCATCAATCTCAATGGTTGTTGGATCAGTAACATTTCTCTCAATGTCACTAACTCTATTTTGAGAAATATCTAACATAGGGGCGAGGTCATACTGTGTAAGACCTGCCTCTTTACGGATAGCTCTTAATTTAGCGCCATCAAATACTTTCATTTGAAAGCCTCCTGGCCTGTTTCATAAAATTTGTGTTTGATAACATGCTGCGCAATCTTAATTTGAGTGTCAGGTTTTTGATAATAGGCAACCTGTCGTTTGTATTTACAAACAGCCTTTTTCGCAAAAGTGGTGACAATTCCTGACCACGTTGTCGTCAAAATAGCAGTTAAAATTAAAATAAGTTCAAATTTTGTCATATTGTTTCTCCCATTAAAAAATTATTGTAAGTATTCATACATACCATAAACAAGCCAAAGTATCTTTTTCTTGGTTCCGTCCGCTGCATACAAAATAGCTTCAGAATAGTATCGATGCTGTTTTAACTCTTCAACCAAAGAATCTGAAATCTCTACTGTTTCATAAATTTCATCAACGCCATACCAACGTTCTCCGCAACATGTGCAGTATGTTGTGTATTTGGAATCACCATCAAGAATTTCATCAAATTTCTCATTTGCTTGTTCTTCCGTATCTGCTTCTACGATAACATGGATGTTTACATTCTCATCTTTAACAAAATAGCCTCCGGAATTGTTTTGTCTATAAACATAAAATGTCATGTTAATTATATTCCTCCTCAAATTTTACAAACGTTAGCCAGTGCGTAGTGCCTCTTTGTTGTCCAAATAAAGGCTTAAATGGTATCACCTCTAGTAATTTTTTTACATTTATTTGGCAATCAGACCACTTGAAAACTAGCGTCCCCCCCACTTTCAGAACTCTCATACATTCTTCAAAGCCTTTGGCCAAATCCTCTGACCAGGTAACTTTATCCAACTGTCCATACTGAGCTTTCATGATAGAATTTTTGCCCGCCCATTTTAAATGAGGGGGATCAAAAACAACCAAGTTAAAAGTGTTGTTTTCAAATGGCATATCACGAAAATCACCGATAATATCAGGCTCTACGTTGACCTTTTTCCCGTGTATCTCAAATTTTTCTTGTCCGATGTCCATAAAAGTTGTATGACTCTCATTTTTATCAAACCAAAACATTCGACTTCCACAACAAGCATCAAGTATTTTTATATCTGACATCAGCGCCTCCTAGAAAGGTAGATCATCATCACTGATATCCAATGGATTTGAGGACCTACCAAATGGATTGTTATCACTGGTAAAATCAGGCACTGGATTTGTTGTATCACCCTCGAAAAAGCTACCTTGTTGTCCGTAACTATTTTCGTTTTGGTAATTGTTGTGTTGATTATTATAATTTGGCTGTTGCTGCTGATAGCCGCCCTGATTTTGTTGGTAATTTCCTTGCTGTTGATTTTGGTTATTCTGTGAATTTCTACTTTCTAACAAATAGAAATTATTAGCGATAACCTCTGTCACATACACGAGCTGCCCTTGCTGATTTTCATAATTACGGGTCTGGATAGACCCAGAAATCCCAATCAATGAACCTTTTTTAGCCCAGTTGGCCAGGTTTTCGGCTGACTGTCGCCAGATAACGCACTGGATAAAATCAGCTTCACGCTCTCCGGCCTCATTTTTAAAATTACGATTGACAGCCAGAGTAAAGGTTGCAACTGCGATATTGCTTTGCGTGTATCTCAGTTCAGCATCTTTTGTAAGTCGACCTACTAAAACAACATTATTTATCACTTTGCACCTCTTCTACTTCTGATACCTTGATTTTATTTGAACCAAACTTTAATAAGTCGGCGTATCGTTTCACAAACTCAATAGCTGCCATAAATGAATTTTCTGCATTGATTTCCGATCCCAAATCAAGATCTGCAATTTTACCACTGACATAAAAACATCTCATAGATCGGACTCCTTAACAAACACCCCATCAACCATCTTACCTGTACGGTCTTTGATTTCATCCCAAGCCACTTGTAAGCACGTTTCAAGATCCGTACCCTCGTTGATGGCAATCTTAGCAAGAATGCCTGTTAAATTCCGGATGTGGAACCGAATTTGTGTCCGTGTGTTGATGATGCCAGCGTTGAAAATTAAATCAATCATCCGATGAGCAATCAAGCCGATTTCTTTTCCGCCGTACAGCAGCAGATAATCCGTTTCTACATCATTAGCCTTGTACAGTGTTTTACTATGTTGTGTTGGATCAACCAGCCGCTCAATTTTTTCAAATTTCATTTGTTGGGATAAGATGATCAAAACGACCATCACATCACCAATGCTATCCACAAGTTTTTCTTTGTCTGATTTCGCTTTACCCGCATTCAGCTCTCCCCATTCTTCGTTGAGTTTTTGCATTTGTTTGATCGGTTCGGCCTTATCCAGACCTTTAGCAGCAGACCACCCTTGAACATTCTCGATTAAATTAGTCAAAGACATTTGAAATACCTCCTGTTAGTTCTTCTTGTGTTTTACCTTGATATAACATTTCGAAAGCCACTTGATTAGCTAACAGCCACTCTTTGAAAAGTTTGGCCTGTGGATTGCCGCCAGGAAATGTCAGTCGCAAGTCATAGCTTACTGGCTCGCTAGGCTCAAATTTTGGCAGTTCTGGCATTGTTTCTTCTGATTCTGGCATAATTGGTTCATCTTCCAAAATCTCGCCTGTTTCAGCGTCTATAGCCTTGATATTAGCGTTAGCTTGTTCTTGTGCTAGACGTTCGATTTCTGCCTTACGTTCTGCCTCTGCTTTGGCTTGCGCCTCTTGCTGTTCTTTCTGTAAGACAACAGCATCACGATCAGACTTCATTGTTTTTAAAACATCAACTAATGATTTATCATTCTCAAGGTCTCTGACATAACTATCTGCTAATAGCTCATACTCTTGAGCCTGTTCTTTAACAGCTTGAATATTTGCTTTGTGTTGTTCCAACTTGTCGAACTCTGCTAATACCAGAGCATCCATTTCATCAATCGTTGAATTTTTAAGCTCAAATTTACCCGTCTTGAAATATTTCTTGAGACTGTATTCATCGTATCGATCTTCAAACGTGGATTTTTCAAGACCTGCAACCATACACTTATCTTCAAAAGTTGCTCGTACAATATCCACGCGCAACAACCGCTCATGTTCATCGATGGCATCTCGCCCCTCACGTAACTTATCAATCAGTTCTTCTAGCGGTTTTAAAGATTTGTCAAAACGCTCTTTAAAATCATCTAACGGCTTTTTAAAATTATTTGAAATCTCTTTACGCCGCGTGTCAAGATTATCATATAAACCTTTGTAAGTCGTGATGTTTTCCTTGATGGTTTTATAATTTTCCGAACTCAATTCAAATTCTGAAAAGGTAGATAACGCTTTTTCTATTTCTTTATCAAAAGCATCAAAATCAAATTCAATCTTTGCTGGTGTTAGAACCGGCATCATAGTTTGTAAAGTATTATTCGTTACATCTTTCATTTGCTCAATGCCTCCAAAAAGTCTAAAATATCAATTTTGCTACTACGCTCTTTTGGTTCTGGTGCATCTGATCCATCTAGCATTTTGATTTCATGTGTTGCTTCGACAACAACGATATGACAGTCAAATTCCTCTGCTAATGTGTCTATCTGCTCTTTCTGTCTTTCGTAATCATCATAATCCAAAATTAAAGCATCTTGCATGCTACTACATAAACCGACTTTATAAGCCAAGCGTTTTTTGTGGTGCTCATACTCTGATACAAAATGCCCATTTTCTTTGTCTTGAAAAGCGATAAATTTTTTAGTTTGTTTCATGTTGTTTCCTCTTTCTTTTTTACAAATTATTAAAATCTTGTCCTTGAGCTTTAGCTATCTGACCATTGAGATAGCTCATAACTGTCTCAAAATGTAATTCTGGGATGTCGTGAAAGTCACGAATTTTGAAATACTGCAGCACATGGTTAGCAACCTGATCAAAACTAGCATTTTTAAGTTGTGCCCACGTTCGGATTTTTCCGCAAACCGATTTGTATTGATCAGTATTGATTAAATCTGCTTGATTAGCATTGCTATCTTGTGAGCGTTGGTGATTTGATTGTGCATCCTGTTGCTGATTTTCTTCAGCTGGATATTCATCAATATCTTTTTCGCCGATAGCGAATAGACCTTGTAAGGCATATTTTCGAGCGTATGAACTAACCGCACCTGTCCACTGTGGATCTTGCATTTGCTTGATCTGGCCTTTTTGTGTATTAAGCACTGGTACTGGACTTAATTCAGAATATGCCGTTGATTGGTATTTCTCTTCTTTTTCATTGTTGAGAGCTACCGCTGTTGCTTTGACAAATATTTTTCCTGCTAACTCAATAAGCTCATCCGTCACAATTACAGACCAATTGCTCTTTAGCTCTTTAAATGTTGTATAGATGTCCTCGGCATTTCTAAATGCGTACTTCACATCTTTTGATTTCTTTTTTCTAGTTGCATTCTTTGTTGCAGCTCTGGGAAAGTTAAGCTTGCCATTTTCCTCCTCCTTTAAAAACTCTGCAAATCCTTTATTATTTCTAATTATGATTAGATTGTTGTAAAGTTAGTATTTATTACTAAGTTAGTAATTATTATTAAATTAGTATTTGTTATAGAGTTAGTATTTATTAGTGGATAGTTTTTCAACAGTTGATTTTTTCATTTGTTGAATTTTTCAACAAATGATTTTTTCAACAATTGAATTTTTCATTTATGAAGAACTTTACAAATGAATTTCTCTAGTGAGTTATCCACAGGTCAGTCAGATATAAATTTATCCAATTGCGGTAAAATATAATCTTTAAAATACCAATCTACCAATTTGAAATCTGCAGCAAATCTATAGGTCTCAACACCCTTTTTATAACCTTTGCTCATTTTTACAGTTCTCATATAACCAATTTTTTCAAATCTCCTGAAATACTTGTCAATCGTTGTTCTGGATAGACCTGTTCGTTTGGCAATCTCATTAGGATAGATTTTCCAGGTCGACTTGTTGCTCAGTATAATAAGCATAATCCCTAGAGCCGTTGTGTCCATTTCAGGATCATTGATTAGATCGTTATTGATTACTGTATAATTTTTATCGCCGTTTTTATGGAAAGATATATTGCATATCCATTAGCTACTACCTCTCTTTCTAAGCAACCCAAGCAAAAGGCTCTGATTTTGATTTATATTTCTGATCTTCATACCAACTTTCCCAAGCCTCGAAGACTTTGACCTTAGTGCTACGACCACCCTCTTTGCTGATGTACTTTCGAGCTACTGGATCAAGCTCCATTTTTCTCAACAAATATTGGATTTGCCTTTTTTCTTTGCCAAAATGCTCAGCTAACTTTTGGTCATTCAGCCATTTTTCACCAATGGCCAGATTATCAATTTTTTCATTTACAACAGTTGAGATCACTTTCTCAACTTTTCGCATCAAAATGTTATCAATATCATCACCTAAGACATCTGATAAAGATTTTTCTAAGATTTTCTCGATATCTAGTGTGTTTGATTTTATTTGCAACTCCATAAACGCCCCTTTCTAGCTGTTGCTAAAATCGTGAGTGTATCAGCAAGCGTTAAACCTACTAAGCTGGTAATCAATACATCACTTAGTTGGTAGTATTTACGCTGCCAATTATTGACTAATAATTGTTGTACGCTGTTTAATTCTTCCATTTTGTGATATAATTTAATTAGTATTTTTTTGCGAAGCGCCTCAATAGATTGCAGTCTAGAGGTGCTTTTTTGCTATAATGTAATAAAAAACGATTGGAGAAATCACATGCTCAAATACGCCATCCCTCAAACAAACTGGTCACTTTTTCATGATCCACAAGAAGCAGATTCTAAATTTGTATTTAGGCTAGACTTTGAGTCCATTGGCTTAGTTTCAGAACGTATTTTCCCTGGATTGACCAAAGAAAAACTATCCATCATCCATGCCCCGTTTTTACAAGTACCAGTCTGTTTTCCAGAAGATAATCTGATATTCCTTTCACCAAATAACTTAATCTCTATCCCTAAAAATATTTATCAATTAGGACATGAACTTTGTCATATCTATATCAAGAACCCAACTATAAATCAGCCTATGTTTTGGTTTGAAGAGGTCTTGTGCGAGATAGCCTCGCATCTCTTTTTAGAGGAGTACGCTCGCTTATGGAGTGGATCGTCCCAACCAATACAGCAGCTAATGCCTAGCTCTCTGCAAGATTACAGTAAAGCCATGCTAGATGATAACTCTCCTTTTGATTTGACAGAACTATCTGCTCCAGATACCAATCTAATGCAGTATCTGCATAAGATACCTGATGATAGACCTATGAATACATACATAGCAAGCCAGTTTCTTCCAATTTTTAGAAAATATCCAAAGTTGATAGAATACATCCCTGTTGTTAAACATTTTCAGGATAAAAAAGATTTCCTGAAATTTTTGAAAGCATGGCAGGAAGTTCTTCCAACTATTGAACTTAAACAAGCCATCGCAGAAATTATCTCCCTGATTACAATACCTTAGCGTATTCCAATTACGCCGTAGAGGCCATTTCTAAGGTCTTCGCGGCGTTTTTTGTCTACTTTCAAGGCCGTTTTTTTACCGTAGATTGCTTCAATCTCAGTTGACGATAAACCTTGGTAGATTCTGTGATCATATCCTCCGTCTAGTCCTTCCTCCAATATAGCCTTGCCTGTCTGGGTGCTGTCTTCTATAAACAGCCTCAGTTTAGCAATTTTAACGCCTGTAAGCCGTAACTCACGACTGTATGGATATTTAGTTGGTCTCATTTTTCGTCCTCCTTTCCCAAAACAATAATTTTGTTACCGTTTTGGTGACTTTCGTGGTAAAAAAATATCTTGCAAAGGTTTATCAAAAAAGCTACGCAAGAAAAACATTTCATCCTGAGTAAAAGCACGTTGCCCTTTTTCTTTTTGACGATATGCAGTTTCGGATATACCCAATTTTTGGGCTAGTTCTTTTTGTGTAATCCCTTTTTCCTTTCGTAGTTGGTAAAGATAAATTTGCACGTTCTCACCTCCTTTTATTTTTTATTCTTCTCTCGCAATTCTGCTATAATAAAGCTAGAAAGGAGGATAAAATAATGAAAAAATATATTATTGAACATCTTGCTAATAAGTCGTCTACTCTTTCAATCGCTTTCATCAACGGAAAGAGTCATACTTTTTGTGCTGTTGTTGACGAAATTCCTGATAGTCCCAATTTAATTGAATTGAAACTATCAGATGAGCAATATGTCGTGTTAGTCAACATCGACCAAGTTTGTTATATAAACCACAGAAGCTAATCCATAGACTTCAGTAATTTATATGACTTCAATAACTCTGCAACAGCCATAATCGTTGCAGGGTCTTTTTTATCTGCTTCATCCAAAACAGCAGTTACAAACTCGGAAGTTTGATCTAAAACCAATGAATGCTTTGACATATTTCCTCTCCTTTTCCTTTCGTTTTATTTGCTTATCTCTAAGCTTGATTTAATTATATCACCATTTCGGTGACTAGTCAACATTATTTTGATTAAAAAATAAAAAATGTTGCGTTTCTGGTGACTTTTTTATATAATCTACTTATAGAATCACTGAAATTGAGGTACAAAACATGGATTTGAAAGAATACATTGGAAATCAAATTAGGATATTTCGAAAATCAGCCGGTTTTACTCAAGATGAACTTGCAAAAAGATTGAATACTACTAAACAAACAATCAGTAGATACGAAAAAGGAGAGAGAAAAGCAAATCAAGATATGCTTTTCAAATTATGTGATATATTTGATGTTTCTATCGATGATTTCTTTCCTGTTATCCCCAAAAACGTGCTAGAATCTACCCGCTCCCTCACAGAAGCTCCAGATTCGCTCACACAGCAGATAACGGATAAAGTGGTACAATTAACCACCCACAATAAAAAAATTGTGCTACGGACATCTGAGGAGCTTCTAGAGGGGCAACAACTTGAAGTCAATGAAGAACTATTTGAATATCAAGTTTTTGAAAAACTCTCTGCTGGAACCGGTGAAACTTACTACGAAGATCGCAATTATGATACCGTCTTTTTTGATAAAGAGATCGCCCACGACTTCGCTAGCTGGGTATATGGAGACTCTATGGAACCAGACTATCTAAGTGGATCCGTAGCCCTTATCAAAGATACAGGCTGGGATTACGACGGCGCTATCTATGCTGTGGACTGGGACGGTCAAAGTTATATCAAAAAAGTTTACAAAGAAAAAGACGGCTTACGGCTCGTCTCTTTGAATAATAAATACGCAGATAAATTTGCTCCATTTAGCGAGGAACCCCGCATCATTGGAAAAGTAGTTGGCAATTTCATGCCACTAGAAATCTAAAAAACAAATTATGTGCAATAACTGAACCACACTAAAAGCTGGGAGGATAAATCTTATGAAAAAATTACTTAGCTTAGGCTTGCTTAGTCTATCTATCTTCTCTCTTGCCGCATGCTCCCAAAGCTCTAGCAATTCATCTGATACTACGACAAAATCAGAAGCTAAAACAGAGCAATCAAGTGAATCCAACATTCCTACAGAGTACAAGACTGCAGTCAAAAAAGCAAAGCAGTATGCTAGCACAGTACACATGTCTAAAGAAGGTCTGCGTACCCAATTGGTAGACATCGAAAAATTTTCTCAAGAGGCAGCTGACTATGCTGTTGATAACGCTGATATTGACTATAGCAAACAAGCTATAGAAAAAGCGAAGCAATATCAAGAAACTGTCGCTATGTCTCCAGAAGCTATCCGCACTCAATTGGTAGATATTGAAAAATTCACACAAGAAGAAGCAGATAACGCAGTTGCTAATCTAAACTAAAACAAAAAAGCCCCACGCTCTCAAAAGTTTGGCGACTCTGAGCGTGAGGCAAGACAATAGTATAAGAAACTAGGCATTAAAAAGCCAGTTTTCTTGTACTCATTTTAACAGAAATGAGGCAGAAAAGCAATGTGGGTAGAAGAATTACCGAACGGGAAATTTAAGTATTTTGAGCGCTATAAAGACCCTCTTACTGAAAAGTGGAAGAAAGTATCAATCACTCTTGAAAAATGCAGCAGACAGGCCGAGAAAAAGGCTCAGGCATATTTACAAGAAAAGATAGACAAGAAATTATCCAGCAAAGTTGAAAAAAACATTACTTACGGCCAATTAAAAAAAGAATACCTGGATCAGTGGTTGCCTACAGTAAAGGATAGCACGATTAGAAACAATCTGAATTATGATAGGCATTTGCAAGGTGTATTATCTGATGATGTTTACATAAAAAACATCACAAAGAAAACTGTACGAGATATTATCACGAAACTATCTAAAAAGAATAATTACTCTATCGTCCATAAATGTCGCAAAAGATTACACGCCATTTTGAATTATGCGGTAGAGATGGACTATCTGCAGTCAAACAAATCTGATAATGTCCTAGTCCCAAAGCCAGTCGAGACTTACGAAAAAGAAAAAGTTTCTTTTTTAGCCCAAGAGGAAATAGTCGCATTAGCAAATGATATGCAGGAAAAAGGAGATGAATTAGTTCGGGATGTCATTCTTTTTATGTTTCTTACTGGTGTCCGTTATGGCGAGGCTGCCGCACTAGAGTTTGAAAAAGTAGATTTCAGTAATAACACTATTCTTGTTAATGCTACATATGATTTTAATACTAAGAAATTAACCACCGTAAAGACAACTGGATCAAACCGGACAATATCTATTTCAGATAACATCATAGAAATCATCAACAAACAAAAATCTAGGCACAAGGAGTTAGGTATAGAAACAGAGTTTATCTTTACTACAAATTCTGGCACTCCACTCATGAACTCATACATTAACAAAGTATTAAAGAGATATATGCCAGATAAAAAACTAACCACTCACATTTTTAGACACTCTCACATTTCATTTTTAGCTGAAAAAGGAGTTCCACTAAAAGCTATCATGGAAAGGGTCGGACACACTGATCCAGACACCACACTCAAAATCTATTCGCACACTACTATCAATATGCAGGATTATATCGATAAACAAACAGAATTGATTTCGATTTAATTTGCCCCTTTTGTGCCCCTTGGCCAAAAGATAGACACACTAAAACCCTTGAAAACACTGGATTTTCAAGGGTTGTTCTAATATAATATATGTCCCCTGCCGGAATCGAACCAGCAACTACTCCTTAGGAGGGAGTTGTTATATCCATTGAACTAAGGGGACTAGAGAAAAACTCTGCCAAGTGACAGAGTCATTTCTGATATTAACGACGGATTTCTTTGATACGCGCTGCCTTACCTTGCAATGCACGAAGGTAGTACAATTTAGCACGACGAACTTTACCGTAACGAACGACTTCAATCTTATCAACACGTGGAGTGTGGATTGGGAAAGTACGTTCAACACCTACACCGTTAGAGATTTTACGAACTGTGTAGTTTTCTGAGATTCCAGCACCTTTACGAGCGATAACGACACCTTCAAAGATCTGGATACGTTCGCGAGTTCCTTCGACAACTTTCGCGTGAACGCGGACAGTGTCACCAGGACGGAATGCAGGAATATCTGAGCGAAGTTGACCTTCAGTCAAGCTTTGGATTAATGGATTCATTTTTTCTCCTATCTTGCTAATCTTGTAGTTCTAGACGACAGCGGATTAGCCGTTTTTTTAGTGCATCCATTTATGCACAAAGTATATTATATCAAAATTCTAGTAAAAGTAAAGATTTTTAGATAAAAATTCCTAAAAGAATGGCTAAAAATCCTAAAAAATAGGTCAGCATCAGATAGAGGCTAAACTTCTTCTTATCTGAGAATAGCTCTACTAGTTCCGCATTAAAAGTGGAAAGAGTCGTTAAACCGCCACAAAAACCTGTTGCCAAAATGCTATACAGCTGCTTATCTTGGATATGATTATAAAAATATCCAATCAAAAAGGCTCCTAATGTATTAACCATCAAGGTGCCTACTGGCAGAGCAGCTCTGCTATTAACCTTGGAAAAAAGTAACGAACAAGAGCTCCCAGGCCGCAAGTAATGAGCAAAAACCAAATCATGCGGTCACCTTCCTTCCAGCCCATAAAGCAATACAAAGGCTGCCGCCGATACTCAAGGCAAGATATAGGAGCAATTCTGGATAACGACCCAAATCCAGCAATTTGAGCGAATCTAATAGAACTCCAGAAAAAGTCGTCAATCCGCCACAAAAACCTGTAGATAAAGCCAGTAGAAAACGCTTGGAAACTTGCTTACGACTGAGATAGCCTTTAACCAAATAGACTAAGAAGAAAGTTCCCAAATAGTTAACCAAAAGTGTCGCTAGCGGAAAATATCCCGTAAATGTGAAAAAGGATGAGCATTGATAACGAAGTAAACAGCCTAGCATCGCTGCTAGGAAGATTGCCAAAGAATTTTTTACTTCACTCATCTTATTTGCTTCTCCTGAAAAGCGCGTGAATGCTTTAGGATATCCGCAAAGGTCGCTAGAATCGTTTCTTGATAGTCCTTATTTTCAATCTTGCTCGCAACTCTAGCAAAGATCCTTTCTTCTCGCTTAGGATCTGCGACGGCCTTCCCATTCGATTTTTTAAAAGCCACAACTTGGCTGACCAGATTCATACGCTGCTCTAGTAAGACAACGAGTGCTTCATCTATTTGGTCAATTTCCTGTCTGATTTCTTCTAACGTCATCTCATTCCTCCTCATATTCTATCTATCATATCAAAAAATAGTAAAATCTTCTAGTTTTATCCTAAATAAAAAAGGTCCTAAGGACCTTAAATTAACAGAAAACTCGCTTAAGCGAGTTTTTATCTGCAAGCTAAAACAGTCCTCTGGACCTTAGATTAAGGAGAACTCGCAAAAGCGAGTTTTTATCTGCAACCTAAAACAGTCCCCTGGACCTTAGATTAAAGATAACTCGCAAGGGCGAGTTTTTATCTGCAACCTAAAACAGTCCCCTGGACCTTAGATTAAGGAGAACTCGCAAAAGCGAGTTTTTATCTGCAACCTAAAACAGTCCCCTGGACCTTGGATTAAGGAGAACTCGCAAAAGCGAGTTTTTTATCCGCAGATTAAAAAGGTCCACTGGACCTTTTTAACCAACGGACCCTTCCATACTCATGTTGATGAGTTGGTTGAGTTCAACGGCGTATTCCATTGGTAGTTCTTTGGTAATGGGTTCCATAAATCCGTTGATAATCATCGCTGTGGCTTCTTCTTCGCTGATTCCTCGACTCATCAGATAGTAGAGCTGGTCCTCAGACACTTTGGAAACCTTGGCTTCATGCTCTAGCGCGACATTGGAATTGTGGATTTCGTTAAAAGGTATGGTGTCGGAACTGGACTCGCCATCCATCAGAATGGTATCACACTCGATATGAGATTTGGAGCCAGCGCTATTCTTCCCAAAGCGAACCTGACCACGATAGTCTGTCTTGCCGCCATCCTTAGCCACTGATTTAGAAATTAAGGTACTGGAAGTCTTGGGCGCATTATGAAAAACCTTGCAGCCAGCATCTAAGTGCTGTCCATAGTTGGCAAAGGACATAGAGAGGACAGAGGTTCTGGCATTTTGGCCATTAAGAATGCTGCAGGGGTATTTCATATTGACCTTGCTGCCTAAGTTCCCATCAATCCACTCTAAGGTGCCTCCTTCCTCAACAATCCCCCGCTCCGTTACGAGGTTATAGACATTGTCCGACCAGTTTTGAATGGTTGTATAGCGGAAAAAGGCATCCTTTTTGACAATGATTTCGACATTTGCCGCATGAAGGCTATTAGTCGTATAAGTTGGTGCTGTACAGCCCTCGATGTACTGGATAGAACCACCCTCCTCGATAATCATCAAGGAACGCTCAAACTGGCCCGCATTTTCACCATTGATTCGAAAATAGGTCTGAACAGGAACTTGGCACTGGACATTCTTGGGCACATAGATAAAGGTTCCGCCGGACCAAACTGCACTATTAAGCGCAGAAAATTTATGCTCAGCATTTGAAATCACAGTACCAAAATACTGCTTGACCAAGTCCGGATATTCCTGGACAGCCGTATCCGTATCAGTGAAGATAATCCCCAACTTGGCAAACTCTTCCTTCATATTGTGATAAACCACTTCCGATTCGTACTGTGCCACAGCTCCAGACAGAAACTGCTTCTCAGCTTCCGGAATTCCCAAGCGGTCAAAGGTTTTCTTAATCTCCTCTGGGACTTCATCCCAACTGCGAGCCCGATCTCCGCTTAGTTTCTGGTAGTAGATAATATCATCAAAGCGAATACCTGATAAATCTGGTCCAAAGTCGGGCATAGGTAACTTATGAAAGAGTTCCAAAGAGCGGAGGCGATAATCCAACATCCACTGGGGCTCATTCTTGATTTCTGAGATTTCTCGAACAACTTCTTCTGTCAGGCCCTTACCAGTTGAAAAGAGTGGTTTGACATCATCATGGAAGCCAAAGGCATAGTCGCGTTCTTTCATAGGGACTCCTCCTTTATCTAAGGGATAACGCTTACCTATATTATACTCCTAATCATGAGAATTGTCAGAAAATAACACTTTAACAAAAGAAAAACGGCCACAGCCGCTTCCCATATTGTCATTTTAAACTTTACTTACCAACTCTTCCGCAAATGCTTCCAAGCGCTCAATATCATCTTCTTCTGCAGAAAGATCTACTTTGACACATTCTGAACCTTTCACTGCCCCTGTAGCCGCAAAAACAGCATCAAAATCATCAACAGCCTTGCAGAATTCATCATAAAAAGTATCGCCTGAACCGACCACTCCATAGACCTTGCCAGACAAATCCAGTCCAGACAAGTCTTCGTAGAAGTCCATCATTTCATCCGGCAGCTCACCATCCCCATAGGTATAGGTCGCTACAATCGTAATATCCGCTTCCAAGAAATCTTCTGCATCGACAGTGGTACACTCGTCCACTTCAACTTCTACATCTAGTTCTCTTAGCTTATCCGCCACAATATCGGCAATTTCCTCGGTGTTTCCAGTCATACTGGCAAATACAATTTTCGCTAAGGTCATAGTTCCCTCCAAATTATAATCTTCATTCATTATAACACATCTTTTTTATTTTAAAAATAAAAATTCTTGTGCTACAATAACTAGAGAAAGTTTAAGAGGTTTACAATGAGTATCTATAGTAAAATTCTGAAAAAAATGAAGGAATACGATAAAATTATCATCCACCGCCACATGCGCCCTGACCCAGATGCAATTGGCAGTCAAGTCGGCTTACAAAAACTTCTCCAGCTCAACTTTCCTGAAAAATCCATCAAAGTAACAGGTTACAACGAGCCTAGTCTTACTTGGCTAGCAAAGATGGATGAGGTGACAGATGCGGACTATCAGGAGGCCTTAGTAATCGTATGCGATACAGCCAATACTCCCCGCATTGATGATCAGCGCTACAGCATGGGCGACTTTTTGATTAAAATCGACCATCATCCCAACGATGATGCCTACGGAGATTTGCTGCTGGTTGATACAGATGCTAGTAGCACGAGCGAAATTATCGCTCTTTTTGCCTTCGAAAATCACTTAGAAGTAAATGACTATATCGCTAAACTTCTCTATGCTGGCATTGTTGGAGATACAGGGCGCTTCCTCTATCCGGCGACTACTGCGCGCACATTTGAGGTAGCTGGAAAACTTCGCCAATACGCTTTTAATTTTTCAGAGCTTTCTCGAAAAATGGACTCCATCACGCATCAAATTGCCAAACTGCAAGGTTACGTCTACGATAATTTAGAAATTGATGAGAATGGTGCTGCACGCGTTATCCTATCTCAGCAATTATTGAAAGAAAATCAGCTGACAGATGCTGATACTTCAGCCATTGTAGCTGCACCCGGACGGATCGAAGATGTCCAGATGTGGGCCATCTTTGTCGAACAGCCTGACGGCCATTATCGTGTGCGGATGCGCAGTAAATTTACTCCAATCAATGAAATTGCTAAGCAACATGATGGAGGTGGCCACCCACTTGCCAGCGGTGCCAATGCTTATTCCAAAGATGAAGTGGACTTAATTTATCAAAAATTAAAAGAAAGAGCAAAAAAGTAAGAAAATCATCCAAAAGACTTGTCAAATCATTTAGAATTTGATAAACTATCAAAGTAACTAATCTATGGCTCGCAAAGAGTCCATGGCAGAAAGGATTTTTTTAAATGAGAAAAGACATTCACCCAGAATACCGTCAAGTTGTATTTATGGACACTACTACTGGCTACAAGTTCCTTAGCGGT
>NZ_KQ969062.1:892495-897980 GCF_001578775.1 Streptococcus cristatus | reverse complement strand
CTTAGCGGTTCAACTAAACGTTCAAACGAAACTGTTGAATTCGAAGGTGAAACTTACCCATTGATCCGTGTCGAAATTTCATCAGACTCACACCCATTCTACACTGGACGTCAAAAGTTCACTCAAGCAGATGGACGTGTGGATCGTTTCAACAAAAAATACGGTCTCAAATAATCAACCGCATTTATTGCTTAAAAACGTTGATACAAAGCCTTTTCCAAGAAATTGGAATTGGCTTTTTCTGTTTTTAGTACCGTTTTTGGTACCGTCTTGGAAAACTAACCTTTTGCACTATCTAGATAATCTACAAATTTTGTGATAGCTTTCTTCTCTCCTGCTACTGTAGAATGGCTATAAGTATCCAGGGTCATCTGACTACTTGCATGACCTAACCTTTTGGCTGCATTAACAGGGTCAACACCCGTTTCAATCATCAAGGTAGCATGAGTATGTCTGAAGCCATGAGGAGTTATCTTCTTCAAGTCATGTTTCCTAATAATGCGCTTTAGAACACTATTGATATAGTCCTGATATAAAGGCTCTATCTTTCCATCTCGGCCAACAAACGTAAACATGTAATCACTATCAATCAATGGGGTAACTGACAGTTGCCCCTTTTCTTTTCTGCTCTTTTGTTTCCACTCTTTCAAAATCGAGACTGTCTCAGTATCTAAAGGAATTTTCCGTATTGAAAACTTGTTTTTGGTGCTTTTCTCAACGGCTTTCCCCTTGATTCTACCTAGGTTTTTGCTGATAGAAAGTAATTGATTGTCAAAATCGATGTCAGACCACCTCAAAGAATACAGCTCCCCTTTCCTTAAACCACTATAGGCCAACAAACGAAATAAGGCATAGTTTTTATAAGGCTCTTCTGCCTTAATAATTGCTAAAAACTCATGCAACTCCTCAACGCTAAAGAAGTTATCTGACTTCTTCCGCTCTCTTTTGGGGAGTATCGTTTGCTTCATTGGGTTGTCTGTAATCAATTTCATTTTCAAAACAAAATCAAACACTTGGCTAGTATAAGATTTTAGCTTATTATGGTGGACGATAGGAAATTCTATTTGAAAACTTTTCCCTCGTGATAGAAAAAATTCCTGCGTGCAGGGATTAGGGGATTGGGGATTTCCCCAAAAATTTAAAAAGTCAAGAATGGTCAGTTTTGTAATCTGACCATCTTTGACTTTTTTAAAAACAGCATTTGGGTACCCAAGTGCTATGCTTGCCAGAAGAAAAGGGCCCAGAGGGCCTCAAGCGAAAAATGCCAGAATGGAGGTGGCTATTTGTGAAAAGTGAAGAGAAACGAAAACGGATGGTCCAGAAAAAAATCCGTTTGACAGAGGAAGAGGCTCGGTTCATTTCGACCAAAGTTTCAGAATCTGGAATGACAAATTTTAATTCCTTTGCCCGCATCATGTTAATTATGGGGGAGGTAAAAATTTTAAATTTTGAAGAATTAAAAGAATTGCGTCAGGCCATTCATCGGATTGGAGTCAATGTCAATCAGATTGCAAAAAAGGTAAATGAAGATGACCAGGTTAGCTTAAATGAGCTGAGTCAGATTCTTGAGCTGCAAAAATATTTGAAAGGGACAGTCAATCAATTTATCCAAAAACAAGAAAAGAAAACAAAGGAACAAGACAGATGGTTGTAACAAAGATTTAATTTAATTTATTTTAGACTATATGTTTATTCTTGACATTCTGCTCTTATTTATTCTAAACTGTAAGTAAGGATAGGATAACGTAGGACGACTGGTAACAGAGCGTTCAAAGGTACCAACTTCTGGTACGGGTGTGGGACTGCCTTCAGCCTTGGGCTGTAAAGACCCCAGACTACCATTGGTCCTATTCGTTTCACTCTTGGATTATATTCAAGAGTTTTTTTCTTGCCTAAAAAGTATAAAAGATATATACTAGCTATATATGATATAGATTGGAGATATGCCATGACTACATCACTTGCTAAGCAATATAATTTTAAAATCAATGAGGTAGCAATGGAACAAGCTAGAGCCATTATCAAGGAAAAAGGAATGACCATGACTGATGCTATCACTCTTTTTATAGAGCAGATTGTCCTCGAACAGGATTTGCCAATCAAGACTGCAGAAGATTTACACCGTGAACAGTTGATCGAGGAATTACAAGCCCAATCTGAACGAGCCTTAAGAGAATATGAAGCAGGCGAAGGAACTTCCCTAGACAGTATGAGGGCACGCTATGGCTTATAAAGTGATTGTTTCTGATGAAGTGAGCCAAGCCATTGACAGTATTCATGATTATATCACTACTGTTCTTTTATCACCTCAGTCTGCTAAAAATACGGTAGCTAAAATTTTAGATGGCTTAAAAAGTTTAGAAATCTTTCCTGAAGCTGGTTTTGACGCAGATGAAAAAATCGGTGTAAAGATTAACAGTAAGTACCCTACACGAGGAAAAATTATCGGTCAGTATGTTTTGCTCTACTTCATCGACCAAAACCGAAACACTGTTTTTTTATCTCACCTATTCCACACAAAAAGTGACTATGTCACCTTGCTACAAAAAGGCAATAAAAAAAGCTCAACTGATTGAGACAACTTTCATTATTTTATAAGCTCCGAAACCTAATTTTTTGGTACCTTTTTGGTACCGTGTCTGTTTCATAATACGTTATACATAAGACAATTTTTACGTTTCCACCTACTTAAAAGCTTGATTTAATAAGGATTTCAATAAATTTTGGAAAGATTTTGTAAAATACGGTCTCAAATAAGAACCGTATTGACATTAAAACAAATGTTGATACAAAGCCATTTCCGAGAAATCGGATTTGGCTTTTTTTGTTTTTTCCAATAAAAAATCCTTCGAAATATGGAATGAGGCAGCATGACTATTGCCACTCATTCCTTCATCTCAAAGGATTGGTTTCAACTATTGATCTTCTTTCAATTTTTCTCGCTCAAGGCGAAGTTTACGATTTGGATTTAGCCGATTAAAGAGTTCTTCCAGCTTTTTTGCATTCCAAACATCTGCTGCTGAGACAAAGTTGCCATTTTCGTCTCGGAAAGATATTGGTTTATCACCCATTACATATCTCCTTAGTCAACAAATTCAAACTCAAACTTACCGATGCGCACCAAATCTCCGTCCTTGGCACCACGCGCACGAAGCGCCTCGTCAACGCCCATACCGCGCAACTGACGGGAGAATTTCATGATGGACTCATCACGGTCAAAGTTAGTCATTGTAAAGAGTTTTTCTAGTTTATCACCTGAAAGCACCCATGTAGCATCATCATCACGAGAGATTTCGAAGGCTGGTGCTTCTTCATCAAAGCCATAATAAGCCTCGTCTTCCATATCGGATTCTTCATAAAGCAGAAACTCAGGTGTCTTATCCAGCAACTCAGCTGTCGCATCCAAGAGCGTGGCAAGCCCCTGCTTGGTCAGGCTAGAAATAGGGAAAATCTGCGGCAACTCTTCAAATTCGTCATAATTGGCAGCCAGTTTTTTCTTGAATTCTTCCAAGTTTTCTGCGCTATCAGGCATATCCATCTTGTTGGCTACAATGATCTGTGGCCGTTCCATCAAGCGCAAATTATAGGATTCCAACTCCTTATTGATCGCAAGGTAATCCTCATAAGGATCGCGCCCCTCACTGGCAGACATATCAATAACGTGCAAGATGACCCGTGTCCGCTCGATATGACGAAGAAACTGGGTACCTAGGCCCACTCCCTGACTGGCTCCTTCGATCAAACCTGGCAGATCGGCCACAGCAAAAGACTCGCCAGACTGAGTCCGAACCATGCCCAGATTAGGAACAATCGTAGTAAAGTGATAGGCTCCGATTTTCGGCTTAGCTGATGTAATCACACTCAGAAGGGTTGATTTCCCAACTGAAGGAAAACCTACCAGACCAACATCGGCCAGCACTTTTAGCTCCAGCAGTAATTCTCTTTCCTGACCAGGCTCCCCATTTTCAGAAATTTCCGGAGCAGGATTTTTAGGTGTAGCAAAGCGAATATTGCCACGACCACCACGACCGCCATGCGCTACGACGAAACGTTGACCGTGCTCGATCAAATCCGTAATGACCTTGCCAGTCTCAGCATCACGAACGGTCGTCCCCTGCGGTACACGGACAATCAAATCCTCCGCTCCTCGACCATGCATTCCCTTGGTCATTCCTTTTTCGCCTGATTGAGCCTTAAAATGACGGTTGTAACGGAAATCCATCAAGGTACGCAGTCCTTCATCCACGACAAAAATCACATCACCACCACGACCGCCATCGCCGCCCCAAGGTCCACCATTGGGTACATATTTCTCTCGACGAAAGGCTACCATGCCATCGCCGCCTTTGCCAGCCTTGACCTGAATCTTGGCTGTATCTAAAAACATACTCATATAAATTCTCGCTTCTTTTTTACTCTAAAAAAACGCCTTGCAGCGTTTAGGATTAGAAGATTACGCCGATAGCTTGTGCAAAAATTGCACCAATCGTTACAAGTAACATGATTACCACGACCAGCATTGTCAATTTTTCAAATCCAGTTTTTTTACGTTGTCCGTTATCTCCAAAAGCCACTTTATTACCTCAATTCCTAGATTACTCCCTATATTTTAACACGATTAGCATACTTTTTCAAATATTTACGAGATGAAAAAGAAAAAGAGAGGTTTTACTCCATTAGCCAAAGAATCCTAAAGGATATTTATGAAAATAATTTAAAAAGATTGAAGAACTTACTCCAAATAGGAGACTTCTCCAATCTTTTGACTTTTATCGATACCAATTTCAGCACGGACGACATCCGCAATTGTGTCCACATAATAGTCCACTTCTTCGTGAGTTGGCGCTTCAGCCATGACACGCAGAAGCGGTTCTGTCCCACTTGGGCGGACAAGGATACGGCCGTTTCCTGCCATTTCAATTTCCATTTTTTCAATAATGGCTCTGATGGCTGGTACTTCCATTGCCTTATCTTTCATGGCATTTTCGACACGAATATTAACCAATTTTTGTGGGTAAATGGTCACTTCTGCCGCAAGTTCAGACAAGCTCTTGCCAGTTTCTTTCATCACTTTGGTTAATTGTACCGCTGACAATTGACCATCACCAGTGGTATTATAATCCATGATAATGACATGTCCAGATTGCTCACCGCCTAGATTATAACCGTTCTTGCGCATTTCTTCTACCACATAGCGATCCCCAACAGCAGTCACTACTTTATTGATGCCTTCGCGCTCCAAGGCTTTGTGGAAACCAAGGTTGGACATAACCGTAGTCACAATTGTATTTTGAGCCAATTGACCTTTTTCAGACAGATGCTTGCCGATGATGTACATAATCTTGTCACCATCTACAATATCGCCATTTTCATCAACGGCAATTAAACGGTCACTATCACCATCAAAAGCGAGACCAATTGCCGCCCCTGACTCACGGACTGTTTCTTGTAGGCCTTCTGGATGAGTAGAACCTACATTTAAGTT
>NZ_KQ969062.1:883711-892428 GCF_001578775.1 Streptococcus cristatus | reverse complement strand
AGCTGGGCACCCAAATCAGCAAAAATTTGACGGGCGCTAGTTGAAGCAGCGCCATTTGCTGTATCAAGGGCAACGTGCATTCCTTCAAGATCTAAACCAGTTGAAACAAGATATTGTTGGTACTTACGCAGGCCTTCTGGATAAATCATGACTTTTCCTAAGCCTTCTGCACTTGGACGTGGAAGGGTATCTTCTGCTGCGTCCAGCAAAGCTTCGATTTCAAGTTCGCGTTCATCATCCAGTTTATAACCATCGCCACCAAAGAATTTGATACCGTTATCAAGAGCAGGATTATGGCTAGCCGAAATCATGACACCCGCACTAGCTTTTTCGGATTTAACCAAGTAAGCAACACCTGGAGTAGCAATCACACCAAGTTTGTAGACGTGGATCCCCACAGAAAGCAGACCTGCAATCAAGGCACTCTCCAGCATTTCTCCCGAAATACGTGTATCACGGCCAACAAACACTCGAGGAACTTCACTTTCGTGTTGGCTCAGAACATATCCACCAAAACGGCCCAGTTTAAAGGCCAATTCCGGCGTTAATTCCACATTAGCTTCTCCACGAACACCATCGGTTCCAAAATATTTACCCATTTTTAAAATTTTCCTTTCAAATCTTGCATTTATTTACTAGATGAATTCGAACTTGAGCTCGATTTGGAGCTTGACGAATTCGAATGTGTGGTTTTGGTCGTAACTTTCATCGTTGTTTCAAACGGTGTCACAACACTTGGCAAAACATTCCCATTGGCATCCATGGCCTGCAAGGAAGCTGCCCCACTATAATTTCCTGAAATAGTGACGTTGCTTGGTAAGACTGCTGCGACATGATTAACTTTTTCCAAAGTTTCTTCATCGCTTGTCACTGTAACTTCTTCGTGCTCCAAGCTCACATTTGTGATAGAGATATCTTCTGCAACCTGACTGCCTGTGATGAGATACTTCACTGGCACTTTCTTGCTTGCTTTTTTACCTATCTTGACTGAAATTTTTTGCGGATTGACCGTAGCAGACAGGCCGCTTGGTAGATTTTCGACTTTCAGCTGCACTTCGACTGTTCCTTCTGATGCATTGGATAAATCCGCTACCACATGGAACTTCCGTGTACTCTCTTGCATTTCGCTACTTAAAGCCACTCTATTAGAACCCGTCAAAACAACGCTAGCTTCGGAAGTGAAGCCGCTAATGAAGTACCGCTCACTATCATACTTGATATCAATCGGGACATTAGAAATCGTATTGCTGTAAGTTTCCGAGGTCACTTGGCGAATGCTGATACTATTTTGAAAACTACTGGACGTCGCATAAATAAACAAAACCAAAGCAAAAAATAAGGAGGAGATAATATAGAGAATTTTTTTACTTTGTTTCATTCTTCCATCCTCCTAGGATACGATTCTTTAGGCTCATTTTCTCATGCTTGTCTGATAAGAGGACTTCCCGAAGTTGTGATTCGAACTCGCTCAAACTCAAGTCATGCTTGAAAACTCCATTATGTGTCGTAGAAATACCGCCCGTCTCCTCAGACACGACAAAAGTAAAGGCATCTGAAACTTCTGAAAGGCCAATCGCAGCCCGGTGACGAGTCCCAAATTCCTTGGAAATACCTGTGCTTTCTGTAAGCGGCAAATAGGCACAAGAGGCAGCGATCTTATTATCTTTGATAATAACTGCCCCATCATGCAGAGGCGTATTAGGAATGAAAATATTGATCAACAATTCCCCAGAGATATCCGCATCCAGAGGGATTCCCGTTGCAATGTATTCCTGCAACGTTCGAGCGCCTTGAATAGCCACCAAGGCACCGATTTTACGCGGACTCATGTAAGCTACTGCCTTAACAAAGGCTTGAATCAATTTTTCCTCACTGCTGACTGGAGCAACAGAAAAAATCTCGGTCGCTCTACCCAGCTTTTCAAGACCAGTCCGAATCTCAGGCGAGAAAATCACCACCGCCGCAATGACCCCGTAGGTAATAACCTGATTGATCAACCATGAAATGGTCGTCAAACCAATAATATTCGCTAAAAACTGTGCCAAGATAAAGAAGAGCACTCCCCGAACCAGAATCATAATTTTGGTTCCGGCAATTGCTTTGGTAAAATGATATAAAATCCAGGTAACTAAAGCAATATCAATAATGTTGATTAAAATATTCCAAGGATTACTGAATACATTAGCCCAGTATTGGAGATTGGTTAATTGTTGAAAATTCATTGCATAGTGGCCCTCCCAGTCAAAAACAAACAGTTCTCAACCATTATATCACTTTTAAGGATATTTTTCTGTAACCTTCTTTACTTTTTTATGATAAAATATTTCTTATGAAGATAAATACAGCATTGGGCCTCTTGGCAGGCAAGTCCTCCCACTTTGTTCTCAGCAAAATGGGACGCGGCTCGACTCTGCCAGGGAAAGTTGCCCTCACATTTGATAAAAATATTTTGCAAAACTTGGCCAAGAACTACGAAGTTGTGGTTATTACTGGAACCAACGGAAAAACTCTGACTACAGCTTTGACAGTGGGCATTCTCAAGAAAGCTTTCGGAGAAGTGGTGACCAATCCCAGCGGTGCCAATATGATTACGGGGATTACGACAACCTTCCTGACTGCTAAGAAAAGCAAATCTGGCAAACATATCGCTGTGCTGGAAATTGATGAAGCCAGCCTGTCTCGGATTTGTGATTATATCAAGCCTAGCCTCTTCGTCTTTACCAATATTTTCCGTGACCAGATGGACCGCTATGGTGAGATCTATACAACTTACCAGATGATTCTGGATGCTACAGCTAAAGTGCCTGAAGCGACTGTACTGATGAATGGCGACAGCCCCCTCTTTAACTCGGTCAGCCTGAAAAATCCTATCCGCTACTATGGATTTGATACCGAGAAAAGCCAACCTAAGCTAGCACACTACAATACCGAGGGTATCCTCTGTCCTAAGTGCGAGCATATCCTCAAGTACGAGCTCAATACTTATGCCAATCTCGGAGCTTACATCTGTGAGGACTGTGGTTTCAAGCGCCCTAAGCTAGACTACAGCCTGACCGCTCTCAAAGCACTTGAGCACAATCGCTCTGCCTTTACCATTGATGGACAAGACTATCAGATCAATATCGGTGGTCTCTACAATATCTACAATGCCTTGGCCGCTGTGTCAGTTGCTCAGTTCTTTGGAGTCGATCCGGCTACTATCAAGGCTGGCTTTGACAAGAGCCGGGCTGTCTTTGGCCGTCAGGAAACTTTCAAAATCGGCGATAAGGAATGCACCTTGGTCTTGATCAAAAATCCGGTCGGAGCCACCCAAGCCTTGAAAATGATTGAGCTGGCACCTTTTGACTTTAGTCTATCTGTCCTGCTTAATGCCAACTATGCGGACGGTATTGATACTAGCTGGATCTGGGATGCAGATTTTGAGAAAATTCTAGAAATGAATATTCCTCAGGTCATTGCAGGCGGTGTGCGCCACTCAGAGATTGCACGTCGACTGCGCGTGACGGGCTATCCAGCAGATCAGATTACCGAAGTCAAAGATCTGGAAGCAGTCTTTAAGTTGATTGAAGAGCAAGAAACCAAACACGCCTATATCCTAGCTACTTATACCGCCATGCTGGAATTCCGCGAGTTGCTAGCAGAACGACAAGTAATCAGAAAGGAGATGAACTAATGGTTTATAGATCCCTCGTTTCTCCTGAAAACCAGGATTATCACTATGACTTAAAAATTGCTCATCTCTACGGCAACCTTATGAACACCTATGGCGACAATGGCAATGTCCTCATGCTCAAGTATGTAGCTGAAAAGCTAGGCGCTAGGGTTGAGGTTGATATCGTCTCCCTAGAGGATGACTTCGATAAGGATAGCTATGACATCGTCTTCTTTGGCGGAGGTCAAGACTATGAGCAAACGATCGTGGCTCGTGATCTGCCAGCTAAAAAAGAAGCTTTGGAAAGCTTTATCAATGAAAACGGCGTTGTGCTAGCCATTTGCGGCGGATTCCAACTCTTAGGCCAATACTATATCGAAGCTTCTGGCCGTCGAATCGAAGGTCTGGGCATCATGGGACACTACACTCTCAACCAAGTCAAGAATCGCTATATTGGTGACATTAAGATTCATAACGAAGAATTTAACGAGACCTACTACGGCTTTGAAAACCACCAAGGACGAACCTTCCTCTCTGACGATGAGAAACCTCTGGGCAAGGTCGTTTATGGAAACGGCAATAACCAAGAAGACGGCAACGAAGGCGTTCATTATAAAAATGTCTTCGGCTCCTACTTCCATGGCCCTATCTTGTCCCGCAACGCGAACTTAGCTTATCGTCTAGTGACTACTGCTCTGAAAAACAAGTATGGCTCTGCCATTGAACTAGCAGCTTATGAGGATATCCTAGCCCAAGAAACTCAAGAAGAATATGGCGATATCAAGAGCAAGGCTGAATTTGAATAATTAGGAGATCGCTATGAAAGAAAAATTGCACTATATCCTGCTATTGATTACCATCCTATTGGTTGCTAGTATTTCTTTAGCAAATATGCAGAGCGTCAATGTTAGCTTTATCCTTTTCAGCTTTAAACTTCCCTTAATCATTTTGATTTTGGTCTCTGTCCTCCTAGGCTCTATTACAACCTTTCTCATCAGCATGTCTAAAAACTTCTCGCTGAAAAAAGAGCTTAAGAAAACCAAAGAAAGTCTTAAAACATCTCAAGAAGAAAACTAGGTTGGAATTTCCAGCCTAGTTTTTTGCTACTTCGTTTCAATAAAACCAAATTTGTTTAAGGGAGACACGCGAAATTCTACACTTCCCTTAATCTGCTCCTTTTTGATCAGACCAAACTCACGGCTATCTTTCGTGTTTTCTCGTCGATCATTTAAGATTAAAAAAGAATTTTTAGGGATGGTATCAGAAGTCGCTCCTTTTAAGTCAACAACAGAAAAATCGTGGGTATAATAGCCCGTGCTGGCAGCTGAAGCCAGATATTTCTCTCGCATCTTTTCGATATATTGCTCTGATTGCACCTGATCGTTCAGATACAGCAAGTTATCCATATAGGTCACCTTGTCATTTTCCATAGCAATGACACGGCCGACATATTCTTTTCCATCGACCTCATAGAGAGCAAATTCCCCACGAGCAAGCTTGGCTGTCTTATCCACCAAGACCAAATCATTTTCCGCTAAAAAAGAATTGGCATCTTGCTTGGTGATACGATAAGGTGTATAGACAAACAAGCGTAGCCCCACCAGAATGGCAATAAATACCGTCACAATAATAATATTTCTCAGTAAATCTCTCTTTAACATCTCTCTCCCCTGTCCTTTTATTCTATTATATCATTTTTCATGGGATTAGACAAAACACTGAGATGAGAGAGGATTACGTTTAACAAAATTGTAAAAAATGAAAAGGCAAAGCCTATTGAGGAGCTTCCTCAATTGAATTTGCCTTTTTTATTTTAATCTTCTTTAGCCACACGTGATTTGTTGGCGATATCAGCTAGGATAGATTCTACAAATTCATCAACTGAAACAGTTTGTGTTTCTTTTTGTCCGTAGCGACGAACGTTGACTGTTCCATCTTCCATTTCCTTGTCCCCAACAATCAATTGGTAAGGAATCTTGCTGGTTTGAGAAGCACGGATCTTGAACTGCATTTTTTCATTGCGTTCATCCACATCAGCACGGACACCACGGTCACGGAGCTTCTTAGCTACTTCCCAAGCGTAGTCCACATGTTTCTCGTTAGAAACTGGGATGAGGGTTACTTGGTGTGGTGCCAGCCATGTTGGGAAGGCACCCTTGTAGTTCTCAATCAAAATCGCTGTGAAGCGTTCCATAGTTGAGATAACCCCACGGTGGATCATAACTGGGCGGTGCTCTTCGCCATCAGCTCCGATGTATTTAAGGTCGAAGCGTTCTGGAAGCAAGAAGTCAAGCTGAATCGTAGAGAGGGTTTCTTCTTTTCCAAGGGCAGTCTTAACCTGGATATCCAATTTTGGTCCGTAGAAGGCTGCTTCACCTTCAGCTTCAAAGTAATCAACACCCATTTCATCAAGGGCTGCACGAAGCATAGTTTGGGCATTTTCCCACATCTCATCGTTATCAAAGTACTTGTGAGTATCTTGAGGGTCACGAAGAGAGAGACGGAAGCGGTATTCAGTCAAGTTGAAGTCTTCATAAACATCGATAATCAACTGAAGGGCACGTTGGAATTCTTCTTGGATTTGTTCTGGAGTGACAAAGAGGTGACCGTCGTTGAGAGACATTTCACGCACACGTTGAAGACCAGTAAGGGCACCAGATTTTTCGTAACGGTGCATCATACCGATTTCGGCGATACGGATTGGCAATTCGCGGTAAGAGTGAACATGGTGTTTAAAGACTTGGATGTGGTGTGGGCAATTCATTGGACGAAGGACAAATTCTTCCCCGTCACCCATGTCCATGGTTGGGAACATATCTTCTTGGTAATGATCCCAGTGACCAGAAGTCTTGTAAAGCTCTACAGAAGCCAACGGCGGAGTATAAACGTGTTGGTAGCCAGAAGCCAATTCTTTGTCGACGATGTAGCGCTCCAATTCACGACGGATAGTCGCACCGTTTGGCAACCAGAATGGCAAACCTTGACCAACTTCTTGTGAAATCATGAAGAGGTCAAGCTCTTTACCAAGTTTACGGTGGTCACGTTCTTTGGCTTCTTCACGCATTTGAAGGTAGTTCTTCAAGTCTTTCTTGTCAAACCAAGCTGTACCGTAGATCCGTTGCATCATGGCATTGTCGCTATTTCCACGCCAGTAAGCACCTGCTACATGAAGAAGGTGGAAGATTTGGATACGGCCTGTTGATGGGACGTGAGGTCCACGGCAAAGGTCCACGTATTCCCCCTGACGGTAGATAGTCAAACCGCCTTCGTCCTCAGAGTGTTCTTCAATCAATTCCAACTTGTAAGGGTCGTTCTTGAAGATTTCACGCGCCTCGTCTTTCGTCACTTCTTCACGGATTGATGGGAAGTTTTCTTTAACGATTTTTTGCATTTCTTCTTCGATACGAGGAAGGTCTTCGTTGGAGATTTGACCAGCTGTGTTATCAGTATCGTAGTAGAAACCATCTTCGATAGCTGGACCAACTCCCAAGTGAATGTCTGGGAAAAGGCGACGAGCTGCTTGGGCGAACAAGTGGGCAGCTGAGTGACGCAAGATTGGAAGGGCATCTTCGTGATCAGGTGTCACGATTTCGATGCTTCCATCTTCAGTGATAGCACGAGTCGTGTCGATGAGTTTGCCGTTGAATTTACCAGCCAAGGCTTTTTTAGCTAGGGAATTGCTGATAGATTGGGCAATTTCAAAAGTAGTAACGCCAGATTCGAATTCACGAACAGCGCCATCTGGGAAAGTAATCTTAATCATGGTTTTCTCCTTAAATATTTATCATATTTTTATAACTGAGTTTTGAAGAACTGGGAAACCAGCTATCAACAAAGAATGATAACAATCAATTTCATTTTAGCTTTTTCATTCTAAAAATAAAGAAAAGCGTAGAAATAAATAGATAGCCTACCAAAGAAAGAATGAGAGACAAATATTCCTCCTGAGTCATCTCACCCCTCATATATATCCTTATTGGATAACTTTTGATTGCATTAACCAAATAGATAGCAGCTGTCAAACTTAAAAGATATCCTGTTATAATGAGTTTCTTGTTGTTGAAAAACATTAAGATACCAAGAAAGGGAGCAAGAAATGGCAAGAGAGGAATGAGTAGAAAAAATGAAAAGACGACAATATTTTCCGTTCCCCATAGGCTAAGAGTTTTCATTAGCCAAACATAGACTAATAGGAAGGTACAAGTCATCATCCAAGATAAATATTTCTTCAAATCTATCACCTCATTCAGCTCTTAGCTAAATTCATTTTAACTTTGTCGTAACTATTCTCCATATAAAAAAACGACATCCTCGAAAGGACGTCGCAACGTGGTTCCACCTTCATTTATGCAGGTCAAAAAGACCTACACCTCTGATTGGCTCTAACGTAGCCACCGTTTTATGTTTTCATAAAATTCAGTAGAGTAGTCCCAACTGCATCCTCTGCGCGATTTCCAGCTCCACGCGCTCTCTAAAAGATTTCCTGCAGGTGATATGTCTCTAAAAATTATTATAGCACGATTGAAAAAATTTGCAAGAACTTTTATTGGTTTTCAGCTCTGCTATTTTTCCTAGTAAATAGATAAATCAAGTGCCCTAAACCATTTCCAGCTAGTGAGCATAGGAAATAGACGGCATGATAAAGAGGAATCCACTCCCCAAAGGTGAAAATAGTCAGGAAAAATAAGAGAGCAACCAAGAAAGAAAAGTGCAAAGAAAACCCATAAAAAGCTGCATAGAGCAGGGATACCAACAAGGTTGCCAGAGGAGAGTAGATGAGAACATTTCCAACTACTAGCCCCTTACTTAAGATGGAATCCATGGGCACATACCGTAACAGTATATAAAAGACAAAATAGAAAAAGAAAAGGGGGAGCAAAAAGAACATTTCTTTTTTATGGACTTTCATAAGAGCACCTCCGTTCATTAGGCCTTATTAGAAAGTTTATTCCCAATATTTCCGAATATTCTTAATCTGCTTCTTAGATGCTTTTATCATTCTAGTTGAGCTGTTTACCGGCAGTGACATGATTTTCCTGGTAAATAGACAATGGTCTTGGCCAAG
>NZ_KQ969062.1:822202-883279 GCF_001578775.1 Streptococcus cristatus | reverse complement strand
GTAAATAGACAATGGTCTTGGCCAAGCGTTTGGCCATCGTTTCTTCAGGATTGAGATCATTATGAAAATCCTTACTAATGGTCAAATCCAAATAGAATTCATAGATTCGACGACCAAAATTCTCGGCGGAAATCTCGTATAATTTATCGGCTAGCTTTTTCTCGTCCATATCTGGTGTTGCCAAAATGGCCTCCAAAATAGCTCCTGCCAAATCCCGGCTCTCATAATAAAGCGTACCAAAGGCTTTATCGCTGATTACATTGTCCAGATAGGGATTGCCATGGGCGATGATGGGCGTACCGCTGGCTAGGCTTTCCAGATAAGTCAGCCCCTGCGTCTCACTGGTTGAGGCTGAGATAAAGAAATCTGCCGCCTTATAGTAGAGGGCCGTATCGCTTGGGGCAATCATCCCTGTAAAAATGACTGAGTCTTCAATGTGAAGCTGGGCTACCAAGGCTTTTAAGTCCTCAGCATAAGGTCCATCTCCGACAATGACCAACTTCACCTTGGCATTTTCTTCTAAAACCATTGGCAGTGCTTCAACAATCGCCTGGATGTTTTTCTCATAGGAAATTCTTGATAAACTGAGCAACATGATTTCGTCTTCTGCTATTCCCAGCTTAAAGCGCAGTTTCTTGATGTCTTCCCGTGAAAGTTCTGGGCGGTCAAATTTGGCCAAGTCGATTCCTGTTGGAATGACCCGTTTTTCCGCTTTGATTTTATAACCAACCAAAAGGTCATAGACAATCTCAGAAGGACAAACGACACCATCCAAATCGCTCATAAAACCACGCACGATGTACTTGACCATACTCGGACGAATCACCATGCCCTTGGCAAGATAATGCACATAGTCCTCATACTGGGTATGGTAGGTATGAACCACTGGAATCCGCAGTTCCTTGGCAATCCAGATGCCCAAGAGACCCAGAGAAAACTCTGTCTGAGTATGGATAATATCCAGCTGATACTGGCGAGCAATTTCTAAAGCATTGGAAAAGCCACGATAAGCCACGCGTCGATCCTTAAATGCGAAAAAAGGCACGCTGGGAATACGGATAATCTGCCAATCTTCATAGCGGTTGACATCCTTGTCCGTCGTAGTAAAAATAAAGACTTTATGACCTAGTTTCTCTAGCTCAGTCTTGAGGGTGCGAATGCTCGTCGCCACCCCGGAAACCTGAGGAAAATAGGTATCTGTAAAAAGACCAATCCGCATATCACATCTCCAAAACTGTTTGGTAAGCCTTGACTAACTGCAGTGCGACGTCATCGATAGAGCGACTCTCCGCAACGCGATAGCCTGCTTCACGTTTATCTACTTTTCCGTCAAGAACCTTACGAAGCGATTCGACAAACTCATCTACATTATGACAAAGCTCCGCCGACTCCTCATCAATCCAGCCATTATAAACAGGAATATCACGCAGAACTACGTGTTGGCCGCTGGCCAGCGCTTCTAGGACCACAATCCCTTCAGTCTCTTCATAAGACGGGAAAAAGAAGGCATCGCTGCCTGACATGGCTCCTTGAAAAACTGCGCCTTTGAAATAACCAGGAAATTCCACGTTTTCTGGATGATTATAGAGGACAAGATCTCGAATTTTGCGCGGAATAAGCCAAAGATTGATAGAGCCCAGCCAGATAAAGCGGACATCTGGCATTCTGCGAGCCACTTCGACAAAGTCTTCGATTCCTTTTCGTCTGAAATAAAGGCCTGCACAAATTACGACTTTCTGCCCATCTGCAATCTGAAAATGTTTTTTAAAGACTTCTTCCTTGCGCTCATCTTTCTTGTATTTCGACAGGTCAATACCATTTGAGACAGCCATAATGGGCGTCGTCACGCCGTAGGATTCAATCAATTTTTTGGAATACTCAGACGGAGTAATGATGAAGTCCGCCATTTTATACATGTGCGCTAGATATTTGCCAAATAAGGGCGCAAAAAGATTAGAACCAATAAAAGAGTTTTCAAAGTCTTCTTTGGTCGAATGTCCGTGCATGATCACTTTTTTGCCTCCCCGCTTAGCCGCGTGAAGAAGAAGCAAACTACGAGGTCCGTAAGTGTTGATGTGCACGACATCATAATCTCCTAAAACATCTGTTGTATAAGGAATTCCTGCCAGATCCAGTGCATGCATTTGATGCTGCAAGGCACGGCCGATACCTGATTTTTCTAAAACAGACTTTCCTTCTAGATATAGTAATACTTTCATATCTTCTATTATACCCAAAAGAAGCAAAAAAAGGAAACGCCAAGGGAAGATTGGCAGTTAAATAATGCAGTCAACCTTCCCACAAACATTTCCCGTAGCAATACCCATTCTTGCTGGGATTTATTCAGTTCACAAGCAGACTAGTCCACCTTGATCACCTGCAGTTCAGTACCTCCCAGTAGAATCAGATATTTGTCTACTTGGCTAATACCATAGGAACGACTGAGGGCTTCGGCATAGAGATCCAGTTGAGCTCGATAGCGCTCCACCAACTCTGTCGACTCATGATAGCGGTCAGTCTTATAGTCAAAAAGGACAATGCGATCATCAAAGAGCAGGTAGCCGTCTAAGATTCCCCGAACGACAAAGTCTTGACCGCTGGCTGGATCCTGCTTGAGCATGGCAAAAGGGGATTCCCGATGGAGATGATTGGCCTGATGCTGGATTAGCTGACCTAGTTCTGTAGCGAAAAAGGCCTCAATCTTAGCCAAATCAATCTCTTTCTTGACTGACGCATCTGTCTGAACCTGAGCCAAGGCTTGACGAATGCTAGTCTTAGTAATAGGACGATCCAGCGGAATCCTTTGCATGAGTTCATGAACAGCAGAGCCGATTTGGGCTCCTGTGACTTGCTTCTTCTTACCAAAATCAGGCAAATCAAAAGTCAGCTGGGGTTGATAACTTCGAGGCGCATCCATAATGTCTAACCCTTCTGAGTCCATAACCGGCTCATAGAACTTCTTGATTTGACTGGGTGTACGGACACTAGGCAATTCAATAGCCGCTTGATAGAGGCTGTTGAGTCGATCTACATTCTCCAAGATATCCAGAGCTCGGCGGATATCTTCTGACTGACGGTTGCCTGTCAAATCATCTACTGGAATAGGATCAGCCTGCTCCACTACTCCAATCTGCTCGTCTGTCAGCTCCTGATCGGTCACAAAGCGAGTTTGATAAGCCAGATTTTCCTTTTCAAACACTGACTGAATAGCATAGAGCCAATCCTGAAAATTGGTCAGCTGGCTTCGGAGACTGCTAGATAAGCGACCATTTTGGCTAGTCCCCCACTTGCGCTCTTGGAGCTTAGCTTGCTTTCCCTTGCCGACCAGATAGAGCTTGGTTTCAGCCCGCGTCATGGCCACATAGAGCAGACGCATCTGCTCAGACAGGCTCGCCAGCTTGAGTTCTTCGGCATTCTGCTGATAAGGTAGGGTCTCCATGGAAATACGGATCTGCTTGGGCGCATGAGGATCCTGAGCCTCAACGGCCACATCGGCTACATATTTGATTCCAATACCCTTTTGTCGGCTGAGGATAATTGCAGAGCTGCTATCCTGACGGTTGAAGGCCTTGTCCATATTGAGTAGAAAGACATACTTAAACTCCAGCCCCTTACTCTTATGGATGGTCATTAGCTGGACCGCATTTTTTGGAGCAGCCAGAGGTACACTGGCCAAATCGTGCTCATTTTTCAAAATCCGGTCAATCATGCTGATAAAGCGGGACAGACCCTTGAAACTCGACTTTTCATAGTCGTTGGCCCTCAAGGACAGGGCATAGAGATTGGCCTGACGCTGCTCACCGTTGGGCAGAGCCCCCACCATATCGTAGTAAAAACGATCCTGATAAATCTTCCAGATTAAATCATAGAGAGAATGGGTCTTGGAATAGCTGCGCCAGTCATTCAGCGTTATCTGAAAGTGCTGCAGTTTCTTACGCAATTCATCATGGATGAGCTGAGGTTCCAGACCTTGATCAGCCAGAGCATTCCTCAGCTTTTCGTAGAGATTTTCCATAGACTTGGTACTGGAGGCTTGCAAGGCTAGCCGAGCCAATTCGTCCTCATCAAAGTCAAACATTGGCGACTTTAGGAGAGCGGTTAGGGCATAGTCATTGAGAGGATTGTTAATGGTCCGCAGGGTATCCAGCATCACCATAACCTCTACCGACTGGAGGTAATTGGTCTCGCCATCATCAGGCACAATCGGGATATGATGCCGGTCAAACTCTGCCAAAATCAGATCATTGCGGGTCCTCGAAGCTGTCAGCAAGGTAATATCCTTGAAATCCACCCCTTCTTGATTATGGAGGCGGATGATTTCCTTGATTACCAAGGCGACTTCACCAGCTGAAATACTAGGTAGGCCTTGGTCAGAATCCTCTTCTTCGCTATCGGCGCTACCATCATAAATCAGGAACTCCGCCTGATTGGCTGGATTTGGCTCCCGTTTGGCTGGATTTCCCGCCACCAAGTAGTGGGTCTCATTGTAATCAATCTCGCCGATTTCCTCGTCCATGAGTCGTTTAAAGACATCATTGGTCGCTTCCAGCACCTCGATGTGACTGCGGAAATTTTCCTTGAGGATAATCAGCTTGCCCTGACTAGGATCGGCCTGATAGAGTTTAAATTTATCGTTAAAAATCTGCGGATCTGCCTGACGAAATCGATAGATGGACTGCTTAATATCGCCAACCATGAAGCGATTATTTCCTCGAGCAAGCAATTCCAACATCCGCTCCTGAGTATGGTTGGTGTCTTGATATTCATCGACCATGACCTCATGGTACTTATCCTGGTAAAAACGCCGCACTTCTGGATAATTTTCTAAAATCTCAATAGCAAAATGGCTGATATCACCAAATTCAAAGGCATTTTCTGCTACCTTGCGTTCCAAATAAGCTTGCGAGAAATCTCGGACAAAATCGCGTAACAAATCCAGTAGAGGAAGAGCTTCCGATTGATGCTGCTCCATAAAGTTCAGATGGTAGAGGCGGATATCCAGCTCTTTAATTCGCTCTATCAAGGGCTTACGGGCTTCATTATAGGCTTGGGCTATCTCTTTTTTGAGCTCGTCTGCATTTTTACCAACTCGGGCAGTAAAAGCCTGATGGTTAGAGGTCTTGGCCAATTCTAAAAAGCGCTGAATCAAGTCTAGCAACTGTTCCGATTCGGTCTGCTCTGTCAGCTCAGCCAAGATATCTAAGGCCGCCTGAACATTTTCCTGATATTTAGCCCCAGCAAAGGCCTGACCTTCATGAGCCAAATGGCTCTGGAAAAAATCTTCCAAATCCAGCAAAGACTGCCTAGCTCCAGACAGGATTCGCTCCCGCTCTGCTCCAAAATCACTGGTTTCATAGCCTAGAAGAAAGGTTTCCTCCAACCACTTCCGCGGATTGCTGGTAGACTGGAGAAAGCTATAAATACTATAAATCTGCTGGCGGAAACCAGCAATGTCCTTACGCTTGCCAGTGAAATTTTTAACCAAGCGACTGAATAATTCCTGCTGATCACTCTCATAGTAGGTATCGAAAAGCTGATCAAAGACTTCATTTTGCAGAATGAGCTGCTCACTGGCCGACTGTAAAATCCGAAAATGCGGTGCCAGCCCCAGCAAATAGCCGTACTTATTGACTACTTTCTGGGTAAAAGCGTCCATGGTGCCAATATCCGCATTGGCAATCTCAGCCAACTGCTGGGCCAGATGCTGGCGGAGTTCCTGATCTGAAGTCTCCTTGAGCACCAGACTCAGCTCCTTCTCCAGCCGTTCCTTGAGCTCACCTGCCGCCTTGACAGTAAAGGTGGAGATGAAGAGTTGGCCGACCTCCACACCCCTGAGAATCTGGTCAATAATCCGCTGAACCATAACATAGGTCTTACCAGAGCCAGCCGAAGCTGAGACGAGAATATTCTGACCAGAGGAGTAGATGGCCTGGATCTGCTCTGGTGTACGCTTTTGTGGCTTGTCAGAGGCAGCTTCCTCAGCCTGCTTGACTAGGATATCCTGCTCGTTTAAAAAGGGAATCCGTCTCATTTATCCAACTCCTCCTTGATTTTTTCTAGCCAGGCTTGACGCAACTTCTCGCCTGTCGGTCGTTTTTCGTACTGCTCTAGATTTAACTTGGTCAGCTGTCTAGCCTGCCCCAGATGGAGATTGGCTTCAAATCCTGTAATGGCCTTAAACTGGTCCACGTAAGGGGCGATACTACGGCCATTTTCTGTATAAGGATTGATGGCAAAACGACCAGCTAAAATGCCTTCTGCAGCTTGCTGATAGAGATAAGCATTATAAGCCAAAATCACTTCTAATTCTTCCTTTGTCAGCAGATTAACCTTGCTTTTCTCATAGTTAGCGCCCAAGTCCTTGGCCTGGTCAGCCAGAAAGAGGCCTTTATAGACCTGACTTTTCATGACTTGTTTCACAGCCTCGTCCAGTGCCTTGGTGTCCTTGAGGCTGGCTAGGGGCTCCGTCATCTGTAGGTACATAGCGCCGAAAATTCCCTTGTCTTCCTGGTATTCTGGCATTTCTCGGATAGCTGCTAGGTAGGTCGGCAGCTGAGAATTAAGCCCATTAAAGAACTTCTCAAAGCTGAATTTGGTATCGCCAGATTTGTAATCCACGACTCCCAGACTCCCCGTCTCTGTCAGACGATCAATACGGTCCACCTTGCCGCTCACCTGAAGAGCTCTGCCATTGTCCAAAAGCAAGAAAGGCCGATCATGACCAAAGTCAGTCTCCTCACCGATGACCTCCAGCCCATCCGACTGAGCCAAGATACGACCAGTGGCCTGAGCCGTGTCCAATAGCAAACGGCGGGCAAACTGGGTCTCCCCATTTTCACCATAGATAGACTCAAACTCAGCCTCCCAGCTAGTCTCCTCCATAGCCCGCTGCAAGCGAGTGTTGAAATCCTGCTCCAAGTGCTCCTGCATAACCTTTTCAAAGATTCGGTGGAGGAAAATCCCGTGACTGCGCGCATCCGGCTGAATGGTCCACTCCTCCTGCAACCTCAGGACATACTTAAGAAAATAGGCATACTGGTTTTTAAAGTATTCATTGAGAGCAGAGGCTGATAGTCTCAATGGCTGTTCTGAAGGATACAGAGCCTGAAGGGTTTCCGACTTGAGAGGCTCCGTTTTCAACTCCTTGCTGATCTGGGGAATAGAAATCCCTTTAGCTACCAATTTCTTACGCAAAACTCGGATGGCCACTGCCCAGAAGGTCTGCTCCTCCGGTGTCCATTCGCGGTCAATATCCTCCTGATAGAGGTCAATCACGCGCGCCAACAGAGCCCGATAAGTCCCAATATCGTCGCTACTAGCCTGTGGCCGCTTGCTGATAATGGGCAGGGAAATAGGCGCTATTTCCAACTCCGTCAAATAGGAAGACATGGCATCTTCTACTTCATTGGTCAAGACAGGAGCAGACAGGACCAAATCTTCTGTCGCTGAATTAAGCAAAGATAGCGCTGCAAAGCGATTTTTCTTGAGATTTTCACTGCTGGATATCTGCAACTCAGCCTCGTCCCCAGTCGCTTGATTTAATTTCTGACGTTCTTCGTCACTGAGCAGACTTTTATTTTGCGCTAACTTGGGCAAGCGCTCCTGCGTCAATCCGATAGCATAGACATAAGGCGCAGCCATGGGCTCAATCAAATCGTAAGACTGAACGGTCACCACATCCACTGTCGCTGGTACAACTCGGTACTTGGCCAGAAGCATGCCAGACAGAATCAGAGCCAGAAAATCATCGATCTTGAGCTTGCTACCATCAAACACCTGAGCAAGCTGCTCTAAGACATGACAAAAGGTCTTCCAGACTTCCTCCTGCCGCTCTACTTCTTGCTGGCTTGCATCTTCCAGCAGACCAGTCAGATTGGCATCCAAGCGAACTTCTTTGATAAAGTTGGTAAATTTAGCCAAGAGACCAGTCGCTGTCTGACTGCGTGATTTGAAAAAGTCTAACAGAGGCGTGATAAGGCTCCGACGCATAGCATTGATACGCTTCAGGTCAAATTTCTCCTGACGGTTAATAGTGAAATCTCTCCCCAGCTTGGCTGCTCCTTTAATTTCCGCAAAGCGAAGGTACTGCTCAAAACTATCCAGATCCTCCTGACCCAAGCCGCCATACAGGCCGGTTTTTAAAAGATTGAGTAAATCTTCTGTCTGAAAATTATAGCGTTTCAGCCGTTCCAATGACTCTAAAAACTGGACCAAAGGATGCTGAGCCATGGACTCAGACCGCCCCAAATAAAAGGGAATCTGATACTGGTCAAAAATGGTCTTCAGCTGGAGCTGGTAGGCCTCCACATCACCCAAAAGCAGCCGGATATCCTTGTAGCGGGCGCCATCATGGAGCCGCTGACGAATGGACTTGGCCACATACTCTAGTTCTTCTTTTTGATTACGAACCGACCAAATCTCTAAGTGAGAGCGGTCATCTTCGGTCAATTCCACATGGGTTTCAGAAAAATCATAGCGACTCTCTAAAATCTTGGAAATCTTGCCAAAGGCATCATCCGACTGAATCGAATCTCCCGCTAGATACTCTGGCTTGATCTCATAAGTTTGAGCCAGCTTGAGCAAAAATTCCACGCTAGCCTGGTAAAGATTGCCCTCACGAAAGGCTGCCCGGTAGGCTTTTTGACTGGCATAAACTCCAATAACAATCTCCACTCCCTTGCGATGCAGCAAATCTACTAGATATTCCTCTTCTGCTGAGAAGCGGGTAAAGCCGTCGATAACCAGTGCAAGATTAGCCAATTCCCCATCCAAATCTCCAGCCAGAATATGCTGGGCAAAAATCGTGAGTTTAGAGGTCGCATCATAATTTCCTGCCTGCAGGGCAGCTGAAAAGGCCGTGAAAATCTTGAGTAAATCCTCGCGCTTCTCTGCCTCTTCTAGATAGTTCAAATCCGCAAAAGTCATCTGAGCTGTCTGAAGCTCATGATAAAGGTCTAGCAGTTGCTGGATAAATTGTGCATCCTTCTTGATCCGCCCATAAACCTTTAGTTCTCGGTCATCCATTTCCGATAAAATCCGATAAAATAGCATACCTAGACCAATGTCGTCCAAGGGCTGTCCATCTTGAACATCATTAAGGACAAAATAGCGAGCCATCTGAGCAAAACGGGTCACCGTAATAGCAAAGGAAGCGTGATTTTCTAATGCTTCCAAAACTGCTCGCTCCTTTTCAAAAGAAAGGGAGTTGGGCGCTATATAAAAGACCCGCTTGCCGGCCGCTGCTAAGTCCTGAGCTTGCTTAGCCAAATGCGCCGTCAAAGGACTGCGGATATCCGTATAAAGTAATTTCATACCGTCTCTTTTCAACAACAAAATTATAGAATTATTATATCATGTTTGCGAGAAAAAGGCTTTGTCTAAAAGAAAAAGCCCCGCCGAAGCGAGACTTTTTGTGTCTGATTTTATAATTGTTATCTGGGAACGAAATCGAATTAAGCTTCGATTTCAGTAACCATACCTGAACCAACAGTACGTCCACCTTCACGGATAGAGAAAGTAGTACCTTGTTCAACGGCGATTGGGTGGATCAACTCAACGTCGATAGTTACGTTATCACCAGGCATTACCATTTCAGTACCTGCTGGAAGTTCGATTGAACCTGTAACGTCAGTTGTACGGAAGTAGAACTGTGGACGGTAGTTGTTGAAGAATGGAGTGTGACGTCCACCTTCTTCTTTAGTAAGGATGTAAACTTCACCCTTGAATTTAGTGTGTGGGTTGATTGAACCTGGTTTAGCGATAACTTGACCACGTTCGATTTCATCACGTTGGATACCACGAAGAAGTACACCTACGTTGTCCCCTGCAAGACCTTCGTCAAGTTGTTTACGGAACATTTCAACACCAGTAACAACTGCTTTTTGGATTTCTTCTTTGATACCAACGATTTCGATTTCATCGTTGACACGAACAGTACCACGGTCGATACGTCCTGAAGCAACTGTACCACGACCAGTGATTGAGAATACGTCTTCGACTGGAAGAAGAAGAGGTTTGTCAGTATCACGTTCTGGTTCTGGGATGTACTCATCAACAGTGTTCATCAATTCCATGATGATGTCTTCGTACTTAGTATCACCTTCAAGAGCTTTAAGAGCTGAACCTTGGATAACTGGAAGATCGTCACCTGGGAAGTCGTATTCTGACAAGAGGTCACGGATTTCCATTTCAACCAATTCAAGCAATTCTTCGTCATCAACCAAGTCGATCTTGTTCATGAAGACGATAAGGTGTTTAACACCAACCTGACGTGAAAGAAGGATGTGCTCACGAGTTTGTGGCATTGGTCCATCAGTTGAAGCTACTACAAGGATAGCTCCGTCCATTTGAGCGGCACCAGTGATCATGTTTTTAACGTAGTCCGCGTGTCCTGGAGCGTCGATGTGAGCGTAGTGACGTTTTTCAGTTTCGTACTCAACGTGCGCAGTGTTGATAGTGATACCGCGTTCGCGTTCTTCTGGAGCAGCATCGATAGACGCATAGTCTTTTGGTTGGTTAACTGATGAAGGCAAGCGACGTGCCAATACAGTTGTGATAGCTGCTGTCAAAGTAGTTTTACCGTGGTCAACGTGTCCGATAGTACCAATGTTAACGTGTGGTTTACTACGATCGTATTTTTCTTTTGCCATTTGAGTAAAAGCCTCCAATAAAATATATTTTATAGATAGACAGTAGGCAATACAGTCTAACTTTCCTTACTATTTTATCAAATTTTACTGAAAATGCAAGCCTTTTACACATTTTTTGTCAATTATTCCTTATCGAGCTTATAGTAAGGCTGATTGGGAACGGAAGCACCGATACTCGAAGCATAAATCCACTCTTTTCCTTCTAATTGAGTGAAATTTTCAGCTTTTCCTGTCAAGATAACACCGGAGAATTTGCAATCTTCTATATTTTTAAATGTATTATTAAGATATTCCAATTCTTTCTTTGTGTTATAAACTTCTCCTTTTGAATTCGTTATACTTGTTAAGCCGTGCTTATCCTTTAGTGAATTTTTCAAATGGGTCTTAAAAAGATCAAAACTATACTCTGCATCATCTTTAGTCAATTTAAAACCAAATATGTTACTGATATTTAAGTTTTCAGTATTATAATTTGAATATGTACCAAGCCAATACCAATTAACTTTCAAATTGGAAGGAAGCATACTTTGTAATTCAGAATAAGTATAAGGTCTATCAAAAGTTAAAGCCACTTCGACTAGTTGTCCTTTCATTTCAGAAACTAACGGTAATTCTTGGGAAGGGTTAGACGTTATGTCAGTTTCGTCCTCATTTTTTATGTTAAAAAATAAAGGAATCTTTACTCGTTGTCCAGCATTAAAAGCCATAATATTTTTATTAACACCACTAGTAGGGATTACAGAATCAGCCACATGATCAATTTTTTCAAGATTTGGTCCAACTGATGCTGTCACAGTATCATAGGGAACGGTAACTCCATCTACATCCTTAAAACGACCTAATTGATACAGATTTGAAAAGGCGGTTGTATTATGAATATTACTGTTGGAATAAATATTTGGATAGGCAATTTGCAATCTATTTTCATAGAAATTTGTGACTTCTGTCATATGATGCTCTGTCATTTTTTCCAATACGGTTCTTGTAGCTATGTAAACACCGATAAAAGACAACACAACTGCTATAGACAATATAAGAATTTTCTTTGTATTTCTTCTTCTACTTTTCTTCGCTAAAATTTCAAATGTTTCCATTTTTATATCCTTTCTTTTCCAATTTATGGCGGAGCTTAATTCGGCTACGCATGAGTTGCACTTTCACTTTACTTACAGAATACGACATGATGTGAGCGATTTCCTTTACTGTGAAATTTTGAAAATAATAAAGATCTAACAGCATTGCTTCCTTGGTAGGGAGCTCTTCTATCGTCGTCCTTAACAGCTCATAATGGTCATTTTCAAATGGTTGAATCACATCTTGTTTAAAAAATTCCTTTTGCAAAATTTCTAGATAATGCTGATCGCGCCTATAACGATCGATATAGCGGCGAATGGACACCCGATACATCCAAGCTCGCATCTTATCTGCAGGGATGACCAGATCAGTCTCTAACATTTTGACAAAAACATCCTGCACCACATCTTCTGCCTCGACCTTAGAAGCTCCTGACTTTTGCAAGTAGAAAACAATCTCTCGGGCAAAGCCAATCAAGATGTTTTCGTATTCATCCAGTTTGATAATCTCACCTCCCTACAACTTCTCTTAAAATCTCTCATTATTTGCACTTCTTTAAAAGGAATAACAAAAAAGCCTTTCTATCCCAAATCTCACAGCTGCTACTTCTCATTTGAAACTGCTTTTCTCTATGCAATACTTTTCTATTCTTCCCCCTTTCTACTAGTATAACGAATAGAAAGTCATTTTGGTTACAAAAGTTTAAAAGACGACAAAGAAACCCCAGATAGATTGAAACTATCTAGGGTCGATATCTTATAGATTTTATTGAGAGATTGACTCTGAGTTATTGATTTGTTCAGAAGCAGTTCCCAGAGCCTGTTCTGCAGTTTCAGCCTGAGACTGATGAGCTTCTACTGAATGAACTGATTCAGCTGGTTCTGAAACTGAGGCTGAGAATGCTGATTGAGTTGATTCTTGAGTTTGGGCTTGGCTAGCAGCAAACGGTTGAGTTGGCTGGTTTACTTGATTTTGCCCAAAAGGTTGCTGAGGCTGACCAAATCCTTGATTTTGAACTGGTGCTTGTTGCTGAGCAAATGGTTGCTCTTGGTTAACAGGCTGACTAAACTGTTGGTTTTGAGCTGGCTGTTGAACTTGACCAAATTGTGGGTTTTGTGTCGGCTGTTGTTGCCCTTGGAATCCAGGCTGAGCAAACTGTTGGTTTTGAACTGGTTGTTGAGCTTGACCAAATTGCTGACCTTGGAATCCTGGTTGACCATAAGGAGCCCCTTTAACTTGCTGAGCTGGTTTGCTAGCTTGGCAAAGCAAGACAATCAGAGCAATACCACATGGCAGAGAAACCAAAGCAGCTAGAATATTCAAAACTGGAATGAAAGAAGCTATTGTTGGCCCTACTCCCAGAAAAATAAATGACCAGTGGAAGCCAGCGTCGCGAAGACGACGAACTGTGATAGCAAGATAGGGAACGATCGTTGCAAGCCAATAGATGGTAAGCAAGAACATGATGAACACAGCTAAACCAGCGCCAGCCATAGCTCCAGATAGATCAGGTTCATAATCGTACAATCCCGCATAATAAATTTCACTAAAAAGTGGAATGAGGAAGCCGAAAAAGGCAATCAACGAAAATGGTAGAGTAATCAAAAAATTACATAGGACAACCCACCAGTAATCTGAACGGCTTGAACGACCACTAAAGTCTGCATAACGAGTCCAAAATTTTTTATAAGCAGAAAACATAGAAATCTCCTCTAAATTTTTATTAACAGAATTCATTGTATCATAATTTTAGCTCGAAATCAAGGTAAGTTAATTCTAGCTTGCTCTCAGAGCAAGGAAACAGAGGTCACTTTACCGTTTCGATTTCCCATGAATCCCAGCCACTGAAGCGAATAGCTCCTTGTTCATCTGTACGAAAAATCTGTGTCTGAATGTTCTCAAATCTGTCCAGAGTTTCCTGATGAGGATGCTTGTAGCGGTTATTCCTACCTGCAGAGATGAGGGCAATTTTGGGCTGAAGCTGATGTAAAAATTCTGGGCTGGAGGAGCCCTTAGAACCGTGGTGTCCTGCTTTTAAAACATCCACCTTGAGTTGCGGAAAACGCCGCATCAAGGTAGCTTCGCCTTTCTCCTCTAAGTCTCCCGTAAACAAAAAACTGGTTCCAAAAAATTGCCCATACAAGACGACAGAGTCGTCATTACTACCGTCGCCCGTCTCCTCAGGATAAAGAACTTGCAGGGCTCCATCAAAAATTGGAAGTCTATCTCCTACTTCTACCGCATGAACTCCCGTCTGCATCCGCTCCAATTTCTCCACAAAATCCGCCTGAGTCAAACTTCCCTTAGATACGTAAATTTCCTTTATAGAAAAATGCTTGGCCACCTCTAACATATCACCCATGTGATCGGTATCGGTGTGGGTCAAAACCAGCACATCCAAACGACTCACTCCCCGACTTTTTAGATAAGGAATCAAGGTCTTTTCTGCATTTGTCGAAGCAGTCCTCTTCTGCCATACTTCTTTTTTGCCAATCTCCACTCGACCACCCACATCAATCAGAACAGATTTCCCCCGCCAATCACGTAAGAAAATGCTATCTCCCTGCCCAATATCAATAACTGTAATTTCATTTTGTAGAGGATGTTTAGTAAGGAAAAATAGCAGAGCAAGAACCAAGCTAAGTAAGGTCACAACTTTCTTCTGTCTGCGAAAATCATAGAGCAAGCCAAGAGTGATAAGCAGGCCTAGCATCATCCAGATAGATGGCTGACCAAAAACCACTGGTCTAGAAGAAATGGAGGCCGTCCAACGGATTAGCCCTTCCAACAGTTCAAATAAGACATTGACCTGAGTGATTTTCAAAAGAGGTGATAGGGCAAAAATAAAGGTCAGGGCTGGAAGCATAAAAAGATCAAAAACAACTGAGAATAGAAAGGTCAGCAGAATAGACCATGGCTGAAATTCGGAAAAATAGAAAATCAGAATCGGTAGAATTCCCAGTGAAATGGTCAGACTTTCTGCCAGCACCTTTCGCACGGGAGGTAAATGCTCAAAATCCATGACAGATATGACAAAAGCATAGGCACAGGAAAGAACACCACCCGTCGTCAAGAGAAAATTGGGCATGAACATGGCTAAGAGCATGATTGTCAAAGCAAAGTTGTCCAGCTTAGTCACACCAAACTGCGAGAGCAGCTTTTGTACTAAACTCCTCACGACTGACACTGAAAAGCCCGTCAAACCCGCATAAATGAAGGAAAAGGGCAACTGTATCCAATCGACGGTTTCTCTTTTCAAACCAGATTTGAGGAGAATCCTGCGAAAACCATCCATGAAATAGCCGACCTGCATGCCAGATAGAGCAAAGAGGTGGATAATCCCCAGACTAGAATAAAGTTCATTCATCTCAGCAAAATCTGTGTCCAAATCACCAAACAAAAGTCCAGTCATATAATGGCTCATGGGGCTAGGAAAGTTTTCTTTGATATAAACCAAGGCTTTTCTCCGCCAAACCGACAGCCAGTCCCAAGGATTAAGACTGCTAAATTGCTGAGTAGACTTGATTTGATTGATTTTCAAAACCCTGTAAATCCCTTGCGTTTTTAGATAAGCCCGATAGTCAAAACCTGAAAAATTGCGTTGGTCTTCTGCTAAACTGAGTTCTCCATCAATCTTCACAAGGAGTTGATCGCTCAGCTTTTGAAAAGCTTGTTTTTCCTTTTCTGACTGGATTTTATAAAAAGCCTGATAGGTTCGACCATTGGAATGACCGCGAAAAGAAAGCGAGTCGCCATTGACTTTAATTGTATCTGGCTTGATCACAATGGTAGAAATGGTTTCCGGTTCATCTCGAAAGGCTTGATTAGCCATTTCTCTCCGAAATAAGAAAAATCCTGCAAAGAGACTCAAGAACACCAAAACAAGCAGACTATTTCTAGTCGAATAAAGCCAAAAGAGCCGAACAAGGAGAACTGCCAAACCTAGATAAGCTGGCAGACTGCCTGTGTAAATCGCAAAGTAGGTCAGCACCAGCAAAAAACAAAAATAGATGGGTTTGATAGGAAATTTATTTATCCACTGTGACATAGTCTTTTAACTTTTCTAAGGTTCTTGCACCGATTCCTGAAACATTTTTCAGCTCATCTACTGACTTAAACTTGCCATTGGCTTCCCGATAAGCGATGATGTCTTGCGCTTTCTTTTGACCGATGCCTGAAACTGTCTGAAGTTCAGCTTCGGTCGCCGTATTGAGATTGACCAAGCCAGACTTCCCTTTTTCTGTTCCCCCATTTCCAGCTGGCGTCTGACTAGTTTGCGTCACATCTGCTCCTTCCTCACCGACTTTAGCTACATAGACAACTGCCTCATCTGTTAATTTTTGAGCCTGGTTGATAGATTTGGACTCAGCATCCGGCAGTAAACCACCCGCTTTTTGTAGAGCATCATGCACACGCGCTCCTGCCTGCAACTGATAAACTCCTGGATTTTTGACAGCTCCTTTGACATCAACTGTTACTTCTTTCTCAGATTCTTCTGAATCCATATCTTTTTCTGAATCGATTTTTTCTTGATTCGCACTTCTTTTTTCTGCATTGGTTTCAGATGAAGCTGATGTAACCACTTCCTGAGCCAGTGTGCTGACCTGATTCTGTGGCTGAGCATTGCCCTTCATCAAGAAAAAGCCAGCCAAGACGACTCCTATCAAAGAAAGTCCAACAAAAATCTTGTATTCCTTTAATTTTTCAACTATTTCTTCAAACATAATTTTTCTCCTTTATCTTTTTATTCGTAAAAGAAAAGGGAAAATATAAAAATCTGAAACAAAGTTCCAAATATAAATAAGAAAAACTAAAACAGCCTTTAGATAAAAATCTAAAAGCTGTTAGCATTATTTTCTATGCTTATCTGGATCCCAGACAAAGCTTGCAAGGAAACTAAAAATGAAAGTTAGAATACCAATCAATGCTGCTGGAATAAAGGCAATTGCTCGTAAAATCCGCCAGAAGATATTTGGTTTTTTACCTGTCTGGTAGGGCGCTACTTCTGCATCCAAGCGGTCAAACTCTGCCTGAATCCGACGAGCCACTTCCTCAACTCCCTCATCATTCATCTTTTTGATATCAGAAATATCAATTGGATTGCCGAAGTTCATATCCACGCGCTCCCCAGCTGCCAAGCCTTTGAGGCTCATGGGACCAGCATAGACTACTGGCATGATACGGACCTTAGCCATCTTAGCAATCACTGCCACTCCTCCCTTGACATCCGTAGAATGGCGGCTGCCGCTTGGGAACATAATCAGAGAACGATTGCTCTTTTTCAGCATATTAACAGGGTACTTGATAGCTGACGGACCAGGATTTTCCCGGTCGATAGGAAAAGCACCACACATGCGAATCCACCAGCCGAACACCCGATTTTCAAAGAGCTGTTTCTTGGCCATGAAAATGAACTGCTTGGGCTTGGTCGCAAAAGCCATGTAAACTGGATCCCACCATGTTCGGTGAGGGGCAACCAAGATATAATTTTCATCTTTTGAAGGAATCTTCTCTTTATTATGGTAATGGGCATTGCCATTCAAAGCCCAGAGGATAAAAATTACCAATCCTCGCAAATAGGTATAAAACATAAACTCTCCTTATTTCAAACTGTGATTGTACTTGAAATTGATTACATCCTTTCCCATTATACCCTATACCCTTATAGTCTGCAATATTTTTCCAAACTTTGGCTGTAACAGCTGATTCCGATAGCTATTTCTATAAAAAAATGGTATCATTATTTTCATGAATAAGAAAGAATTAATTGGTTTAAACCAAACCCAAGTAGATGAAAAGATTTCGCAGGGCTTGACCAACGATTTTACAAGCGACACCAGTACTAGTAACTGGCAAATCGTTAAGCGGAATGTTTTCACCCTTTTTAATACCCTTAACTTTGTGATCGCTCTGGCCTTGGTCTCTGTCCAAGCCTGGAGCAATCTGATCTTCTTCGCCGTCATCAGCTTTAACGCCGTCACTGGTATTATCACGGAGCTGCGGGCCAAGCACATGATTGACAAGCTCAATCTGGTCAGTCGAGAGCTGGTCACAGTCATCCGCGATGGCCAGGAAGTCAAGATTCAGCCAGAAGAAATTGTACTGGGCGATCTGATCAAGCTGTCAGCCGGTGAGCAAATTCCCAGTGATGCCCGTGTGGTAGAGGGGGTTGCCGAGGCCAATGAAGCCATGCTGACAGGGGAGAGCGACTTGGTTCTCAAGGAAGAAGGCGCCGAGCTGCTGTCTGGTAGCTTTCTGGCCAGTGGGCAGATTTATGCTGAGGTGCACCATGTCGGCGCAGATAACTATGCCAACAAGCTCATGACTGAGGCTAAAACACTCAAGCCTATCAACTCGCGCATTCTATACAATCTTGGGAAAATTTCCCGCTTTACCGGAAAAATTATCATTCCTTTCGGAATGGCTCTCTTCTTTGAAGCCCTGATGATAAAGGGACTGCCTATCAAAAACTCTGTCATTACCAGCTCAACAGCCCTTTTGGGTATGCTGCCTAAGGGAATCGCCCTGCTGACAGTCACGTCACTTCTGACAGCTGTCATCAAGCTCGGCATGCGCAAGGTTCTTGTTCAGGAAATGTATTCTGTTGAAACCTTGGCTCGAGTAGACACTCTCTGCCTAGACAAGACCGGGACAATTACCCAAGGTAAGATGACTGTTGAAGCCTTACATAGCCTTTCAGATAAGTTTTCTGATGAGACCGTCAGTCAAATCTTAGCAGCCTACATCCAAACCAGCGAGGATAATAACCCAACAGCCCAGGCTATCCGCAAGGGCTACGGCCATTTAGAGCACACCTATACTAGTGACAATGTTATTCCATTTTCTAGTGACCGAAAATGGGGCGCTATGCATTTATCCAGTGTCGGAACTATCTTTCTAGGAGCGCCTGAAATGCTGCTGGACAGTAATCCTGCAGCTGTTGGAGAGGCCCAAAAACGTGGATCGCGGGTTTTGGTACTGGCTCACAGCGATAAAGTGCTAGACAAACACAGTATCCAACTGCCTGAAGATATGACCGCTTTAGCTATTCTGGAAATCACTGACCCTATTCGTGAGGGAGCGGCTGAGACACTGGACTACCTGCGCTCTCAAGATGTTGATTTGAAAATCATCTCTGGTGACAATCCTGTGACCGTTTCGCATATCGCGAGCCAGGCTGGATTTGCCAACTACGACAGCTACATCGACTGCTCTAAAATCAGCGATCAAGAACTGGTTGAGCAGGCAGAAGGAACAGCCATCTTCGGCCGAGTTTCTCCCCATCAGAAGAAGCTACTCATCCAGACTCTTAAGGCCGCCGGTCGGACAACAGCTATGACGGGAGATGGTGTTAATGATATCTTAGCCTTGCGTGAAGCAGACTGCTCCATCGTCATGGCAGAGGGAGACCCCGCAACTCGGCAGATTGCCAACTTGGTTCTTCTGAACTCCGACTTTAACGATGTCCCTGAGATTCTTTTTGAAGGCCGCCGGGTCGTTAACAATATCGGCCGGATTGCTCCGATTTTCTTCATCAAGACCATTTATTCCTTCATCCTGGCTATCATCTGTATCGCCAGTATCCTGCTAGGCAAGCCAGAATACCTCTTGATTTTCCCATTCATTCCGATTCAAATCACCCTGATTGACCAGTTTGTCGAAGGCTTCCCACCCTTTGTCCTCACCTTTGAGCGCAATATTAAGCCGGTTGAAAAGCACTTCCTCAAACGCTCCCTGCAGCTGGCTCTGCCAAGCTCCCTCATGATTATCTTCAGCGTGCTATTTGTCCGTATCTGGGGCAGCAGCCATGGCTGGAGCGACATAGAAATGTCCACCCTGACCTACTACTTGCTAGGCAGCATCAGCTTCTTGTCAGTCATCCGGGCCTGTCTGCCACTCAACCTCTGGCGCGCTCTTCTGATCATTTTTTCAGTCGCAGGCTTCTATCTATCCGCCTTTGTCCTGCAACACCTTTTGGAAATTGCGACGCTGACAGCCGCAACCTTGCCAGTCTATCTGATTCTCATGGTTTTCTTTATCGGAATTTTCATCGCTTGTACTATCAAGCAAAAATATGAATTCAACTAATATTCGCACCTGACTGTTTCTGTCAGGTGTTTTTTCCTATAAAATTTCTCTTTCTTCTTTGGAATAATACTTAATCATGCTATAATGTTGGTATGACAGAAACAAAATTAAAAGACGGAGAAAGAATCAACCAACTCTTTTCCACTGATATAAAAATCATTCAAAATAGCGAGGTTTTTAGCTATTCAGTCGATAGTGTCCTGCTTTCTCGCTTTCCAAAATTACCCAAACAAGGGCTCATCGTCGATCTCTGCGCTGGAAACGGGGCTGTTGGTCTCTTTGCTAGCACACGGACTCGGGCCCAGATTCTAGCGGTGGAAATTCAGGAACGTTTAGCCGATATGGCCCAGCGTTCCATTGAATTAAATCACCTTACTCAACAGATGCAGGTCATCCATGACGACTTGAAAAATCTAGGCGCCCATATATCTGGCAGTAAGGTTGACATCATTCTCTGCAATCCTCCCTATTTCAAGGTCGATGAACATTCCAATCTCAACGGCAGTGAGCATTATCTACTGGCGCGTCACGAAGTCGCTACGAATTTAGAAGAAATTTGCACGATTGCCCAGCGAGTCCTCAAGTCCAATGGCCGCTTAGCAATGGTTCACCGTCCTGACCGATTTTTGGATATTTTAGAAACTATGAAAAACCATAATCTAGCGCCCAAGCGCATCCAGTTTGTCTATCCCAAGCAGGGGAGAGAAGCAAATATGCTCTTAATCGAGGCTATCAAAGATGGTTCACCAGACGGCCTGAAAATCCTCCCGCCCCTCTTTATCCACGAGCAAGACGGCAGCTATACACCAGAAATTCAAGAGATTTACTATGGAAAATAAAGCCTATATGTACGTCCTTGAATGCGGGGATGGCACCCTCTACACAGGCTATACCACCGATGTAGAAGCTCGTCTAAAAACACATCAGGCTGGAAAAGGAGCCAAGTACACTCGTGCCCGATTACCTGTCACGCTTATCTATCAAGAAGAATACCCCGACAAATCTGCAGCCATGTCGGCTGAAGCCCTCTTCAAAAAGAAGAAACGAGCTGAAAAACTAGCTTATATAGAAGAAAAACGTAGTAAGTCCTGAAACTTACTACGTTTTTTGATTTCTACATTCAAGATTAAATTAGATGCGTTTTTTCCATGAAGTCGCTGTTGTTTGAAGAACCTTGTTGAGTTCGTCAATGTTCTCAAAACCTGTTGTACGTAGCCATTCACGAGCTGCTGCTTCACCGTCTTTGATGTAGGCTTCAACTGATCCTGCCCATGTTGCACGTCCGCAAAGAACACCGTTGAAGTTTGCGCCTGATTCGTGGGCAAAGACAAGGGTTTCTTGGAAGAGTTTCGCTGATACACCTGCACTCAAGTAGATGTAAGGAAGGTTAGTCGCTTCATCTTGTGCTTTGAAGAAGGCTGCTGCTTCTTCACGAGTATGCACGATTTCACCTTCGCCAAAGCCTTCAACGTATTTAACATTGACTGGAACTTCCACTTTCAAGACATCGATGTTGAAGCGTGGGTCTGAGAAGACTTTCATCGCACCGATAACTTTATGTGGTTTTACTTTGGCGTATTCTGCAGAGCCAGCATCAGCGATTTTTTCATCGTAAGCGAGGATTTCAAGGAAGAATGGAATATCTTCCGCCACACACTCAGAACCAATGCGTTCGATATAGGCTTGTTTTTGTTGGTTGAGTTCGTCAGAACTGTCTACATCGTAGTAAAGCAAGAATTTGACTGCATCTGCACCTTGTTCCTTAATGCGTTTTGCAGACCAAACATCCAAGCAGTCAGGCAAGCGTTTGGTGCTTGTTGTGTCGTAACCTGTTTTTTCATAAGCAAGGAGAAGCCCTGCATTTGGTGCAAGTGCTTTTGTAGCTGGAAGTCCGTACTCAGGGTCAAGAAGCATAGATGACGCGTATTTTGTCAATTCATCTGCTACCAAGACTTTGAGTTCCTCCATTTGAGCCACTGTTGGCTCTTCTGTTTGGTATTGAGCCATGAGGCGTTTCAAAGCACCACGTTGGTCAAAGGCAAGAGCTGAGATAATGCCATTCTCGTCAGAGAGTTTTTCTAAGCGTACACGTTTTTGTTCTGTTAAAGCCATTTTATACCTCTTTTACTATTAATTGATCATATAGAGCTTGATAGTTGTCTATATTGACATGACCTGTCATCTTTTCTTGAGCGTTGAGCATACCAAGGACATTGGCCTTGATGAGGAGTTCTGCATCCGATTCCTTATGAAGAAGTCCTGATGAAATGCCTGCAACAGTAGAATCTCCAGATCCAACTGGATTAACCACCTGAATTCTTGGAATATCTACCTTGTAGAAAGTGTCCCCATGTTTGGCAAAGGCACCATTGGCACCAAGTGAAACGATAATCCACTCAATCCCTGCAAATAAAGGCTCTTGAAGAACTTCTTTTAATTCATCCAAATCCTCAGAAACTTCTTTCCCAAGAAGCTGAGACAATTCTTCGTTATTTGGTTTAATAACTGTTGGTTTGTGTGGTGATTCAAGAACCGCCTGAAGAGCTGCACCTGAGCAGTCTAGAACAACTGGTTTGCCTGCGCGATTAGCAAGCTCTACCAAGTTTGCATAGTAATCAACCGGAAGACCTGCTGGAAGACTACCAGAGATAGTAACTACTTCCACAGTATCAAGGAGATTCTCGAAATGAGCCAAGAAATCTTGGCCTTCTTGTTCCAGAACTTCAGGTCCTTTTTCAAGAATTTCTGTTTGGTTGTCTCCGTGTAGAATAGCGATACAGTTACGAGTTTCTCCTTGAATTGTGAAGAAATGTTTACTGACCTTATCATCGATATGTTCTACCAAAAACTCACCAAGTTTGCCCCCAACTAAACCTGTAGCAACAACAGAATCATCAAATTCTGAAAGAACTCGTGTAACATTGAGACCTTTACCACCAGCTGTTTTTGTCACGTCTACCACACGGTTGACAGTGTCAATTTTCAATTCATCCAAAGGATAAGAAATATCAATGGATGGATTCATTGTGACTGTTAAAATCATGCGTCACCTCTTAGTCGTGGTACTCACCGCGATCCCATTTTTCAAGGAATTCTGTAAAGAAGTTTGCATCTGCTTGATGAGCATTGTGACTTTCAACGTGCTCGATTTTAGCAATTAATTTTTTGTTTTCTTCTGATGGTTTGTATTCAGCATTGATGAAAGCTTCGATGATATCGCACATGAGCAATTCACCAGTAATCTTACCACCAAAACCAATAACGTTGGCATTCAACTGTTCTTTAGCGTAAAGAGCTGTTGTCATGTCACGAACCAAGGCAGAACGAACACCCGGAACTTTATTGACAGCGTTGTTGATACCAACGCCGGTACCACAGATACAAACACCAAGATCAGCTTGTCCGCTAGTTACAGCTTCTCCCACTTTTTTACCAAAAATTGGGTAGTGTGTACGAGCATGGTCGTAAGTACCAAAATCAATGACTTCATGTCCTTTTGATTTCAAGAATTCTGAAACCGCCATTTTTTCATCTGTTACGATGTGGTCACATCCAATTGCAATTCTCATTAGTTATTCCCTCCGATTAATTATATAAATCTAATATCATTTATCCTTACTCAAGAAAAATCAAGATTAGCTTAGGAAGCGAGCTGCGAGCATAACTGAAGTTAGCTAAAGTGAGCTGACGACAGATTATCTTGATTTTTGAAGAGTATTAGCACATTTTGTTCAACATATCGACACGAATCTGGTGACGACCACCGTCGTATTTTCCGTTAACAAAACCTTTAGCAATATTTTTAGCCAATTCGTCACCAACTGTTTCTGCTCCCATAGTAATCATACGAGAATTGTTGTGGCCACGAGTCATATAAGCTGAACGTTCGTCAGATACTTCTGCGGCAACCATTCCTTTAATCTTAGTTGCAACCATGAACGGACCAGCACCATAGGCATCAATCACGATACCAAGGTTTTGTTCTTCTTTGTTTACTTCTGCAGCAACGGCAAGAGTCACATCAACAAAATCTTGACCTTCAGCTGTAACATCCACAACCTGGAAGTTTTCTTTTTCCAAGAAGTCTTTCACAACTTCTTTCAATCTCAAACCTGCAGCATCTGCACCAATAACAATAGACATATTAAGTCCTCCTTTAATTTTCTATATAATGAACTAAAATGTTTTAAAACATTAAACGTTATTTAATTTACAAGTTTATAATACAACATTTTATGTTCGTTGTCAACATTATATGTTTGTTTTTAAACATTTTTTAGAATTTTTCTTTAAAAAATAGTAATATCAAATCCAATTTCTTCTTTTTCTCCTGCTGGGAGTAGACGGACATTTTTCTTGCTTTCTAAATAATCTCCCTCTTCTAACGAGGTCGACAAGCCTGACCAAGGTTCTAGGGCTATAAATGGTCCTTTGTTAATAGTTGACCAGATAATTAGATTTGGAAATTCTTGAAAATCCAAACGCAATCCTTTGTCATGATTCCGAGAACGAAGAGCAACAGTCCGCGATTTTAGCTCATCAAGGGTCACTGCGTCTTTAGCAAAGACAGCATAGTCCAAATCTAGTTTTTTTTGACGATCTAGGAAGCTTGAACGTTCGAGAAAGTTCAACATACCAGTTTCAGGATAAGAGAGAGGAACACTGCAGGTTTCTTCCTGTTCAAACTCCAAATAGTAATCCTCATAATTTTCATCATCAAATAAAGGGCAGTTGAAGCCGGGATGGCCTCCGATAAAGTACGGCATAGCGCCACTATCTCCAAGATTTTCTACGATATACTGGGTGCGAAGCTTCTTACCAGTCAAGCTATAGCGAATTGATAAGCGGAAATGATAGGGATAGTTCTGAAACATTTCCTCTGTGTCCTCAATAGCAAAAGTCACACTCGTATCTGTTTGTTCAACCAATTCAAATTCTCTCTTGCGAACGAGACCATGCCGAGGAATGACTCCACTTGCTTCTTGACCATCTTTTAATGCATAGTGAGCAGTGTCATTACGCAAACTCCCACAAATGGGGAAAAGAACTGGAGCTTGACCACTCCAATAGGTCGCATCACCCTGCCAGAGGTATTCTACACTATCCTTATCCTTGATTGAAGAAAGCGCTCCTCCCAATTTCTCAAACTGCACTGCCAATTCATCATTTTCTAACTCGATCACCATTCAAATCTCCTCTCTACTTCAGAGAAAAAGGCAGACTTCTGACTTCTCTCTGCTTAGTATTATCACATATGAAAAGCTAGATTATCAACATTCCCATTTGGAAATGGACAATCTAGCTTCCCTAGTCTTACAATATTTAACAATAGTTAACGGATATTATTTTGCTTTTGCTGCATATTCTGCATTCCGTTTGATCATTTGCTTTCTGTACCAAGCAAAGATTCCAATATAAGCACCAAGGAAGACAATAGCACCAATGATAGCTTTAATATCACCTGTAGTAGTATTACCAATAGTCCAGCCCAAGAGTTTTTCGATTGGTCCCTCAAGTGTTGAATGAGTGATCAATTGAGACTGGCTAACTCCTTCAGGGAAGGCACCTACGCCTTTAGCAAGTTCTGTTGCAAACGGTGCAATCAGGGTACCTGAAAGAAGGAAGAGTGGTAACAAGAGTGTTCCAAAGACAATCATACGAAGCAATTTACCACGAGTAACAACCAGAAGGGCAGGTGTCACACCCATTGCGATGATACCAGCCAATGGCAAGATACCGTTCCCTACATTAGAAAGCAGAACTGCTTCAATCAACATGATTGGGGCAAGTACGTTAGCGCAGGCCCAGATTTCTGCACGACCAGCGATAAATGGCCAGTCAAGACCGATGTTGAATTTACGTCCTTGAAGACGTTTTGTTGCTACGTTAGTAATACCTTGTGAAAGTGGTTCCACGGCTGCGATAAACCATGATCCGATAAGTGAGAAGAGCTCCAAGCAGACACCGGCAGTCAAACCGAGAGACAACCATCCTTTAATAACCAATTGCCATGTGTTACCATCTTCTACACCTGCTACTGGGTGTGGAGTTCCCATGATACCGATAACTACACCGAGAAGGAAACCGATGAAGAATTTAGAACCCCAGAAACCGATTTTCTTATTCAAAGCGGCAGCATCGAAGTCATATTTATCCAACCCAGGGAAGAACTTGTCAAAAATCTTATCCAAAACCATGATAACAGGGTTCATCATATAGTTCATGTGAGTTGAAGTCATTGGTGATGAACTTGGCGCATTCAACAAATCATCAAAGGTTGGTTTCATCAAGTCAGAGTTGATAATCTTCAAGACACCAACCAAGACAACTGCTAAAGTTGCAATCAAAAGTGATACGGCAGGACTTACATGGTTCTTATCTGCATACCATTTGATGAGCAAGCCAGTAATTGACAAGTGCCAAATATCAAAGATATCTACATCCAATGTATCTGTTTTCTTTATAGCTAACATCACAACATTGACAATGAGCATGATGAGCAAGAAGTACAAAGTCCATGGAGAACCCCAAGTGATGGTTGCAAGTGGTGCCCAACCAACGTCAGTGATGTTCAACTGGATACCAGTGTTTTCAACGAATTTAGCAAGTGAAGCTGAGAAAGCTCCGTTAAGCATACCGATGATGGCACCGATACCAGTAAGAGCGATGGCAAGTTTGATACCACCTTCAAGCGCTTTGGAGAATTTTACTCCAAAAAGTAGAGCCAATACTGTCAAAATGATCAGCATGATGATTGGTCCGCCCATATCCAAGATGGGTTTAAAAAATCTTATTGGCTAGTTCGATAATGACATCCATAATAATTCCTCCCTTTTTTGTTATATGAATGTTAACAAGATAAAGAATAAATTAACTTAGTCCATGCTCTTTAATAGCTGCTTCAATATTGTCAAACACTGGAGCACTCATTGCAGGAATACGGAACAAGATTGGTCCAGCTTCGATAACTGGGATTCCTGGTTCAAAACCAAGATCTGTTGCAGCGATTGGTGTGAAGATATCGTAACCTTGCATTAGATCTTCATTGACATCCTTAACCATCACGGCATCACAATGTACATCATAACCGCGGTTTGACAATTCTTCCTCGAGAGCGCTCTTAATTTGGTGACTTGAGTTTACCCCTGCTCCGCAGGCTGCTAAAATTTTAATCATAATAAAATCCTCCGATTTATTTATTTAATAACTTTTGAAATATATTGGAACAACTCTTCTTTTGAGTCCAAAGAAGCTAAACCAGCTAGATTTCCTTCGCTAGTGAAGAAATCCATTAACTGCGCTAAGATATTGGTCTGGCTTGAGCTAGAGTTGTTGATAATAAAGAACAAGAGAGACACTTCAACGGTTTGCGTAGGAGAAATCATATTGTGGAAGGTTACAGGCTGATCTAGCTTAACAACTACCACATTTTCAGTCAAATTATGCGCAATATCCGTATGAGGTATGGCAACATTCGGCAAGTTCTTGCCTAAAAATTCCATATCCAATCCAGTTGGAAACGCCTTTTCTCTTTCAAGTAAAGCGTTTCGATAAGAAGAAGTTACAACTTCTCTTTCTTCTAACAAATCAGCTACTTTATGAAAAAGATCTTCTTGATTTTCTGCATGTAAACAAAACACTAGATTTTCATCAAATAATTGGGCAAGCGCCATTTTATCATCTCTCCTTTTGTTTCTTTTTGTTTGTTTAATTAATTATATCATTATGTGATAGCGCTGTCAATAGTTTGTTTTGTTATTTTTTGTTTATTTGTCTAATAGCTTAAAATTTTAATGTTCATATGAAGATGGGACATTTCGTCATTCTACATGCTGAAGAATAACACGAGTCATAAAAATATCCTTAGCAAGTCTAAGTTGATATACAAGAACTTTTCGCCCACTATTAATGCAAGTCATTTGAAACAAGAAATAAAAGCTACGAAATTCTCAGCTTTCAGAATCTCAAATTAATATTCATGACAACGCGATCAAATCAGAGAACCTTGGTGTAAGAACTATATTTTGCTCTCACTTTCGGAGAGATATGGTCATCCGTTACAATCGCGTCAATATTGTCCAAACGGTAAAAACTATAGAAAGAATAGCTATCAAATTTACTATTATCTGCAACGATGTATTTTTCAATTGCATTGTTGAGAATAATGGCATTTCCATTCCCCTCTTCTTCATTGGCAGTCGTCACATTGTGACCGTCGATTCCGTTCACTCCAATAAAGGCCTTTGATACCTTGATTTCTCGTAAAAGTTTATTGGCAAACTGCCCCACAAAAGTCTGGGTCTTGACCCGATAGCGTCCTCCGATCAAAATCAAATCAAAATTAGGATAATCCTTCAACTTTTCGAAAATAGGGAGAGAATTGGTTACAATGCTGATATTTTTCCCCTCTAAATAATCGCCGATAAAATCCGTTGTAGTACCTGATCCGATAAAAACCGTGTCTCCTTCAGCAATCAAATCAGCACATTTCTTAGCAATCAGCTTTTTTTCTTCGATATTTAACATCGTTTTTTCAGAGTGCGAAGCTTCATTCAAGCTATCTTTCACCTTTTTATGTGCCCCACCATGCACCCGAATCAAAAGTCCTTGCTTCTCAAGATCAATCAAATCCCGCCGAATGGTCATATCTGTTACATTCAGCAATTCCTTCAGGTTCTTTACAGACACAACTCCCGTCTGATCCAGCTCTTGTAAGATCACTTTATGACGACTTTCCTTCATGTACAATCCTCCTTGTTGTTGATGTCTAGAGACGTCTCATCAAAGTTTCCCCTTTGATTCTTAGGTTCCTTGGACACCTCAAATCACTTTAATGTCCATGCACCATCGCTTATATCATTATACTACAATTTTTTCATATAAACAAAAAAATGTATACTTTTTTTCAAAAAAATAGATTATTGTTTGTTTATGCGTTTTCATTGTGCTGTTTTCAAACAAATCTTGAAAGATATTCAAATTATTTTCAATAGAAAAATCCAATGTCAGCTGACATCGGATTTTTTGTTTATTTATCGCCTTTATTACGGATAACAAAGCCGGTTTTCTTTTCGCTGGAAGTGCGTTGTGGGCGTTTATTTCCTCTGCTTTCGAAGTCGCGACTGTTCTTGTTTGACTTCCGTTTAAAGTCACGGCGGCCACCCTCTCGATCTTCGCGTCCACCACGGCGATCGCGATCTTGGTCACCTCGACGACCGTTGCCACGACCACTCTTACCTTTTCCACCAAAACCGCCACCAGACGGTTTAAATGGCAATGGTTTTTCACGGGCAATTTCTACTTCAGGAAGGGTATCTGGATCCTGCACCGTCAAGCTGAGGATATACATAGCCAGCTCTTCTGGGCTGAATTCTGCTGCTAGCTTGCGGGCATCCTTGCTAAATTTCTCAAAGTTAGAACGGATGCTTTCGTCAGCAAAATCGCGTTCAATCTTCTTAAGGGCAACTCTTTTCTTAGCTTGGAAAGCTTCTTCTGCAGTCGCTGGCTTAAGGCCTTTCATACGCTTCTTGGTCAGATTTTCGATAATCTGCAGATAGCCCATTTCATTTGGCGCTACGAACGTGATAGACTGACCTGACTTACCAGCACGACCAGTCCGACCAATCCGGTGAACATAGCTTTCTGGATCCTGCGGAATGTCGTAGTTGTAGACATGGGTCACACCAGAAATATCCAATCCACGCGCTGCCACATCTGTCGCCACCAAGACATCCAAATTTCCGTTTTTAAAGTCGCGCAGAACGCGAAGGCGCTTGCCTTGGTCCAAATCACCATGGATGCCCTCTGCTCGGAAACCGCGGATTTTCAGACCGCGAGTCAGCTCATCCACTCGGCGCTTGGTCCGGCCAAAGACGATTGACAGCTCAGGCTGCTCCACATCCATCAAGCGAGTCATGGTATCAAATTTTTCGTTTTCCTTGACACGGATATAATACTGATCCACCAGCTCCGTTGTCAGCTCTTTTGCCGCAATCTTGACATGCTCAGGCTCCTTCATGAACTTGACACCGATACGCTTGATAGCATCCGGCATAGTCGCTGAAAAGAGCAAGGTTTGACGCTCTTCTGGCACACGGGAAATGATAGACTCAATATCTTCCAAAAAGCCCATGTTAAGCATTTCATCCGCTTCGTCCAAGATTAAGGTTTCAATCTGATTCAGCTTAAGCGCCTTGCGTTTGATCAAATCCAAGAGACGACCAGGTGTTCCTACGACGATATGAGCACCAGATTTGAGGGCCTTGATTTGCTTTTCGATGCTGGAGCCACCGTAGACAGAACGCACCTTGACGCCCTTACTGCGGCCAAAACGGAAAAGCTCTTCCTGACTCTGCACGGCCAATTCACGGGTTGGAGCGATAACCAACGCCTGCACAGCAGGATTATCTGTATCAATCTTCTCCAGAGTTGGGAAGCCAAAGGCTGCTGTCTTTCCTGTCCCAGTCTGGGCCTGACCAATGACATCCTTACCTGCCATAGCAAGTGGAATCGTCTGCTCTTGAATAGGGCTTGCTTCTACAAAACCAGCTTTTTCAATCTCTGCTAGCAATTCAGCAGATAAATGTAATTCATTAAATTTCAATGTTCTTCTTCTTTCTAAAGGCGGTGCGAAGCCACCTTATAAGGCTTTTGATACTCAATTATCGAAACATAGCAAGTGCTTTTCTCTTGCTAAATCTCGATTTTCTGAGAGTATTCGCTCTTCTCTTCATAAATATGGTCTCTCAAGTCTAGGCACTAAAAAAGCGCCGACTCGGTCGCTAGTTCCCACTGAATAGAAAAACTGTATTTCTGCAACTAATCTAGTATACCACAAAAGTACCTAAAAAGATAGGACTTGCTTGTAAAATATTTTATTAGAGATTTCTTTTGTAAAAAATGAAAACTTGAAAATCATTTTCAAAAATAATATAATCTATAAATAAGAAAGGAGACAGGTATGAATAAATTTTTACGAGTGACTTTCATTTTACTGATCTTAGCTATGCTGGGCGCGGCTATGATCCAGATTTTCCAGCCCCAGCTCTTGGGCAATGAGTCCATCTACGGCCTAGCTCCCTACTAGCAGCGGGAAATTGGTTTCTGGAATCTGGCTATTCTGCCTTTAGTCATTGCCGCCAACATAAAGTATGATTGGTTCTATCTGCGTATGACCTTGCTAGCACTGATTCTGGGTGGACTGGGCTTTGGCACCAACCATCTGCTAGGCTATCTGGAAAAAGCAAATCAAGCAAACCTACTGGCCTGGATTGAAAATTATCTGCTCGTCTGCTGCTGGATAATCGGTTGGGGTTTAGAATCTAGAAAAGAAAAAAATTGATATATAGAGTATCTACTAACTAATAGTGTAACGATAATCCATAATTATCATCTTTACACTATTGGTTCTTTGACTCCTTATTAACTGTGGTCGATTGAAAAGTCAAAAATCTGGAGAAGATCATAAGGTTCTTCTCCTTTTTGATATGCAAAATGTTAATATTCTTATTTTGAAGTTTTCACAATTACGAAATCAATTAAAAACTCTAGAACAAAAAATAAACCGATAGAATGGATCTATCGGTTTTTGCATACTATGAAACAAATTAACGTACTGTACGGATACGCATTGTGTTTGTACGAACCGCTTCGCCAAGTGGTACACCTGCAACGATAACGATATCGTCACCAGACTCAACAAGACCTGCTTCAACTGCTTTACGTTCAGCAATTTCAAACATGTCATCAGTTGATGAAGGTGCTTCTGTCAACATTGGGATAACACCCCAGTTCAACATCAAGCCACGTTCTGTCAATTCATCGAATGTCAATGCCAAGATATCAGCATTTGGACGGTATTTAGAAATCAAACGAGCAGTGTGACCAGTCTTAGTCAAAGTAACAACCAATTTGATATTCATTGAATTAGTAGCATCTTTAACGGCTGAAGCCATAACTTCTGTCTTAGAGTTACGTTCGAAAGTATCTGAGTTCAAACGTCCGTATTCGTTAAGAAGAGTTTGAGCGTTCTTATCGATTGTAGCCATTGTAGTTACTGACTCAAGTGGGTATTTACCATTTGCAGACTCACCTGAAAGCATTGTAGCGTCAGTTCCATCGATAACAGCGTTAAATACGTCTGATACTTCTGAACGAGTTGCACGTGGTTTTTCAGTCATTGTTTCAAGCATGTTTGTTGCTGTGATAACAACTTTACCAGCTGCATTGACTTTAGTAATAATCATTTTTTGGTAAACTGGAACCATTTCGAATGGTACTTCGATACCCATGTCACCACGAGCGATCATGATACCGTCAGCAGCTTCAATGATTTCATCCAAGTTGTCGATACCTTGTTGGTTTTCGATTTTAGCGAACAATTGAACATGTCCGTTACCAGTTTCTTCACAGATTGCACGAACTTCGTTGACGTCTTTTGCAGTACGTACGAACGAAATCGCAATGAAGTTGATACCTTGTTCAAGACCGAAGCGGATATCGTCGTTATCGCGCTCAGCAAGAGCTGGGAAAGGAATTTTAGTGTTAGGGATGTTTACACCTTTTTGTTTAGCGATAACACCGTCATTTTCAACTTCAACTACAAATTCACGGTTTGCATCGTCTTTTTCTACAACGCGAAGACCAAGTTTACCATCGTCAACCAATACTTGGCGACCTACTTCAACATCGTCGTAGATATCAAGTCCACCAGCAACGTTCAAAGCAATCACATCGCGAGTTGATTTGATTCCTTGTTTTGTCGCAACGCGGATTTTTTCACCAGTTTTGTATGAGTACTCTTTTGCGTCACCTTCGAACAGTTCTGTACGGATTTCTGGACCTTTAGTGTCAAGAAGGAAACCAACTTTTTTACCTGCAAGTTTTTCAGCAAGCTTAACAGTTGCCATACGCTCACCTTGTTCTTGATGGTCACCATGTGAGAAGTTGAAACGGAAAGTATTTGCTCCTGCTTCAATTAGTTTTGCAATGTTTTTAGCTGAAGCTTCAACGTCCAGTTTTTCACCCCAGTATCCGTCTTCACCGAATTTTTTACCTCCACGGATTTCTACCGCAGGACCTAAAGTTGCAACGATTTTTACGCGTTTGTTCATGATATTAAGAAACTCCTTCTACTATTTGGGGATTTTCCCCTGATTGACCAATTAAATATTAATACTGCGATTGAGCTCTGCTAAGCCGATATCAGCTTTGTGTGGATTATTGACAATGATTTTGCCGTCTGCAGTCAGGCTAAAGAGTGCGCCTTCTTCAGCAGTTCCCAAGATTGGGCTTTCCACCATATTTTCATTACGGATACCTACGGCGACTCCACCGATACCTTCTTTAAGTAGTTTAACGGCATGCGCTCCCATACGAGAAGCCAATACACGGTCGCGAGCAGTTGGTGAACCACCACGTTGAATGTGACCAAGTTCGGTCACGCGGAGGTCGCTAGTATCACCAGCTTCTTTCAGCTTTTTACCAAACTCATCTGCTGACATAACACCTTCAGCAAGAACAATGATATTATGCTTCTTACCTTTTTCATAGCCACGTTTGATGCTGGCAACGATATCTTCAATCTTGAAGCCTTCTTCAGGAATGATAATTTCATCTGCACCAGATGCAATACCTGCCCAAAGTGCGATATCTCCAGCGTTACGTCCCATTACTTCAACAACGAAAGTACGACGGTGACTAGATGATGTATCACGGATCTTGTCAATCGCGTCCATTGCAGTTGTTACAGCAGTATCAAAACCGATAGTGAAATCTGTTCCGACAATGTCATTGTCAATAGTTCCAGGTACACCAACCGCTGGGAAGCCATGCTCTGTTAAGCGCATCGCACCATGGTAAGAACCGTCTCCACCGATAACAACTACACCTTCAATACCGTGTTTCTTCAGCTGTTCGATTCCCTTTAATTGCCCTTCAAGTTTTGCAAACTCAGGGTAGCGCGCTGAATGAAGGAAAGTTCCTCCACGAGAAATAATGTCTCCAACTGAAGTCGCATCAAGTGGATAAATATCACCAGCAACCATTCCAGCGTAGCCGCCATAAATCCCATAAACTTCCATTCCTTCGGAAATTGCTTTACGAACGACTGCACGAATAGCAGCATTCATACCAGGGGCATCTCCACCACTGGTCAAAACAGCAATACGTTTCATTTCGTAATGTGCTCCTTTATCCTTTTTAACATTCTTATAGATTATACCACAATCAGAATAAAAATTCTCTTATTTTCCTGATTTTTTTACCGAAAAACCGTTTTCATGCTGTAATTTTCTAATTCAGCTTGAAGTTGGTCTGATTTTTGAACTTGAAAGCCTGATGCAGGAACCGTTTTCTTGTCATTCTCATAGCGTAGCACCACGGGAATATCCCCTGGGTATCGCTGTAGGATCTCCGCAATCTGCCTGTCGTGACTAGTATCAGCTAATTGGATCCAAAAGCGTTCTGAGCTTGCTTTCTCCACCTCTGTTAGAACCATTTGTAACCGGCCATCTCTCTCCTGAATTTTTCCAGTCAGATAGTAATAGCCTTTTTCTTGGATTAGTTGAGCAAAGCGGCGGTAAACCTCCGGAAATAAAGTGACATCCAACTTTTTCTTCGTATCTGTCACTTGCATAAAGGCCATGTTTTCACCATTTTTTGTGCGAATAACCTTGATAGACTGGACTTCAACTAGAATGGTCGCCTTACTATTATCGGCCAACTCTTCAATCCAGACAAAAGGATGATGGGCTTTCTTAGCTAGGCTAATGAGCGGATGATCACTAAGGCCAATCCCAATCAGGGCTTGCTCCTGCTCAAACTTTTCTGCAGCAGTAAAATCCTCGGCATCCGTCCATGAATAGCTAGTATCAGCAAATAAACTCCCCAACTCATATGCAAAGACAAAAAGATTCGGCAGATTGAGTAAAATCTTCTGCCGATTGGGCTCAAAAACATCAAAGAGTCCCAATTGCACCAATGGGCTTAAAAGTGGCAATTTATGATAACTCTGCGGCAGGCGTAAAATGAAATCTTCCACACTGCTGAAGGGATTTTTTTGACGCTCTTCTATGATCCAAAAAGCAAAATCTCTTGGCAAGCCCTTGATATTTTTCAGGCCAAGATAGATTTTTCGCTCCTGAAACCTATCTTTATAGGGAATGTTATGGATGGTCAAGGGAGCTAGCTCAAAGCCAAATCCAAGTGCATCCGTGATATAGTCCGAGCTCGAGTAATTGAGCATAACATCAAAGAAGATGTCTGGATAATGAGCCTTGAAATAGGCCAGCTGAAAAGCTAGGGCTGAGTAAGCATAGGCATGACTGCGGTTGAAGCCATAACCGGCAAATTTCTCCATAACCGCAAAGACTTCCTTGGCTTTAGTCTCTGAGTGCCCCAGTTTGACAGCTCCCTTAACAAATTCTTCCTCCATTTTATGCATTTCAGCAGCATTTTTCTTGCCCATTGCTCGCCGTAAAATATCGGCCTTCCCCAGACTAAAGCCACCAAAGCGCTGGGCTACCTGCATGACCTGCTCCTGGTAAAGCATGATGCCATAGGTTGGAGCTAAGATATCCTCCAAGCTTGGATCAATCATCTCCACGCGCTCGCGACCATGCTTGCGCTTGACAAAGTTATCAATATAGTCACTAGCTCCAGGACGATTGAGAGAGGTGGTAGCTACTACTTCTTCAAACTTTACAGGTTGGACTCTTTTCAAAAGACTGATAGCACCTGCTTGTTCAAACTGGAAAATACCCTTGGTATTACCCGCTGCAAAGAGGCGAAGAGTTGACACGTCCTCCAGGTCAATACCAGCAATATCAATATTAACTCCGTATTTGTCTAGAGCTGCTTCCTTCATCCGCTGGACAAAGGTTAAATTGCGCAAGCCCAAAAAGTCCATCTTAAGCAGTCCATTGCTTTCGACACCGTGGGCATCGTACTGGGTGAGATACATATCCTCCCCATATTTTAAGGGAATTTGATTGGTCAAATCATCGTCACTCATGACGACACCAGCCGCATGGATTGAGGTCTGACGAGGATTCCCTTCGATTTTCTTAGCAATTTCAAAAGCCTTCTGGTATTCTAGCTTGCTATTGATAATCTGACGAAAGGCTATATTTCGCTCATAAGCAGTGGTTAAATTATCTCGAAAACCGATTTTTTTGGTCATATTGGTCAGCTCGTACTCTAGCAAACCAAAGCGCTTAAAAACATCTCGGATGGCCTGCTTGGCTCCAAAGGTTGAGTAGGTCACAATCTGAGCCGCATGCATGCTACCATAACGATCTCGGACATAGCGAATAAACTCTGGTCGGTACACATCGGGAATATCAATATCAATATCGGGCATGGTATAGCGTTCTAGGTTTAGGAAACGTTCAAACAGCAGATTCTTTTCTACTGGGTCAATGCCTGTAATTTCCAGAGCATAGGCCACCAGACTGCCAACTGCAGAGCCACGGCCCATCCCCATGTAATAACCTTGACTACGGCCAAAGCGCAGCAAATCCCAGACGATGAGGAAATAATCATCAAAACCCATCTGATGAATAACATCCAGCTCCTGATCCAGCCTTACTTGATAGACTTCCCCTGCAAGTCCCCGCTTGGCCAATCCCATCTCAGCCAATTCCCTCAGCTCTTCTACAGCAGGTCGCTCTGGATTGAAGCGCGGAAGCTTCAGCTCGGTATTGATTTCATAGTGGACATCAGCTATCAATTTCTCCAAGTTAGGCAAACTCTCTGGAAAGTTTTCAGCGAAAGCTTCTTCTAAAGAGGATGGCGCTAATAAAAATTCATGGCTTAACAGGTGACCGACCTCTCGCAAGCTAATGTTATCCCGAATCGCCCTCAACATTTGCAAGGTTTCCAAGTCTCCCTGCTCAAAATAACGAACCGTATGTAAGGGAAGGACTGACCTAGTCAATTCCTGCCTTGGCGTATCTGGAAAGACCCCAATATAAAAGTCTAAGCCAAGATCTAGTTGATCCACGCCCTCAAAGATTGGCACAATCAGAGCCAAACCTTTAAAAAGATGTTGAAAATCTTCCCAATTTTGACGATTCATCATTTTTAGAGTCGAAATCTTCATCAAATTGCGATAACCCTGACTATCCAAGGCCAAGAGTCTCAGATTGAGAGGATTTCCATCTTTATAAATTTCCATTTCCAGACCCAGCAAGGGCTGAAGTCCTGCCGCTTTTGCCTCCTCTAGGAAATGATAAGCCCCATAAAGATTGTCCACATCCATCATGCCCAAACTTTTGTAGCCCAAGTCCTTGGCCCGTTGAACATATTTTTTGATAGAGACTAAACTATCCATAAAGCTATAAACAGTCTTGGTATCTAGTTGCGTAATCACAAAATTCTCCTTGATACAGCTACGATAAATGATTCGGCAAGCTATAAACCGCCGCAAATGATCCCTATTAATCAAAAGAAGACAAAAAATTTTCATTTTCACTTCTTTATTTCTACGTTTTACTGAAAATCTATCCCAAGCTCTAACTAGCCTATTTCTTCTTAACCTTCGTCAGTCAAGTAAGTAGAACAAGAACTAATTTCAGCATTCCTACTTCTATTATACCTAAATTTCTGTAAAGAAGAAACTCAGAGTCTCTTATATTCGGCGACTGTGTTTAACTAAAACAAAAAACGAAACAGAACTAAATTCTTTCAAAATTTAATTCTGTCCCATTCCGTATCAATTTTATTATTTACGAGTCGATTTACGTTCATTGATCGTATGAGCTAAGAGAACTTCGCGCTCTTCCAACTCTTCTTTATGCATAATCTTCGTCAGCATCCGCATACTAATTGCACCGATGTCATACAGAGGTTGTCCGATAGTAGACAGATTAGGGCGAGTAAAGCGAGCAATTTGCGAATCATCGCTAGTAATGATTTCAAAGTCTTCAGGAATACGAACACCTCGATCAGCCAAACCATTAAGCAAACCTGCTGCCAACTCATCTCCGGTTACAAAGGCCGCCGTAGCCTTTGAAGCAATCAGACGTTCAGCTAGGTGATAACCATCATCGTAGCTATACTTAGACTCGAAGACCAAGCCTTCGCTATATGAAATTTTCTTGCCCTTCAGAGCTTCTTTGTAGCCAGACAAGCGAATTTTACCATTTATATCATCTACCAAAGGACCGCTGACAAAAGCAATTTTCTTGTTGCGTTTAGCCAATAGTTCCACAGCATCAACGGTTGCCTGCTTATAATCAATATTGACACTTGGTAACTGATGCTCTACATCCACCGTGCCCGCTAGAACCACTGGTGTCCGTGAACGTGAAAACTCTGAACGAATTTTCTCTGTCAGATGGTAGCCCATAAAAATAATACCATCTACTTGCTTAGAGAAAAGGGTATTAACAACCGAAACTTCCTTGTCATCATCTTCATCGCTGTTTGCCAGGACGATATTGTACTTATACATTTCGGCAATATCATCAATCCCTTTGGCTAAAGTAGAGAAGTAACTATTCGTGATATTGGGAATTACAACACCAACAGTGGTCGTCTTTTTGCTGGCCAAACCACGGGCAACTGCATTAGGACGATAGTCAAGACGTTCAATTACTTCTAGTACTTTTTTTCGTGTATTTTCTTTTACATTCTTGTTACCATTTACAACTCGGCTGACTGTCGCCATTGAAACTCCCGCTTCACGGGCGACATCATAAATGGTTACTGTGTCGTCTGTGTTCATATAGTTTCCTTTCTTTTGTTGAAAATATCGTTTTCATTTTTCTACACTTATCATTGTATCACTAATTGTAAACACTTTCAAGTATTTTAGCGCACAGATATGAAAACTTTTTCATTTTTTATTTACACGAATCGCAGGAAATGAGTTATGGACTCAAAATAGTTTAAACTCAAAAAAATCGGCTCAAAAGCCGATTTTTATTGATATCATTTAAAGCTGCCTGTGCATCAACCAGAATTTCGTAGTCCTGTCGCAATTCCATTGATGGTAATGTGGATCAAACGTTCTTGTTCTGGTGAAAGTTCTCCTCGACGCTGACGCTTGATCAGCTCAAGCTGGATATAGTTCAAAACATTGAAATAAGGCATCCGATAGTTCAAGCTATCCTTGAGATAGGCATTTTCTGCTAAAAGCTCGTTATGGCCTTCAATCGCTAAGATAACATCCTTGGTCAGCTGCCATTCATCTAGAATTGTATTGAAAATATCGCGTACATTTTGGTCCTCACAAAGTTGCGCATATTCAAAAGCGATATTCATATTGGACTTGGATAGCACCATATCGACATTTGATAGGAGGGACTGGAAGAATGGCCATCTCTGATACATAAATTGAAGGAAGGCCAGATTCTTTTCCGGATCTTCATCGATAAATTCTTTGAAGCTAGATCCAACACCATACCAACCAGGGAACATCACTCGACTTTGAGACCATGAGAAGACCCAAGGAATGGCTCTCAGACCGCCAATTTCAGTGATCGTTTTACGGGCCGCTGGACGAGAACCGATATTAAAGCTAGAAATAGCCTTAATAGGACTAGACTCAAAGAAATAATCGTAGAAACGTTCGTCGCCAAAGACTAGATCGCGATAGATTTGGTAGCTTCGATCAACCACTCGATCCATCACTCTCTCGTATTCATTGGTCGTATTACTATCACTCTTCTTATAGCTTATCATGCGGTTAATAGCTGCCGATACGAGCATTTCCAGATTGTAGTAAGCAGCGTCCTTATTACCGTATTTATTGCCGATGACCTCACCCTGCTCTGTCAGGCGGATACGATCATTGATACTCCTCAATGGTTGTGAAGTGATAGCCTCATAAGTTGGGCCACCGCCACGACCGACAGTTCCTCCACGACCATGGAAGAAGGTAATCTTGACGCCAAACTTATCACCAATAGCTGTCAGCTGTTGCTGAGCCTTGTAAAGTGTCCAGCATGATGATAAATAGCCACCATCCTTGTTACTATCTGAGTAGCCCAGCATGATTTCTTGGTAGTTATTTTTAGAAGCAATCCATTTTTGAGCAATTGGCAGAGACAGATATTTCTCCATAGTATCGCAGGAATTATCCAAGTCCTCAATCGTTTCAAAAAGTGGGACAATCTGCACACGTGCACCTTCTTCATCGATCAAGCCAACTTCCTTGAGCATAATCGCCAACTCTAGCAGATCTGATACGCTAGTCGAATGAGAAATAATATTTTGCTTGATAACATCTTCGCCAATCGCATCCTTAAGCTGACGAGCCGTCTTGAAAATCTCTAATTCCTTTTGTAGAAGTTCAGATTTAGGTGCATGAGTGGCTGACAGGATCCGTGGATCCTCCAGAAGCTGCTTGAGGAGAACTTGGCATTTTTCTTCCTCTGACAAGCTGCTGTAATCCTCCACAATATTAGCAGAAGCCAAGAGCTCAGCCACACAAGCCTCATGGACACTAGAATCCTGACGCATATCAATGCTGGCCAAGAAGAAACCAAAAATGTCAACTGCTTGTAGCAATTCAGTAAGTTCTCCAGTCACCAGAGCTTGTCCATTGTGCTCCAGCAAAGAATCACGAATAACAAGAAGATCTTCCTTAAACTCTTGCGCATCTTTGTAAGATGGAAGTTGCTCTTTTCGTAATTCATCTAAACTACCACTAAGTTTAGACTGGATATAATTTGGAATAATTTCCCTACCATTATGGCTAACTGAAGTGGCTGCATTTGCATGCAGGACTGCTTCAGCTTTATCAGCCAAACGATGCCCTTCACCGGAGAAATTACCTTCTTTCAGATAAAGCAAGGTCTGAATCAACTTGGACTGAATATAATGAAAAGCACGGCGATAAGGCTCATTTTCCCGATAAACAGACTTGTCGCTTGACAGAGCTGCCATCTTGGCTACAGCTTCACTGGTTTTTGAAAGATTAGTAGACAGGGAGAAATTACGATAGAGCGTATAAACCTTGTCAATGTAGTAATTCAGAATAACTTCGCTCTGTACCGTTGCAGACAATTTCAGAGTTTCAGCGGTTACAAATGGATTTCCATCACGGTCACCACCAATCCACATTCCCATGGTGATCGGCTTAGGATTTTCCAAATGTATTCCTTTTTCTTCTGCTAAGCGTTTATACTCTAGCATCAGGTTCGTGATTGCTTGAAGAAAAGAACTGTTATAGTATTCCATAACGTTAGTAATTTCATTGGTAACCTTAAGTTTCTTTTCCCGAATCATATCGGTCTGCATCATCAGCTCGATATAGCGACGGAGATTGGCTAACCATTTCTTTTCGTTCACCAGACCAGCTTTAACATCACGATGCTGACGCAAAAGTGTATGGATATGATTGGTCAAATCCAACATGGTCTTGCGCTGAACCTGAGTCGGATGAGCAGTTAAAACGGGAACAACATTTAGATTTTCCAAAATTTCCTGCGCATTTTCTCGTGTTGAAACCAAATCAATCGTCGTCGAAAGCTTACCAAGGTAGTCTTGGTCGATATTATTTTGATGATTGATCTCATAAGCCAAGTCAACATCTTCAGAAATATTGATGAGCAAAGGTAAAATAGCAAAATAGCGTGAGATATAGACCATATCATCCGTAGATAATTCTTCTACCACTGCTTTCAGCTCTTGGTATTTAGATTGAACTGCCAGTTCTTCAATCATGGAGATTTTAGCAAAAGTGTCAGGACTGAGAATATCCCGGGTAATATCTACCAACAAGTCCGTTAAAATAGAAACTTCTTCTCCAATCATTTCTTTATTGCTATAATTTTCTAATTTTGTAAATGACATTATTTACACCTTTCTGTTGTTGAAGAGCTAACACACAAGAAGATCTTTTAGGATTGACTCACTTCTAGTTCCTGATACATGGCGTTTCGTCGCTCATTGGCGTCAATATTTAAGACAAAGGCAATGGCAACTGATAGAACCAATAAACTGTTTCCCCCCTGAGATAAGAATGGGAAGGTTACACCGGTTGAAGGGATCAAGCCCGAAATACCACCAATATTGACAAAGGCTTGCATCAGAATCATACCGCCAATTCCCAAAGCCATCATAGAATTAAATGGATCCTTGGCCCTTGTACCTACGAGAATAATTCGTAAAATCAAGAAAAAGAGCAGGGCTAAAATTAAAGTAGCTCCAAAGAATCCGACTTCCTCAATAACAATCGAGAAAACAAAGTCTGTATGGGCCTCTGGTAGGTAACCTTGTTTTTCAATAGAATTTCCCAAACCTAAACCAAACCAACCGCCATTGCTCATCGCATAGTAAGAATTGGCCAGCTGGTGACCTGAGCCAGACAAATCGTCGAAAGGGTTGAAAAAAGCACTAAAACGCTTTGCGACATATCCAAAAAAAGGAACTTGCTCAACACGCTTGACACCTATCAGCCAAATACTTGTTAAAACTGCTGCCGAACCTCCTATAACAAGTCCAAGCATGGTCGAGAACCATCTGTAAGCAATTCCGCTGGTGGAAATTACAATCAAAACTGTCAAGAACAAGATGGTTGCATTGCCTAAGTCGGGCATGATAACCACAAGACCAATCAAGAAAGCAACAATAACCCGCCAATCAGTAACGGCACGCGGAATCAACTGATTAAAGGTGATTGCTTGATAATCATATACTTCTATTTGTTCTTGTTTCTTAGAAAACTGTAGGGCCAAATACCAGACCAAAATAATCTTCAGGTATTCTGCAGGCTGAGCAGTAACTGGGCCAATTTTGAGCCAACCATGTGCCCCATTGATCGTTCCTGTGATAAAGCGTGAGAGTAAAAGCAGAATAATTCCAGCTATGATAACAAACGTAATCACTCCTGGCCTCTTCAGAAAATCCAGCTTCATTCGGTAAATAATCCCAATCATCACCAAGCTGAAAAGCCAAAAACCTGCTTGAGTGGCGACCATTCGAAAACTATTGAGCCCACTTTGAATGAGGATGGGACTCGTCGTGGAATAAACGACAATCAAGCCAATGCCAGATAACAGCATGTACGGAATCAAAATTGAGTAATTCAATAAATGCTTTTTGTCAATTTTCATATTTCACCAATTTATTCTAAAAATTCAAACTTCATTATACCACTTTTTGATTCGAAAAAAAAGCATTAGGATGGCCTCAATAGATATTTACTTATTTATCGCCTCAAAAATCCAATTATTTCAAATTGTTTTATCTTCTATTGCAATCAGATTACATTTTCGTATTTCGCTGGAAATATAGATAAATACTTTGCTTTTCTATTTATTTTACGTTACAATGAAACAGTATGAGAAAAAGGATTAAACCGCTTGCACTCTTGCTATTTTTTGTTTGCTTTATTCTATACATTATCATAAGCAAACACCATCTTGATGTGCAAATTAAACAAGCCCAAACAAAAAAAACTCAAGTCAGTCAGGTGACAACCAAGAAAAAAAAGGAGGAAGCTCCTTCAGACGAACCTGAGGAAGAATTGCTTAATAAGCCTATCGTTGACCTTTCCGGTTGGCAATTACCCAGCGAAATAGACTATGATACCTTGTCAACAAATATTTCTGGTGCTATCATTCGCGTGCATAGTGGAGCTCAAGCAAAAAAAGAAAATGTTGCTACTCATTTAAATGGACTTGACAAATCATTTGCTACCCATATTCAAGAGTTTCAAAAACGGGGGATTCCTGTGGCTGTGTATGCTTATATAGCAGCGGGCAATATCAAAGAAATGGAAAAAGAAGCTGAAAGCTTCTACAAGGTATCTTCGAAATATAAACCTACCTTTTACTGGCTTGACGTTGAAGAAAAGACCATGGGCGACATGAACGCAGGAATCGAGGCTTTTCGTGCCAAGCTTGAAAGTCTTGGAGCACAAAATATTGGTATCTACATTGGTACCTATTTCATGGAAGAGCATAGTATCTCAACTGAGAAATTTACTGCCGTTTGGATTCCAACTTATGGCTATAATGACGGCTACTATAATGCTGCTCCAAATACTGAACAGCCCTATGATCTACATCAATACACCTCAGAAGGTAAATTGGAAGGTTTCCCACATAACTTAGACCTCAACCAACTCTCTCCTGTACAGGATAAAAAAGAGACTTATAAAAAATTATTTTCAACACCAAAATAAAAAAGATGCAAGATAACTGTTAGGAAATCTTGTATCTTTTTTCTCTGTACAAGATATTTTTCTTGCTTTTTTCAGAAAAGTGTGTAGCTTTATGGTACAATAGTCTAATGAAAAAACTTGTAGGGAGATATTATGATTTCATGGATTGCTAGAGTTTTAAAAGGAATGATTATCGCGCTTGGCTTCATTCTGCCTGGTGTGTCTGGCGGTGTATTAGCCGCGATTTTAGGGATTTATGAGCGAATGATTCGCTTTTTAGCCCACATCAAAGAAAATTTTGTCGAGAATGTTCTCTACTTCACTCCTGTAGCTATTGGGATGGTTTTAGGGATCGCAGCCTTCTCCTATCCAGTCAATCTCTTGCTGGATAATTACAAGGTTATCGTTCTCTGGGGCTTTGCTGGAGCCATCATCGGCACCATTCCCAGCCTGATCAAAGAATCCGTCAAAGAATCCGACAGAGATCGAGCTGATACTGTTACCTTCTGGCTTAGTTTTATTTTGTCAGGGATCTTTCTTTACTCGCTAAATGGAATGGTAGGAACACTGCCAGCTAACTTCCTGTCCTTTGTTTTAGCGGGTGCTCTTATCGCTTTAGGAATCTTGATTCCGGGACTCAGTCCTTCAAATCTGCTATTGATTTTAGGGCTCTATACTCCCATGCTGACAGGATTTAAACGCCTGGATTTATTTGGCACCTTCCTGCCAATAGGTATCGGTGGCGCTCTGGCTCTGATTCTCTTTTCAAAAGCCATGGATTACATTTTGAAGCATTATCATTCCCACGTTTACCATTTTATCATTGGCATTGTATTGTCCAGTACCTTACTCATTGTTCTCCCTCAAAGTGGCAACAGTGAGAGCATTAGTTATGCAGGTGCATCCATTTTCACACTTGTTCTTGCTGCCTTTTTCTTTGGACTAGGTATCTGGCTAGGTATTTGGATGTCCCAATTAGAAGAGAAATATAAATAATGGCTAAAAAGACAAAACTCAAAAAAACACTGGTCGAGCAAATTTTAAACAAGGCAAAAATCGAGCACCAAGGCTTGCAGATTAATGCTTTAGATGATTGCCTGACAGAGGAATTTGACCGCTCGCAAATTTATAAAACACTGGCTTTAAACGGAGATAAAACAGGAACAGTCATTGGCATCCTGCCTATCACCGAACATCTGTCGGAAAAGAAATTAGCAAAAATTTCAGGCAATAAAAAAGTCAGCATGATTCCTCAGAAAGATTTAGAAAAAACGACTGGTTACATCCATGGCGCCAATAATCCTATAGGCATTCGCCAAAAACACTCCTTCCCCATTTTCATTGACCAAACAGCTCTGAGTCGCGAAAGCATCATTGTTTCTGCTGGTGAAGTTGGCCGTAGCATCCAGATCAAGGCTCAGGACTTGGCTGACTTTGTTAAAGCACAGTTCGCGGACTTGAAAGAGGACTAAGGTTTTAGCTTCAAAAGGAAAAAGGATCTTGATATGAAATTATATTTTATCCGACATGGAAAAACCGAATGGAATCTAGAAATGCGTTTCCAAGGAGCCAGCGGAGATTCTCCACTTCTTGAAACATCCATTGACGAGCTCAAGCGTTTGGGCAAGCATTTATCAAACATTCAATTCGATAAAATCTACTCTAGCGATTTGCCTCGCGCTTACCATTCTGCAGAAATTATCCAAAGTGAAAATCAGTATCAAACCGACATTGTTTTGACTCCTGAACTAAGAGAGTGGGCCCTTGGAAAACTAGAAGGAGCTGAAATTGCTACTGTAGAAGCCACCTATCCTCAGCAGATGTGGGCCTTTCGCCACGATCTATCCCAGTTTGATCACCAACTATTTGATGCAGAATCCGTCGCTCAAACCACCAATCGGACAATTGCCTTCGTGAAGTCTCTCAAAGGGAAAGGTTATCAAAATGTCTTGATTGTCGGACATGGAGCTAACCTAACTGCCAGCATTCGACGCCTGCTCGGTTACGAAACATCTTTGCTCCGTAAGGATGGAGGCTTAGCCAATGCTAGCGTCACTATTTTGGAAACAGACGATTTTGACTCTTTCAAGTTACTTGCTTGGAACAACCTAGATTACATGCTAACAGATGAAACTGCGAATCTTTAAACATCGCAGTTTTTCTATTTTTATCAATAATTATTGCTGAATTTCCTTTTATTTTGTGATAAAATAGAAGGGAAAGCCTTAGGAGGAAGAAAATGACTACTGAACATATTGAAGAACTAAATGACCAGCAGATTATTCGCCGTGAAAAAATGGCCGCGCTGGCTGAGCAAGGAATTGATCCTTTCGGAAAACGTTTTGAACGTACTGCAAATTCTGCTCAACTTAAAGAAAAATACAGCGACAAATCCAAAGAAGAATTACATGAATTGAACGAAAAAGCAACTATTGCTGGTCGTTTGATGACTAAACGTGGAAAAGGGAAAGTCGGCTTCGCCCACATCCAAGACCGTGAAGGCCAAATCCAGATTTACGTTCGTAAGGACGAAGTTGGTGAAGAAAACTATGAGATTTTCAAAAAAGCTGACTTGGGTGACTTCTTGGGAATTGAAGGCGATGTGATGCGCACAGATATGGGAGAACTCTCTATCAAAGCAACGCATATTACTCACCTTTCAAAAGCTCTGCGTCCCCTTCCAGAGAAATTCCACGGTTTGACAGATGTGGAGACTATCTACCGTAAACGTTATTTGGACTTGATTTCCAACCGTGAAAGCTTTGAGCGCTTTGTTACTCGCTCAAAAATCATCTCAGAAATTCGTCGCTATCTTGATAGACAGGGCTTCCTTGAGGTTGAAACACCTGTTCTCCACAACGAAGCAGGCGGTGCTGCTGCTCGTCCATTCATTACTCACCACAATGCTCAAAACATTGACATGGTGCTACGGATTGCAACTGAGCTTCACTTGAAACGCCTTATCGTCGGTGGTATGGAACGCGTCTATGAAATTGGCCGTATCTTCCGTAACGAAGGGATGGACGCCACTCATAACCCTGAGTTCACATCTATCGAGGTTTACCAAGCCTATGCGGACTTCCAAGATATCATGGACTTGACAGAAGGCATTATCCAACACGCTGCTAAGGCAGTTAAGGGCGATGGTCCAGTCAACTACCAAGGCAATGAGATCAAGATCAACGAGCCCTTCAAACGTGTTCACATGGTGGATGCTATTAAAGAAATCACTGGCGTAGACTTCTGGCAGGATATGACCTTCGAAGAAGCTGCTGCCTTGGCTAAAGAAAAGAAAGTACCAGTTGAAAAACATTATACTGAAGTTGGACACATCATCAATGCTTTCTTTGAAGAATTTGTTGAAGAGACCTTGATTCAGCCGACATTTGTCTATGGCCATCCTGTCGCTGTGTCACCTCTGGCTAAGAAAAACCCAGAAGACCCACGCTTCACGGACCGCTTTGAGCTCTTTATCATGACCAAAGAATATGCTAATGCCTTCACTGAGCTGAACGATCCAATCGATCAATTATCACGTTTTGAAGCACAAGCCAAAGCCAAAGAACTGGGCGATGACGAAGCAACTGGTATCGACTATGACTATGTTGAAGCCTTGGAATACGGTATGCCACCAACTGGAGGCCTCGGAATCGGTATCGACCGTCTTGTAATGTTGCTTACAGATGTGACTACGATTCGCGATGTATTGCTTTTCCCAACAATGAAGTAATCTCAAACTTACACAATTTTAAAAAACAAATCCCGCTGGAATTCCATCGGGATTTTTTACATGACAAAAAGTCTGGTTTCCCAGACTTTTGCTAACATTATTCATATCTCAGCGCTTCAATCGGATCTAATTTAGATGCTTTATTAGCCGGCAGGATACCAAAGACAATCCCAACCATGGCTGAGAAGACAAGGCTTCCCACTGCTGCAGTAACGGAGACAACTGGTGGGCCTCCAAATACGTTTTCAGGCACGACTGCAGCTAGCAGAGCATTGATTCCATAGGCAAGGCTAAGACCAAGCAGGCCACCGATAAGAGTCAATACCATAGATTCAATCAAGAACTGTGTGAGAATATTTCCACGCGTTGCTCCAAGAGCTTTTCGCAAACCAATTTCCCGTGTCCGCTCTGTAACGGATACTAGCATGATATTCATCACACCGATACCACCAACAAAGAGGGAAATCCCTGCAATAGCTCCGATAACACCGGTCATAGTTCCTGTGATTTGATTGTACTGCTCCAGCAAGGTATCCATATTCAGGATTTGATATTCTCCTTGACGAGCTCCTGAAAGAGCCGTCAATTCTTTGGCCGCTTCTACACCAACTTCGTTGATACGATCCACTTCTGGCACATAGATATAGACACTTGCAATTTCATCTGTATGAAATTCAGATGCCACCTGTGTATTCGCCATCAGGGCGCTACCTGAGCTCATACTCATGCTCTGACCAGCATTGGGATCCTTATAGATACCAACAACCCGATAGTTACTGTCACCGACTGAAACTATTTTATTCAGGGCTTCCGCACTACTTCCAAACAGGCTGGTTGCCACTGTTTCATCAATCATCATCACATTAGAAAAACTTTGATAGTCACTAGGCAAGAGAGTCCGCCCAGCTAAAAGCTCATATTTTCTAATTTTAAAGAATGTAGCATTCACACCCGTAATGTTGACCTTATCAGACTTCTTGTTCTGATAAGAAAAGTCAGCTGTCGAACCATTGGTCACATAATAGCCCTTGACGCCGTCAATTTTTAATAGTTCCTTGACCCAAGACTCTTGGACAACAGGTGGTTCCTCTAGTATCTCACTATCTGCATCTTGACCACCATTGACCTCCATCAAATTAACTCCCATCGTATAATTATTTTTAGTGGGAGAATAAAGCAAGCTCACATACTTCTGTTCTTTTGTGATGCTCTTGGTAACTCCCTGTTGCATTCCATTTCCCAGTGCCAAGATGACGACAACAGACGCAACCCCGATGATAATCCCAATCATGGTCAGAAAAGCCCGCATCTTATGCCCAAGAATGGAACTAATGGCAAATTTAAAATTTTGCATTAATCACGTTCCTCCTTCTCAGCGCTATCTGAAGAGATAAGTCCATCACGAATGACAATCTGGCGCTTAGCATAGGCAGCAATTTCAGGTTCGTGAGTAACCATGATAATTGTTTTTCCTTCAGCGTTCAACTCCGTCAAGAGTTCCATAATTTGCTCGCCAGTTTTGGTATCGAGGGCCCCTGTCGGCTCGTCGGCAAGAATAATCGAAGGATTGTTTACCAAGGCACGCGCAATGGCAACACGTTGCTTCTGTCCCCCAGACAACTCTGACGGCAAGTGAGTCATACGAGTGCCCAAATCTACTTTTTCTAAATACTGCTTAGCTAGATTTTTTCGACTTCCTTGTGACACCCCCGCATAAATCAACGGAAGTTCCACATTTTGAAGTGCGTTTAATTTAGACAAGAGGAAAAATTGCTGAAAAACGAAGCCGATTTGATTATTTCGGACCTTGGCTAACTTCTTATCACCTAAGTTTGCAACATCTTCGTTTTCTAAAAAATACTCGCCAGTAGACGGACGATCCAGCATCCCGATAATATTCATCAGGGTGGACTTCCCGGAACCAGACGGCCCCATGATAGCCACAAACTCGCCCTCTTCAACTGTCAAATTGATATTTTTTAAGACTTTAAGTTCTTGATCACCATTCCGATAGGTTTTGTGAATATTTCGTAGATCAATGAGTTTTTTCATCGGCTTTCACCTCTTGACCATCTTTCAAGCTATCTGTTGGATTGGTGATAACTTTACTATCTTTTGTCAAACCAGATGAGATTTCTTGATTTTCAGCATCAGCATTCCCTAAGGTTATTTCCACTTTCTTCGCTTTACCTTTTTCGACAGTCCAAACGTAGTTCTTGTCTCCGTCTGAGATGATACTGCTTGCTGGTACAAGAATCCCTTTTGTATTGTTTTTCACTTCAACGCTGACAGAGAAACCTTGCTTCAAATCACCAATTTCACTTGTGATATCAACTGTAAATGGATATTTTGCAGAGGAAGCCGCGCCACCTGTATTGGTTGATGAAGCTTGCTGTCCGTCCTTAGGATAGTTGGAAATATAACTAATTTTACCTGTCCATTTTTTATCAGGATATACTTTAGAGGTAATGGCTACTTCTTGTCCAACTGACAAATTAGCCAGATTGTATTCAGAGAGTTCTCCCTTGATTTGAAGACTACCATTGCTGACAATATGCACCAAGGTTTGGTTGGTTCCTGTTGTTGATTTGGATACATCGCGATTTACTTCTACTACTGTTCCCTCAACAGTGCTTGTAACAGTCGCTGCATTCAACAAAGCTTGCGCCTTGTTCATATTATCCACAGCGTCTGAACGTGCATCACGCAAATCAGCCAGTTGAGAATCGACGGTACGTTGAGCAGAAGCAAGGGACTTACTATCCGTCTCTTCATCGCCAGTTTTTTCTACTGTTGCTCCATTAGTCTGTAAGTCATTAATCTGACGGTCAGCCTTATTGACAGCACGAACTGCTGCATCATAATTTGCTTGAGCTTCTGTGCTCTTATATTGAACAAGTGCTTGTCCTACAGCTACTTGGTCGCCAACATTGACTAGGACCGACTCCAAGTCGCCCTTGGTAGCATCATAATAAACATATTGCTCTGAGTTAGCCGTTACGGTCCCCGTCAACAGGACAGGGGAGGCTATGCTACCTTCTTTTGCCTGCTGCACAATTGGTGCAACTTCCTTAGGTTCTGTTGTAGAACTAAGATTGCTCAGGACTATTGCAGAAATTGCTCCTACTACAACTACAACAGCAACTCCGATAATACTAAATAGCTGCCATTTTTTCAGCTCTTTCATCTTTTTTCCTCCTCTTGATGAAAACCATTTTTCTTTTATACTACATTATATCATATGCCTAACATATTGTGATAGGAAAAGTGACAAAATCCCTAAAAGGCTTCCCTTCCTCTACAAACACTGTAGAATCTCTAAATCATAGCAGATTTTTGCATTCATTTTCTAAAAAAGGTACAATTACTTCATATTGATTAAAGGAGATTCTATCTAACTATGAAAGAATTCGATATTATTGCAATTGGCGGGGGTAGCGGGGGTATTGCTACCATGAATCGGGCTGGTGAGCATGGCGCTAAAGCAGCTGTCATTGAAGAAAAGAAATTAGGGGGAACCTGTGTCAATGTCGGTTGTGTCCCTAAAAAAATCATGTGGTACGGTGCTCAGATTGCCGAGGCCATCCAACACTACGGACCAGACTACGGCTTTACTTCAGAAAATCAGCACTTTGACTTTGCTACCTTACGGAAAAATCGAGAAGCCTACATTGACCGCGCTCGCTCATCCTATGATGGCAGCTTCAAACGCAACGGCGTTGAACTGATCGAAGGTCGCGCTCATTTCGTTGACAAGCATACAGTCGAAGTCAATGGAGAATTGATTCGCGCCAAACACATCGTTATCGCAACAGGTGCTCATGCAGCCATTCCTCAGATTCCCGGTGCCGAATACGGCGAGACTTCTGATGATGTTTTTGCTTGGGAAGAGCTACCTAAGTCTGTTGCCGTCGTCGGAGCAGGCTATATCGCTGTGGAGCTTGCTGGTGTCCTCCATACTCTAGGTGTCAAGACGGATCTCTTTGTCCGTCGCGACCGTCCTCTCCGCAATTTCGATAGCTATCTGATTGATGGATTGGTGGCTGAGATGGAAAAATCTGGTCCTAGTCTTCATGCTCACAAGATACCCGAACGAGTGGAGAAACTTCCTGATGGTCAGCTACAACTCTACTTCCAAGACGGCAGTAGCCATATTGCCGAGCGAATTATTTGGGCTATTGGCCGCAAGCCAAATGTCCAAGGGCTCAATCTTGATGCTGCAGGGGTTACCCTAAATGACCGTGGCTTTATCGCTGTGGATGAGTACCAAAACACTGTCGTACCTGGCATCTATGCCTTGGGCGATGTGACGGGCGAAAAAGAGCTGACGCCAGTAGCAATCAAGGCTGGACGTACCCTGTCTGAGCGCCTCTTTAACGGCAAAACAGATGCCAAGATGGATTACTCCACTATTCCGACTGTCGTCTTCTCCCACCCCGCTATTGGCACAGTAGGGCTGACGGAGGAAGAAGCTATTCGAGATTATGGTGCTGAGCAAGTCCATATCTACACCTCTAGCTTTACCTCTATGTACTCAGCTGTCACCCAGCACCGCCAGCAAGCCAAGTTTAAGCTTATCACTGCGGGTCACGATGAAAAGGTTGTCGGCCTCCATGGCATTGGCTATGGCGTAGATGAGATGATTCAAGGCTTCGCTGTTGCTATTAAGATGGGAGCTACCAAAGCCGACTTTGACGCCACCGTTGCTATCCACCCAACTGGCTCCGAAGAATTTGTCACCATGCGCTAAAAGTTTCTTCTTTGGCCTTTCTAAAGCTCATTATTATCATAAAATAAAGAAGAGAAGGCAACCATAACTTATCCTTTCATTTTTGATTTTTATCTTACATTTTTGTAAGAAAGAAGTCTTAGGCCATTTAGATAGAGCTAGACACACTATCTGGCTTTATTCTTTGACTTCTTACTTTATTTTAAAGCACAAAATTCAATTATCATTCAAGAAATTCTAAATTATTTCTAAAATTGGGGAAGATCTATGTAAAGAATCTTCTTCTTTTTTATTTAGTTGGTTCACTTCTTCTGGACAAGCTTATAAATTGTAATTTTTGAAGATAGTCTTATTTTCTTAAAATATTCATGACTCCCTAGCCATCTTTTATCCTTTCTGCTATTCAAGAAACAGTATTTTTGATATGATAGTAAGAAATACTAAGAAAAAGGGGATTGGAAATGAGTAAAACGAAAAAATTATTAGCAGCTCTAGGAATTATTTTTTTTAATATTTTTGGCCTAATCGCCTTTATCTTCCTCCTCATTCGGAGTCGCAAAAAGCGGAAATGACAAACAACTGTCTAGTCTGATGTAAAAAGACTTGACTTTTTTTTATTTTAATTTAGAATAGTTACCATGATATTAAAAAGAGGTTTACTATTATGAATAAGAACAAAGCTTTTCTTCTTGCCCTCCCAGCTATTGGCGCTGCATTCTTAGCGGTACTATCCCAGCTTAGTTTCTCTATTGGTACCATTCCCATTACGCTACAGACCTTTGCCGTGGGTTTAATTGCAACCATTTTTAAAACCCGCGAAGCTGTCTTGTCTGTTCTGCTTTATCTACTGCTCGGAGCTATTGGCCTACCAGTATTTGCCGGAGGAAGCGGTGGATTTCAGGCTATCTTTGGTCCAAGCGCGGGCTATCTTTGGTCCTATCTGCTCTTTGCATCGGTCACTTCTAGTTTGACAAATAAGGATAGCAAGTTTTACACGATCTTTTTGGCTAATCTGATCGGAGATACACTGGTTTTTGTCGGTGGCGTAATCGGACTTCATTTTCTGGCTAATATGGATTTTTCTAAAGCCATTGCTGTTGGTGTCATACCTTTCATTCTTCCTGATCTTTTAAAAATTGTAGCAATTACTCTCATCAGCATTCCTTTATTTAGAAGCCTAGCTTTTCATCCCTATTTTTCAGACAATAAAAACGGATAGACTTTCAGTCTACCCGTTTTTAAATGCATCTAAAAGCACTTGAAATTCTTCATTGGAAAGGGTGATTCCCTTGCCCATCTTGCTGTGGTCAGGACTCCAAGTGCGAATATCGTACTTGGCAGGCGCCCCGTTAAAACTTACGCGGTTGAGCTCCTTGGTCCAACCTTTTTCATTTTCTGATAAAACGAGCAATTTTTCCTCGATTTCAAATTTAAAATCTGCCATACTTTACCTCTTTTCTACTTTCTATCTCATTATTCGTAAAAGATTTTACTTTTTTACTTATTTTATTATATAATATATTGTAACAAGTTATGGAGATTTTAGCTATGAAAAAATATCTCGAAATGATTTTACAAAAGACGAATGAGTTCATTAACTATAAAAAAACAGATAAGGAAGAGGACGACAAAAGTCATATCCTACATACGATTGACTTGGCTCTGCGGAAAAATTCTGGTGTCCATGTTATTTTTCTGGATAAGAATTTTACTGGAGATATTGTCAAATATGACCGTGACCGCCAACAGTTGATTGTCAAAAATTTCAAAAAAAGTATGACGACCATCATCCGAGTACATGATATCCATCGCATCAGTCTAGTTCCCAATAACATCCGTGAAGCTCAGAGAAAAGATATTCGGCTCGAAAGCCGCAAATTCAAAAAATAACTCTTCAAATCAAAAGCGATTTGAAGAGTTTTATTTTTTAAAAGCAATAGCAGAATTTTTAGAACAAGGACTTCCGCTATCAATTCGTATCCACCATGTAGGCAATATCTACTTAATGAGCGCATTGCTCCAATTTTCGCGCCTGATTAAGCCCGAACAGTCACACTAGTGCCATCTTCTTTATACAAATTGATTAAACCTTCCTTGCGGGCACGGACCATATCACCAGGTTGGACTGGCTGCGGAACTGTAATCGTCAGTAATTCCATTGGGTTTGGCGCACGGTCGATCTTATTCCCTTTTTCATCATGGAGGTCAGTAATGTAGGTTTCAAAATGGCGGAAACCAGGTCCATAGAATTCCACCTGATCGCCTTCATGGATGACATTCCGCTGGCGAATAGTCGCAGTTTGTGTAGCCTCATCATAAGCAACTACTTCTGCTACAAATTTGTATTCTGGAATCTTACGACGGGCTCCAAAAAGCTGCTCATTCTCAGTTGGCGTATGGTAGTAGAAACCAGTTGCCAGCTCACGTTGAGCTACTTTCCACATTTCATCTACTAGATCTTGCTTAATAGCTTCAAACTTTTCTGGGCTTTCCAAATAGGCGTCCACAGCTGCTTTGTAGCAGTTGGTCACCGTTGAAACGTAGTGAATAGACTTCATCCGACCTTCGATTTTCAAACTATCGACACCATTTTCAATCATATCAGGAATACGGTCAATCATTGACATATCAACAGCTGACATAGAAAATTCTTCTGGAATTTCCCCCTTCAAACTCTTGCGTTCTTGACCGAAAGGCATGTCGTACAAATCATATTTCCAACGACAAGATTGCGAACAACCGCCACGGTTGGCATCACGCATACTCATGTGATTGGAAAGGGTACAACGGCCAGAGTAAGAAATACACATCGCTCCATGAACGAAGGCTTCGATTTCTACATCGGTACGCTTGCGAATCTCAGCTAGCTCAGCCATGGAAACCTCACGTGCCAAAACGACCCGTGTCAAACCAAGATTTTTCCAAAACTCAAGCGTCTCATAGTTGGTTGCACTAGCCTGAGTTGACAAATGAATCTCCAGACCAGGTGCTTCAGAAGCTGCAATCGCAATCAAGGCTGGGTCAGAAACAATAACAGCCGCAATCCCGATATCCCGCAAACGACGGAACCATTCTCCAGCACCTGCTTCGTTTCCTTCGTGCATGACCATATTGGCCGCTACATAGACCTTGGCACCATGCTCAGCCGCAAATTGGACACCTTCTTCCATTTGCTCAAAAGTGAAGTTCCCCGCACGGCTGCGCAAACCATAGGCTTGACCACCAATAAAAACAGCATCTGCCCCATAGCGAACAGCTACTTTTAACTTTTCTAACGTACCAGCTGGTGAAAGCACCTCTGGACGTTTTAATTTTTTTGTCATCTTTTCTCCTATTTGCAATATAAAAGTATTGATGTTTAACCCTATCTATTTTATAGCAATTTACCGCTAAAAGCAAGATGAAGCCTAGTTTTTTGACAATTCTAATCTTCTATCCTCATCCCCTTACTAAGTATTTTAGGATATAGGTTTATTGTCTTAGAAAGAGAAAAAAAGCCAGAAGTCTTAAACTTCTAGCTTTTCTTTCAAAATTTATTCTTCCTCCTTCTTCTTATTAAATTGTTTGTATCCGAAGAATCCAGCAACTAGAACAACCAATACGCCGATGACAATCCAAGTAGTTTGACTTGAGCTATCTTTCTTCGTATCGCTAGCTTTGTTCTCTGATTTTCCTTTTTCTGCTTCAGCCAGGAGGTTTGCTTTGTTATAGCCTGTATAGACAAGATCTGCATCTTTACCTTTTTCCTTCTTAATCTTTTCTTCCATCTCTGCTTCAACTGCTTTGATTTCCTTAAAGATTTTTTCTGAGCGTTCCAAGGCTTCCTTAGTCACTTCTGGTCCAGCGGCTTTGGCTTGTTCATCTGTGTAGTTTGCATATTTGGCATCGCGTTCGGTTTGTTCTTTATCCCATTCAGCTTCTTTTGCTTTCCATTTTTCTTGGATGCTGTTACCAAAGATTTCTGGATATTTCATAACCATTTGGTCAATATGCCAAACAGTCCAATACCAAGATTTTCCGTCATATTTAGTAGAACGGTTCTTGAAAGCTTCGTAAGTATCTTCTACATTACCATAGAATGGTACATATGGTGTGTTGCGACTTTGTGCCAGACCCAGCCACATAACACCGCCAAAGGCAGTTGGTAGGTTTGGTTTGATTTGATAAACGTGGGCGTCGATTACGTTTTCGTTACCTAGCGCATATTTGTAGACATTGCCATCGATCTTCTTACCGACTTCAACTAAGTCATCTGCTTTATATTCTGGCAAGTGTTCAAAACGATTTCTTTGTTCCGCGATCACATCATGAACCGTGTATTTCTTATTTGGATCAGTTGGTTCGCGCAAGAGATCAAAAGCTTCATCGTCATAATTCACTTTTGCTTGTGGATCCATCCACTTGATACCTGCGTAGGTCCGAGAACGGTTACGTTCCATATATTTATCAGGTCCATAAGACTTAGCAATCATAAAGTTGCCATCTTTGTCGGTCTTATAGTTGTCTGCTTTTTTAGCTACTTCTTCCACATTTTTAGAAGCAATGACATTTTCCTTATCGTTCAAGTCAACATGACCAAGATAGTAAGTGTTCGCAAAGACAGCATACTTATTCGTTGGGAATTTGATGGCTACGTATTGGTGACCAGACAGGATTTCCATGTACCACAGCTCATTCTTATCTGCTGCAACGATGATATTTCCTTCTGCTGATCCTTTTTCGTCCAGAACTTTCGCAACTGTCTCAATAACTTCACGTGCTGTTTTTGCACGAGGCAAAGCAAGGTCAACTAATGATGCTTCTGGAAGACCATCTTTTACAAGTGGATCTTCTTTTAACACTTTATCGTTTGGTGTTGCTGAAACGGTCGCTGTCATAGCTACACCAAGTTCATTAAAGCCATGCGCAGCGAAGTTTCCGTTACTTCCGTTGTCACGATCAGAGTCGTAGACAGCTGTGTATTTCATTTCATTCGCCAAATGCGGATAGGTAAAGCCATTTGACTCATCTTCTATCTTATCGCCATCTTTATAGGTCTTAGCTGGCACAACTACATAGTTTTGATTGTGCCGACCACCGTCAGGGGCGTAGGGATAGTCCTCTGTCCGACCAAATAGAGTAGAGCCATCTGCTGTCAGGTCTTTACCGACAATAAAAGCAGAACACGCTTGTGCCACATGAACAGGCAAAAGAGCAACTAACATTGCAAGGAACATTAGTCTGAGCAGTATTTTCTTCATAGTCTATCTCCTTTTGACTATCTGCGGGGCTGGAATCAACTCCCAGTCTAAACAACATAAACCGTAATACCTTAACATTCCTACTTTAGTATACTCTCTTTCCAAACTTTTTGCAAGCGTTTACACAAAATTGTGTATATTTTTTATCTAATCTATATTTCCTCTACTTTTTCTTAAATCAGAGCAGATAAACAAAAAAATAGCCCCATCTTATTTGAGGAAAGGCTATTATTTTTTATCTTATCGGAAAACAGCCTGCTATAAAATCTTTATAAGCAATTCACTAGAGATTTTAGCAGAGCCGACTTGAGCTCAAAGAATTTATCTCACTTTTTTAGCTAACATCGTCGCAAAGCGGAGCTGAATTCGATTGCCGTTTTCATCACGGCGATGGAGGTGGCCAGGATTTTCATTGTACTTGACCAGCTCCCAGCCCTTGTAATACTCGGCAAGCTCCCCTTCCTTAAAAGTAAATGGGAAGGGAACAGAGCAAGGGAAGTCCTCTGTATCCATAGCACAGACGATGAGATTGTAGCCACCAAGCGCTGTATGCTCTTGCATATTGCGGATAATATCTGGAATCCGCTCTGCCTGCAGGAACATCAGAACAACGGTAGAGACGATCAAGTCATAAGTCTGAGTCAGACTAGCTGAGTTGATATCGTAGCTACCCACTGGCAGATCTAAATCCTCCTGCTCGACAATGCTACGTAAAATCTCCAGTGCCAGCTCATTCTGATCTACGGCCGTTACTTCAAAGCCCTGCTTAGCTAGAAAGAGAGCATTGCGGCCTTGACCACAGCCTAGATCTAATGCCCGTCCTGGTCGGACTGTTTGCATGGCTTCCAAAACCTCTGAGTGCACTGGATTGCTGCCGTATTTCTTAGGGAAGTAATCCTCAGGCCGACAGTAAAACTCCAAATACCACTCCAAATCATCTGTCAAGGCTTCGACCCGATGCCAAGCTTGGGGCTGGGCAAAAGGATTGTCCTGACCAGCTTCAAAGATGTGCTCAGCCAGCTCCTCACCTTCCTCTGATATCTCAACAAACTTAAGGCGTCCCTTGAGAACAGTGATTTTGCCCCAAGTTCCCTCTTTGGTATTGTGCTTGTTCTTGACCAATTCGGGCATGGTCTCAGCTGTCCACACTGGCATGCGTTTATAAGCTAGCAATTTTTCTGTCATAAAAAATCCTTTCTCTGAAAGCCAAATTTCAAAATTTTAACTGTCTTTATCATACTCGAAAAAGCCAGACTTGACAAGTGCTAAGGTATTCAAGGTATCACTATCAAAAAAGCAAGAAATGATTCAGTAGTCAATTCTTGCTCATATCATACATTAAGTTTTATTTCCTAAACTATATCCCTGCATCTTATACGACGGCTTGTTCTGAAGAGCTTTCATCTTGTATTAAAGTTCTTCATCTGTCTTGCGATGTCGCGATTTTGCTCGCGGCGTTTGATGGACTCGCGCTTGTCGCAAGAGTTATTTGTCAGTAGTTTTATCGTTTTCCTGTAGACTCTAGTTTTCTTTTTGTGGATGGTTTTCGATCCATTGCTTGAAATCACTAAAAGATCGAATCTGTGTTTTCTCTCCAGTTGTTTCATCTGTGGCATAAAGTTCCATTACATCCTGACCTTCGGGAGCAAACCAATGAATTAAATCATTAAACCATTCTTCTTCATTATACTGATTAGGACGGAAATAAATTTTATTGCCTTCTTTTATATTTGTCCCAATTTCTGGATAAAGTTTTGCAAAATTAGTACCTGAAAGTTCTAAATTACCTTTATCATAAGAAGCTACTAAGTAACCTGGTCCATATCCTAAGTGATAATTTGATGTTGAAGAACTAATCTGACTCTCTATACCTCCTTTTTTCCAATTGGTAGCCATAGGCGAAGAAGCCTCCACAGGAAAAATTGTGATATCCTCTTTACTTAAAAATTCATTGAACTCATTTTCTGACATCTTCTTTTCGATTTTTCCCGTATCCAACGACAGAATTACGTATATAGTTTTTTCTATCTTACCGCCTTCGTTCGAATACATGCTAAAAGATAAATACTCTTTTCCATCCTTTGAGAACTGCTCCTGAATCTGCTTGAGCCTATATGTATTCTCTCGTCCTAACAAACTATAGATATCGACTTCTTTGCTAGTTATTTTGGTGGAATCGTGTAAATCATAAATCTTGATTTTGAAATATTCCTCTTTATTTACTTTAGATGAACTTACACTGTCATATTCATCCAAACTGTTGTATTTAAAATCCGTTATATAATTTTGACTATAGCGAAAAGAATCATTTTCTTTACTGCCAACCAAAACATATTTATCTTTATTAAATAGCTGTATTCCTTCAACACAATATTCACTCTTAGCATATTCTTTCTTCTTCCCACCTAGAAAAAAAGTAAAGAAAACTACTAAAGCTAGAAGAAGTCCTCCAAGAAATATGAAAAATTTTTTATTGAGTTTCATTTGCTTACCACCACTTTTTAATTCATCTAGCCATTTATTTTGATAGTCCTTGGAGTCATTCCGCTTTTTTCATCAATCATTCACCAAAAGTGGTCATCCTCAAACCCGTTCCTTCTCATTATAACATAAATCCATGGTCACAGTTGAATACTAAAAAAGACCGGTCACCCAGTCTTTCATCTTGTATTAAAGTTCTTCATTTGTCTTGCGATGTCGCGGTTTTGCTCGCGGCGTTTGATGGACTCGCGCTTGTCATAGTCGTGCTTCCCTTTGGCTAGGCCCAGAAGCAGCTTGGCATAGCCGTCCTTGAGATAGACCTTGAGCGGCACCAGCGTCATTCCGGTTCCCTTGGTCTCCTGCTCCAGCTTTTGGATCTGCTTCTTATGCAGCAGCAGCTTTCTACGACGCTCAGGCTCTTGGTTCCAAATATTGCCCTCTTCATAAGGCGCGATATGGACATTGCTGAGCCAGGCCTCACCGTTCTTGATCTGGGCAAAGCCGTCTTTTAGATTGATGCGGGCGGCACGGACACTCTTGATTTCTGTCCCAGTCAGTACCATGCCGGCCTCGATGGTATCTACGATGGTGTAGTCGTGTCTGGCCTTTTTATTTTGCGCGACGACCTTTCCTTCTCCCTTTGCCATGCTTGGCTCCTTTCTTGACTAGTTCCTTGTAAAATGCCTTCTGGCTCTTGCCTTTCTTGGACTTCTTATCTTTCTTATCTCCGTAGCCTTTTTCTTTGGAAGAATGGCTGCGCTTGTCATCCTCACGGCGTCTCTTTCTGCCTGACCTGCCTCTGCCACTCTTGCCAGTCTTTTCTACCAGGTCAAATTCACTAGGCAGGTATTCAAAGTCAATCTCGCCCGTAGCCTTATCCGCTCGGACCAGCTTGATACGAATCTGCTGACCGACTTTAAAGACCACACCAGACTTTTCTCCTTGCAGGGTCATCTCCCGCTCATTGTAGC
>NZ_KQ969062.1:814420-822182 GCF_001578775.1 Streptococcus cristatus | reverse complement strand
CATGAATCAAGCCTTCGACCGTATTAGGCAGCTCGACGAAGAGTCCAAACTTAACCACGCTTGAAACCACGCCGTCAAACTCTTCCCCAACAAATTCTTCCATGTACTCAGCCTTCTTCATAGCTTCAACTTCACGCTCGGCCTCGATAGCCCGGCGCTCTCGGCTGGAAGACTGACTGGCAATCTCTGGAATCACTTGCTCAAAATGCTCTGCTATTTCCTTAGACTTGCCATAATCCCGCACCATCCGGTGAACCAGAAGGTCCGGATAGCGGCGAATAGGACTGGTAAAATGCGTATAAAACTCCGCTGCCAGACCATAGTGGCCGTGATTGTGCTCAGAGTAGCGAGCCTGCTGCATGGAGCGCAAAAGCATCATAGACAGGACAGCCTCATAAGGCTGGTCTTTGACTGCCTCCATAATATCCTGCAGAGCCTGCTGACTCATAGAGCTAGCCGTTCCGTAAATCCGAATCCCAAAGCTAGAGGCGTAGTCGATAAACTTCTGCACCTTCTCCGCCTTAGGCTCCTCGTGAATCCGATAGATGAAGGGCAGATTTAGCTTAGCAAAATGCTCAGCCACCGTCTCATTCGCCACTAGCATAAAGGATTCAATCATGCGCTCGGCAATTCCCCGCTGGCGCAGGACAATATCCACTGGCCGGCCTTCTTTGTTGACTATGATTTTAGCTTCATTGGTGTCAAAGTTGAGTGCACCGCGTTTAAAGCGCATGCTTTCCAGAATCTCATGTAGCTGGACCATACTGTCAATACTAGGCACAATAGCCTTGAACTGCGCAGCCTTTTCCTCATCTCCTGCGATGATGTCGTTGACATCGCTGTAGGTCATGCGGAAGGTCGTTTTAATGACAGACTGAGTAATGGTATGCTTGACCACGCGCCCCTTGGCATCAATCTCCATGATAGCCGACTGGGTCAGCCGATCCACATTGGGATTGAGGGAGCAGATGCCGTTGGACAGGCGCTCTGGCAGCATAGGCACCACACGGTCGGTCACATAGACAGAGGTCGCTCGATTGAGAGCTTCCTTGTCCAGCTCAGATCCTTCTTTGACATAGTAGGACACATCTGCGATATGGACACCAAGTTCAAAGTTGCCATTTTTCAAGCGCTTGATATGAACAGCATCGTCCAAATCCTTGGCATCCGCTCCATCGATGGTAAAGATAATCTCTTCTCGCAAGTCCAAACGTCCTTCAAAATCACTCTCCGTCGGTGCATCCGGAACTCGCTCGGCTTCTTCCAAGACCTTTTCTGGAAATTCGGAGACAATGTCCATCGACTCCAGCACTTCCAGTACATCTATACCTGGATCGTTGACATGACCGACTACATCAATCAGACTAGCTACAAAGAAATCGTGTTTCTTGGTTGGATATTTGTCAATAGCGACCTTGAGCACCTCTGTGCCATCTAAAACCATGGCTGGTTTTTTGACATAGATAGGCTGGCGGATTTTCTGGTTTTTCGAGCGGATATAGCCCGCGTACTTGGGCTTTTCCTCATCCAACACCAGCTGACCAACCGCTGACGTCAGGCTGTGCTCCAAAATATCGATAATCTTAGCTTCAGCTGATGTTCCCTTGATGCGGTCTGCTACCTTGGTAATGACCACTTCCACCGTATCGCCATCAATGGCATGATTGACATCATTACGGCTGATAAAAAGATCATCCTCTTCTTCATTCAGGGTGACAAAGCCAAAGCCATTTTTGTGGGCATGAAAAACACCCTTGAGCGTCAGACGCTCCTGCTTTTTCTTCTCATAAAGCTCAATCCGCCCCTCATCATCAAAGCGAATCTGATGCTTTCTTTCCATTTGGGAGATAATCTTGACCAAGGCACTAAAGTCCTTGGAAGACTCTTTCCCCAGAGCAGCCGCCATCTCATGTACGCTAGCCTGCTGCTTTTCTTTTAAATATTCTATAATTTCTGCTTTCATACTTTCTTTCTATACTATGAGGGGCTCTTGATATTCCCCTCTTTTTAAACTTTAAAAAAAGGCCAAGACAAAGTCAGAGCCCATTTTATTTACTAGATAATACTGCCAATATCAAGGCAATCAGCAACCAGACGAAGATCAATAATCCGGTCAAACGCTGCATCACAGCTTCAAATCCACGTGCTTTAGACCGCTCAAAAAGGTCGTTGGCACTCGAATCAAACACGTTACTAGATTGGTTTTTAGTTGGTTGCATGAAAATAGCAATGACAATAAAACCTGATAAAATGACTAAAATCGTTAATAATAGGCTATACATAAATAAAACTCCTTAAAATCCTTTCTATTTTACCATAAAATCTACTTAGATTCAAGATGTAAGGTTACTTTTCTTTCCTTGGGGCAGTACTTCAATACCTCAATCTTATCAGGATGAGTCTTACTATTCTTACTAGTTAGATAATTTTGACTGCCGCAACTGGAGCATTTCAAATGAATTTTAACGCGCACTAGATTTCCTTCTTTTTCAATAAATTTCCAAAACAAAAAAGGTTGATAAGGAGACTCAGTCCCACTAAGCCTGCTGTAGCATAAAAGACTGAATGATAGCCTGCTGTCGCTGCAATAGCCGAACCTGACATGGGGCCGATGACGCCACCCAGATAAAAGAAAATCTGGTTGTAGCTAAAGATTCGAGAAATCCCAAACTTAGGCGTGATTTTGCTCAATAGGGCATTGACCCCTGGCACCAAAGCTCCAGTCCCTAAACCAAACAAGAAACGGTAAAAACCGAGTTGGAGCGAAGAGCCTGCATGAGCACAGAGCAGGTAAATGATAATAGAATAAAACTGAGCTAAAACGAGCAAACGATGATTGCCCATCCGATCCCCCATCCGACCTAAAATACTTGAGCTCAGCATACTGGACAGTCCCATACTCGAAACAATCAAGCCAGATACAAAAATCAAATTGTCCGTTTGGCCTAACTCCCGAATATAAAGGGAAAGAATCGGACCAATAGACTGGGCTGCAAACTGGATAACAAAGCTAGTCAGAAAAAGAGTTAGCAATAGCTTGGGATATCTAATCTGGCGAATGAGTTCCCCAAAGCCAATCTCCTCTTCCTTGGTGACTGGTTTAAAATCTTCTCGGATAAAAGCAGCCGTCATCAGGGTCGCAATCAGAAAGAAAAAGCCAATCAAAAGAAAGACATTGCGGATGCCAAAGACTTCAGCAATCACTCCACCAATCAAGGGTCCCATGAGATTGCCCGCAACAACACCTGTTGCCAAAGTTCCCAGCGCATAGCCCGTCTTGTCCTTAGGAGCCTGACTGGCAATCAAGGCTGTGCTGTTGGGCACATAGCCCGCAAAAACTCCGTTGAGAAAGCGCAAGACCAAGAGCCAAAAAATATTAGGCACAAAGGCAATGCCGCCCATGGTAAAGACCATAGCCGTAGCTGCCCGAATCATCATAGGTTTACGGCCATAGCGGTCAGCCAAACTGCCCCAGACAGGGGATAAAAAGGCTGCCGAAACAGCCGAAAGGGCAATGCCAAGACCAGCATAATACTCCACCTCATGACCACGCGCTCCTAGCTGCTCCACAAATAGGGGCATAAAAGGAGTGACTAGAGAAATGCTGGCACCTGTCAGGAAGTTCCCAAACCAGGCGATTTTCAGATTATGTTTCCAATTTACTTGTATCGTGATAGAATCATCTTCTTTCTAATTTCTGCAAAGCATCGCGAATCTGCTGTCGTGCTTCCTCTAGCGAGCCATTATTATCAATCAGCACGTCTGCCCTCTTTCGTTTTTCTTGTAAAGATAGCTGAGCTGCTATGCGCTTTTCTGCTTCTTCCCGACTGAGAGCATTTCGATTCATAAGGCGACTGAGCTGAGTTTCTTCTGTTACGTCCACCAGCCAGATTTGGTCAAACCAGTTATCATATTCTAACTCAAACAACAAGGGAAGATCCATGAAAAAGACAGCTTCTGTCTCTACTAGTAGGTCACGCCTGTGAGCCAACTCCTCTCGGATTATTTCGTTCTGAAGCTGGCTGGACTGCGCCAAGACATCAGGATTCCCAAAAATCATAGCTCCCAGCTTGGGTCGGTCCAATCGCCCATCTTCCTGTAAGATAGCTGTGCCAAAGGTAGATAAAAGAGCTTGATACAGTCGTCCTCCCGGCTCTTGCAGCTCATGCACCACTTGATCCGCATCAATGACTTGATAGCCTTGCTGCTTCAAAAAATCTGTCACAGTTGACTTACCTGAAGCAATGCCGCCGGTGATACCAATAATTCTTACCACAACAGCTACCTCGCTTTCTGGCAATGAGGACAGAGATGAGTACCGCGTCCACCCAGCTTCATTTTTTCAATCGGGCTGCCGCATCTAGCACAGAGTTGACCGGTCTTTCCATAGACCTGCAGAAAATCTTGCATCGTGCCATCTTCGCCCAAAGCATTGCGGTAGGTCCGAATGGTCGAGCCCCTCTTCTCAATCCCAAGCTGCAAAACTTCAATAATCTGCTCACGCAGTCGCTTGACTTCAGCAGGCTTTAGACTATCTGCTGGCCTTGTCGGATGAATCCGCGCCCGCCAAAGCGCCTCATCTACATAGATATTACCTAGCCCAACGACCAAGGTCTGCTCCAGCAAATAGGGTTTAATAGGCTTCTTGGAACGACCCAAAGCTGCTGCAAAAGGTGACAAAAGAAAGTCCGCCTCTGTCGGCTCAGGACCAAGCTTTCTGGTAGCAAAATAAAGCTCCAGCTGGTCTTTTCTTAGTAACTCCATGGTACCGAACTTGCGAACATCCTCATAAACAAGCGTTCCACCATCTGTCATCTGGAAAAAAACATGGGCATGCTTGCGCTCAGGCACCGCATCCGGATAAAAAAGATACTTGCCTTCCATTCGTAGATGGGAAACCAGCACTCCACCCGTCAGGTAAAAGAGCAAATACTTGCCCCGACGGCCGATCTTTTCAATGGTCTGACCTGGCAAGTCATGGACAAAAGCATCCACTCCCGTGCCAATCATCTTGGCATAGCGGACCTGCACCTGCCCAATCGTCTTACCAACAACCAGACGCTCCAAACCGCGCCGAACCGTTTCCACTTCAGGTAATTCAGGCATAAAGCTCCTTTCTTAGTATTCTCAATATCATAGCCCCATAGCAAAGCTGTCCGAAAAATACTCGTCTAACATCAGGCGGTGTTTATCCGATACATTATCCAGCTCTGCTATTTCTTCTTTAGAAAAAAAGCCTAAACGCAGTGTTTCCTCATTATGAAAATTGGAAATATCAACATTCTCCAGTGCCTGCAGTTCATACAGAAAGACAACCGTCTGCACTTTGTCACCATTAGGATAAGATTCATCAAAATTCGTATAAACATTCAGCAAGCGCTTGACTTCAACAGTAATGCCTGTCTCTTCGTAAAATTCGCGCACGGCTGCTTGCAGAGAAGTCTCCCCGAGCTCCATAGCTCCTCCAGGAATCGCCCATGTTTTCTTATCGCCTCGTAACTGCAGAAGCACACGGCCGTCCTCGTCTGCTAGAATTCCACCAGCAAAATTCAAGATAACCTTATCATGCCCCACCTTGGAGCGAATATAGGAAATGTAGTCTTTGTTCATTCAATTTTCCTATCTACGATTCAATCAATAATCAGAAATGAAAAATTCTTGCTCTATTAATATTCCTTCTCATTATAGCCAAAGTCTGCCAAATCCAGCTTCTTGTCTCTCCAGTTTTTCTTGACCTTGACCCAGGTTTCAAGGAAGACCTTGTCTCCAAGCATGAGCTCAATATCTCGTCGAGCCATAGAACCGATTTTCTTGAGCATGGAGCCACCTTTACCGATGATAATGCCTTTTTGGCTGTCTCGCTCGACCATGATCGTCGCTCGGATATGGACCTTGTCCGTCTCCTCGTCTCGCTTCATGCTGTCAACAACCACCGCGACTGAATGGGGAATTTCTTCACGAGTCAGGTGTAGAACCTTCTCGCGAATCATTTCTGAAACCAAGAAACGTTCTGGATGGTCGGTAATCTGATCTTCTGGGAAATATTGGAAACCTTCCTCCAGATTTTCACTAAGGATATCAATCAGACGGGAAACATTGTTGCCCTGCAGAGCCGAAATTGGCACGATTTCTTTGAAATCCATCTGCTGACGGAAATCATCAATTTGCGCCAAGAGCTGATCTGGATGGACTTTATCAATTTTATTAACCACCAAAATAACTGGCACCTTAGCCGCTTTCAGGCGTTCGATAATCATATCATCGCCCTTGCCACGCGGCTCATCAGCCGGTACCATGAAGAGAACCGTGTCAACCTCACGCAGGGTGCTATAAGCCGCTTCGACCATGAAATCACCCAGAGCCGTCTTGGGCTTATGGATTCCCGGCGTGTCGATAAAGACAATCTGCTCCTTATCCGTCGTATAAATGCCCATAATCTTATTGCGTGTGGTCTGAGCCTTATCGCTCATGATGGCAATTTTTTGCCCCATGACATGATTCAAAAATGTTGATTTGCCGACATTTGGTCGACCTAAAATGGCTACAAAGCCTGATTTAAAAGTCATTGTTCTATTCCTTCTCTAAAAAATAATATCCCACAGTTTTGGCAGAAAGATAATCAAACCTGTGATAACTGCAAAACCAGAAACCACCAAAACTGCACCAGCTGCCATATCCTTGGCATTCTTTGCCCGCATAGAAAAGTGATAATCACTAGCCAGATCCACAACATTTTCAACAGCTGAATTCATGATTTCAAAAGCGATCACCAAAAAGATACTTAGCAGCAAGAACAGCCACTCCGTCGCTGAAATCCGAAAAATCAAACCTGCAATGATGGCAGCCACAGCTGAAAGAACATGGCTCCGCATATTCTTTTCTTCCTTAAAAGCTGTGAAAATCCCCGTCAGGGCGAACTCCAAACTCGATATGACATCTCGATTTTTCCACTTGCGCTTGTTATTTTTATTGTCTTGTAAGTCCATAAGCTGTCAAAATTTCTTCCTGTAAGCCAAACATTTCCGCTTCTTCTTCCGGCGTATAATGATCATAGCCGTTGATATGCAGAAAACCATGCACCGCCAAAAAACCCATCTCTCGCTCAAAGCTGTGCCCGTATTCTTCTGCCTGCTCCCGCGCCTTGTCCACCGAAATGAAGAGCTCGCCGATATAAGCGTCAAAATCCTCCAGCATCTCAGCCAGCTCAGGATTGTCTGCCAAATCTTCCTCATTAAAAGCAATATCCAGCTCTGGCTTGTATTCCAAGCTGATGACATCCGTCGGCCGGTCGGTGTCTCGATATTCCAAGTTGAGTTCATGGCTGCGCTCATTGGTCACAAAGGTCACAGCCATTTCCTTATTTTCTTTGCCCGTCTTTTTAGCCGCAAACTCCAAGATTTCCTGAGTCTGCATGATGATTTCTTGAGAAACCTGACCGGTTTCATCCACCATTTCGATATACATATTTTACCTGCCTTGCTAATATTACTTTTATTATATCATATTTGGGCGCCTATGAGAGCCACAAGCATTGCATTTAAACGAGGAGAAATCCTAATTTAAAACCAAAAAAGGCTGAGAAAATCTCAACCTCTTTATCTAGTGCTAATTGCCGGGATCGAACCGGCGACCTCATCCTTACCATGGATGCGCTCTGCCTACTGAGCTAAATCAGCATTACCTATCTACTATATCATGTAGATAGGTACTTGTCAATATTCTTTCTCATTTTTTTGCGAAATATTGGTCTCTGGTCGATAGT
>NZ_KQ969062.1:737913-813300 GCF_001578775.1 Streptococcus cristatus | reverse complement strand
ATCTGGTCGATAGTAATGCATCCGCGTCACTATGCGCCCTTCCTCATGCTTGTCCAGGGCTGCATAAGGCTCTTCGTGCGAAAAAATCATGCCTGACTTTTGCATGACACGGCCGGAGGCAGGATTGTCAATATCATGTACGGCGACCAATTTGTTCATGCCGATTTCTTCAAAAGCCAGCTCAAGTACTGCCCGATTGGCCTCAGTCGTGTAGCCCTGATTCCAGTATTTTTTATGGATCACATAGCCGATAGCTGCCGTTTTCAAGTCCAAGCGGATTTTATGCAGATCAATCGTCCCGATAAAGTCGCCAGTCTCCTTCATCTCAATGCCCCAGCGACCCAAAGGATTCGCCAAGTAAAACAAGGCAATATTATTGCGGGTTTCCTCTAAAGTTTTGTTGGTCGCAAAGGTATAGCGAACATTCTCCTCATCAGAAGCATATTCAAACATGGCTGGAGCGTCATCCAAAGTCACTGGACGCAAGATCAATCGTTCCGTTTCCAATCTGGAATGCTGACTTAGCTTGACATAGATATTTTCCATCTCTTCCTCCTGATTTTTCTTATCAGAATAGCATAATTCCCTATCTAAAACAATCCTTTTTTTCTTGCTTTTTGCGCCAGTTTCCTTTAAAATGAAAACATCACAATAATTGACCTAGGTTCCTTTGTAGTCCTGTATTCGGAGATCCTAGCGTTAGAAAAAGGAGTAAAGCTCTATGTTAATCGGAATTCCAAGAGAAATTAAAAATAATGAAAATCGCGTTGCCCTGACGCCAGCTGGTGTGCACAGTCTTGTAGGAAAAGGCCATCAGGTGCTGATCGAGACAAATGCTGGACTTGGATCTGGCTTTGCAGATGCAGACTATGAAAAGCAAGGTGCAAAAATCGTTGCCACTGCTGCTGAAGCCTGGACAGCTGAGTTGGTTGTTAAGGTTAAAGAACCGCTGGAAACTGAATATCAGTATTTGCGTGACGACCTCCTACTCTTCACTTACCTGCACATGGCCGCTGCTCCCGAATTAGCCCAAGCTATGATAACTGCTAAAACTACCGGGGTAGCCTACGAGACTGTACGTGACGGACAAGGACAACTACCACTCTTAGTACCTATGAGTGAGGTTGCTGGTCGTATGGCGGTTCAAATCGGAGCTCATTTCCTAACCAAGCAGACAGGTGGCTCTGGCGTTCTCCTTGGTGGTGTACCAGGAGTGCCAAAAGGTAAAGTTACCATTATCGGAGGCGGTGTCGTAGGAACGCATGCAGCCCGTATTGCTCTGGGACTAGGCGCTCAAGTTACGATTCTCGATATTAGTGCCAAACGTCTATCTGTGCTAGAAGAAGTCTTTGGCAACCAAATTCAAACCCTCATGTCCAATCCATTTAACATCGAGGCAAGCGTCCGCGAAGCAGATGTCATGATTGGAGCTGTGCTCATTCCTGGTGCTAAGGCTCCAAAACTGGTAACTGACGATATGGTGAAGCAAATGCGCCCTGGTTCTGTTATTGTTGACGTGGCCGTTGACCAAGGTGGCGTTATCGAGACTGCCGACCGCGTGACCACCCATGATAAGCCAGTCTATGAGAAACACGGTGTTCTTCACTATGCGGTAGCCAATATCCCTGGTGCCGTGGCTCGCACTTCTACCATCGCCCTGACCAATGTCACCCTTCCTTATATCGAAGCGCTGGCTGGCAAAGGCTTCAAACAAGCTATTGCAGACGACGCTGGATTGCGTGAAGGTGTCACAACCTATCATGGCCACATCACTAGCCAACCTGTTTCAGAAGGCTTGAATCTCGATTATACTTCTATTGACGAACTTATCTAATCATTTTTCTCTTATATACAAAACCCGAAGGAACTTCTAGTCCTTCGGGTTTCATTTGTCTTAAATTTGAATTTAGTATCACGCTGCCATCCATTTAGGCAGGATCAACATTGCTCCAAATCATTAAATTATCAAGTATATTACTCTTTGATAGACATTTTACAAGAAGTATCTCACACAAGTGATTTCTAGCCCTGACTAGGCTCTTCTTTCTGGTAAAAATTCATCCCAGCCTCAGTATCCTCGACCAGAATATCATCAGTCTGGCCCAACAGCAGCAAAGCGATGTAAAAGTCACCAACACATCCCGCTGCATGAATACTAGCCAGAGGCATGTAGAGAGTTGAACTGAGCAAGCCCAGCATGGCCAATAAGGTCAGAAGCAGGCTAATCAAAACAAAGGGAGCCAAACCAATGACCAAGAAGTCCTTACGATTGTAAAAAGTTCCTGGACTAGTCGCATAGGCCATCCCATTTTTAAAACCAAACTTGACCTTGGCCTTCCCTCTACCAAAAAACTTGAAGAAGAAACCGTGAATGTACTCGTGGATGACGACAAGGATAAAGGTAAAAACTAAAAAATAGGCAAGATCTAGACCCGAAAAATCATATTGGTCTGCACGAAAAATTAGCTGGGTCAATTTCGCAAAAAGCATGGAGAAAGGAAAAATCAGTAAGAGCCCCGCTACATTTAGACCGATTACATATTTCTTTTCTTCCATAAAGTTGATTTTTTTAATAAGTTTCATAAAAGCTCCTCCATCATTTTCGACCTTTACTCAAGACATAAGTGCTTGCACTGATAAAAATAAGAAGCCAAATCACCAAATTAGAGAAATCTTCAATTTTGAATGAATAGTCTCCTGTTTCAAAGAAGTTGATAAATGGATTCATAAAAGTAAATCGCAGAATCTGTTGTATTGTTTTATCAAAACTAGCAAATAATGGTACGAAACTAATCAGCAACAGCGGAAATAAACTATAAACCTGAGCTTGTGATTGTGTCTTGGAAATACCACCAATAAAAAGATTGATTAAAAGGATAATAACAATAATTAAGAGATTGATCAAAAGATAGACGGGCCATTTGCCAGACAGGTCTACATGCAAATAATATGGGAAAAAAAGCAAGGCAAAGACTGTAAATAGGAAGGGATAAACCAACATGGATAGGAGGTATTCGCCAGAACGAACTCCGCTCAGCATCAAGGTCTTTAGATTGCGCTTCTCCTTGTCCTCTGCCATCATAATAGACACCATGTAGCCGCCACTCATGGAAAAGGTCATAGGCAGGATCATCTTCAATAGTCCTTGGCCTGCATTGCCATTCTTATTTAAAATCATATTGTACAAAAAGAGGAGGCCAAAGGGCAGCAAGACGGACATAAGCAATGAAGAATTTGTCAATAAAATCTGAGTACGCAGCCATGTGAGAGCTTTAATTTTTTTATACATCTAGTTTTTCTCCTGTTAATTGAATAAAAATTTCTTCTAATGTAGGTTCGCAAGAATGCACTGTAATAGCTAATTTTAGGTCTTTTGTAGCCAATTCTGAGAACGAAATTTGCTCGGTTTCTCCATTTTCATAGCTAATTTTAACTTTCTTGGCTGTGTTATATTTTTGAATAATAGCTTTCGGCTCGCCATATTCTACTAATACTCCCTTATTTAGCAAGGCCAGTCGATCACAAAGGGCGCTAGCTTCATGCATATCATGAGTCGTCAGAAAAATGGTTGTTCCCTTTTTCTTCAGCTCAAGCAAAAGCTCATGAATCACCTTGGAAGTACGAGGATCAAGCCCACTCGTTGGCTCATCCAAAAATAAGACCTCAGGATTATTTAAAAGAGCCCGAGCTAGAAACATCCGCTGCTTCATACCTGTCGAAAGCTTCTCTGCTACAATATTTTTGCTTTCTAACAAACCAACCTGCTCTAAAACTTCATCTATCCGTTCATTTTTTAAACCGTATAATTTCGCATATATCTGCAAGTTTTTATAGAGAGTCATCTTCTCATAAAAGCCACTTGTATCAGATACTAGGCCAATTTTCACCAAATCCTGAGCATTAATAGCATCTGAAGCTTTACCAAGGATTTTACTTTGACCATTATCGGCATCAAGCTGGCCTGTCAGGATATTAATTAATGTTGTTTTTCCTGATCCAGATGGTCCTAAAAATCCGAAAATTTCTCCTTGATTGATATGAAAATTAATCCGTTCTAAAGCTTTTTTCTCTCCAAAACTTTTAGAAATATTCTCTACTTGAATCACTTGTGACATAAGGCCTCTTCTCACTTTCTTACTTATAATAACGTTTAACGATTTTGTACTGGCTGACAGTAACATAAAGATAGATGACAGATACCGCAATCCAAGCCAAAATCGTATCCAGTTGGAATAGGAGATTTAGCAGTATCAGTCCAATATAGATACTAGGAAAGATAAAACTCACTAATTTCAGATGAACTCCTTTTTAGCCGACAAACAGCTTATTTGAAATATCTTTTAACTGCTTGATAGGAGTCCACATTGATATAGACAAAAATAATGGTTAAGACAATCATGCCAGATACGACCTGCATTGGTGTCCCAACTCCAAGAATAAAGAGCAAGATATAAAGACCTGGAATGAGGCGCTGATTGAGATTGAAGAGGGTTAAAAAGCTTTGTTCATAATGAGCCTGCAACTCCCCTTCATCATAAGACAGAGCATAGTCCTTCATCTCCTCAATGGTTGGCATAGCAGATAATTTATATTGACGAACCTTCTGAGTGGTTTTCAATACAAGAATTTGACCTAAAATCAAAGCAAAAAACAGTGCAATATCATAAAACGGAATGTGAATCGCCGTTTCTGACCTTAGTAGCGGACCTAGGTAGCTCACTCCTACAAAGAGGGTGAATAGAGTCAGAGCAGACGAGATATTATATAAAATCGTCGCATATTCTAGGGTTTTGAAAGTTTGACGATAGAGATCATAGCTTCTGTCATCATCTTCTTCTCTCTGGTAAGCTCCGTGAACTTTATGCGTCTGATAGAGCAAGAAAAAGGTTACGGGATAGAGAATGAATAAACTCGCTCGACCAATGTTCTTCAGCAGTTCAACATTTAAGAAAGTCGGCCAAGAAATATGCTCAAAATGAGCCATTATAAAACCAACTACCCCTCCTAATATAACAGCAGGAATTAAGATGCCGATATTTCTCAATATTCTTTTCTTTGTTGACATTGTTTTCTCCTATTCTTAAATAAGCGCAGTCAGCCAAGCCATGACTTGGCTAATAAAGTCAGAGGCAATTTCCAGTATTTCACGGCCAAATAAAGGTAAAATAATTAGCACTATCATCAGGAAAATAAAGTGATTTCTGACCTTTTTGCTCATTTTATTCCACAAATAATCCCTTTGCAACCATCCTGCCAGATAGGCATAGCCCAAGGCTACAAAAATCCCTAACTCAGTTGATGCTAGCACTACAACTGCGAAGATCAGACGAATATAAGCTACCTTTATCCCAAAATAATCCGCCAAACCTGCACAGACACCAGCAATTTTTGCTTGTTCTTCGTTAACTTTAAAGTTTTCCATAAATTCTTGCATTGTTTTTCTCCTTGTTTTACTTTCCGTCACTTGCGGAAAAGCACTAATATACTGACACAGCTAATTAGGATCAGATCAAGTAATCACTATGATATGAAAGCTTGCTAGACTTCATGACAAGATGGCTAGCATAAACTATCTACAGTAACTGATTTTTCCTAACGGCCTACTCTTCCTCCACTAGGCGAAAGACATTTTCGACACTTTCGTTGAAAATCTGAGCAATTTTGAGAGCAATGACCACGGAGGGCGTGTATTCATCCCGCTCCAGCAAGCTAATCGTTTGCCGCGACACGCCGGCTTTCTTAGCCAAGTCGGTTTGATTCAGCCCGTCTCTGGCCCTCAGCTCTTTAAGTCGATTTTTCAGCTTCATGACAACACCTCTCAGTCTTCTTTCAGTTCAACAGACTTGATATCGTCAATGCGCATGAGCTTGATTCTTGTTTGACCTTTTTTATTGGTCTTACTCAACTTAACCCAATCGTCATCAGCATCAACTACCTCCCAGCAATCTGTCCCGAAAACTTCACCGATGATGATCGGTTTTTTCCCAATCATTTCTTTAAAAAAACGTGACATTTCTCCACTCCTTTCTTTATTTCTCTCTAAACGTTTCAACTTCCTTTTTACATTTTTCAATTCACTGGATGACATCAGCCACAAACCAGAAAATATCGGAAGTAGACACCAAAACAGTATCTCCATTAGTTCCTCCTTTTATCTTTTCTTCTTAACTTAAATACATTGTAACAGATTCTTTTCTTTTTGATAAGTATATTTGTCAAAAAAATAAAGATTTTTGTCATAAAGACTTAGATCCTTTACAAAATAAGAAGTAAAAAAGACCAGGACCGAATCCTGATCTTAAAAAGCATACTATAATTTACCTGCTACTGCATCCAACAAGTCTTGGATTTTGGCTTGGTTGCTTCCTCCTGCCATAGCCATGTCTGGTTTACCACCACCACGTCCATCGACGATTGGTGCCAATTCTTTGACAAGGTTTCCTGCATGCACATCTTTAGTCTTGCTCGCTACAAGGACATTGACTTTGTCACCGATAGCTGCAACTAGGACAAGCACGTCAGAGTAGTCTTTTTGTTTCCAGTTATCCGCAAAGGTACGAAGGGCACCTGCATCTGATACAGAAACCTGGCTAGCGATGTAACGGTGACCGTTGACTTCCTTCACATTCTTGAAGACATCACCCGCTGCCGCCGCTGCGGCTTTTTCCTTCAATTCTGCATTTTCTTTTTGCAATTGACGGAGTTGCTCTTGAAGCCCTTCGACCTTATGAGGTACTTCCTTGAGTTGAGGTGCTTTCAAGGTTGCTGCCACTGCTTTAAGAGCGTCTTCTTGTTCGCGATAGGCTTCAAAGGCTTCCTTACCAGTTACTGCCAAGATACGGCGAGTTCCTGATCCGATACCTTCTTCTTTGACAATCTTGAAGAGACCGATTTCAGAAGTGTTGCCAACGTGGGTACCACCACAAAGCTCCACTGAGTAGTCACCGATGGTCACAACGCGGACTTCTTTACCGTATTTCTCACCAAAGAGGGCCATAGCTCCCATTTCTTTAGCCGTATCAATATCTGTCTCAACAGTTTCTACAGCAATTGCTTCCCAGATTTTTTCGTTGACTTGCTGTTCAATGGCGCGCAACTCTTCTGGAGTCACGGCTTGGAAGTGAGTGAAGTCAAAGCGAAGGAATTCAACTTCGTTCAGAGATCCTGCTTGTGTCGCATGGTGTCCAAGGATATTGTGAAGAGCCGCATGGAGCAAGTGAGTCGCAGTGTGGTTTTTCATAACACGGTGACGACGATTGGTATCAATTGCCAAGGTGTATTCTTGGTTCAAAGCAAGTGGTGCAAGAACTTCAACAGTATGAAGAGCTTGTCCATTTGGAGCTTTTTGAACGTCCGTTACATTTGCTACGACGTTTCCTGCTGCATCCAAGATTTGACCGTGGTCAGCTACCTGTCCACCCATTTCAGCGTAGAATGGAGTCTCTGCAAAGATGAGAGAGACAGTTCCTTCTGAAACAGCTTCTACTTCTGCATTGTCCGCTACGATAGCCACCAACTTAGAAGGCAATTGGCTGGCATTGTAGTTAAAGACACTTTCTACTGTGATATTTTGAAGGGTTTCATTTTGCATCCCCATTGAGCCACCCTTAACAGCTGATGCACGCGCACGTTCTTGCTGCTCTTTCATGGCTGCTTCAAAACCTTCACGGTCGACAGTCATACCTGCTTCTTCAGCGATTTCTTCTGTCAATTCAACTGGGAATCCGTATGTATCATAGAGTTTGAAGACATCTGAACCAGCGATAACCGTTTGTCCTTTTTCTTTCAAGTCTGCTACAATGGTTTCTGCAAAATGTTGACCTGAGTGAAGGGTACGAGCAAATGACTCTTCCTCGCTCTTGACGATTTTCTCGATAAAATCACGTTTTTCAAGTACTTCTGGGTAGTAGCTTTCCATGATTTTTCCAACAGTTGGAACGAGTTTGTAAAGGAAAGGCTCATTGATACCCAATTTTTGACCGTGCATAGAAGCACGACGGAGAAGACGACGAAGGACATAACCACGACCTTCGTTTCCTGGAAGGGCACCATCACCGATGGCAAATGAAAGAGAACGGATGTGGTCAGCGATAACCTTAAAGCTCATATTGTCGCCATCTTGGTCGTAGACCTTACCAGACAATTTCTCCACTTCACGAATGATTGGCATGAAGAGGTCTGTTTCAAAGTTTGTCTTAGCCCCTTGGATAACTGCCACCAAACGTTCCAAACCAGCGCCCGTATCAATGTTCTTGTGTGGCAATTCCTTGTACTCGCTACGAGGAACAGCAGGGTCTGCGTTAAATTGTGACAAAACGATGTTCCAGATTTCGATGTAACGGTCGTTTTCGATATCTTCTGCAAGCAGGCGAATACCGATATTTTCTGGGTCAAATGCCTCTCCACGGTCAAAGAAAATCTCTGTATCAGGTCCAGAAGGTCCCGCACCGATTTCCCAGAAGTTGTCCTCGATTGGAATCAAGTGACTTGGGTCCACTCCTACTTCAATCCAGCGGTTGTAAGAATCTTTATCATCTGGATAGTAGGTCATGTAGAGTTTTTCAGCTGGGAAGTCAAACCACTCAGGGCTTGTCAAGAGTTCATAAGCCCAAGTAATAGCTTCATCACGGAAGTAATCCCCGATAGAGAAGTTCCCCAGCATTTCAAACATAGTATGGTGACGCGCAGTCTTCCCTACGTTTTCAATGTCGTTTGTACGAATCGCTTTTTGCGCATTAGTAATACGTGGATTTTCAGGTTTGATAGTCCCGTCAAAGTATTTCTTAAGAGTTGCTACCCCAGAGTTAATCCACAAAAGAGTCGGGTCGTTAACTGGCACCAGACTTACTGATGGTTCTACAGAGTGGCCTTTGCTTGCCCAAAAGTCTAACCACATTTGGCGAATTTGAGCACTTGACATTTGTTTCATTTTATTTTTCTCCTTAAATCTTTTTAATGTTTTTTATGATGAACTTTCCAGCATCTCCACATAGTCAATGGCGACGCAGAGGGAAATGACTAGATCTGAGTAAGCCTCATCATAGACACTCACCTGATAAGTGGAGGTCAGATGGAAAAGTTCCTTGGTAATCTCTGCCACGACTTGATCGCGATCATCTAGTAATTTAAAATTTAAATCCCAGATATTGCCCTCAATCCTTAGGCCTAAATTGTCAAACTCATACTTATCACGGAAGAAAGTCAGTTTCTTGCGAATATAAAAGCTTGTCCCGTCACTGAGCTTGATTTCAAACCGAGGCAAAAATGTTAGAAAGATTTTGCTGATCTGGCTAACTGTCTGTCCTTGGGCATCATAGATGGTGAAACTCTTCGGAATCTGGAAAAATGATCCTTCTACTTGGTAATCTACATTACCTCGATCGTCCTTGATATCAAAGCGTTCGCCACCTAGGCGAAATTTTTGTTTGACAAGATAGGTCTTCATCGCTTTACCTCCAGAGTCAAGATAAAAGACAAGCTCTTTGTCTGAAGGGCGAAAAACCGCGGTACCACCTTCATTCAATGAACTTGTCATTCTCATTAGCTATTTAGTTTGAAACATGAGTAGCATGAATTTTCCTCTCACATGGCTCGCAGCACCGCCAATTCTCTGAGCTGAGATCTAGAAAATCAATTCTCAATAATTTTATTATACTGATTTCTTGGCTTTTCGTCAAGCTTATTCTGCTGCAGGAGCTGGGTTTTCTTCAGTATGAGCAGCTTCTGACTTGCTTTCTTCTGAGCTTGAAGCCCCAGTTTTTGCTTCTTCTGAGCTTGAAGATTGTGATTTCTTTTCTTCTGAACTAGAAGACTGAGACTTGCTTTCTTCTTTAGACGATGAGCTAGAAGTATCTCCTTCTACATATTGGGCAAAGACATTTTGGAAAGCTGGATCCTTCACTTTCAGATTCGCTTCCTTCAATTCTTTAGAAATAACAGAACGAATAAAGCTTGCATCGTTTTGTTTTTGAGTCAGGATTCCTTCTTTTAGTTGCTTCTTGTAATCTGTCCATTTTGCAGATTTTTGAGTTTTCTTCACCAATTTAACAATGTAGTAGCTTGCTGAATAGTTCTGCTTACCTCGTACAGTGATTACATCAGAAACGCCATTTTCTTCTAAGGCAAAAGTAGCTTTTTTAACAGCATCCGCAACTATTGTTGAGGTTGAATCAAATTTCACCTCGCCGCCCTTATCTTTGGTGTCCTTGTCGGTCGAGTTTTCCTTGGCCAACTGACCAAAGTCTGCTCCCTCAGCCTTGGCTTTTTCAAGCACTTCCTTAGCCTTTTCTTCACTATCTACCTTGATAATTTGAGCCGTCACTTCTGGGGTATACGTTTCAAAGAAAGCCTTGTAGTTGTCATCTGTCAGCTCTTTTTCAGCTGCTTTCTTAACAGCGTATTCGACCAATTTATTTGCACGGATCTGGTCTCTGTATGCATCTTCTGTCATTCCGCTTTGAGCAAGAACATTTTGGAAGGCAGAACCATAAGCGGATTTCATTTTTTCAAAGGCTTCTTCAACTTCTTTGTCCGTTACTTTTTTGCCATACTTTTCTTCAAAAACTTGCTTAATTGCCATTTGAAGCAAGACTTGTTGAGAGGATCCATTATTTTTTACTTGATCGTAAAATTCACTTACTGTGATTGTCTCACCTTTCATTGTCACAATATCTTTATCTTTTGCTGTTTGTGAGCATGCTGCTAAAGCCACTACAGAAAAGAGAGTTACTGCTCCTGTAAGGATTTTTTTCTTCATTATTTTATCTACTCCTTCAATAAATTCACTTTGTCTATTGTACCACAAATCCAACTTGATATCTTAATTTTTCCTAAAAATTTTTGGAAATCAAGAAAAAAGTGAAAGGATTATTTTTTTCTAATCATAAGCAGCCCATCTCCTAAAGGAAGCAAGCTTGCAGTCAAATCTGGACTGTCCAAAGTTGCGTCAAACAGGCTATGTAAGCCACGGTAAATAGCCCGCTGGCCACGCTTAATGTCCTCAAAAGGCTTGGCAACATCTCCGCCTTGGAAGACATCATCAATGAGGACCAGACCACCAGGATTGAGGCGCTTGAGGACTGGGGGCAGAAAGACCACATACTTAGACTTGGCAGAGTCCATAAAGGCAAGGTCGTAAGAATCCTCCAGCGTCTCAAGCAGATCCACCGCATCGCCTTCCAGCAGGGTGATCTGCTGACGGCTGTCATATTTAGCAAAATTAGCCTTAGCAAGCTCAATCATCTCTGGATTGCGGTCAATAGTCGTAATCTGAGCCTGAGGCGCATGTTCCGCCATCAAAAGGGCCGAAAATCCAATAGCCGTCCCGATTTCTAAAATCTTCTCTGGCTGCAGACTTTCAAGTAGCAGTCGGAAATAAGCCACTGTCTCATGGGGAATCACGGGTACATTTTCAGCTCTGGCAAAATCCTCCAGCTCCTTGAGTCCACCAGAAACTGGCTGGAGTCGCCGTCTCATAAAGTCTACAATCTCTTCCTTGACTACTGGCCGGCGCATATTAGGATTAGAGTTTTGATTATAAGTCTCGACCATCTTATGCCAGTCCCAACTTTTCTACTAAGACTTCAAATTCGTCCAAGCGACGCTCAAAGACAGCAAAAGCAGCGTTCAGGTAGTCTTCTTTTTCCATATCCACACCTGCTTTTTTGATGACATTAAGTGGGTAGTCAGAGTTCCCAGCTTTGAGATAGTCCAGATACTTGTCCTTGTCTTCCTGACTGCCATGGACAATCTTTTCAGCCAAGGCAGAAGCCGCTGAAAATCCTGTTGAATATTGGAAAACATAATAATCATAGTAGAAATGCGGAATCCGTGCCCATTCGTACTGAATCTGCGGATTGTCTTCTTTTTTCAGTCCATAGTATTTCTCGTTCAAGTCAGCATAGAGCTCATTGAGAAACTCGCTGGTCAAAACTTGACCTTCTTGGTCAGCCTTGTGGATAGCGTGCTCAAACTCAGCAAACTGGGTTTGACGGAAGACCGTACCTCTAAAGCCATCCAAAAAGTGATTGAGGATAGCAAAGCGGGTAGCATCGTCCTCTACTTCTTCCAAGAGCTTCTCTGTCAGGATATTCTCATTGGTCGTTGAAGCAATCTCAGCTAGGAAGATAGAGTAGTCTCCATAAACATAAGGCTGGGTCTCACGAGTATAACTTGAGTGCATACTGTGGCCTGTCTCATGCACCAAGGTAAAGAGATTGTCCAGTGTATCCTGCCAGTTGAGCAACATAAAGGCATTGGTATCATAAGAACCGCCTGAGTATGCTCCTGAGCGCTTGCCTTGATTTTCATGAACATCAATCCAGCGCTCTGAGAAGGCTGTCTTCACTCGGCTCAGATAATCCTCACCCAGAATAGCCAGGACTTCCTCAGACTTAGCCAAGGCTTCCTCATAAGTAAACTTGTAGTCTGTCTCTGACAAAGGTGTGTACATATCATACATCTTCAAATCAGAAATGCCTAGAATCTTCGCTCGTAAAGCGATATAACGCTGCAAGAGAGGCAAATGCTTGTTGACAGCTGAAACTAGGCTATCATAAACACTTTCTGGAATAAAGTCCGCTGACAAGGCTGCTTCACGGGCAGAGGAGAACTTGCGGACTTTCGCATTGTAATTGTGTACCTTGACATTGGTATGCAGAGTCTTAGCATAGGTATGCTGGTACTGCTCGTATACGCTATAAAGAGCCTCGTAAGCTTCCTTACGGACTTCTCGGTTCTTAGACTCGACCAAGGTGATATAGTTGCCGTGGCTGAGCTGAACTTCATTTCCATCTTCATCATGCACCATAGGAAAGACGATATCCGCATTATCCAGGATCGCAAAGGTTTCGCCTGCTGCGCCAAAGATTTCACCAGCACCAGCCAATAGCTCCTCTTCGCGCTGGGTCAGGATGTGGGCTTTCTTTTTCAAAAGCTTGTCAAAATAATGCTGATACAGCTGCAGTGCTGGCTGCTCAGCCAGGAAAGCTTGGTACTGCTCTTCTGTAATCGCCATAAATTCGGGCTCATAGAAAGCAAAACTTTGACCAAATTCGCTGTAAAGAGTCATCCCCTTAGCCTGATACTCTTGGTACTTAGCCACACGTGTATCCTGGTCGTTCTTCATGTGAGCATAGGAATAAAGTTTCTCAATACGGCGCATCAAGTCCAACTGCACTTCAGTCGTTTTTAAGAGACTGTCCGCTGAATCCAGCAAATGCCCAGCCAAACTAGCTGCCTTCTTCACTTCTTCTGAAACCTGCGCCAACTCCGCTTCAAAGGCTTCATCTGTTGGGAAAATTGTTGTCAAATCCCAAGTATATTTTTCTTCAATTTCATTTCTTTGTTTTGCCATAGAAATTTCCTCCATCTTTTCTATTTTATCATAAAAGTGGGGGAAATCCTCGCATAAAATATCGGTGGATAGATAATTTGAAGCTGCTTATTTTTTTCAGTCTGATAATAGCGATGAAAGTGCTGGTAATAGGGCGCCAAGTCTCTTGTTATTTGACAAAAGGAGCTGGCTTGGACAGGCCGAACTTGCGGATAAAAATCCTCGGCTGACTTGGTCAGAAGATTGTCTCCTTTTTGATAGAGCTGGGCTTGGAGCTTCATCCAGCGAGGCTGCTGGTAATAAAGTTGCTGACGAACATAGCGACAAATCTCCGGATCTTGCTTAGCCAGATAGCTCTCTAGCACCTGCTTTTGAAAGGGACTGCGCAAGACGGATAAAAGACAGCCTTGACCAAAAGGAAAGGATTTGACCTTGTACTGAGCTCGCCCATGCAAGTCTACGTGAATGAGATATTTAAGCCGAAGCTCCTTCTTTTTCTCATCCAATTCCCAAAGATGAAAGCCCATATTTTGACTAAAATAAAGAAAGTCCTTTTGCAGTTTCGTCAGCGACTGTTTTAACCATAATTTCTTGCCCAAAAGCCAGAGAACCTGATAGTCATGCTGGCGATAGGATAGCGTCCTTTCCTCAAGTCTTTCCTGACTAAGAGGACTGCATTGAACCTCCAGCGCTATGCGACCGTCCAACAAAAGGTCAGCAATCTGCCTTATCTCAGGTAAAAAGGCCTCCACCTGAATCTCTTGACTTTGCTTCCCCCAGCTATAAAGGCCAGCTTTCAAGTTCAAATGCTCCACACTTTCATTTTCCGTATAAAATGAACAATTTTCAAGAGAAATATGCGCAAAATGCGGTCGCATGACCCTTCCTTTTTTGAAGCGGACCGCTCCCGAACAGGCCGGACAAAAGGTTTGTTCGCCTAGAGAAGGCTGCTTTTCCATCGCATTCAGCAAAATCCCCTCTTTATTTTTCGCAAGCAACATGAGTATTTCCCTTTCAATATAATGTCTTTTATATCTTTATTCGTAATTAAAAAGCAAAAGAGAGGGCTTGTGAAATGGAACGAGGTGTTATTTATTCTCTCACTTATGTAATCTCCCTAAACAAAAACGAGCTGAAAAGTTTCCAAACTCGTTTTTTCTTATCCAAATAAATTCTGATTCTTTTTTTCAGGAACTTTCAAGAAGAGAGCAAGCAAGAGCACTAGACCTATGATCGCTGCCAACATGAAATTCATACTACCATAACCAAAACGATCTAAGATAGACCCTGACATATTCTGGATGAAAATTGTTCCTAGATTTCTCCCTGTCTGTAGTAACGCAAAAGCGGTCACCAAATATTTTTCATCTACCAGATTTGCTACGATACGCAGACTAAGCATAGTCAGTACCATGCCTGAAGCATGCTTGGAAAGCAGAGTGACTACGATTTTCGAGCCTAAGCCAAAGTTTAAAGCATAGACCGCATACTGAAGAAGCATCATGCCTAAGCAGATATAGAGCAACTTTTTGACAGCTATCTTATCCATGAAAAGATAGGAATAAAAGATTAAGGGAGCCTCGCATAGTACAGAGACAGCCACAACAGTCGTTGCCCAATCAACACTTAAACCGCTGGATTCTAGCATGGAAGGAATATAGGTATGTCCTGTATTGCCCACACCAGAGTAAAGGGCAACAAGGAAAAGATAAAAAAGATAGGTTCTGTTTTTTAGAATGGCTGAAAAGAGCGAATGGCCTCGTTTTTCAGTCTTTTTAGTTAATCTATCTCGCTTGGGATTCATGCCAAGAACCCCTAAAATACTCAGCATCATAGTCCCGATAAAGACCAGATAGATGGCCTGGGGAGAAATATTTTTATAAATCAAACCTGCCAGCTGTGAACCGACGGCATAACCGATTGTTCCCCAAATTCGAATTTTCCCATATTTATAAGGACTTTGGGTTGCCAGTACATCCATCACAGTCCCCACCCCATTGATGAGCATCAAGACAAAACTATACCAAATGGCTAAGAGCCATAGATTATCAGCCTCCATGAAAAAGATGTCTCCCAAGATAATCAGGAAAAAACTGATAAGCGAAACCCTCTTGATGCCAAGAGTATCATTTAACAGACCCATGATCGGCTGAGCCAGCATGGAAGAAAAGAAAGAAGCTGATACGACGATAGATACTTGACCAGCCGTGTACCCCTTATCCAGCATATAAACAGATATCAAGGTCGAAAACAATGAATTGGACAGAAAATAAAAATTATACATCAAAAAATAAGCCAAATAGCTATTAGAAAACTTTTTCCCCATCATCAAAACCTCTCCAAAAATAGAATAGAGAGTGGGACAGAAATCGGTAATTCGTTAGAATTCGATTTCGTCGTCCCACCTCCGCACAGTTGAGTAGGGCTGTAAAAGCTGATGAAATCAGCGTAGTAGAGCCCACTCAACCACTGCGTCTTGCTCGACAATCCAAAGACAATTGAGAGGCTAGGACTTTTGTCCCAGCCTCTATCTCAGCTTGCAAACTAAGTACAAGCCTTTATTTAAATCTTTGCTTTCTAGCAGCTGCTTTAGCTTTTCTCGATTTCCGATTCTCAATATAGAAAATCAGGACAATAATGACAATTGGCAAGGCAATTAACCAGCGGTTGCTTAGCAAGTCACTATACCAAGTTTTATTATTTTCTTTCTTAGTGACTTCTTCTTTGGCAGACTGGGTGACAGAAGCATCTACTTCCTCCACTTTCATCTCATCAGAGATCTTTGGAGAGAGCGTATATAGATCATTTCCAGCCTTCAAGACACCATTTTCAACTACAGGCTTTGCCTTCGCATCTTTTTTGATTGTTGCATAAAAATCTTCTGGCAGATTGTAAGTTTTTCCATCAATCACCTGCTTCCCTTTAGAGAACAGTTTCTTGTACTCGTAATCAGCATAAGATTTTTCGATCAAGGCATTTCCAAATGGATGGCGGTAATATTCACCGTCTTGGTCAGACCAGTCGCCAACGCCCATGATAACGCCAATCACGCGCTGATTTCCACGCTTGACAGTTGCAATGTAGTTGAAGGCACCGTTCGGACTTGAGCCTGTCTTCAGACCATCTACTCCCTCTAGAGCATAGCGAGCACCTGGCAGAGAGTAATTATAAGTCTCAAATGTTTCTTCATAAGGCGTCCCAGCCTTGACAGTCACCTTAGCCTGATTGGTATAATTTAAAATATCTGGATAGTTCTTTACAAAATTATAAACTAAAATTCCTAAATCACGCGCAGTTGTTTGGTTGCTAGCGTAGTTATTATATCTTTGAGGAGTATAGTAACCTTTAAAGGAAACCGCTGCAGCACCACTGGCATTAAACCATTTGGTGTTGGTCATGCCTAGTTCCTGCGCTTTCGCGTTCATCTTATCCAAGAAAGCATCGGGATCATTATCTGATAGATAATTTGCCAGCATCACTGTTGTTGCGTTAGAAGAGGGTACAACTGTCATGGTAATCAGCTCAGAAACAGTATAATTGACTCCAGCCACGATTTTATTATTGGAAATTTCATAAATTTCCGCAACCGCCTGATCTTGCGGCGTCGCCTTAATCACCGTATCTAAACTGAGTTTTCCCTCTTTAATGGCTTCAAAAACCAAGTACAAGGTCATGATCTTACTCATGCTAGCTGGATCGCGAACCTCATCAATGTTATCCTGCCACAGTATATCACCCGTATTTCCGTCAATCATCAAAGATGACTTAGGACGATTGATTGCTTGTACATTTTCATTGGGATACATTTTTCGTGCCATATCTACCAATTCATCTGCCGCAGCAGAAAGCGGTGATAGAAAGGCAGACAAAATCAATCCAAACACCAAAAACTTCTTCTTCACATTTATCCTCCAAAAAAATTCATTCCTAACTAGTATATCATATTTTTAATCAAGTTTTTGATAAATATAAAAAATCCTATCTAAAAATTAGATAGGAAATAGATTGTTAAGCTTCTAATAAACTTAGAGCTTCTTTGTCTGCAATAATCACGACATCTTCATGGCCTTGAAGGGCGCTAGCTGGCACCGTTTCTGTTACCTCTCCTCGGACTGTTCCTGCAATGGCTTGAGCTTTAGAAGCGCCATAGGCAAAGAGGATGATTGATTTTGCATCTAAGATATTCCGAATTCCCATTGAGATGGCTTGAGTCGGTACGTCCTCTATCTTCTCAAAGAAGCGAGCGTTCGCTTGGATAGTTGACTGCTCCAAGTCAACAATATGAACAGTGCTATCAAAACTAGTTCCTGGCTCATTAAAGCCAATATGACCATTGGTCCCAATTCCCAAAATTTGCAAATCTACTGGATGATCTGCCAAGACTTGATTGTAGCGTTTCACTTCTGCTTCCACATCTTCTGCTGCACCGTTTGGCAAAAAGCTTTCTTTGAAAGGCTTTTTATTAAATAGCTGCTCATTCATAAAGTAACGGTAAGACTGGGGATTGTCTTCTGAAAGTCCCACATACTCATCTAGGTTTACACTGGTCAGCTCTGATAAATCTAGGTCACTGGCAATGATTTGCTTGTAAAACTCAATCGGGCTACTTCCTGTTGCCAACCCCAATGTTTTGGCCCCCTGAGCCAACTTTTCTTTCAAGATTTCTAAAGCTACCTTTGCGCCTTCTACTTGATTCTCAACACGAATAACTTTCATTCTATTCTCCTATTTTTCTTGATGTATTCCTTATTTTATTATATGGTATAGACCAATTTTTGTCAAGTAGATTCTACTTAATTTTTTCAAATTTTACTGAGAGACTTAGCGTCAAATCATGGTATAATAAAAGCATGCTATTACCAATGATTATAATTTTTTTACTCGGAATTGCCCTTTTTACCACTGGGCTTTTCTTGAAAAAATATCTCGGTTGGCAACTAATTTTTTTATGCCTGGGAATTTTCTTTATCAGTATTCCCTTTTTACTTGCTGCCTACTATATTTGGATCATGAGAACTATTTAAGGAGATAGAATGAATACTGCTGATTTTGATTTTCACTTACCGGAAGAACTGATTGCTCAAACTCCTCTGGAAAAGCGAGACTCTTCTCGCCTACTCATTGTAGATCGGGAAACTGGCCAGTTTATTGACCAACATTTTGACAATATTATTGACCAACTTGAACCAGGTGATGCTTTGGTTATGAATAATACCCGCGTCCTGCCAGCTCGCCTTTATGGAACCAAGCCTGAAACCGGCGGCCATGTCGAGCTCCTGCTCTTGAAAAATACCCAAGGAGACTTCTGGGAAGTCCTAGCTAAGCCTGCCAAACGTCTAAGAGTCGGAACACGTGTTTCTTTCGGTGATGGCCGTTTGACCGCCACCGTTACAGAGGAGCTGGAACACGGTGGACGGATCGTTCGCTTTGATTATCAGGGCATTTTCTTAGAAGTCCTAGAAAGTTTGGGTGAAATGCCCCTGCCGCCTTATATCCACGAGAAGCTAGAAGACCGTGAACGCTACCAGACAGTCTATGCTAAAGAAAACGGCTCCGCCGCTGCTCCAACCGCTGGCCTCCATTTCACGGAGGAATTGCTGGATAAAATTGCGGCAAAAGGCGTTAAACTCGTCTACCTGACCCTGCATGTGGGGCTTGGAACCTTCCGTCCTGTATCAGTTGACAACTTGGAAGAGCATGAAATGCATTCCGAATTTTATAGCTTGTCTGAAGAAGCAGCTGAGACCCTGCGTCAAGTCAAGGCAAGCGGCCACCGCATCGTTGCTGTCGGCACTACTTCTATCCGGACACTGGAAACAATCGGCAGCAAATTTGAGGGTCAAATCCAAGCAGACTCCGGCTGGACCAATATCTTTATCAAACCAGGCTATCAGTGGAAGATTGTCGATGCTTTTTCAACCAACTTCCACTTGCCAAAATCAACCCTTGTCATGCTGGTATCAGCTTTTGCTGGACGCCAACTGACACTTGAAGCCTATGAGCATGCTATCGCTGAGCGCTACCGCTTCTTCAGCTTTGGCGACGCTATGTTTATCAAATAATACAGGTGAATCTATGAATAAAATCGAAAGTAGGCATCGCCTCATTCGCTCCCTCATCATGGAAAAAAGAGTCCATACCCAGCAGGAACTCCAAGAACTACTGGAAGCAAACGGCGTCATTGTCACCCAGTCTACTCTCTCTCGTGACATGAAAACTCTCAATCTAGTCAAGGTGACCGAAAACGACAAATCCTATTATGTCATTAACAGTATCGCCCCTTCTCGTTGGGAGAAAAGACTACGCTTCTATATGGAAGATGCCCTCGTCATGCTCCGCCCCGTTCAGCATCAAGTCGTCATGAAAACTTTGCCCGGACTAGCCCAATCTTTTGGTGCCATTTTAGACGCTCTGGAATTACCCCAGATTGTTGCTACAGTCTGCGGAGACGATGTCTGCCTGATCATCTGCGAAGATAATCAAGCTGCTATCGAATGCTTTGATAAACTCAAAGAATTTGCCCCCCCATTTTTCTTTAGTAAATGACAAAAAAGAGTTGGAAAATCCAACTCTTTTATCATTTTTAACAAGATATTTTGCCAAGAAAATTACTAAAACTAATATCTATCGTAGAAATTTTACTCTCCTGCCAAGCGGAAAATAGTCTCAGCATAGATATCCATCGCACGATAGAGATCTTCCAAAGACGCTCGTTCATTGGCCTGATGTTCCGTCTGCTCTACTCCTGGGAAAAGAGCGCCAAAGGCCACACAATTTGGCATAGTCCGAGCAAAAGTTGCCCCACCAGAGGACATAGCTGGACTAGTATCGCCAGTCTTTTCTTGGTAGATAGTCATCAGGGTACTGACCAGTTCGCTGTCCTTAGGTACATAAAGCGGAGCCAGATAGTCAAACTCTTCATAGTCCAACTGGTAGCTCCCAGCAATCTCTGCTAGTTTTGCCACTAGCTGATCTTTATCCGCCAAGACAGGAATCCGAATATCAATACGGATTTCAGACTTTTCTGAGTTCAGTGTCAGACCTGCAATGTTAAAGGATAGTCTGCCAGACGGTTCATCTGAAATGTCGCCAAATAAACGGCCGCCAGTCGCATCTTCTCCCACTGCTTCTGCAATAAAAGCCAGAGCAGGATGAGCTTGTAAAGGCTGTAAAACTGTCGCTAGCCGAACAATAGCATTGATACCTTCAGCTGCATCCTTGGCATGCTTAGGTAGACCGAGAACAGTGACTCGTTGGTCATTTTGCTCGTATTCAAAAGCAGCTGCCTGCAAACCTGCCACGACCGGCTCCAAAAGTTCTCCTTGATAGCTGGCCTTGCCAGGCACGACATTAAAGGCTGCTCCTGCTTCTAAATCTAGCTGATCTGAACCAGGACCATGCAGCTTGACCTGTAAGAGGCCTTTCTCAGCATAGGTCAGAGGGAAGGAAGAATCTGGTGCAAAGCCAAGCGTTGCTGTTTCTTCTAGTTCATTGTACCGCCCCATACAGCGCCAAAGTGTCTCTTCGTCCGTACCAAAGATAAACCGAACCCGCTTTTTAAATTTTACTCCGCTATCTAGCAGAGCCTTGACTGCGTAAAGAGCAGCCATTGATGGTCCCTTATCATCTTGGACACCACGTCCGAAGATCCAGCCGTCTTTGATAGTTGCCTCAAATGGCGGTGTCCGCCAATCCGCTTCATCACCTGATGGAACAACATCCAAATGACAGAGAACGGCCAGGAGCTCTGCTCCCTGACCGATTTCTGCATATCCGTAATAACCTTTAGGATCAAGATAGGTAGTGAAACCTAAACCTCGACAAATCTCTAAAGTTTTTTCTAGGACATTTTGGATTGCTTGTCCAAAAGGTGTTCCACTTTCTCCTTCATTGAGTACAGAAGGGTAGGAAATCAAAGTCTTTAATGATGTAAGAAATTCATCTTTAACTTGATTTGTTATATATGTTTTCATGGAATCACCTCACTCACTCTTTATAGGAATGGAATGAATGTTCCAAGAAGAAGGAGAGCAATGGTCACTACAATGATAGCAACTACAAGTTTGCCCATGAATTTCCACCAAGTACCGATGTTGATACGTCCAAGTGCAAGAGCTCCCATCACAATACCAGATGTTGGTGCGATCAAGTTCAAGACACCTGAAGCAGATTGGTAAGCAGTGATAATCAAGCTAGGACGCACATTGACAAATTCTCCGAGCGGAGCCATGATACCCATAGTCGCGCTGGCAAGACCAGATGAGGATGGGATCAAGAATGACATAGGCAGATAGAAGATATAAGTCAAAACGATAAAGACTTGTGAAGACAGACCGCTCAGGCCTTCTTTACCCCAGTTGAGGATAGTATCTGTAATCATACCATCGTTCATGATAACTTGGATACCACGGGCAATTGCCACGATCAAGGCTACACTGAGCAAGTCAGCAGCACCATTCATAAAGGCAGAGATAATCTTGTCTTCTTTAAGACCATAAACAACACCGATAAGGATACCCATGAAGGCGAAGAGCATTGCGCCTTCTGGGAAGTACCAAGTACCCAAAGCAGCTGTAGATGAACCAACAATCTTGCCAATAACTGGAAGACCAGTCAACCAAGTATTTAAGTCTCCAAAGAGAGTAATACCTAAGTCACTCCATGGAATGAAACTCAAGACCATCAAGACGAAGGTAAGTACAAAGAGAACAAAGACATGTTTTTGTTTCTTAGTAAGAGTTGAGTTGACATTTTCTTCGTCTTCACCAACATTGAAGAATTTCATGTCTTCATCACGTGTTGCATAAGTGAGAGACTTAGTTGGATCTTTTTGGATCTTATCAGCATACTTGTAAACGAACCAAGTGCTAAGACCAGTTAAAGCAAACCAGAAAATCAAACGAAGGATAATCCCTTCACCAAGACCTACACCTGCAGTTGATGAAGCAATACCTGTCGCAAATGGGTTCAAGGTAGATGCCAAACATCCAATCTGTGAACCGAGCAAGATAATGGCAACCCCAGTCAAGCTATCAAATCCAACAGCCATCATAACTGGCACAAGAAGAGGATAGAAGGCCATGGTTTCTTCACCCATACCATAAGTTGTACCACCAAGGGCAAACAAAGGCATGAGAACCAAAATCAACATCTTTTCGCGGCCCTTGTACTTCTTCACAATAGAAGCAATACCAGTGTCTAGCATACCAGTTTCATTGACAACACCAAGGAAACCACCAACCATGAGAATGAAGAAGGCTACATCGATCGCTGCACTTGTTTCCTTAATCAGCGAGCCTTCCTCTGGGTGAGTACCTAGCATAGCCCGAATCGGTGCCATGAGAACATCCCAAATCCCTTGCGGATTTTGAGGTTGGGCTTTGTAAACACCATCCACAAAGGCACCTGCAGGGATGATCCAAGTCAACACTGCCATAATAGCAATGATTATCAACAAGACGGTATAAGATGAGGGCATCTTAAACCCTTTTTTAGCTTTTTCACTCATTTGTTTTTCCTCCTAATGTCTAACAAAGTGCAAAAAACCAACCACTTTCTTAAATAAATATTTAAGAAAAACGCTTTCTATTTATATTTATTTTACCACATTAAGGTCTAAAAAACTAGTATTTTTTGAAAATATCGCACTTATTTTCAAGAAATATTCCTAACTTGATATAAAGACGTTAGAAATACTATATATTTTACTAGTAAAATAGCTTATTCTTTTTCAATAATTGTGCCGCTTTCAGATTCGATCAAAGCGCCAAGATTTTCAAGGGAAGTAATAACTGCTTTTCCTTCTGGACGACCGTTGACAAAAGCGATAGCTGCTTCTACTTTTGGAAGCATGCTGCCTGGGGCAAATTGGTCTTGTTTGATATATTCTTCCAGCTGAGCAACATTCACATGTTCCAACTTTTCTTGGTCTGGTTTGTTGTAGTTGACAAAGACGTAATCTACACCAGTTAAGACGATGAAGAGGTCAGCTTCGACTAATTCCGCCAAGCGTTGAGAAGCAAAGTCCTTATCAATAACAGCTTCAACACCAGACAAATGACCGTTGTCTTCCTTGATGACTGGAATTCCGCCACCACCAGCAGCAACGACCACTTGACCAGCATTCAAGAGGGTACGAATTGTTTCGATTTCCTTAATATCAACAGGTTTTGGTGAAGCAACGACCTTGCGCCAGCCACGACCAGCATCTTCTTTGAAAGTTGCTCCGCTCTTTTCAGCTTCTGCTTTTGCTTCTTCTTCTGAATAGAAAGGACCAATTGGTTTGCTCAAGTTAACAAAAGCTGGGTCATTTTTATCGACAACAACTTGTGTCACAACTGAAGCAACATCTTTTTCGATGCCTTCATCCAAAAGAGCATTTTGCAAGGCATTTTGCAGCCAGAAACCGATGCTCCCTTCTGTCATAGCAACAAGTGAATCGAGTGGGAAAGCAGGGTTCTTTTCAGAATCAGCCGCCAAGTGTTGGAGCAAAAGATTTCCAACTTGAGGACCATTACCATGAGTGATAATCAAATCATCCCCATTTTTAATCAGTTTTACAAGGTGCTTAGCTGTTTCCACCAAAGCTTCCTGTTGAGCTTTTGCTGATGGATCAGAAGAAAGAATCGCATTTCCTCCCAAAGCCACTACTATTTTACGATTTGCCATAAATTCTCCTTTATCACATTCAATTGAATGCCTTTAGATTTCTGTTTAATATTTTTTCAAATTTTTATAAGAAATAACAGATTTCCATCATATAAAAGAGGACTGGACTAAAGCTATTAGTCGCAGCCCTCATAGCTGTTGGTATTACGGTTTATAAATTATACTTTTGGAATGTAAAGGTTGCCGAGTGTAGCAGCCATAACAGCTTTGATTGTGTGCATACGGTTTTCTGCTTGGTCAAAGTGGCGAGCGTATTTGCTGCGGAAGACTTCGTCTGTTACTTCCATTTCTTCTACGCCAAATTTTTCAGCGACATCTTTACCGTAAACAGTATTTGTATCGTGGAATGCTGGCAAGCAGTGCAAGAAGATCAAGTCTTCATTGTCAGCTTTCTTCACCAATTCCATGTTAACTTGGTAAGGTTTCAAAAGTGCAACGCGTTCTGCGAATTTATCTTCTTCACCCATAGATACCCAAACGTCTGTGTAAAGTACATCTGCACCTTTAACAGCTTCGTCTGCATCTTCAGTGATGAGGATGTGTGCGCCGCTTTCTTTAGCAAAGCCTTCTGCCAATTCAACAATTTCTTTTTCTGGGAAGAGTTCTTTTGGTGAGAAGATGTGAACGTTAACGCCAAGGATAGCTCCTGTTACGAGCAAGCTATTAGCAACGTTGTTACGTCCATCACCACAATAAACCAATGTCAAGCCTTCCAAACGGCCAAAGTTTTCTTGAACTGTCAAATAGTCAGCAAGCATTTGAGTTGGATGCCATTCGTCGGTCAAACCATTCCATACTGGAACACCTGAGAATTCTGCCAATTCTTCTACCATGTGTTGGCTGAAGCCGCGGAATTCAATCCCGTCAAACATACGTCCCAATACTTTAGCAGTATCTTCTGTAGATTCTTTCTTACCAAGCTGAATATCATTAGCACCAAGGTATTCTGGATGTGCACCAAGGTCAATAGCTGCTGTAGTAAAGGCTGCACGCGTACGAGTAGATGTTTTTTCAAACAAGAGGGCGATATTCTTACCAGCAAGATAGTGGTGCTGAATATTGCGTTTCTTCAAGTCTTTCAAATGAGCTGAAAGTCCGATTAGGTATTCTAATTCTGCACGAGTAAAGTCTTTTTCTGCAAGGAAGCTACGTCCTTGGAATACTGAATGTGTCATTCTGTTATTTCCTCTTTCTAGTTATTAAATTTCTATTGATAAATTGTCGAACACGAATTAAACTTCTTCACGTTCAAATGGCATAGACATACAACGAGGTCCACCACGGCCCCGAACCAATTCACTTCCGCGAATCTTGATCAAGCGAAGCCCGTATTCTTCCAAAATCTTGTTGGTTACGGTATTGCGGTCATACACTACTACCACACCAGGAGCGATAGTCAAGGTGTTAGAACCGTCATTCCATTGTTCACGTCCAGCTGCTACGATATTGCCGCCACCGCAACGAATCAAATGAACTTTTTCTACGCCAAGGTTTTGAGCCAGAAGCTCAGCCAAGTCACCTTTTTCTTCAACAATCTTCAGTTTTTCGTTTTCATAAGTAACTGAGTAAACACGAAGGTCGCCTTCGATTTCTGGGTGAATGGTGAACTTGTCATAGTCAACCATAGTGAAGACAGTATCTAAGTGCATGAATTTACGGTTGTTAGCAAATTCAAAGGCCAATACTTTCTTGAAGCCAACATTCTTCTTGAAGATATTCACCAAAAGTTTTTCGATAGATGCTGCGTCTGTACGTTGAGAAATACCAACTGCTAATACATCTTTAGAAAGAACCAGTTCGTCCCCACCTTCGATACGAGTATCTTCTTCACGGTTGTAAACCAATTCCACTTTTCCAGCGTATTCTGGGTGATATTTGAAGATGTATTTACCGTAAAGTGTTTCACGGTTACGAGTATCTGCAAACATGTGGTTGAGCGATACAGCATTACCAATTGTAGCAAATGGATCGCGTGTGAAGTAAAGGTTTGGCATTGGATCAATCGCAAATGGATAATCTGATTCTACCAAGTCAGTCAGACCTTTCGCTTCGTCAGGGATTTCTGGCAATTCAGCTTTTTGAACCCCTGCCATTGTTTTTTCAACCAATTCTTGGTTGTCCTTGATACCATGCAGCAATTCACGAATAGCTTTCTTCGTTTCGCGTCCACGAATATTTGCTTCTTCCAAATATTCTTCGATGAATTGTTCACGAATTTCTGGAGAAATCAAGGATTCAGCAGCCAATTTTTCGAGATAAAGAACTTCAATTCCTTCATCACGAAGAGCTTGAGCAAATGCATCGTGTTCTTTTTGAGCATCTTCCAAGAAAGGAATGTCATCAAAAAGAAGACGTTCTAGGTAGTCCGGTAGCAAGTTTTCCAGCTCTTTGCCCGGACGGTGCAACATAACTTTTTTCAGTTTTCCAATTTCTGAGAAAACATGAATTGGATGTGTAGACATCTATTGTCCTCCTTTTCGTTGAGGTTTGGTTTCCCAATCCCTTTTATGCTACTATTCTATCATGGATTGGAAAGGCTTACACCTAAAATCTTACATTACAAATGCTAAATCCTTTGCGTTTTTTATAAAACATTATGATATTTATTTATTTTAAAGCGTTTTCTTTGCATATTTTGATTGTTCTATTATTTTTAGGAATATATATTTTTTTGTAAAAAATATATGTTCAATTAATATTAGAATATGATCAGAAAAAACTTTTAAATGTGTAAAAATGTTTGAAAAAAGCCAATCAAATGATTGATTAGCTTCCTTCAAAATATTTCATAAAGTAATCCTTATTCTTAAATGTCAATTTTTTATGCTCGTAGTCAATCACTTCTTCTTCTCTTAGTTTTTTCAGAACCTGATTGACTGTTTCACGTGTGGTGGCTCCTAACTTGGCCAACTCTTTCATACTCATTGGAAATGGAAGTGTATCCTGCTCTTTGCACAGATCCATGCATAAAATAGATAAAGACTGGGTCACGCGATCCGTAGCACTGGCTGAGACGACATTCCGTAAGCGTAATTCCTGAAACTCTAAAATCTGTGATAAATGCTTGGTGATAAACAACAGCTGATCGACATTCTTTTTTGAATAGTCTTCAAACAAGTCCATAGGAATGCTGAAATACTCGACATTAGTGACCGCGCTAGCTGTATAATGATAACGCTCATCGAAAAACATACCTCCATACGGAAACACACTATTCATTTTAATATAATCCATATAAGAAAAAGTATCAGTTGAATCATACTGTTCGATACGAACATAACCTCGATGCAGGAGGAAAAGCCGATCCCTACGGTCCCCTGAAAAGAAGATAATCTGTCCCTTGGGAATCTTGCGGAATTGAATCTCAATAGCAATTTTATCAAAAAATTCCACAGGAAAATGTGCAAATGCTGGATGCTGCCTAATAATCTGATAATGTTCCTTATTGATCATAATAACCCTTCTTGCTTGCTAATAGTATTATAGCACAAATCCGCTTCCAAAAACAAACATTATTAGCCTAGTTTATTTTATAATATGAAAGTAAATCAGTAGCAATTTAGCTTTACTCGCTTGCTTTGAGAATTCATTTTAAACATTCTCTCAGAACTTTTAAAATACTCCTGCTAAATACATTAAGAATCCTTTTCTAACAAAAAGAGAGGCTAGGATTCTTTTGTCCTAACCTCTCCTTACTATCCAATCTCGTTTAGGCTCTTACCTACTTTACTTGAGCTTGATTAAGCATTTTTTCCCTTAGTATCAAAAATGTTCACCAATAGAAACTTCTTAGTCAGAAATACCAGAGCAAGAAATTCTACCAAAATAATCACTTCAACCAGAATCGGCTGAGTCAGCCATCCAACTTGAACCAGAGCAGGAGCCAAATCAATCAAAGCATGAAAGCCCAGAGCCGCAAGAAAATAGAGTATTTTTTTGTCTTTGACAGCCGCCCAAACCCAGAAAGTCAGAAATACCTGAATCGCAAGTGCTAAAATCCGTTCGAAAGCCAGTAAGTAAATTTGACCCGCCTGTAGTTTTTGCACATAAGAAATCGTCGCTTGGGGTAATTGCGCTAGCAAGGTGCTGTCCCCTTGGCTGACTAGATGAGCGAGGACAAACAGACTCAAGAGACCAGAAATACCGATGAAAAGAGCTTCGAGCCCACCGTGTCCTAAACCATAGGCCAGACTATCACCAATGGTCAGTGGACGCTTCTTTTGTAAATATCGAAAAATCACATAGCGCGCCGTCTCCTCAAAGATAGCTGCCGTTGCAATGCCATACAAAACATAAAGCAAGGGAGCATTTTTCATTAGAGCAATCGTTCCATCAGCCTGAGGCTGTAGAACCAATCGATGTAGGAGATTTTCGAAAATCTGACTAGACAGATAAAATCCACCCCCTCCCAAGAGGAAAACAAGCAGGGAAATCTGCTTAGTCTTTTTAAAATAAATTACCGGAATGACTACAGCGGCTAAAATCAGCACCATAGCAATCAAAATATGCGTTTGAAGCATGAAATCGTCTCCTCAACTATTAAAAGTTTTACTAGAATTATACCTTTTTCCTCCCAGATGTCAATCCTCTAAAAAAGCTGGTCAGAAAACTCACATTCAGAATAAAATGCGAGGATCGACTCGCATTCTATAACTATTTTCTATAAAGCAGCCTCATTCAGCAGGTTCATTTCAGAGCCTAGTTGCTGGGCCGATTTTAATTCATGTTGACCCGGTGCCACTCATTGATGATATAGGCAATTTGACCGACCTGATCAATACCAACTCCGCTGATCTCCTCACTGGCTTCTGTGCTGCCACCTAGATAGGCTGTATAAAGTGCCACAATATAGGGCTTCTCCTCCATGACAATAGCATCAACATTAAGAGCCTCTCTAACATACCCAGGCTTTTGGTAGATTGTCAAATCGTATAAATAACGTTTGTAATATTCACCGGGGAAGGAAACACCGATAAAATAAAGAATGTCCTTGTATTTTTCTTGATTATTCCACAGATACTCCAGAACTTGAATATAGTAGTCCGTTGTTGTTTTGTTTTCTCTGCTGATCGTCTTGACTTTAGCTTTTGACCGGCCATACCTTCCAAACATGCTGTAGGCCTTATCCATACCTCCTAGTCGCTCTGCTAGCGCATAAGCAGGCGTATTTTCAGAGTAGACCAAGGAATACTCCTGCATATCAGGAATAGACATGGCGCCATTGAAGGCCGCTACATAGTTATCATGCTCTCCCTTGTATTCATAGCTGGTGTTGGTAATATCAAACCGCTCTTCCAGCGATAATTTTCCTGCTGCTACCTCATCAACAACCAACATATTAAGGGGAAGTTTATAGGTAGATCCTGCTGTCATAGGCTGGGTATCATTCATGGCATAAGTTTGCCCACTTGTCAGATCTTTATAAGAAAAAGCAATCTGCGAAGAGTCAATTCCCATGTCATCCATGTAAGCCTGAACAACTTGTGGCAAGGTCATATTCGCATAATCGTAAGATAAGCCCAAGGCTTCCATGGTCGGAAGGTCTTGCTCTATCACCTCTTGCTTCTCTTCCATCGTCTTGCTAGCACGCGCAGTCGCCTCAGACTTCGTTTCCTCTCCTTCTGTAGCCTGTGAAGAAGCAATTGATTGACCTGCTTCTGCTATCTTTTTATCAGCTCGCTGTGGCTCCACCAAAAGACCCAAAAAACAAATAAATAAGAAAACACCACCGAACCAGCAAGCCAGTTTCTTAATGTCATTTTTAATCAAAGTTTTTCTCCTAATATTTTAGTATTATAAAAGATTCTCATTAAAATAACAAGTAGAAAGGTCAATTTAAGGGCATTTAAAAACGAATCATTGCGATCCGTTTTATAATTCTATTATTTAGCTGCTGCGTAGAGCTCATCCACTTTATTCCAGTTGATCACTGAGAAGAAAGCCTTGATGTAGTCAGGACGCACGTTGCGATATTTCACATAGTAAGCATGTTCCCAAACGTCCAAGCCGAGGATTGGTGTCTTACCTTCTGAGATTGGTGTATCTTGGTTCGCTGTTGAAGTTACTTCAAGTTTCCCTTCTTTGTTGACAACCAACCATGCCCAACCTGAGCCGAAACGAGTTGTTGCTGCTGCAGTGAAGGCTGCTTGGAATTCTTCGAATGAACCGAATGTCGCATCGATTGCTGCTGCAAGTTCTGCTGAAGGAGCTATCTTTTCAGGAGTCATCAATTCCCAGAAAAGAGCGTGGTTCAAGTGTCCACCACCGTTGTTGATCACTGCTTGACGAATATCAGCCGGAATAGACTCAACATCTGCCAACAGTTTTTCTAAATCTTCACCAATTTCAGGGTGTTTTTCAAGCGCCGCATTTACGTTATTCACGTAAGTTTGATGGTGCTTGTCATGGTGAAGGTGCATTGTTTCCTCATCAATGTAAGGTTCCAAAGCGTCGTATGCATAAGGTAGATCTGGTAAAATAATTGCCATTTACTTGTCCTCATTTTCTTTATTATTATACAAATCATAACGTAAAAACGCACATTTTTCAACTATTTTGCTTATAAATTTTGCTAAGCTTTTAGAAGTTTCCTGTTGCGATTTTCAGTAAGGCGAGGTCGAAAAGGTAGTCCTTGTCATAAAGACCAGACTTGATTTGATAGTCCGTTTCAATCAAGCAGGTCAGGGTTCTTTTCAGAAAGTTGAGGCTAAGCCCACGCGCATCCTTGAGTGCAAACTTGACTTGGAAGGGATTCATCTTGCGGCCTAGATAGTCTGATAAGTCCGACACGATTTGGCTCTCAGATCGGCCATTATCCGCCAAAATCTTAACCTGAGTAAACATTCGAAACTGGCCTAACATGATGGCAATCAGCTTGATTTCATCTTCACCCTGCAAGGTTAGATCGCGCACCAAACTCCGTGCGGCATCAATTTGTTTCTGTAAAATCAGCTGGGTCAAATCAAAAATGTTGTCCTGCAAGGTTTTGGGAATGGCCTCAGCAATGTCTTCTAGACTAATTTGCCCCGACTCTTTATAGGACTTCAGAAAAGCCAAGTTTTTACTGATTTCGCTAAAATGAAAGCCTGATTTGATCAGCAAGTGGTCAAAAGCCTTCGGAGCAAAGTCCAGACCTTCAAGCTGGGCTTGTTTGGTAAAATACTGACGCAAGTCTGCTTCCTTAATCTCAGCTGCTTCAAAGATCTGTCCGTCGCGCTTGAGCATTTTGACTAGTCTGCGTTTGCTGTCCAGCTTACCTTCTGCAAAAATGACCAATTTGGTCGTGCTACTAGGATCTTCCAAATACTGCTCAAAGGACTTGAGCTCTTCATCCGATAAATAGCGCTTTTTTGCTGTCGTTAGATCCGCAAAATGATCTAAAATAATAATCTTTTCATCTGCAAAAAAAGGCAGACTGACTAAATCTAGCTCCACATCTGCATAAGACGTTTCTTTCATATCAAGCAACGTGACATTCAAATCCGCTGGATCGTAGTTGATCTGCTTCATAAACTCGTCTTTTAACAGCTCAAATTGCCCCAAGTCGTCTCCCGTCAAAATCGTTAAAGGTGGAAGGTTTTCGGGAGTGATTTTCCTAATTTTTTCAATTGCTAACACAGTAGCACTCCCTTCTATTTTCTTGATTCTTAGTCATGTATAAATTGTAACAAAAAACAGCAGGAAAGTCTGCTGTTTTTCATCATTCTAACTAGAATATCAAGTGCTAAAAGAATTGCCCCAACTGCATGATGATTGTGACCAAAAGGGTGATAAGAAAAAGAATACCGCCTAACACTGCAATCATACTAAACTCTTGCTTCTCTCTTTTCAACGGTCTTCTACGATTATCTAGTTGCTCGTTGATATGTTCCTGCAGAATTCCCTTTTTCTTCTCTGGCATGATTGTCCTCCCTTACTAAATCTGCATAAAGGAACTTGCCCTCATCGAAAGCAAGTTCTCATGTATCTGGTTAAAGAATGGCCTTATATTGCTCCAAACTAGCCTGATTAGCAGCCTGTTTCTGTCTAGCAAGTGCCGCTTCCATCTCTGATGAATGAGCAAGGACAGCTTGGATTTTTTCCACCATGGTTGAGACATTTTCTGGCGCATAAATGTGATCATCCGCAATAAATCGACGGCTATGACAAGTGTTTGTAAAACTGAGAATCAGCATATTATTCTCAAAGGCTGTGCGACAAGCATTAAGGATTTCATCGCTGATATTGATATCTAGATACAAGTCACATCTCTCAAAAAGCTCTGCAACCTTTGCCGGACGAATATTTGGATAAAGCGAAACATTCGGATAACGATTGAGCCCCATTAAATGGCCAGACATTTCTGTGATGGCTCCAATATGGAAATGTACATTTGGTAGCTGAGTCAAGAGTTGCTCTATTTGCTCAAGTTGATCACTATTGGTCAAAATTAAGGCTTCTGGATTCATATTATTAAGACGCTGGTAATCATAAATATAACCAATATTGTGGAAATAGACTTTTTCTTCCGATGTTGCCAAACTTTGAATTTTCTCATATACCTGCCTGTCCTGAACAGCGATGCGGATATTGCGATGAGGCATTTTCATAGCTACTTTCATATTACCAGGTAAGGCTTCTCCGATAGGCTCTTGCCAGAAAAGGACATCTTCTGCACGACCATTTTTAGGACGAAGAGCGTAGGCCACCAAGAAAGGGGTTGCTAGAGAATTATAAATAATACGATCTGTATCATATTCACGATATTGTAGATAAAAGACGACAAATTCTTGTTTAGATTTAAAAATATGACGCTTTCCTTCAAGTGTCAAGATGATATCACCAGTCAGATGATTTTCCATAATCACCACGACATTGTTCTGATCAAAATAACGTGTGTGGGTCGGGCGTTGTGTCTGATCGTAGGTTATTTGTGCGAAAAGGCGTCCTTTGCGATTATAGATATCTGCTGCTCGAACCTGCCCCTCTGTATCCAGCCATTCGACAGCCCGCACACGTCTTTCATGTGTCGGTTGGCGATAGAAAATATTGGCACGCTTCTTGCCCATATCCAAGATTTCACCATTTACATTGCTGGAGCGAATCTCCCATAGATGCGGTTTGGGGACAAGATTAAAATAAATTGGACGGCCCTCTGGTGTGTCCAAATCTCCTGTAAAATAACTGTAAGGAGACTCGACATCTGGTGAAAGATAGCCATCGTCTTGTACAACAACAACAGGACAATCAAGTCCTGTTGCTTTTAATGAACGTAACAAATCAAAACTTGCTTGATCATAGCGGTCAAACAAACAAATCATAGTGTTTATGCCTTTCTTTCTGAATCCTACTTAGTTAGCCTGAGCCGATCGGACAAGATCAGACCAGCGCTGGGCAATATGCTCATCAAGGTAAGGCTCAGCTACCTCATAGGACACACGGGACAAATCTTCTTGAGAATGTTGAGTTAATAGCTGAACAATCTTTTCTGCGTACTCTGTCGTCATGGCATCTAAATCATCTGGACGAGCCTTGGGAATCAGGTAGCCATTTTCTCCATCGCGGATAAAGGTCGGATTGCCATAACGAACATCAAAGCCAATGATGGGCAGGCCAGAACCTACTGCTTCCAACAGAGTCAGACCAAAGCCTTCACTTGTTGATGCTGCTAGATAAGCGGAATAATTCTTGTAAATATCCGCCATATGATGATGTCCCATCAGACGAATATACTCTTCTGCCTTCAGATCCGCAATCAGCTTCCGCAGCATAGCTTCCTCACCACCTGTACCATAGATATCAAAGGTGATTTCCGGTAGCTGCTCGTGCGCCTTCACTACAGAATGAATCAGCCAATCAATATGCTTTTCACTGGCCAAACGAGAAGCTGTCATCAGACCAAAAGGTTTCCGCTGACCTTCTGGTCGGCGCAGCTGATCCAAGCTGCCCACAGGAATAGTTAAAATATTCTTCGGCTTGATGTCGGTATATTGAGCAAACTGTTCCTTCAGTAGCTCTGTTTGAGCATCCGTCGAGTTGATGATGTAGTCCACTTCTTCTGCGTATTCAAATTGATACTCGTAGTAATTATTCCACAAGATATACTCTTTTTCTGCGGGATTTTCACTAAAGTGGTCTGCGTGAACGATGACAGCTAGTTTGGCAGCCCCCTTATTGGCGAAGATTGGCTGGCCAATATCTGTCTCTCGGTCTAGAATCAGTAAATCCTTATCTGTCAACTTCAAGCTTCTCACGAAATGAGCAACAAACTCCTGCTTGGAGTAGAAGACCTGATCTGGAAAACGATAAACTTGCGTTTCTGGCTTACCGTCTACTTCATCGATAATCTCTTCGTAAGCCACACTACCGTCTTCATTGAGCCAAGTCCGTTGATAGAGACGAGCCCGACCATCTACAGGACTATAGTATTCAATAAAGTTTTTAGTATAAGTATAATATTCTTTCTGAATGAGACAACCACGCGAAACAATCTCTGCCCGCTCAATCAGCTCATTATCCATATCGCAAGAATAGCACGTTACAAAATCATTATCTCCAAACAGGATCCGAAAGGTCTTGTTCTCAGGATTGCGGACGATTTCTAGAGGTTCCCTATCAAAACTAGCTAAGACTTGTGCTAGAGTGTAGGTCGTTGGAGCAATCTTAACATCTGTAAAATACTGATAGAGCCAAATGACCTCAGAGTCTTCAAAGCCGATATTCTTCGTCAAATGTTCAATATTATCGGCTGAAATAAAATCCATAAAGATGAATTTTGCCTCTAAGCCCACACTGCGAAGCAATTTTGCACGATAAATTTGTGCGTACTCAACCCCGCTGCTTGCCCAACCAATTCCTAGGTTGATGTTATAAATTGTCATAAACCATGTTCCTCTTACAAAAGATTATCTTTTTTAATTCTTGAAAGGCGTTTGATGATTTTTCCTTTCTTCTTTTTCTCTTTTTCTTTATCTTCGTCTTTAGACTTTTTGACAGGAGAAGTGAAGTAAGTAACGGGAACAGAGCTATCTGTACCTGTCTTAGCAAATGTTTGCTCAATATTGACAACTTCTTTTTGTGGGGCAGAGATTTCTACTGGGACTTCTTCCTCACCAAAAATATCTGATTCGTTTACTTCTTCTTCGTGCGCTTCAAAAGAAGCTTCATCGAATAGACTTTCAGCTTCAACTTGCTCATTTGGAGCCTCGTCTTCTTCCAAAGGTGTATCAAACAAACGCGTAGCTTCATCTTCCTCTAAAGGAGTATCAAATATGCTTGCAAATTCGTCGTCTTCCGAAGCTTCCTCGATTAGACTTGCGATGTCAATTTGACCCTCTAAAGTTTCTTCGTCTAGAATCTGACCAATTTGACTAAGAAGCTCTTTGATTTTTTCCTTTTGCGCCTTATAGAGTTGTTCCGTTTCAAGACGTTTTTTCGTCAATTCATCGATCTCTTCAAGGATAGACGATCTTACTTGTAAGAAGTCTTTCTGAGCTTTCTCGAGAACCTCTTGAGCCTCTTTTTCTGCCTTTTCATGTGCTTCAATAATCAGCGATTTAGCATAAACAACGGCTTCACCGATTTCTCTTTCTTGGTTCTTTAAAGCATCAATTTTTTTACGTAAAGATTCAATTTTCTCATTCTTTTTACGAATTTCACTATCAAATCCTTCTTCTAACGATTCAATGTATTCTTCAACTTCCTTGGCACGATAGTTACCAAATAGGGTCTTTTTAAGTCTCATTCTGCTCCCTCTATTCTTCATTTATTCTAATTATATACTATCTTATCAATTGTAGCATAAAATGACGCTTATTACCATTGTTTTATAAGTCTCTTATATTATCCAATAATGGTGTGACAGTTCAAATCGCCATTATAACAACATTTCTAAACTCAATAACTCTATTTCAAGGCTGTTTCTTACTGTGAATCCAGATTGTTTTATGTTATAATTATAGTGTAGATAATTAAACCATATGTTGTTAGAGAGGTGTTTTATGGCTAAGAAAAACTTGAATTTAGATGAAGTTATGGCTTATATTGAGAAATTGCCGTTTACTCAATTCAAAAGCGTTGTAGATCATTACTCAAATACCCAAGACAGCGACTTCTCCGATACCCTTAACAAACTGACCGTTTCAAACTTTGAGCAACGGTTAGAGAGTTTAGAAGTAAATTCTTCATGTCCTACTTGCTCCTCTCACGATATAGTTAAAAACGGTCGTAAGAATAATATCCAACAATTCAAGTGTAAAGAGTGCAATAGGAGGTTCACTCGTTTTACAGATACTATCCTAGAAAAAACACGTTGGCATTGGGATATTTGGATTAAAGTCCTAGAAATGACAATTAACAGCTATTCCATACACGATATGATAAATGTTTTGACTAAAGACTATGGTTGCGAAGGTATCAACTACAAGACGGTATGGCTTTGGAGAATGAAACTAATACATACTCTAGCTGAAATGCCCATGCCAAAACTAACAGGCGTTGTGCAAGTTGATGAAACTTTTATCCGAGAAAGTCAAAAAGGAAGTCGGAAGCTAAAATCCACCATCGGAAATAGTGTCGAGCGTAAAGCTAGATATGGTCGCCAACCCTCTCAATATGGTGTTATGGGAGCGGAGTTTGCGACTGTTGTAACTGCTATTGATAATCGTGGTTATTGTGTTTGTAAGGTTGCTAGTCTTGGAAAACTGTCTCCTGAACTATTCTTTGATTTATTTGACCAACACTTTGATAACATCGCTTATTTATGTAGCGATGCCAATAGCGTGTATGAAGATTATTGTCAGTTGAGAAACACTCCACACTATGTTAGACCTTCAAATTTCTTAAAAATCATAGGTAACTACGGCTATATCATTCAAGCAACAGAAGAATTTGAAAAGAAAACCAACAAAAAGGTATTAGAACACCTCTACTATGAAGGGATAACAGACAAAATAACCAACCGTGGCGAAATCCTATTTGATATTTTTAACGATATAAAATACCAAAATGGACTTTCTCTTGCTCGTGTCAATGAACTGCATAATGAGATTAAGCAATATATCTACCGTGATATGACAAATGTATCAACAAAACACCTTCAAGATTATATTGGATTTTTCACTTATATCAGAAATTGGCGAACTACTAACGGTCATTACCCAACCTCACAGAATGATGCAGAAAATATCTTTATCGAGATTTTGAAAACAAAGAAAAGCCTCACTTCAACCGAAGTAAGGCAAAAAGAATTATCATTACCAAAACCAAGTTCTCGCTATATGGAAGTATTGAAAGAAGAAACGGAAAAGGCTAGAAATGCCATTGATAACCCCTATTTCAAGTTTAACGAGGAAGATGGAGTATTATCATTCAATAAGCGTGAGTACCTCTTAGACTTGCCAAAAACACGCCTATACGCTATCGCTAAGGAATGTCGGATTCCTCGTTACAAGAAACTAGCTCATTGGTCGTTGGTATCAGTTATCTTGAAGCAGGATAATATTCAAGATATACTCTACCAACAACTCGCAAAAGACCGAAATCAACTCATAGATGAAGAAGATTTGGAAGTGATGCGGTCTAGTGGGTATGTGTTATAAAGCAGATAACAATTTTATGATTTCACTATATACTACATGAGCTTTCTCTTTCTTTTGTTCTTCCTTCTTCATAGAATACTCTATGTCTCTAACTATTTCTTTTTGTTCTTCTAAAACTATCATTGGTATAGGGAAATCTCCTAAATTTTTTGGGTAAATATTTTTGTTTTGAAGACCGCTATAATCAGTCATTATTAAACTTCTAAAAAAATCAGTTAATGTAAAATAATAAAAGTATTCAGGGAGAATCTTATTTTTGTCAACTCTCACTCTAGTTGTAAAATCGGCATAAATACCTTCTACATTTTTGGGAATTAACGATGTTTTACCGATTGCTTCTCCAGAACGTGCAATTATTACATCTCCCATTGCTACACTCTTATTTTCATAATTAGACAGATAATATTCACTGGTAACTAATTTAGCTTCATCAGCATTGAAATCCCAAGTTTTTATGGTGTTCATTGATACATAGTAATAATTTGAAAACATACCATCTGAAACATATTCTTCAGGTTTTATTGATTGTCCGAGAGTAATTCGTTCTGTTGTCAAATTTTTCAGTAGTTCAAAATTTTGATTTTGTAAAGTGCTAATTATATAACTTCTAATCGGATGATTGAAATGAAAACTCATTCTAAGGTCATTCGAGTTTACAAATATAGAACTATCTCGATAAAAAACTCTATTCTCTTTTATTTTCTGAAATTCACTTAAATCCCAAAAAAATTTCTTGGAAAAAATTTCGTTACAAAAGTCAAATCTTGTGATAGATTCTTGCAATAACTTCTGTATTTCTTGATATTTTGCAGAAATTATAGAAAAGTTGTCTTCTCCATTAGAATAGATTTTATCTATTGTTGTTTTATCAAAATTTATATATCGTAAGTCTGAAAATTTGATAGTGGGATAACCTTTACCTACTCTAGCTACTGAAATTATATCATTCAGGAAAAAATCTCTCAATATGAAATAGTTTATCAAACTATATCTAAGGTCAACCGAACGTAGATGAATAAATGCGTTTGTAAAAAAAATGTCCTCTTTTGTCTCATCAATGTAGATAATCTTTTTAAGATTTGGTCGAATAGAAGAAATTAAAATATCCCCTTTTTTTACTTTGATAATATCGTTGTTTCTTATTTTTTTATAATAGTCAACATTCTCAAAATCTCTATCTTCATTTTCAAAATCGAGAGAAACGGGATTGACTGTTCCATTGGAATCTACATCTCCAATTTGGCAGTATCTAAACTTTCCGCTTGGAATATCCTTAACAGTATTAGAAGTAACTTCTTGAAAAATATCAGTAAAAGAATAGCTTTCTTGATAATTTCTGTTTGACAGACTAATAAATGAATAATCAATTCGCAAACTATCCTCTATAAATAAATCTTTAAAAGTATAACTGGTTATTTTCATATTTTATCCCATTCTATTTCTCTAATTAAGCTAAGTATATTTGCTTTTTCTGTATCAACAGTTAATATTTCTCCGTTTTCATCCTCTAGGTAGAGTTCGTTTTTGGATTTTTGCAAAATAACCTTACCTTTTCGTTTTTTAACTTTGAATCCAATATGCTCAGTTTCTGCCATAAAAACATTGTTTTGTAATTCTGTTTTGTTGGCTATATATCTAAGAACCCAGTTTACATTTACTTTATATCCTTCAGTTAATTCTTCCAAATCTTTGTCAGGAATTAACAATCCTTGTTTTCTATTCCCCTCTGTATCTAATAATTCAGATTTATACTTTTCTAATAAGATTTCCCAAGATTCGCTAGAATCAATTTGCAAACCTATTCCAACTTGCAGAAATTCCGCAACCGCCAAAGAACGTTGTTCCCCAGAAAGCTCTTTGATATTTAATTTCTTCTCGTCTTTTTCTTCAAAAAATACTTTATATAGATTTCCTACAATGAGACTTAAACGATTATATTCTAAACACGCTTTGATGATGTTTTTGTTCCAATTTTTAATCTCATCATTTGTTTTTTTCTGTGCAAAGAGAATTGACGTTTTGGTAGGAGTATAAGCAAAAGTAGTTTGTGGTAAAGATACAAGAGCTTTTATCTTAAAATACTTAAACAGAAACACTCGTATATATTTGTTTTGAGCGGTATCAAAGATACTTTCAGGCAATACAACAGCTAACCTCCCATTAGGTTTCAATAGCTGATAGTATCTTTCAATAAACAAATTTTCTGAACTCTTATTTGAGAAGATAAAATTACTTGCAACTTCTTTTTGTGTATCCCCATCTAATTTTACGGAGAATGGTGGGTTACTCATTATAATGTCAAAATGTTCGTTGACAGGTTTAGAGTACACATCACTAAGTATATTTTTCTCTAGTTCGTTATTATCACGTTTATTGCCATCTGCATCTAACTTAAGATACTTTGTGAATTTTGATAACCCATCTCCTAATTCTGTTCCGGAAAATACGTTTGCAGAGCCATCTCCATGTAAAATCATATTTACCTTGACGGCAGTTCCTAAATCATGATTTAATTCAATGCCATATACATATTGCTGTGCCCATGTATTTTCAGCCCAACTTGGGAACCATTGATTTCTTTTTTGAGTAATTTGAGGATTTCGTTTTAATTTAGTAGTTCTTGAAATCTCGTATGTTAATAACCTCATAAATTCAACCATAAATGTACCACTTCCAGCAGATGGGTCTATAAAATATGGTAAACTAGGTGTCCCATTATTGATGAGTTCGATTGCTTGTTCATCAGCTTTTACTGCATAGAACATAAACTTTACAATGTTTTGAGGGGTAAAAAATTGACCTTTACTTTGTTTATAATCACTCTGAATAATTCCTTCAAAAAATTTTCCTAACAAGTCTTGGTTTGCTATAACACCATTTTCAGCTCTAAAAGCATATTTTTCTAAAGTTTGTACTGTGTGTTTTAGTTTTGAAAGAGAAAATTTTCCACGTTGAACTACTGGCGGAATGTCTGCTTCATTCGTAATAGACATTCTTTCTTTAACTGCATCAATATACAATCCATTTATTCTATCATATAAATCTTCCAAACTTTCAAATTCTTCATTTGAATCAATAAAAGTGTTAGATTGAAATTTATATGCTTCATCATCAGAAGTGGTGTCCTCATCATGTATTTTAGCTAGAATTAGATTAGTCAATGCTGAAAAAATATCATTATCAGAAGTTGCTCCACCACCCCAAAGGACATCATGCAACTTAACACTTAATTGATTGATAGTAGATTCGCTATAATCTAACTCTAAATCTTTGTCACTTCCTCGAACATAAGGTTTTTTGATTGCTAAACCGTAATTTGAAGGTATAGTATCTGTATATTCACGATTTTCTTTCCATAGTTCATAGGAATTATTTCTACTATAATCTAATAATATCGAAATATCTTGGACAGAATTATTGGTAAAATTGATACTAGAATAGACCAAGTATTTTACATTATGTCCCTCAGCTATTTCTTGACTGGCTACTTTTATCAACTGATTTTCAATCGCAGTTTCCATTTCAATTTCATACTGACTTGGAGACTTTATTTCAAAGAACAAAAAGGCGTCTCCGTTAGCATCTGATAATCTGACATCAACATAAACCTCTTTAGCTCCTCTTCCTAGATTGAATCGCTTTTCTAGTTTTATTCTTTCGACTGGATAGCCTAATTCATTTACTAATTTTGTGATAATAAATGCTCTCGTCCATTCCTCATCACCACAATTTTTCATTTTAATTTTTTTATCCATTGATAAACTTTTATCATAGATTATAGAATCTTGTTCTACATCCACCTTCACAATTTGTTTATCAAAGGATTTTATATACTGTTCGATTAGGTATTTTTCTTCTTTTGTTATTTTCCCCATGATTGCTCCCTCCCTCTAAACACAAAAAACAGAACTTACACGCTTAGTAGTAAATTCTGTCTTTCTTTTTGTAGCATAAAAAGAGGTTAAAGAAATAACCTTAATTACTTGTCTTGTCTTGTCTTGTCTTGTCTTGTCTTGTCTTGTCTTGTCTTGTCTTGTCTTGTCTTGTCTTGTCTTGTCTTGTCTTGTCTTGTCTTGTCTTGTCTAATGATTGTACCATCATTCTCTCCTTCGTCAAGCATTTTTCTTCTGAATTAGGCGTAAAACTTTTTGACCTTTTTCAGTAATTACATACTTACCACGCTTATTTTGATAAGGGCAAACATAATCTCCCTCAATCAAATCACGCAATAGTCTATTTGTTTTTAATTTTGACATGTGGTTGATGTCAGCTATCTCTTGTTGAGATAGGGGGATATAATAATCGCCTTTCACTTCGACTTGATTTTCCTTCAGCGACTTTAGCAGGCGGAAAGTATCATTTGCGAAAGGTTCAAGAGTAAATTCAACCATAAGTAACCCTCCTAACTTAATTATTATATCACAAAACAAAACCACATAAAAGGTCATATACATACACCGTAAAATATTTTGAAGTAAATTCTCAACGAGAAAACAACAAAAACTAGCTGTTTTTGGCATTTTCAGCTATCAATGGTTAGTTTTCTTGTTGTTATAAAGCCGTTTTAAGGCATCAGTTAGTTATCACTCTCTAATTGGATAATATAATAAGTCTCCGAGCAAAAAAATCCGGATACTACAGGAGCAAATAAAATTCTATTTACCTGCTAATTCTATGGTTCTCTTAGTTTTGTAACCTTATTCTTTTATAAACAAAAATACCTGAATAGATGACATATAATCCATTCAGGTATTTCATAAAAGGTAACTAAATGTAAAAGCGTCTATTTTAGAAATTGAGATCTACCCAGCTAAGAGGTGTATAGCCAAGAAGCTCAACGCCATCATATTCTACTGTTTTAACGATCTCTTGAATATTCGTTTTTAGCTCTTCTATTGATCGGCTGTCTGACTCATCTAATACTAGATCATCTTCCACAATAAATAGTGGCCTTTGATAGCGGTCATAGAGGTTGTTCATCGCCAGACGGAGACCGACAGGGTCGATTGGATTCTTATTGGTATTATTATAGCCATATTTATTGATAAAGACTTCTTGAGAATTACTAGATGCATGGTAACTAAAGCTAACAAAATCAACCTTTCCGACTCGTAAGTCAAAGAAGTCATCATTTTCAATATCTAAAGCAATCTGCTCACGTTCTAAACGGCGCAAGAAATGGTTTGGATAAGAACCACGAACTTGTACATCTGTAAAGACATAGTTTTCACGGTTCTTAACTTCTGCTTCCATCGCATCAATCGCACTATCCAGATTTTGACTATAGTTACGACTAACTACCAACATGCCGCCAAATTGAAATTCTGGATTGATTGATTTTCCAAGCTTAACAGCACGTGCCGAAGCGACCAATTGATAGTGAGCCGCCTGCCAGATTCGTTGGTTTCGATTTTCTCCATCTTCAAAAGACAGACCGCCACCAAGATATGGTAAATGGTGTAAAATATTAAATTCATTAAAGGTAATCCAATATCTTACCTTGTCTTTAAAATGTCTGAAAACAGCTTCTGTATAATGCTCATAAAGTTCAATCATCTTGCGGCTCTTCCACGCACCGTATTTTTCATACAGATGAAGAGGAAGATCGAAATGACTTAAAGTTACAATCGGTTCAATGTCCTTTTGCAACACTTGATCAATGATAGCTTCATAATATTTCAAACCTTCTTCACTTGGCTGCGCTTCTTCTCCAGTTGGGAAAATGCGTGCCCAAGAGATAGAAATTCTATAAACATTGAAGCCCATCGATTGAATCATATTCAAATCACTAACATAATCCGGTTGACTCGCTAAAGTAAATTGTCCCAGAAGATCATAGGCACCTATTGGTACTTTTTTGTAGTTGATTTCCCCTGTCAGTACTCCTATACGTGGTTCACTAATTGGTAATACATCCGTCGTTCCCAAACCTTTATTGCTGTTGGGCATCGTATTTCTAATCATAATGACTCCTTTTGATTTTGTGAATATATATGGATACTATTGCATTCTCTAGTATCTTTAAAATTATCGCTGGTCTTTCTTATTCTGAGCGATAGAAGCCAATCCAGATAATGTACTAGCGACATTTTTTAAGTCAGGAGAAATTGGCTGTAAACCTAGTCTTACCATCTGATATGCCTCTTGATCTGTCACGCTCAAGTTTGGACTTGTAGACACTTGAACAGACAAGCTTTCTTGAGATAGTGCAACTGCCTCTGAAAGTTCCTGAGATGCAAGGTTCATACCATCAAGCGATTCTTGTTGATAGGCAAGAAGCATTGACTCTGTTCGAGACAAGCTAAGTGACAGAGATTCTGAGACTTGTAAACTATGTGATACTGACTTAGACTCTGAAGCACTCTGTCTGTAAGAAAGCAACTCTGAGACTGAAATACTATAAAACTCAGATAAGGAAACTCTCACAATACTTTGACTGATTTGCTCTGATTCACTCAGGGAAATCGACTCACTCAAACTAAAGGAAGTTGAGATGCTGACACTATGACTAAGAGATTCGGAAAGACTGATAGAGGTTGAGGTGCTCTTACTAACCGACTCTGAAACTGAAATTAATTTGCTCTCATATGCAGATTGGGCAACAGAAGCACTAACTGAGAGTGAAGAACTGAGCCAATTGTACTCTGAAATTGATTGACTCAAACTTAAAGAAGTTGAAAGGCTCGCACTTTCACTTAATGATTCAGAGATACTGAGGCTCTGACTAAGGCTTTCAGACTCACTCAAACTCAAGGAGCTTGAAACACTCAGGCTTTGACTCAAGGATTCTGAAACACTGAGGCTCTGACTAAGGCTCTCAGACTCACTCAAGGAAACTGATTCACTTAAACTAAAGGCAGTTGAAAGGCTTGCACTCTGACTGAGAGATTCTGAAACACTCAGAGAGAGTGAAGCACTCTGACTAATAGAGTCGGAAAGCGATGTTAACTTGCTTTCCAATTCAGATTGGGCAACAGAAGCGCTAACTGAGAGTGACGAACTGAGCCAAGTATATTCGGAAAGCGATTCGCTCAAACTAAAGGAAGTCGAAAGGCTCGCACTCTGACTCAAGGATCCAGACACACTAAGGCTCTGGCTTTCTTGTTCAGATTGACTGACTGAAATTGACTCACTGAGGCTCAAAGAGTGTGAAGCGCTGACACTTTGGCTCAAGGATTCTGAAAGGCTGAGACTCTGACTAAGGCTTTCAGATTCACTCAAAGAAGCGGACTCACTCAAACTGAAGGAGCTTGACGCACTGAGACTTTCGGATTCACTCAAGGAAATTGACTCACTCAAGCTGAAAGAAGTGAAGATGCTCACACTCTGACTGAGAGATTCTGAGACACTAATAGACTCGGAAATTGATGTCAATTGGCTTTCCAATTCGGATTGAGCAACAGAGGCGCTAACCGACAATGAAGAACTTAACCAAGTATACTCGGCAATGGACTCACTCAGGGAGATTGACTCGCTCAAAGAGACTGACTCGCTGAGACTGAGAGAAGTTACTGTCCATTCACTCAAAGATTCTGACAGAGAAAGGGACTGGCTATAGCTAAGTGATTCTGATAGCTGCTGACTCTCCTTGGCTGATTCAGATTCGAAAAGAAGTTGAGAAAATGCTTCACTCAAGGATAGAGACTGACTGATGCTCAAAGATTCAGATGCCGAAAGGCTAAGTGAAGTAAACTCAGACTGAGCCAACCATTCAGAAGTAGAGAGGCTCAGGCTAGTACTAAGAGAAATCAAGAAAGTATCTGGCTTATTCTCGTTTACTGAAGGTGAATCAGCTTCCTCCTCATAAACTGAATCTGAAAGACTCATAGAAGCCTCTTCTAAGGCACTGAGAGACTCAGATTCTGAAAGGCTCAGACTAGCACTAATGGATTCTGACAGAGAGGCTGACTGACTATCCGCTACCGAAGTTGAAACGAATTCACTAAGAAGGATAGAAGCCGACTCGGAAAGACTCTCGCTTGCACTGATAGAAGCGGATAACCACTCACTCTCATAAAGTGAATCTGATTCTGATATGCTGAGAGATTCAGATTCGAAAATACTCCAGTATTCAGACTCGGAAAGACTCTCACTGGCACTAATAGAAGCGGACAACCATTCACTCTCATAGAGTGAATCTGACTCTGATATGCTGAGGGACTCAGATTCGAAAATACTCCAGTATTCAGACTCGGAAAGACTCTCACTGGCACTAATAGAAGCGGATAACCATTCACTCTCATAGAGTGAATCTGATTCTGATATGCTGAGAGATTCAGATTCAAAGATACTCCAGTACTCAGACTCGGAAAGACTCTCACTGGCGCTAATAGAAGCAGATAACCACTCACTCTCATAGAGTGAATCTGACTCTGATATGCTGAGGGACTCAGATTCGAAAACACTCCAGTATTCAGACTCGGAAAGACTCTCACTGGCACTAATAGAAGCGGATAGAGATTCATCCTCAAGAACCAGCTCAGATTCTGAATCTGACTGATCGATAATGTGAGAAGAAGAGTCTAAAGAATAAGTCTCTAATGAATCATTTTCCCACAGCGAATCTTGAAGAGAACTCTCGCTTGTTGAAACAGAGTCACTATCGAAATATTCAGCAGACAAACTCATTGAGGTCGAAACGCTCATTGATAAACTTTGACTGACATTTTTTATCAGATCATCTACTACCAAGCTATTGTTGGCTTGAAAATCTTCAAAGTCTTCCATAATAGAAATTGGCTCTGTCTGTGGTTTTAATTCTTCATTAACACCTAACACAACCTGATTCTGCTCTTGGGGCTTTCGGCTAATCGGTTTTAAGATGGCTGCATCCGGATCATAATAATTATCATCCTCCGTCACCAATCGTTTAAACTTCGATATAACGCGCTTAAACCCCTTTGCTTTTGCTTTATTATTCTTACCCATAAATATACATTTTCTCCCGAATGCAGTTATATCCTTATTATAAAGTCTATAGCACAATCTGTCAAAACTTTAGCCAAAGAAAACCTCTAATTTCCCTGTAGGCTGAACATTGACATAACTAAGCGCCATATTTTTTATAATTTTAAGATTCATGTCTGCATTCATTCTCTTATATGACTCAAAAGCCTCTTTATGAAACTCATATACAGGATTCTTTTGCGCATAACCTTGACTAACCACTAAAGTTTGAAATTGTTGGAGATAGTCAACTTGCTCCACCCAACAATCATCCACTGCTCTTAACACTGCGATGCGTTGAAGCTGCCCAAATAGTTCTGAATCCTCAATTCTATCGCGTTTTCGCTGATATTCTTCAATGAAAAGCTTAGATAGAAACTTCTTAACTTGACGAATGTTTGTCACATCTAAATCTCTCGGAATGCCTTGACAATAGTAGCTAATGTTATCCAAAACAAATCGATACAAATCGGCCTGCTCTTTAAATGGATGCTTCTTCATATAGGCGTCCATAGCATCTGATAAAACAGATAAAAAATATTCTAGTTTAAAGTCAGAATGAGCAATAATGTCATTGCGCTTGTTATAAATGATTTGCCGTTGAATTCGGATACTTTCGTCATACTGCTCCGTTGATCGTCTTGAAGCAGCTGCCGCATTATCGCTGTTTCTCTGAGCTTCTGTCACCTCATATTTAATACGAACCGATTTTAGATGAACCTTCTGTTTTTCCTCTGGCTTGGCGACTTCTTTCTGATAAAAATCATTGATCCACTTACTGCCAGTCTTTGTAATAATATCATCTTCGAGTGAAACAAAAAATTTACTTAGTCCAGGCGCGCCTTGACGGCCTGCACGACCACGAAGCTGCAAATCCACTCGTTCGCTGGACATTCTCTCTGTTCCAATAACCGCCAGTCCGCCTAATTTAGCAACGCCTTCTTCTAAAATAATATCCGTTCCCCGACCAGCCATAGAGGTTGCGACGGTTACCGCAGAACGCCGGCCAGCCTGTGCAATCATCTCTGCTTCTTTTGCTGCATTATAGGCATTTAGCACATTATGAGCAATTCCTTCCTGCAGCAGGAGCATGGAGTAAATTTCTGACATTCTTACCGATCCTGTCGCAATCAGAACTGGCTGCCCCTTTTTGTGTAGTTTTTTAATATAATCCAAAGAAGCATAAAGTTTTTGAGGGATAGTTAGATAGATTTCATCTGGATAATCAATCCGTTGATTGGGCTTTCTAGTAGGTACAACGACCACTCCCAAGTCATACACTTCACGAAATTCATCTTCACATACCTTCCCTGTACCCGTCATCCCCGCCAATTTAGGAAACATCTTGAACAAATTTTGATAGGTAATAGAGGCCATGGAACGTGTTTCTAAGGAAATCTTTACGCGTTCTCTCGCTTCCAAGGCTTGGTGCAAACCAGATTGAAGTTTATTCCCTTCTAAAACTCGCCCTGTTGCCTCATCCATCAACTTGACTTCGCCATTTTCTACAGTATACTGACGATCTTTTTCAAATAAATGATTGGCCCTTAAGGCCAAATTGATTTGACGGATCAGTTGGTAGTTATTTGGATCGTAAGCATTTTGTACACGGAAGTATACTTCTGCTTCCTTGACACCTTTTCTCGTCAACCAGACCGAAGTCCGAGTCGAATCTAGCTTAAAATCTTCCCCTTCTTTCAAAGTCTTAACAAATTCATCGCAGGAAAGGAACAGATTAGACTGAACCCGAGGAGAGCCCGATATAATCAGAGGCATCTGTGCACTATCCAAGAGAGCTGCATCAACCTCATCCACTAAACAGAAATAGAACCTAGGCAAGAATTTCTTTGCTTGAGAGGTCGCTAAATTTTCTTCAAGGTAATCAAATCCCAGCGCACTATGTGTTGTATACACGATATCACTTTGATAAATCCGCTGCTTTTGCGCAACCTTCAATTTTTTAGCTGGATTTTCTGAAACACCAATCCCAACTGTCATTCCTAAGTAATGAAAAACAGGAGCCATTTGTTTAGCGTCACGTATCGCCAAATACTCATTGGCCGTAACTAAGATGGTGCTGTTTCCAGTCAAAGCATTTAAGTATAAGGGCAGAATTGCTGTTAGTGTTTTGCCCTCTCCCGTCCTCATCTCGGCAATCTGATTGTCTTGCATGACTAAGGCACCTAAGATTTGTACATCGTAAGGATAGAGGCCCAAGACACGCTTAGCCGCTTCACGAATGGTGGCATAGGCTTCTGGTAAAATTTCCTGCAGCCTTTCTCCCTCAGCAAGACGGCCCTTAAACCATTGAGTTTTAGCCTGCAATTCTTTATCTGACATGGCTGCATAATTATCAGAAAGCTGATTAATCTTTTCTAAGATTTTTTTATATCGCCTTAGTTTAAAGGAATTAGCTAAATGTAATTTTTTAGGCTTCATTCTTTCTCATCCACTCTTCCGTTTTCTCCAAGTCTATTTTTTGAAGCAAAAAGGACTGATCCAACAAATAATCAATTTTGGTTAGTACCCGTGGCCTATTTTTCAAATGGGCATATTCTTTTACTCTAGCCGAGTTGAAGCGTTCCAGTAGCAAATCTCTAAACAAAGGATAATTCACCCTATTTCGATAGCGATCAAGAACATGCTGATAATCTAATTCTGGCATGAAATCATCAGTCACTAAAGCATAGGCATTTTCAAATTGCTGTGAGTAAAGCAAAGCTGCGATATTTGAAATCGGTCCATAGCCAGCAAAAGCGACCTTCTCAAAAGAATATTCTCGAGACAGCTTTTCAATTGTTCCAAGCAAGATTTCGAAAAACTCTTTTTCCATATACAAAAGAGCGTCTTTATAGGAAGAATTGACTACCAGCAAATTTGGAAAATGTTCCCGAACAATTTCTGGAATGTAACCCGTCCGATTGAAATCAGGCTCCGTAAAGCAAACGTAAATCGTCTCTTGATTAACGTCCTTATGCAACAATTTCGAAATCCAATAGCGATCGACTGTATAATCTGCCACACCTTCTTCGGCAATATAGATGCTTTCAAACAAGAAACGATGGCAACCTGAACTCACTAATTGAATTTTATAATGGTGGGTATTGTTCGGAACACGAACGCTCATTGTCTCACCCTGCTTAATAATTTGATTAAAAATCTCCTCATCACGCGCATTCATAAATTCAATCTTCAAGTAGGTCGAATTTTCAGGAAGAGTCTTCAGATGGCTGCCAAAGATATATTTTTCTCCTCGCTTCAATTCAGGAAGCTGGCTTGTATTTCGTAAAGCCTGATAGTTTGCTTGCGAATGCCATTCATGAATGACTGTACCAGACGGCATGAACTGATTCTCATATAAGACATGCCCATCTGCTAGCAGCTTCACAGACGATCCATATAGATACTGTGATACACTTCGCATATCCCAATAAGCAAAATAGATTTCTTCCTTGTATCTCACGAATCAAACTTCCTTTCAAAACTATTCACTAATAAAGTTTTATATTGATTAAAGAACCATTCGACAATTCCTTGCGTATCATCATTGTGTCGTCCTGTCAATCCTTTACTAATGACATTAACGCGGTAAGCTCGCTTTCCTAGCTCTTCTAGCATATCAGGGTAGGCCGTACCATCGTAGTCATCATGATACATATAAGACACAATAAATTTCGTCCTCGAAAAATCAGCCTCTTTGAATGCTGACCAGAAGTGCTCATTAAGTTGAGCTGTTCCTTCCTCTGATAATTCTCCTGTTGTACGAAGCACCAAATCTAAAGAAGTAGGAAAACCTCCAGGACGAATCGTGGATTCATTCTCTGCAATATCGCCTAAATTTACTAAGGGCTTACCGACAATCACTGCATGAGGCTCTAACTTGGAAGCATAATACAGGGCTCCAAAGGTCCCCATTGATAGTCCGGATAAGGTCAACTGGTTTCTTGTAAAGCCTAATTCATCTAAACAGTGATGAATGACCTGAACAAGCTTTTGCTCCAGCTCTTCTGAGCCGAGATAGAAAGCACCACCCTCAGAACGCGGATCTCCAATCAACAAGAAAGGCGCTCCCAAATTGTTCATCATCCAGTATCCCTCAAATCCTTCAGCTGGACGATAACCAGAAAAATAAATATTGAGAGGTGGCTTCAAATCACCAGGATGGAAGTAGTAAATCAATTCCTCCCGATTTTTATCCACAACACGACTTCCACCAATCAACAAGTCCCCATAACCCAAATGAGATTGGCGATGATGGAATGGTCCAATTTTCACAATTCCTTGCCCCTTTACTTGAGCACTGACGCTTAGGTAATAAGAATCGCTGGTATCCAAAACGAGAGGCTTCTCAAAAGATTCTTCATCATAAATCCATTCTTGCATGGGAGAATTGCCAACTGGATAACCCTTGATGACATAACGAATTGCGCAATCTTCAGAATTTCTGAACTCTGGCCATAAATCCAAAGGGGCGTCTGCACTCAGAAAGATATTGTACTGATAGGTTGCTACAGTTTGGTAATCCTCACCATATTGGCCACACAGACGGAGATAGTTAGTTCCTTCATAGTTAATCTGACCTGAGAAGGAGGGATTGACAACTAGGTGATTAACACTGAGCTTGGTACCACTTTGCTTGGAAGAAAAGCCCCTTGAAAATAGATACAGCATCTGAGCTGGATCTTCAAAAGTAGACTGAACGGCCCTTTTGCGTAAAAGGAATCTCTCCAAGGTTTTTGTAGTAATTTGACAGCGCTCATGATAAAACAAGCGATAAACCTGAATTAAGCTGTCCAATACTGTAATGTACTCAAAATGCTCAACAGTATCGACCAATACAACATCATAGGGCTTAGCAGCCTTCGGTTTCTTCCCATCCTTTTTTAAAATACCAATATCTTCAGGCAAGAGAGACATGATATCTTCTGGTTTAACAAATGTCCATGCGATATTACTAGGAATCTCATATTGGTGCTGCCAATTCTCATTGGCAATCTGTAGGACACTAATTCTGTTCATTTAGCTTTAATTCCTTTATCGTATTTTTCCACATTTCGACAATTTCTCCCCTTGTATACAGCTCAATCCTCTTAACCGAATGTACCAAAGACTGATTCCAGTGTTCCAAATCTGTGAGGTAATACAAGAGTGCCTCTCTCAGGTTAGAAATATCATTCATGATCCAACCATTTTCGCCATGCTTCACATAGGAAGAATTATACAAATTCACTTGAGGAATCCCCCCGCTGATACCTGCAATTTGGGTTCGGATATCGGCTGGACTTCCCAAATCCAAGATGACGCGAACATACTTCAGAGCCTTCGCCAAATCGGTATCACTATGAATCACCACAGTATCAATTCGCTCTCTGAGGCTATCATCATCTTCTAAGCGTGGATCACCACTCTTAGCGGCCTTATCTTTGTCAACAAGGAGCAATTTTTCTGCATACTTTGTTGATGATAAAGATTCCTCAAGAAACTGTCGAATAGAAGCTTCTCGACCAAAATCCTGACTCTGCGTCCCAACCAATAAGTCAATCCACTCATGTTGCAACATCATATCAAATAAGGAAGTAAAGACATATTGAAGATGATGTTCTGGTAAAGTATCGAAATTGACATAGATAATCAACTCTTTTTTCCGCTGACTATGCCCAAGATTCAACTGTGTGTCATAAGGTGGAATCTCATAATAAGCAGGAAGTTGCTCTTCTTCTACTTCCCCTACTTGTTCTGCAATCTTCACGATTTTATCCAAGCTATCTACCACAAAAAATGGGGTATCTTTTAAATCAGAAAAGAGCTGTTCTGTATTCGTAATCGGATAGCGATTGCCAAAGAAGGACAGAACAACAAGATGATCCTTCTTAATCTGTTGGAAAAAATGATTATGCTGCACATCTGCTGAAACAATAATCGAATCATCCTTGGTTAAAACAGAAGCCAAATGCTGCTCTAGTTTTTCTTTAACAAGCTCCTCAATATTCTGATAGACATCCTTAGCAAATGTGCCTTGTGCCTCAGGACTGATAATGACCTGCTGGTTATCGGCTGTCAAAAATTCTCTGAATTGCCATATCCCTTGTGCATTCAGATAGTCCTGATAATAAGGCTGATTATGCTCAAAATAGATAATACTGGAGACAAAGCCACGGTCATCAAAAACAAGCTGATAATCTATCTGATTATTTTCAAAATAGGTAATATCAAAAATATTACCTATTTGTGAAAAATTAATCTGAGCATGAGGTAGATGATCGACGTAAACATCTACAATAAAAGGAGTATAAAAGATTTCTGCTCCCTGCGGCCATTTCAAATCATCCAAACGAATTTTTCGTGCAGGCACATCTGTCAGACCTTGTATGCTATCAAATAGATTCCAAATTTCATCTGATGAAAGTCTTTGTTGATAAAAGAAAGTCCGAATATGAGGTGAATAATTCAAAATCAGGACAGAGTTGGCTTCTCCTGATTGTTGAAACATCCGCAATAAATTTACGGCATCATCAAACATCATATTTTTCGGTTGCAGATAGAAAGGTAGGGCAGTAGAATACCATTTTCGATCTTGTTTATACCAAGAAGGTACAAAGTAAAACATATCCCTCTATTCTCCTTTTACTTCTAGTTCTTTATGATAATAAGTCCCGATTCTTAAGATTCGTATTTCTTCACGCAAGGGCAAGAGCATGCTGATCAAAATGACTAGTGTGCTTGGCAAGGTCAAAAAGAAACTTGGCAAAGGCAAGAAGAAATTAATAAAATAGGGCAGGCCGACATACAAGATGAGATAGATAGCTCCTATATTTGATTGCAAAGAAATATAGTGTTTTAACACTTTTAAAGTTTCTTTCCCCGGCTGAATATAGTCAAAATATTCTCCCTGACGCTGCAAGCGTTTCGCTGTCTCTTCCGGTTCCAAATTGATATAGGCAAACAAAATACCCAACAAGTAAATCGCAACTAGATAAACAAGGAGACCCAAGGGCTTTGTAAAGTCAAACAAATTCCCAAATTTTAGTGAAAATCCTTTCCCCGTCCAGTCTAGTAATAATTGGAACAACATCAAGACGCTTGTTGCATACATAATGGGCATTCCACCAGAAGGAATGAACTTAATTGGCAAATAAGATTTATCATAGTAGCGATTGCTTAACATGATCCGATTAAGAGGCAGACGTATCTCGGCTTTCTCACATACGACAGCTACAAAGGTCAAAAGAAGATAGGCCAATAGAGCCACAACTAAAATCATTCCTCCTCGGACAGAAGACAAGGATTTCCCAAGCAAGACTATTAATTGGTCAGCAAACTGGAGTAAAATCCCTGAAATGATGATAATGATTGACCCTCCCACTCCCTTACGAGTATTAAGACTTGACAACCAAATAATGATAAAACTGCCTGTCACAACTGTGAGTAAAACTGCTAGATTATAGAGCCAATCATCCACCAGAAGTAGAAAGCGACCGTTTCCTCTATAAGCGGTGTACATAATGGCTAGTCCCTGCACAATCGCAAAGAACAAGGTTAAGATCTTTTGAAAGAAATCCGTTTTTTTAAGAGACCAAGATTGTATATTCCAGCTTTTCTTTAGGTTCATGACTTGCCATACAATCATCGTCGTAATCCAAGGTCCTAAGCCCAAAGAAAATACTGAAATCTGAGAAACATCAATTCCTGCCAGTAAATACAAAGCGGCCAAGGGATTGTCTTCCTTTATCCGAAAAGCTTCCATACTGCCATTGTAACCCGGAAGCAAGATATGTCTTCCTAATATATAAATAGCAATGATGAACAGTGTAAAGAGGATTCTCTTTCTAAAAATATTCTGACGCTTCTTTTTCTTAAGACCAAAGTGCTCCATTTATTATCCTTTATTTGTATTTTGGACTTGCCCAGAGCCCTCTTTTCATACATAAACTTGTCTTTTAAGTCAAAGACTTAAGAAAGCAAGCCCATTCCATAGAATTATAGATAAGGAATCAACTTGCTTTCTCTATTTTGATTACAAAATGTGGGGCAGTTCGTCATTTAATTAAAATCTGATCGAATTTTTTCCACCATTTCTTGATAATTCTCATGTGAGAATACTTGCTCTGAAACCCCTTCTGTTTGTACATTATCAAAGGCATAAACAGGCTTACCAGACTCTTGAAACTCCCTAATTACAGTATCGAATTTCTGATCATGATTGATATCAAGATAAATGTCGCTGCTCGCCAGTAAATCTCTCAAAGGATATGGCAAAATTGCAGGGTGCAAGCGAACATTTTCATAAGCCATCAGTTTGAGTAACTTATCAGACATCTGTGTGTAGGCAGCAATATGAAATAGACAGTTTGGTAATGCACTCGCCAAATCTTCAATTCCCTCTAGCCTATCTGAGTTTGTCAAGGTTACACAGTGGAGAGCAAAGCCTTCATCCCTCTGTTTAATAGCTTTCTCGACATCAAATTCATCTGTCTCAATAATTGTAGACCAATCAAGAGAATTGTAAAACCACCATACTTCACGCAGACGCATGTTGGAAACAGTGTTCCATGGTTTTTGACCAGAAATATAATGCAAAACAGCAGGCAGTGGAGAGAGTGGGATTTCGAAAATCCAGTCATGCTTATCTAGCGCAGCTCCCAAATCAAAGCCGATTTGAAAATTGTAAGTATCTTCCAAATCAAGTTTTTTGCTCTCAAACATCAAATTCAAGATAGACTGATCACCTTCAGTAACATTGGCTAACTCTCGATCTGTCAACTCGACCAATTGCTGAGCCATGTTTTCTTCACGCCAACGCTTATTATTGATGAGCATCATTCCAGAATTAAAGCCCAAGCCTACTCCATATGTCGCGCGAGTCGTTGCTACATAATAATCCTCCAGATCTATCTCAAAAAGATGGTCCAGATTTCGTGTTACAACAATATCACAATCTAAATATAAAACTTTATCTGCCGCAACGTAATTCGGTATAAAATAGCGCCCGTAAGCCATGTAGTTGATGTGAGCATAAGTTCCAGCTTCCCATTTTGATTTCACCTGATCATCAATCTGATCATTGAATAATTTCACATCGTTCAACTGACTGCCAGCTGCTTGTACCTTACGACGCGTATAGTAAAACCATTCTTGAGGAATATCCTGATTGAAAACATAAATATCTAGATTTTTATGATGACAGCAAAGAGATTTTATTGTTGTTTCAATCTGTCTGATATACCCATAATCTCCCGAAACCACAACTGCTTTTTTCTTTTCCAAAACACTACTCCCACTACGCTTATTCTATTCTCTAAAAAAATCGCTATTAAGCCTTATTATACCATAAATTCCCCCTTTATTCAAACACCTTCTTGAAAGCTAGACCTAACTTTTCTAGCCTTACAATAGAGATAAAAACTAGGCACAAAAAGAAGAAAACTTGATATAAGACTTCTAATATATCTATCCTTTTAAAATCAGACAGCCACTACCTGCAATGTACTAAAATGTGTACTTTCATGCTATCAAATCTTATAAAAACAAGATCAGATTCGGCCATACCGGAGGATTAGCAGGTATTTTATTAAGAAAAATGGACTGGTTTCTCTCCAGTCCATTTCCCCCTACTTACATCACTTAGTTATTATGCACCCGATTCATGTACTCGGTATAGGACTCAGTCTGCATCAGTTCCTTGGCATTTTTAACCCGGTCCGCTGTTGGCGGCTTGACCCCTTCAAGAGAATAAGGTATGCCCAGCTCCCGCCACTTAAATTCTCCCATGGTATGGTAAGGCAGAATTTCAAATTTATCAACGTTTTTCAGTGTTTTGACGAACTTGCCCAATTCTATCAAATCATCATCCCGGTCCGTCAGCCCCGGTACCAGAACGTGCCGAATCCACACTGGCTTTCCAATATCTGAGAGATATTTTGCACAGGCCAAGATGTTTTTATTGGTCTGGGTAGTCACGATCCTATGCTGCGCCTCATTAATTTCCTTGATATCCAGCAAGACCAAATCCGTCACCGCCATCAGTTTATTAAACTTTTCTAGATAACGAGGCGTATTTCTAAAAGGCAGGGCGCAAGTATCCAGCGTACAATGAATCCCCAGCTCTTTAGCCTTGGTAAAGAAAGCAATCAAAAAGTCAATCTGTAGAAGTGCTTCTCCCCCGCTGACGGTAATACCCCCTTTATTACCCCAGAAACCTTTGTAACGAAGGGCTTCTTGTAGGATATCATCCACAGTCCGCAGTTGAGACTTGTTGGTCTCCATCTCCCAAGTATCTGGATTGTGGCAATATTGACAACGCATATGACAGCCCTGCAAAAAGACTATGAAGCGGATACCTGGTCCATCCACTGCTCCAAAACTCTCCGTAGAGTGCACCATTCCTGTTACTTTCCCATAATCAATCGCTTCTTCAACCATAATAATCCTCTTGTACCTGAAAACGTTTTACTATAACTACATTATACCACGATTCGAGTGAAAATAGATAGATTCTGCCTATTTTTTAGAAAATAAACTGTTTTTCAGTTTCATTTTCATTGTGTTACAACAGATAAAGTCTTCCATTTTTCTTAAAATTGCCTCTCTCCGTTTCCAGCTTTCTCCATAAAAAAAGCCGCCCTAGAGGGCGACCTTTTCGGAGATTGTTATGAAAAAAAGGTGCGGAACTATAGCTATAACAGCTGCTCATCTGTTAAACTAAAGGACTCCTTCTATCAAATAAAGTTAAGAGGTCTTCATTTGATGCTTCTAGTATACTGCACCATACTTAAAAGAAGCTTAAGCTGATTTTAATCATTATTTTACTAGAATAGCTAACGTTTCATAGGGTTTCAAGGTCATGGTCGCAGCTACTGCTGTCTCCTCGTAATTTGAAATCAGCACCTGGCCATTTTGATAGTCTGGTAGGATGTCCAAGGTAATAGGATCAGCATAAAAGTTGTTAAGGACTAAAAGCTTTTGTCCTTGCCACTCCCGCTCAAAGGCATAGACCTGAGGACTGTCCTCATAGGCTGGCTGATAGCTGCCCTCTGCGATGATAGGTAGTTCCTTACGCAGGGCAATCAATTTCTGATAAAAGGTAAAAATCGGACCCTTGATTTCATTTTCCACATTGATGAGAGGATAGGATTTGCCCGCCTTCAGCCATGGAGTTCCTGTTGTAAAACCTGCATTGACTGAATCATCCCACTGCATAGGCGTCCGAGAATTATCACGAGATTTAGCCTTGATAATCCTGAAGGCTGATTCTGGCGATTGACCTTCAGCAAGCAGGCTCTGGTAAGCATTGAGAGACTCGACATCCACATAGTCTTCCATGGAGTCGTAGTTAGGATCCACCATGCCAATCTCCTCACCCATGTAGATATAAGGCGTCCCGCGCGACAGATGAATACTGGCTGCCAGCATGGTCGCTCCTTCGTTGCGGAAATTCTCTACATCGACGAAGCGGTTGAGAGCTCGCGTTTGATCGAAAAAGTGCGGGGGCAGGGCTCCAAAGTCGTCAAACAAGAACAACTAGACCTCCCTGTTTCCAACTTAACCAGTTATCAAGAATTAGTGGCACAGCATCAGCTTCAGTCCAAGACCAATGTCATCAGCCTTGATAAAATCACAGTAGATAAAAAGCTCTCAAAAACAACCGGATTTCCAGAGTACCGCTTGGTTTGGCGTATTGTCCGGCAGCGAGTGGTCGACAACATTGCTTCTGTCTTGGATATTGACTATCTAGATAAAAGCTTGGTGCCAGATCTGACCAGAGAAATCGGGGAACATTCTATCTATGCCTACTTAGAAGAAACCTTAAAGCTTAACATTGCCTATGCCAGAAAAGAAATTACCATCGATCATGTTAGTGACCAAGACCAGATCCTTCTGGACATCGGCCGAGACCAACATGTCGTTTCCATTAAATCTCAGGTCTATCTAGCTGATGGCCGCCAGTTTCAATACACGGAGAGCCGGCACAAACTAGATAAATTTCGCTTTGTGGACTTTGCTACTCGGCAGAAAGAATGAAGTCGATGATTCAGCGAGCATAAAAAATCTCCTCTGCCAGCTAAAATCTAGCGAGCAGAGGAGTTTTCCTGTTCTTTGGTTTGTTGTTTAGTTTTATACGTTTTTTATATTTAGGAGATGATATGAAAAATTTATGAAATGTTGATACGAGAATCTATTTCTTGCTTCTATTGCTAGTACTGGTTAGGCTGCTTCGTTTAACTTGGAGCGAATGAATGATTTCTGATAGGTTACTTTTACTTTATATGTCATTGGACTGTCCTCATTTCTTATTTGTTGAGACTAGTATAAGACTTTCAGCTTAAGCATTCCTTATAAAAATCTTGCGGAAAACTTAAAACAAAAGAAGCTGAATTATTTTTCAGCTTCTTCATCTTCTTCAATCATTTCAGATATTTCCACTTTCACCTTAGTGACACGGCCATTTTTAACCTTGTCATTGGTCAAAATCAGTTTTTTATTCTGGCTTTCCACTTCATAGCTGAGCCGCTCTGTTGGATTCGGAATGGTTCCAACACCAGTCAGATAATAACCAGCAATAGTATCCACATCATCACTATCGATTTCAACTTCAAAATATTCATTAAAGTCATTGAGGGTCATCGTTCCTAAAACAATGTAGGTGTTCTCACCGATTTCATGAACCTCGATAGCAACCTTGTCTGTTTCATCTTCGATTTCGCCGACGATTTCTTCCAACAAGTCTTCGAGCGTCACGAGACCTGCCATACCACCATACTCATCCAGCAGAATCGCCATTTGATTTTGGGTATTCCGGAGAGATTTGAGCAAATCATCCACAAAAATCGTTTCAGGGACAAAGAGTGGCTCTTGCAGAATCTTGCGGAGGTTTAGATTGTCGAATCCATTAGCGAAGGCTTCATTTAGCAAGCGCTTGGTATGAATCAAACCGATCACATTGTCCTTGTCTCCATCATAGACAGGAATTCGTGAGAAATTTTGCTTGAGGATACTTTCAATGATTTCCTTGGTGTCATCCTGAATATCAACCATAAAGGCATCTGTCCGCGGCACCATTAGTTCACGCGCCATCATTTCATCCAGCGAGAAAATCCCCTGTAGCATTTCGATTTCATCTGCATCCAGCGTCTCCTCACTATTAGTCAGCATGTACTCAATCTCATCTCGAGTCATTTTTTCATCTGCATCATCAAACTTCATCGGCGTCATCTGACTGAGAAGGTTGGTAGAGGCTGAAAGCAACCAGACAAACGGACTGACAATTTTCCCGAGGAAGATAATCACTGGCGCTGTCCGAATAGCCAAACTATCCTTAAGATTCATAGCGATTCTCTTAGGATAAAGCTCCCCCAAAACAATGGAAATATAAGTCAAGAGAGCAAGGGCCAAGAAACTAGCAACTGCATGTGCCGTCTTGGAATCACCCATCCAAGAAGCAAAGATTTTCCCTAGATTATCCGCGAAGCTTGCCCCCGACAGGATATTGATGACGGTGATACCGACCTGAATCGTTGACAGAAAGTTATTGGGACTTTCAAGAACTTTTAATAAACGAACGTATTTGGCATCGCCTTCCTCGGCTTTTTGCTCGACGCGAGCTCGATTGAGTGATACCATCGCCATCTCAGAAGCTGAGAAAAAGGCATTTAGTAAGGTTAAAACAAATAGCAGTATTGCTTGCAATAAAATACTCTGACTGCCAGGGTCTTCCATGGATTCTTCTCCTAAAAATTATAATCAACTTTGATTATAACATATTTTGGGGATTCGTGCACAAGGATTTATTAGAAAGCGTTTTGCAGACTAATCTTCTAAGTCCTGCAAGACTTTTTCTAGCCGAGAAATAGCTCCAACAGGCAGGGCTGTCTTGGGATATTTCTGATTAAAGGCCAATAGGAAGTTTAAACGAACCTGCATTCTTTCACGAATGAGCTGTCTGTACTTTTCGTCAAAGTTTGGAACAGCATAACCCTTATAATCCAGATATTCAAAACCTTCCAAAGGACCAAAAGGCTTAAATTGAGCCCTTCCTTCTACAATCTGCTCAATAATATCTAAAGATACTTCCTTTGAGATACCTTTACCCATATAAAAGCCAGTATTGATAATGTAGCAAGCGACCCCTGACTCAAATAAATGACGGAATTTCCGATAATCTTCCACCAGTGGATAAACGCGGAAAGGATTGGCATAAGGCTCAATAACCAAGTCTTCATGCAAGCCAGTGACATTCTCAGCATTGGAACGCTTGGTCATCAGAGTGCAGCCCATTGTTGAAGCCATCAGCGGATCATTGATCTTAACCAGAGGCGGCAGAGAGTCATCTTTCATAATCCAGAAGATAGCATTGATAGGCTCATCAATTCTGTCTACGCGATTTGGAGTCGCAAAACGCGATTTGACAGTCCGTCCATTCCCGTTACGGATGTCCTCCGTTACTAGCTTTTTCCGCCCGTTTTCATCTAGCGTCACTCCACAGTTCTGCACGGTGACAAAGAAATCCTGCTCACTATGGCCTGTAGGATAGTCATTGGTCTTGTCAAAATAAGACGGCTCGAGGGCAATAGAGGAGCCATCCTTGACCGAGATAATAAAAGCATCATCATGAAGAACCTTGATGTCATATTTATGGTCATGTTTGGCATGCGTCAATGTGGATTTCCCTGAACCGGATAGCCCAAAGAAAGATGCAACATAGTCTTCTTTATCCGTATTCTGCTTGAAAATTTTCAGACCTCCGTGGCAAGCAACATAGCCATTTCTAGCAGCCGTTCCCCACGCCAAAGTCAAGGTCGCTTTTTTCAGTTCTCCGAAATAGTTTAAGCCCAGAATAACGACGCAATTATGATTGGTATCAAAATAAACCAAACCTTCAGGATAGTCTGGATGCGTCCACTTGGGATCAAAAAAGACAAAGATATCATTTTCCTCGTACTTTTTAGAAGCTCGTAGGCGATTCTTAAATTCCTCATCCAAAATCTGGAAATTCAAGAGCCAAGAATAGAGATTATTGATTTCTTCCTGAGGAACCATTAGATGGGCGCAAACCATGAAGTCCTCATCCAGCCCCACGACTGCATCTGCCTTATAAAAGTTCCTCTGATGTGCCTGATAAACAGCACTACGAACCAGAAACAGCAAGTGCTCATCTTCCTGACTATCTCTGCCATAAATTCGTCTAGCCTTAGCAGTTCGGCCGACAACAGCCCCCGAGTTAGTTAATAAAACGCGGGCATAAGAAGGAAGTCCCAGCTCTTTAGTATGAATCACGGGCATGTCCAGCACAACCGTTCCAGCAGCTACCGAGGCCAGTTGATAGGCCTCTTCTACAGTCTTGATTGCCTGAACCTGATTCTCATAAAAGGCTGTCTCTACAATGGTCTTCAAGGGCGAAAAATAAGAAGAATCTTTTCTTATTTCTTGCGGAGAAAATTTACGACGTGTTACCATAACGATACCTCCTTTATGCTATTACTATTATTTTAGCATAAATATCCAATGATGGACCATAAAAATGCAGTAAAAAAGAGAAAGGCGAGCTTTCTCCTATTTTTTTATAATACCAAATTCTTCATTCTTCTTTTGTTGCTGAGCTTCTTTGTGGTTATCATAAAGATTAGCGAGGAATTTCACAATTTCCTTGAGGATAGAGTAGGTCGGAATCGCTACAATCATGCCCATAATACCATAGATATTACTAGACAGAAGCAAGAGAACCATAATCGTAATGGGATGCACTTTCATAACACTCCCAACAATACGAGGATAGAGGATATTCCCATCAATCTGCTGGATAATCAACATATAGATTAAGGCTGCCAGCATTTTATGAGGATCGGTAAAAAAGTAGGTAATCAGCATGGGAATCAAGCCGATACTAGGGCCCACATAAGGGATCAAGTTAGCTAAAGCCGAGAAAATAGCAAATACTAAGGCATACTTGAGTCCAATGACACTGTAACCAATATAAGCTAAGGTGCCAATCAGCAAGGCATCTATCGAAATACCACTGATATAACGAGCAACGGTCGCATTGAGATTGGTCAAAAGACTAGATATATTGAGCTTATCGCGCTTGAGAACGGTCCGCTCCAACATTGGTAGGAGCTTGTGCCCATCCATCAGGAAGTAGACCAAAAAAATCGGCGTCATGATGAGAATCATGAGGGTATTGATGACAGCAGACACTACGCTACCCAGACTATTGGTAACACTATTTAGAATATTTTGCAGAATATCTACATAGGACAGGTTGAGTTGCTGGATAGTAGACTGAATATTTAAACTCTTAAATAAAGGATTTTTGGATAATTGATTGACAAAACTCTGAATTTCCCAATAGAGATTTTGCGTCGAATTGATCAAGCTGGACAGCTGGTTAATCAAAATTGGCAAAAGGTAGATTACTCCGACTGTCACTAGGCCAAAGAGTAGGAAAAGAGTGATTAAAATCCCGAAAATTCGATTGATTTTCAACCTTTTTTCGAGCAGTGTCACCAGAGGATTTGTAATATAGTAGAGAAATCCTCCCATAACAAAAGGAATTAAAATCGTATTGATAACGCTCACCACTGGCGTAATCATATCTCCCATCTGGCGCCAGATGAAAAAGATAATCGTCAGCAGCAAGACTTCACTGGTCCAAAACATTAACTTACTTTTATGAAACATCTTTACTCTCCTCCAAGTTATTTTACCATAATTTATCCTAAAATAAAGGTGATTTTATAAAATCAAGTAGAAAAACGAAAACATTATTAGGTTCGAAGAATCTGGCTAGTCAGAAAAGATCTCGCCATCAAAATCTAAATCAGACAAATAAAAAATCACCTGAAAGCAAGAGCTGAAAAGCACAGTTTTTCAAGTGATTTTTGATATCACTTCCATCAGGAAGCAGATGATCAATTGATAATGCTATAAAAGTTTAAAATCTTAAGCAAATATTAGCCCTTAATCGGGATTGAAATCTCAATCAAACTATTAGCATAGATCGTCCGAATGGCAGAGGCGTCAATATTCTTTTGGTCAATTTTTCGTTTCAAAAAGAATTCTCTAATTTTTTCAATTTCTTGCTCTCTGATTGCGCGATGCTTATTTGAAATGAGAATTTCGTAATGGCTAGGGGACTCTGTGAAAACAACATCACTATTGCCTGCAGAATAGATTTCTACAAGCGTTGCATCTGTATTTTCCAATTGATTTTTCACCAATTCTGCATGGCTATTTGTCGTATTTATAAGCTTCATTCATTTGCCTCCTACCTTAAATCTCGCTATTATTATAACACGTTTTTCGGGAATTGTGAACGATTGCCTGTAATTTATATCATTTTAAATATAGCAGGTTAGTTATTCTGGTATTTGCGCTTCCACTGCTCAATTCCCCATTTATGGCTGCCACGTTTCAATTTTTCTATTGCAAGTTCGACAGGAAACCATGCTAGATTATTAAAGTCTTCCAGTGGCTTCTCCACTTCTTGATAAGAAAGGGCTTCGTAAATATAGGCAGGATTATAGAAATGCGTGTCCCGATGGCGAGAATAAAAATACTCGTCCGCCTGACCAAAGTAATCTCCTACTTGTATGCTAAAGCCAAGCTCTTCCAGCAATTCCCGCTCAAGAGTAGCCAGCTGGTTCTCTCCTTCTTCCATTTGTCCTCCAGGAAGAAACCACGCACCATTAGGTGCCTGTACCAAAATAATATTTTCTTTCTTTTCATCCGGAATCACTGCGTAAACTCCATAGCGCGTCACATACTCAACATTTTCCTCATGAACTCCAAAAACTGGATGGGTCATTATCTTTCCTCATTCCTTCTAATCTTTACTACTATCATAAATAACTTATACTAGCCTGTCAAGAGTTTGAACTTATTTTTTCAGCTTTCACAAGGAAGCTGAATTCCTTTGTTCTCAAGTAAAAAAGCCCGCCTCAGTTGAGACAGGACTTCTTCTACTAACCATCAGTCAAACCTATTCATGTTAGACTGGATTATTTTTCTTCAAATCCTTCTGCGACTGCGTCTACAAAGTTTTCTTCTACGATGCTTGCACAGTGGTCACAGATGACTGCATGGTAGCTACGTTCAGCAGTAGTTGGGTCGATACGACGGCAACGGTCACATACTTCACCTGCAGCGCGTTCAACTGTAAAGGCAACATCCTCAAAGCTAACTGCGCCTTCTGGAGCTGCACCTTCTTCGATGGTCAATTCTGACACGATCAAAAGTTGAGCTACATTGCTATCCACTGCTCCAAGGAGAGTTTTCACTACTTCATTTGGATAAACTGTCAAGTGTGCTTCAAGTGATTTACCGATCACTTTGGCATTACGGACTTCTTCCAAGGCTTTTTGAGCCTGTCCACGGAAGTCCATAAAGGCTGCCCAGGTATCCAAGATTTCTTCTTGGTTAGCAAATGTTTGAGCTTCTGGTAGTTCTGATAATTGAACGAAGTCTTCTGCTTCATGCTCTAGATAAGACCAGATTTCTTCCGCTGTGTGAGGCAGAATTGGTGTCAAGAGTTTCGTGATTTTGACAAGAATGTCATAGAAGACAGTCTGCATTTGACGGCGCTCAAGTGATTTGGCACCTTCGATGTAGACAACGTCTTTAGCGAAGTCAAGGTAGAAGGCTGACAAGTCAACGTTGATAAAGTTCACCAAGGCCTTGTAGATTGTCAAGAATTCAAAGTTTGCATAAGCATCACGAATAGTCTTGACAAGCTGGTTAAAGCGGATGGTCATGTACTTATCAACGGAACGAAGCTCATCGTAAACGACTGCATCCTGCGCTGGGTTAAAGTCAGAAGTGTTAGCAATCAAGAAACGAAGAGTGTTACGGATCTTACGGTAGGTTTCAGAGACTTGGCTCAAGATATCCATAGAGATACGCACGTCGTTGCTTGAATCAACACTTGTTACCCAGAGACGCAAGATTTCCGCACCAAATTGTTTTTCAACATCGCTTGGAGCAATGGTATTTCCAAGAGATTTAGACATCTTCTCACCTTTACCATCAAGGGCAAATCCTTGTGATAAGATTTGTTTGTAAGGAGCAACGCCATGGTTGGCAACAGATGTGATAAGTGATGAGTTGAACCAACCGCGGTACTGGTCAGAACCTTCAAGATAAAGGTCTGCTGGGTATTTGAGTTCTGGACGGTTGACCACCACTCCATTCCATGATGAACCTGAGTCAAACCAAACGTCCATGATGTCTGTTTCTTTCTTGAACTCGCCATTTGGTGAACCTGGATGCGTAAATCCTTCTGGCAAGAGATCTTTGGCATCACGTTCCCACCAGACAATAGAGCCGTGCTCTTCAAAGAGTTGAGCCACATGTTCGATGGTATCAGCTGTCATGATTGGTGTGCCGTCTTCTGCGTAGAAGATAGGAAGCGGAACTCCCCAGGCACGTTGACGAGAGATAACCCAGTCGCCACGGTCACGAATCATGTTGTAAAGACGCACTTTCCCCCATTCTGAGTGAAATTTCACTTTTTCAATTTCATCCAAGATTTCTTGGCGGAATTTAGATACAGAGGCGAACCACTGTGGCACTGCACGCCAGATGATTGGTTTTTTCGTACGCCAGTCAAATGGATATGAGTGAGAGATTTCTTCTTGGGCAAGAAGGAGGTTACCAAGTTTTTCGATAACAGTTGGAACCACCTTGTCATAAAATTGACCTGCAAAGTCAGGACCAGCATTTTCCATCATAATCCCGCGTTCGTTTACAGTTACAGCAACTTCTAGTCCATTAGCAACACCGACATTGTAGTCATCCTCACCAAAACCAGGCGCTGTATGGACGATACCTGTACCAGAGTCAGTCGTAACGTGGTCGCCAAGGATCACCAGCTCATCTACAGCCGTATCCCAAGGGTGGACTGTCACGATGTGGTTCAATTCTTGACCACGGTAAGTCGCTAAGACTTGAACATCAGCCCAACCAAATTTCTCAGACAAACTAGTCAACAACTCTGCAGCAACCACAAACTTACGAGCTTCACCAGAAGGTTGGACCAAAACGTAATCAATATCTGCTCCAACTGTCAATCCACGAGAAGCTGTGATGGTAAATGGCGTGGTTGTCCATACAACGATATAGGTATCCGTATCTAGCACACCTTTTCCGTCTTTGACGCGGTTAGCATAGTAAAGGGAAGTTGAAAGCAAATCATGGTACTCAATTTCCGCTTCAGCCAGGGCTGACTCAGAAGACCATGACCAGTAGACTGGCTTGGCACCACGGTAGATATAGCCTTTCTTAGCCATTTCACCGAAGACGCGGATTTGAGCTGCTTCATAGTCTGGAGTCAAGGTCACATAAGGATTTTCCCAGTCACCAGAAACACCCAAACGTTTAAAGTCTTCACGTTGTTTATCAACTTGAGAAAGAGCGTACTCACGGCAAAGTTTCAAGTACTCAACCAAATCCATTTCTTTGCGTTTAACACCTTGTTTTGCCAAGACTTGCTCGATTGGGAGACCATGAGTATCCCAACCTGGGATGTAAGGCGCATAAAATCCTGACATCGATTTTGAACGAACAATAATATCTTTAGAAATCTTGTTCATCGCGTGTCCAACGTGGATATTTCCGTTTGCATATGGAGGTCCATCATGCAAGGTGAAATGCGGTTTTCCTTGGTTCAATTCTTGACGACGTTGGTAAAGTTTAGCTTCATCCCATTCTTTTTGCCAGATTGGTTCTTTAGTAGGAAGTCCAGCACGCATTGGAAATGCAGTTTTCCCAAGATTCAGGGTTTCTTTGAGTTTCATTTAGTCTCCTTATTCCATCATAATTTTCAAAATAAAAAACCACAAACTTCTCCGAAAGGACGAAAATTCGTGGTACCACCTTTGTTTAGACAGGAAAAAGCCTGTCCCTCTTAGCCCGTAACGTAGGCGGACGTCGTTTCTTACTCGATTCAGAAACGATGAAGCAGAATGATAAGTCAAACAAAAGGGATTACAGGTCTTTCACCACCACCTGCTCGCTGAAAATATTTTATTTGCCTTGTGTTTCTGCACTTATAAAAGATCCACTTGAACTTTAGAATCTTCATCTAAATCTGAAAGTTCTCCAGATTCTAAAATTTCTTTCTGTTGTGCTTGGATCAGCTCTTCATCTATAGTCTGAAGAGTCTGTGTTTCTGCCAAATCTCGATTTGCTTGCTCAATTCGTTCTTGCAATTCAGCTAATTCTTCAGGTGAGAATTGGCGCGTAACATCTACTTCTTCCTCTAGCTCGACTTTTTCTCCAAGCGCTTCTTCAACCACTTCTTTAAAAGCTTCATCACTGGTTTGGAGATAGGCAGCAGTTGGGCGAAGGATATCTTCCCAATCTGGAGAGTCAACAATACTTAGTTGACTTTCAATTGTCGATTTGAGACGCTGATGGAAGACACGCGTTTTATTTTTCAATTCTTCTGTCTCAACAGCTACTCTTTTGGCGTTATCTGTAGCCTGACGAAGAATATCATTTGCCTTATACTTGGCCCTATCTAATAAACGTTGCGCATCTTGCTCTGCTTGCTGCACAATATTTCCTGAACGTTCTTGTGCTGCCTGTTTGACCCGCTCTGCTGTATCTTGTGCAATCAAAACAGATTGGCTGAGCGAGTCTTTCATTTCATCAAAATAAATTAAGCGTTCTTCAAGATTACGGATTTTTGCTTCTTTCTCACGATTCTCACGGATTAATTCCTCATAATCATTGACAATGATATCAAGAAATTCTTCAACTTCATCAATATCGTACCCTCTAAATCTGGTTGAAAAACCTTTATCTCTAATATCTAATGATGTTAGTGCCATGTTTCCTCCTTATTTACTAGGTAATAATTCAACTGTTAGTTTATGCTTCCCGTTTTTGGAAAAACCATTTTCTGTTAATATCTTAAATCTTCCATATTTCCTAACGCTAATCAAATCCCCCAGAGAGAGCTGTTGGCTAGGATTATCAATGGCTCTGTAGTTCTGCTTTACCTGCTTCCCCATGATTAGTTCCACAGCTTGACTACGTGATAACTTAAAGACTGTGGCTACCAGCTTATCCAATCTGAGACTAGAGACCAAAACATCTGTTGTTTTAGTCACCAGTGCGTCTTGTAACTGATCTTTGAAATCAACTCTTCTTAGCCGAACTGGAACTTTAGCTATTTTAGAAACATTCGTAATGAAATATTCTTCTAATCTTCTATCCACAAATACTTGTGCACGGTCATCCACAACGATAATATCGCCAAACGTCCGCCTCTCAATCCCTAGCTGATGCAAAAGAGTTCCCATAATTTGTGAATGAGTTACCTTGTAGAACTTACTTGCATAGGTAATCTCTAGCAAGACCACATCAAAATCTTCGAGTTCTAATTGATAATAGCTAGGTGCAATCAACACTTTAGCAAACTCACTTGGAAAATAATCTGAACTAGCAAATACCTGCACATCATATTGCTTACTCAAATTTTTGAGAATATTGACCTGATGAGGATTCAAAAAAGCAGTCGTCTCATAGCTATATTGATTTTCTACTCTTTGAAGCAATTCCATGCTTTTATCCAGAAAATCTTGATCATCCTGAGAAAAATGCTGATAGATATTGTTTACCATAGCAATAACAAGGAAGCGAGGAAGTGTAGAAATAAAGTATCAAGCACTCTCAAGGCAAAAAGTGCTGCCAGAACAGTAAAGTCTAATCTACCAAACTGCAAAGGCAACCTGCGGAACAAACGCAAAAATGGTTCAACCAGAGAACCGACAAGCCTTCCTAGGGCTGTTTGGTAAGCTCCAGGGAACCAAGACAAGAGTGCATAGACGAAGACGAGAAGGGAGTAAAGATCAATTAGATTAGAAACTAACTTTAAAATAAAGTAAATCATTAATTATCTGCTGCGTTTCATATCAAAATCGTATTCACTCAGATCCACATCGTTTGGAAGGCGAATATCTTCTACATTGACGACAACATTGATTGGAGTGAGCAAGTACATGGTACTAGCAACTTTTCTCAAGTTCCCAGCCAAAACATAGCGTGCCCCATCAAGATAATCCAAGCAACGTCTTGCTTGTACCTCTGTCATATATTGAAAATCAATTAAGATACTCTCATTCGCCACAAGTAAATCAACAACCTCTGTCGCTTCCTCATATTTTTTCGGATAGCGAACATCAATCGTAACCTTCTCACTAGATTTCACTCGATGCTGAGCCAGTTCTTGTTGGCGAGCATGCAATCTAGTAATATTTTCCGTTGTAGGCTTTTGTTGGACTTGTGAAGAAGCTGAACGAGTACGTGCGTTTTCCTTTGCCGATGCAGCCGGAACTGGCTCGATCTCTGCAGGCTTCAAAACAGAATCAGATTCATCTGAAGGCTGTACTGGTAAGTCAGACTTCTCCCCATCTTCTGTAAAGTATTCTATAAATTTATCAAATTTATCTTTAAATGACATAGTTCTTTCCTATTTAAAAAATGCTGTTCCGATTCTGACATAGGTTGAGCCGTTGGCAATCGCTTCTGGATAATCACGGCTCATTCCCATACTCAAATCAGAAAAGGGCATGTTTTTTAACTGTTTGCTTTGTAAGTTTTGTTGAAGCTGATGTGCCTCTGAAAAAATCTGATTCAGTTCTTGATGATCAGCTTCGAGTGGAGCCATGGTCATCAGGCCAACAATGCAAATGTTTTCTAAGGCTGCAAGCTCTGGTAAAACACTATCTAGTTCTTCAACTAAAAAACCGTGCTTGCTTTCTTCTTTTGAAATATTCACTTGCAAGAAACAATTAATCACATGATCTGCTCGCTTGTTGATTTCTTGAGCCAATTTGACAGAGTCTAAAGCATGGAAATAATCAACATGGTTAATCACATCTTTCACTTTTCTTCTCTGCAAACTACCAATCAAATGCCAGGTAAGGTTTTCTTCCTTTAAAACATGATATTTTTCAAGAAACTTATCTACTCGATTTTCTCCAATATGTTTGATTCCTGTATCCACGAGTTTTTTCGCTGTCCCACAGTCAACATATTTGGTAACCGCAATAATGTTTACGGAGTCCTTCAATCGATTTTCTTTTTCAACTATTTGAGCAACATTTTGAAAAATTAAATCTTTATTTGCTTGAAAATCCATTTAATTAGCGATTTCTAAAGAATGGCGGTGTTTCAAGTTCGTCATCTTCTTCCTTAATATCTGTAAAGCGCTCTACACGGCTAGAAGGCACTGGTTCTGCTTGACGAACGATTGATTCACGACGTAAATCCCAATCTCCAAAGGCTGAAGCTCTAGAAGTTTCTACAGTTGAGCGATGGGAAGGAGCTGGCATTTCTCTTGTTTCTGCCATATCGAAGTTTCGATCATAATGAGCAGATGATTGTGTTGAGCGTACTTGATTAGCTCGGTTCGCAGGTTTAACGCCTTGCAATCCACTTACCTTATCAACCTTATCTTCTTTAACACCTGTTGCAACAACAGTCACACGGATTTCATCCTTCATAGACTCATCAATAGAAGTACCAAGCCAGATGTTGACACCATGACCAGCTGCCTGATTAACGATTTCAGAAGCTTCTTCTGCTTCGATCAAGGTCATATCTAGGCCACCAGTAACGTTGACGATCACGTCTTCTGCACCGTCAATAGTTGTCTCAAGAAGTGGAGAGTAGATAGCTTTGCGAGCTGCTTCGATAACACGTTCTTCACCGCTTCCGATACCGATACCCATCAAAGCATTACCTTTGTTTTCCATAACAGTCTTCACGTCTGCAAAGTCAAGGTTGATCAAGCCAGGGCTAGTAATCAAATCAGTAATACCCTGAACCCCTTGGCGCAATACGTTATCAGCTTCACTCAAGGCTTCGAGAAGCGGAGTTTTCTTGTCAACAATTTCCAAAAGGTTGTTGTTTGAAATGATCAAAAGAGTATCTACATGTTCACGCAGTTCATTGATTCCTTCAACGGCAAAATTACCACGTTTGCTTCCTTCAAAGCCAAATGGACGTGTCACAACTGCTACAGTTAAGGCGCCTACTGATTTAGCAATGCGAGCAATAACTGGTGCAGCACCTGTACCAGAGCCACCACCCATACCAGCAGTGATAAAGACCATGTCTGCTCCTTGAAGGGCTTCTGTCAAAACTTCTTCGCTTTCTTCAGCTGCTTTACGACCAACCTCAGGTTGACCTCCAGCACCCAGACCACGAGTCAACTTAGGACCAAGCTGGATAACTGTTTCTGCTTTTGCACTGCTAAGTGCTTGCACATCTGTATTTGCTGCGATAAATTCTACGCCAGCAAGACCTTCATCGATCATTCGGTTAATAGCGTTTCCGCCGCCACCGCCGACACCAATTACTTTAATGACTGCGCCTTGTGCAGCAGCCGCATCAAATGAAAATGTCATAATCTATTTATTCTCCTTACTCAAACATATTACCAATTAAATTGCGCATCTTATCTGTAAGACTAGCTTTTGGTTCCTCTTGTGGTACTTCATTTCTAATAGGTGCAATTTCTGGTTCCACCTCTTGAACTGGTTGAACCGGTTCAACCGGCTGATGATCAAAGCGAGGTACTCTATGACTTGGACGTTCAAAGCTAGTTGCTTGATGACGCAACTGCTCGTCTCCACGAACAGCAGCTTGTGCAATTCGATCCACTTCGGTCAGATTGCCAGCATACTCTGAAAGACTAATCACGTGAGCAAAAGCTGGATTACGGATACCGATTTGATTTGGTACATATAATTTAGCGTGAACGCCAAATACTTCCTGAGCTAATTCTACAACGCCAGGCAAGATCGCTCCACCACCAACGATGACGATACCCCCAGGAAGATCTAACACGTGTCTTCTATCTAAGTCTTGCTTGATTTGTTCAAAAACATGTTTGATACGAGCAGAGATGATTTCAGCTAGATAGGTTTCTGTTATTTCAACCGGATTAACTTCCCCGATGACTTCAACTGGGAAAGATTCTGTGCCTGCAAATGGTACATAAGCTACACCATAGTTAAATTTCAAGCTTTCCGCTAATTTCTGAGAAGTTTTCAAGACTTTTGAAATGTCTTTTGTGACATAGTCGCCGCCTTCTTGATAGATATTGGTAAATTGTAATTCTTGATTTTTTACAGAAGCAACTGTAGTTTGTCCGCCCCCCATATCAATGACTGTCGCACCAAACTCCCGTTCTCCTTCGTTCAAGATGGATTTTGTCATCGCTAAAGGAGAAATGATAATATTCTCCAATTTCACTCCTGCACGCTCTACTGTTTTACGGAGATTATGCAGGATTGTACGAGGACCAGTGTAGAGTAGGCCGCGCATTTCTAGGCGAATCCCCATCATACCACGAGGATCACGGATCCCTTGGAAGCCATCAACAACAAACTCTTCTGGGATGAAGGTAATTACTTCACGGTCAGGAGTCATGCTCTTGGTCAAGGCAGATCTTACCACGCTCTCGACATCTTCATCGGTAATTTCTTTGGAGTCACTAGTCACAGGAATCATTCCTTGAGTTGGCTCAATTTGCAGTAAATTTGCAGGCAAGCCAACATTCACTAGTCCAATTGAAATCCCCGCTTTTTCCTCTGCTTGAGAAATTGCTGACTTAATAGCCGCTGCTGCTGCTTCAATATCGACAATAATCCCATCTTTAACGCCAGCACTCTTTGCATTGCTGACTCCAATAACATTCATTTCACCATTGATGTGCTCTGCCACCAACACTTTAATTGTGCTACTTCCTATATCTAATCCAGTAAAAAAGCCATCTCTAGCCATTACATCAGTCCTCTCTGTCTTCCACGTTTCCATTCTAATACAAATAACTCTAGAAAATAGGGTTATCCAAACTTTATTATATCATAAAAATATGAAATTGGCGCAGTTTTTTATCTATAATAATTAGTTATTTTCAGAAATCTCTGGCTTTTCTGCCTGAGATTGAGCAGAATGCTCGGTAGATTGCTCTGCATGTTGAGTTGAAGATTCTGTATCTTGCGCATCGTTGCTAGCTTCATGGATAGCTTCATTTTCTGTGCCTTGCGCGTAGCTAAAAATACCGGCCTCCATATCAACCACACTTGGCACTTCCAACTGAGGATGAATTCCTTCATAGTAAGGAAGTTTCTTAGCAATATGAGAAATAGGAACTAAAATTTGGTGTTCATCAGACATGGTAATAGTCACTAAATCCTCTGTCACCTTGCTAGGAGTTAAATCAACTTTTCTAATGCTCTTTTTGACTGAATCGGGAACATTCTTCAGTTGTTGAACGAATTCCTTGATCAAGCCTGCATCCGAAAAGGTCACATCCATCCGCTCTTCCGGCAAAGCATCAGCCGCAACCTCATTTTTTACGTATTCTCCACTGGTTAAAATAGGATAATACTTAGAATCTTTCTGCAAATAACCTAAAATGCCATATTCCTGAACATCGATTTTGAAAGTCAGCGGAAATTGATAGGTCATCTCTACATTTTCAATCCATGGGCTAGAAGCTTTCAGATTTTGCTCGTAATGATGGCGATTTTTGTAAACAGTAACAGTATAATCGCGCTGATCGATTTTGCTACTGCTTCTTAGCTCCTCCTGACTCACAACCTTGTTTCCAGTAAATTCAATGGTCTTCATAGTTGCAAGTGGCGTGAGGAAATAAAGAGAAGCTAAAAAGATTAGAGAACTTGTCACTAAAACTGGCAAAGCTCGATACCAGTGAATTTTCTCAATTGGAACTTTTGGAAGCTCAACCTGCTCTACTTCTTCTTCATCTTGCTCTTGATCCTGAGCTTCGGCTTCATCTTCTTCCTCACTTGTAGGAGAATCTGTGTCAATTTCTTCGGAGACTGCATCTTCTTCGTTAGAAGGCTCCTGATTTTCCAGTTCCACCTTCATTTCTTCTTTTTTCTGCTCTAGTTCAGCTCTTTTTTTCTCTAACTCAGCTTGCTTTTTTGCCTTTTCTTGAGCTTTTTTCTCAAGATACTCTTTGTTTCTGACTTGCCATTCAGAAAGAGAAAGTTGAGCCGTTTCTTGCTTGTCTTCCTTACTTTTTTTCATTTTTTCCCTTTGTTAATATCTTGCTTTAAAATTTCATAAAATTCATCTACTGATGTTAATTCAGGCGCTTCTTCCATTCGTTGATAGTAAGCATCCTTTTCTCTTAATAAATCGTCCACTGCTACTTGGAGATTGACCCGATTCAAGTTTTCTTCATTGATTTTAAGAGCATAGCCTTTTTCCAAGAAGTAATTGGCATTTTCAATCTGATCTCCTCGACTTGCCCCAAGCCCCAAAGGTACAATCACTTGCAACTTCTTCATAGCAAGTAATTCAAAGATGGTATTGGAACCACCTCTTGTCACGACGACATCTGCCATAGCCATTAGTGGCTGATACAGTTCTGTCACATAGGACACCCGGTAGATACGGTGAGAAAGCTCATCCAAACTAGCATCGCCTGTCAGATTGATAATATTATACTTTTCAATCAAGCGATCCTTATTTTTTGTAATAAAATCATTGAAAATTTTAGCGCCTCCTGAGCCACCGACAAAGAGCAAGGTAGGTTTTCCTTCTGTGAAATGAGCCTTTATTTTTTCAATCTCAGCTGGTTCTGTTTGAGGAAGGGCAGCAATCTTGGTCACCGCTCCAACATGTTCAGCTTTGCTCAGACCTTCAGCTTGCTCAAAAGTCGTGAACATCTTTGTCGCGCATTTATAACCGATTTTATTGGCCAAACCAAGCGACAAATCAGACTCATGGATAAAGACTGGAACGCCTGTCACCTTCGCCGCAATCACTGGCGGAACAGACACAAAGCCTCCTTTTGAAAATAGGGCTTTGGGACGGACTTTTAAC
>NZ_KQ969062.1:700796-737893 GCF_001578775.1 Streptococcus cristatus | reverse complement strand
AGACTGGAACGCCTGTCACCTTCGCCGCAATCACTGGCGGAACAGACACAAAGCCTCCTTTTGAAAATAGGGCTTTGGGACGGACTTTTAACATGACACCCAGCGACTGGAGGATGCCGCCTGCCACTTTAAAAACATCCCAAAGATTCTGCCAAGAAAAATAGCGACGGAGCTTGCCAGTTGCAATCGAATGGAAAACAACAGGTAGACCTGATTTCTGAATTTCCTTGTACTCAATCCCATGGCGGTCACCGATATAATGGACTTCCCAGCCCTCTTCGATAAATTTAGGCATCAGCAAAAGATTGAGGGTCACATGGCCAACTGTCCCTCCACCTGTAAATACTATTTTTTTCATTCTATCCCTTTAATTCTTTAAACACGGCAAGGAATTCATCGCCCCGCACTTCAAAATTCTTATACATATCCCAGCTAGCATTGGCTGGACTGAGAAGGACAACATCCCCAGACTCCGCCACAGAAAAGGCTTTGCGAGTAGCATCTCTGACATCTGAAGCGTCCAGATAGCTTACTTCTGCCTGATCCGCAGCCCGCTTAACACGCGCAGCCGATTCTCCTAAAATCACCATTTTTTCAAGCCCTTGATATCTGGCACCAATTCATCAAATTCATTGCCACGATCCAAACCACCAGCAATCAGAATGACCTTACTATTGTCAAAGCCTGACAAAGCTTTTTGGGTCGCTAAAATATTAGTTGATTTACTATCATTGTAAAATTTGACTTGATGGATTTCGCCCACATACTGGAGACGATGCTTGACACCACCAAAATGAGCCAGAGTTTCTTTAATAACTTGATTGTCAATCCCGCGAAGTTTGGCTACTGCAATGGTTGCTAGAGCATTTTCTACATTGTGGCTACCAGGCACGCCTAGTTCAGAAGCTTTCATAATGGCTTCCCCACGGAAAGTCAGCACATCGCCGTCCAAGTAAGCTCCATCGACCTTTTCTTTAGTTGAAAAAGGAAGCACTTTGGCAGCCGTCTTCTTAGCTAATTCTTTTGCCAAATCTTGATTGAAATTCAACACGACATAGTCAGAAGCTGTCATATTTTTTTGGATATTCCACTTGGCTGCCACATATTCTTCAAAAGAGCCGTGATAGTCCAGATGCGTCGGCATCAGATTTGTAATGACCGCTATTTCTGGATGGAAGGTTTCGATTCCCATTAGTTGGAAAGAAGAAAGTTCCATGACCAATGTGTCTGTTTCACCCGCATCTTGGGCAACTTGACTAGCTGGAAATCCGATATTCCCTGACAAGAGACCATTTTGTCCGCCTGCTGTTAGCACTTCTGCAATCATGGTTGTGGTAGTGGTTTTTCCATTGGAGCCAGTAATCCCGATAATCGGTGCATCCGAAATCAGATAAGCCAGCTCGACTTCAGTAATAACAGGAATCTTCTTTTCCAAAGCCCTCATAACCATAGGATTATTGTAAGGAATGCCCGGATTTTTCACCATCCATTCAAAATCTTCATCCAATAACTCCAATGGATGACCACCAGTTATGACCTTAATTCCTTCTTCTAGCAAAGATTGGGCAGCTGGATTTTCCTCGAAAGGCTTGCCATCATTGACCGTCACAATCGCTCCAAGCTTATCCAAAAGGCGGGCAGCTGACTCCCCTGATTTAGCTAAACCCAACACCAAAACTTTCCTATTGGCAAATTTTGAAATAGTCTTCATCATGTACCTCTTCATTCATACTACCTTCTATTTTACCTTTTTTTGCGAAAATAAAAAAGTCATATCAGGCTTTTATTTTAACTGTTATCAGCTTTTAATAAATAAGAAGAAATATTATTCTATTGAAATCTTCGGAAAACATGTTTATATAAGTAAAAACTATCCAAAACATTTAATTACCAGTGCCTTACCAAACCTGACCTACTCACTGATTATCAACAGCATTCAAAAGAATTAGGCTCTCGCTAAACGAAAAAACATCGGTATCTGTATTATCTTTCTACTCAGTCAAAACCATCATCGAAGAATCTCGCTTTAGATAAACAAAAGGAATTAGGCTACCGAAAGTCTACACGACCTTTGGAAGCCTAATTCCTTCCTTATAGTTTATGAGTTTAAAGTTTCTTTTGATTTCTGAGATGGTACTAGACGCTCGATATCCATCAAGGCCCACACTGTAATAATAATCAAAAAGATACTCACAAATAATTCTCCAGGCAATTTAAAAATTTGAAAAATGGCCAAAGCAAGCAAAATGATCAAGGCAACCAGCAAAAGTACGAATGTCAAGACATTCAACGTCCCCTTTATACTAGTTGGAATGGCAAATACATAGAAAAGCAGGATTAATATTCCAATAATCAGGTAAATCATGCCGCTCCTTTCTACCACTAGTCAACTCAATGATTTATTCTGCTGCTTGTTTTTTCTTATTTTTATTAGCTTTTTCGCGTTCTTGCTTGTTCAAGATTTGTTTACGCAAACGGATAGATTCAGGTGTTACTTCCATGTACTCATCGTCGTTCAAGAACTCGAGTGACTCTTCAAGGGTCAAGATACGAGGGGTCTTGATAACAGCTGTTTGATCCTTAGTAGCTGAACGAACGTTAGTCATTTGTTTGGCCTTAGTAATGTTAACTGTCAAGTCGTTTTCACGAGAGTTTTCACCGATGATCATTCCTTCGTAAACCTCAGTACCTGGGTTGACAAAGATTGTACCACGTTCTTCTATAGACATGATTGAGTAGGTTGTTGCCTTACCAGCATCGATGGAAACAAGGGCACCACGGTGACGACCACCAATTTCATCTGGGATGAGTGGCAAGTATTGGTCGAAGGTATGGTTCATGATACCGTAACCACGAGTCATTGACAAGAACTCAGTTGAGTAACCGATCAAACCACGCGCTGGAACGAGGAAGACCAAACGAGTTTGACCATTACCAGTTGAAATCATATCCAACATTTCACCTTTACGTTCAGAAAGGCTTTGGATAACTGAACCTTGGTATTCTTCTGGAGTATCGATTTGAACACGTTCAAATGGCTCACATTTGACACCGTCGATTTCTTTTACGATAACTTCTGGACGAGATACTTGAAGTTCATATCCCTCACGACGCATGGTTTCGATCAGGATTGACAAGTGCAATTCTCCACGTCCTGAAACAGTCCATTTATCTGGTGAATCCGTTGGATCCACACGAAGGGAAACGTCTGTTTGCAATTCTGCTTGCAAGCGTTCTTCCACCTTACGAGAAGTCACCCATTTACCTTCCTTACCAGCAAATGGTGAATTGTTGACCAAGAAGGTCATTTGAAGTGTTGGTTCATCGATGTGTAGGATTGGAAGAGCTTCAACTGCATCTGTCGGAGTAATAGTTTCACCGACAAAGATATCTTCCATACCGGAAACGGCAATCAAATCACCCGCTTTGGCTTCTTGGATTTCACGACGTTCCAAACCAAAGAAACCGAAGAGTTTTGTAACACGGAAGTTCTTTGTTGTACCATCTAGTTTAGAAAGGGTAACTTGGTCCCCAACCTTAACAGTACCACGGAAGACACGACCGATACCGATACGTCCAACGAAGTCATTGTAGTCCAAAAGTGACACTTGGAACTGCAAAGGCTCATCTGAGTTATCTACTGGAGCTGGGATATGGTCGATAATGGTATCAAAGATTGGTGCCATTGTTTTTTCTTGATCAGCTGGATCGTCAGAAAGTGAAGAAGTTCCGTTGATAGCTGAAGCATAAACAACTGGGAAATCAAGCTGGTCATCATCTGCACCAAGCTCAATGAAGAGTTCCAATACTTCGTCCACTACTTCTGCTGGGCGAGCTGATGGTTTATCGATTTTGTTAACCACAACGATAGGTACAAGATCTTGTTCCAAGGCTTTTTTCAATACGAAACGAGTTTGTGGCATAGTTCCTTCGTAGGCATCTACAACCAAAACAACCCCGTCAACCATTTTCATGATACGTTCAACTTCTCCACCGAAGTCCGCGTGTCCTGGTGTGTCCATGATATTGATACGAGTTCCGTTGTAAGCAACGGCTGTATTTTTAGCAAGAATGGTAATTCCACGCTCTTTTTCAATATCGTTTGAATCCATAGCACGCTCTGCCAACTCTGTACGAGCATCAAGAGTTTCAGACTGTTTCAATAATTCGTCAACGAGGGTTGTTTTCCCATGGTCAACGTGGGCGATAATCGCAATGTTACGGATATCTTCTCTTAATTTTGTCATGATTTCCTCTAAATCTTATTATTTATTTCCAACTAAAAATTATAACACAGTTTTTTCCAAAAAACACGGGCTAACCAAGTGTAAATGTTTTCATAGGCAAATCGTAAACTGTAGCTATTTTTGCAATTTTACTTCCGAAAGAGTATGATAAAAGGAGAAAAAGAATCGATCCAAACCTTTGAAAGGAAAACGCATGCGCCTTGATAAATTCTTAGCCCTCGCTAAGATTAGCCGGAAAGAGATGAAACAAAAACTGCGACTAAGGCAAATTGTAATTGACGGTCAAGCAGCTCGCTCCCTCAGTCAAAATGTCGATAGTGGCCTCCAGTCCATTAGCCTAGCTGGTAAACCTTTAAACCACCTAGCCCACCATTATTTTCTGATGAACAAGCCCGCTGGTGCTGTCACTGCCAGTTCTGACGCAGACAAGATGACTGTCCTAGATCTAATTGCCCCAGAAGATTATAACGACCATCTTTACGCCATCGGCCGTTTGGATCGCGACACACGTGGCCTGCTCCTGGTTACAGATAATGGACCACTGGGATTTCAACTCCTCCATCCACAATACCATATCGCAAAGACCTACTATGTCGAAGTCAACGGCCCTCTTGACCAAGAAGCCATAGTTACTTTTCAGCGAGGAATTGTTTTTCTGGATGGCACTCGTTGCAAGCCCGCTCAACTTCAAATTCACACGACTAGCTTCGAGCACTCCACCGCCTCAGTTACCATTTCTGAAGGAAAATTTCATCAGGTCAAGAAAATGTTTCTAGCAGTTGGTGTCAAGGTCACCTATCTCAAACGCACTCATTTCGGCGATTTTCAGCTGGATCTCAATCTAGCAGAAGGCAGCTATCGACCGCTGAATCCTTCCGAACTCGAGATTATCAGAGGCTATTTGGAACAAACTTGGTAAAACAAAAAGGCTTATTCAAGCCTTTTTATTATTTATTACACAAATCCATTCATAGTCAGAAGAATTCCTGCAATCCAGTTGATGACAGAAATAACAATACCGACGATATTAAGAATTCTTTCTGTTTTATAATCTAATTGAGTTTCTTTTTGATGAGAATTGCCCAAAACCAGACCAATTAAATTATAAGTAGTTAGCTTTGTATATATTTCTACAAAGAATCAACTTGTCTTTACCTTACCGCTCCAAGAATCAAGACCGTAAGACAGGATATAAATATCGTTAAAACCTTGCTTCTTCAAGTAGATTGCCGCATTGGTCACACGTTGCCCACGGCTATTTTCATAAAGAAGAACTGGTTTGTCTTTGCGAAGCGCATTGATACTAGACTTGAGCTGTTGGGACGGAATATTGCGCGCCCCCAAGATATGCTTGCGATGGAAATCCGATGGATCACGCAAGTCAATCAATTGCCCTTGACGAATCAAGCCTTCAAACTCACTATTATCTACTACCTTAGCTGCACGACGAATACGGAAATAATTGAAGCCCATCCAAGCCAACATTCCCAGCAAGATTGCCCATAAAGTCCAAATTCCCATTCTAGTTTCTCCCTTTATCTTCTAAATACTTCAACTCTACTTGATGTTCTCTGCGAAGAACCGCCTCAGCCTCCAGATAATCAAGCTTATCCATCAGGCCAGCATCGTAAATCCGCTCCAGCTCAATTTTCATCATCTCAATATCATAAAGACGCTTGCCCATATAGATAATGATCCCGAAATTTTTAAGAAATTGCTGCACATCATAGAGTGTTTTCATGAGCTATATTTTATCAGATTTTAGCAAAGTTTTCAAGATGACAAAACAGAAAAGACAGCCAAAAAGGCTGCCTTTTCAGGAGATTATTATGAAAAAGAAAAGTTTAGGAGTTCTATCAAACAAAGTTAGGAGGTCTTCATTTGATAATCTTAGTATAAGGGAAGAAGCTTAAACAATCCTTAAGAAAAAACAGAGAGTGGGACAGAAATCGGTAATTGGTTAGAATTCGATTTCGTCGTCCCACCTCCGCACAGTTGAGTAGGGCTGTAAAAGCTGATGAAATCAGCGTAGTAGAGCCCACTCAACCACTGCGTCTTGCTCGACAATCCAAAGACAATTGAGAGGCTAGGACTTTTGTCCCAGCCTCTTTAAACATCATTTTACAAACCTGGTGTTTGGCCAAGCTCAGCTGTCAACATCCAGATCGTCTTTTCAAGGTCTGCCTTAGCACCAACGAAGATATCATTGGTTACATCGTCGCCTTCTTCATCTGTCACATCCAGAGCTTCTTGGTAAAGATCTGTCAGATAACGGAAAATTTCAATCACGCGCTCCAAGCTTTCTTCAACATTCTTGCTGAATTCGCCAGCCTTTTCTTCAATTTTGCTGTGTTGAATAAACTCTGTCAGAGTTGAATAAGGCTTGCCACCTAAAGTAATCAAGCGTTCGCTGACTTCATCCAAGGTTTCATCAATTGTATCCATGTATTCGTCCATTTTTGGATGCCATACCATGAAGCCTGCACCACGCATATACCAGTGAACTTGGTGAAGAGCGATACGAGCTGTATAAAGATCTGAAACTACTTGGTTGAGAACTGCTTTTGTTTTTGGTAAAGAATTTTGGTTAGTGAAAGTTGCTACATCTGCTGCAGCGCCATGTTTTACTTGAGTCATAATGATACCTCTCTTTTTATTTATAATCATTCTAATCTTTATTGATTATGTTTTAATTATAATGCTTCTAATTAAGAAAGTCAAGTATTAAAACTCAAAATTTTACTTTATTAGAAAAGTTGTAAAATTTCAGATTTTTCTACTCAAAATCACGAATAAACAAGTATGATTCATCTATACTTTTTTCTAGTCGGAACGGTTTTGGCCTCATTTCTAGGCTTAGTTATTGACCGCTTCCCAGAACAATCCATCATCTCACCAAGCAGCCACTGTGACAACTGCAAGCAGATACTCAGAGCACGGGATTTGGTCCCTATCCTGTCTCAGTTGCTTAATGGTTTCCGGTGTCGTTTCTGCAAGATTCGTCTTTCTGTCTGGTATGCTGCTTTTGAGTTAGTGCTGGGTTTACTTTTTCTAAGCTGGAGCTTAGGCTATCTTTCGCTAGCCCAGCTCTTACTGCTAACGATGGGCTTGACCCTAGCTATCTACGATCAGCGTGAGCAAGAATACCCTCTCCTAATCTGGCTGATTTTTCAGTTCTTGCTGATGGCTACAGCAGGTATCAATCCGCTCATGCTCTTCTTTTTAGCCCTAGGACTTCTGGCCTTCTTTTTTAATCTTCACATCGGAGCTGGAGATTTTCTCTTTCTTGCTTCCTGCTCAGCCATTTTCAGCCTGACAGAAATTTTCATTCTCATCCAAATCGCTAGCTTCTCTGGCCTCGCTTGTTATTGTTTTAAAAAGAAAAAAGACAGGCTAGCATTTGTACCCTGTCTTATGTTTGGTGTGGTGGTTCTTATTTCTTATAAGCTGCTGCTTCTTGGATAAAGGATGCTATGCTGGCGTCCTTTTCATGAAGAGCTTTGACAATCTTAGATCCGACAATGACTCCGTCTGAGACTTGATTAAAGCGGTCAACATCCTCTAAAGTTGAAACACCAAAACCCGTCAGCACTGGAATCTCTGCAATATCATGGAGTTTGCTCAAATGCTGGTCCAAATCATTGCGGTAACTTCCGCTCTTACCCGTCACACCATTGATAGCTACAGCGTAGATAAAACCTTCTGCCTCCTTAATCAACTCCTGCTGACGTTCTAAGCCAGTCGTCAGGCTCACTAAAGGAATAAGAGCAAGATCTGAATCTTCCAGTAAAGGCAAGATGAAATTTCTGTGCTCGTAGGGCAAATCCGGAATAATCAATCCTTTAACCGACGTCCTAGCCAAATCCTTGATAAAATCTTTGAGACCGTACTGGAAGATAGGATTGAAGTAGGTCATGATGATGAGAGGCAGCTGAGTGTCCAGCTTCTGCAAGTTTGCGATTAAAGACTTGGCCGACGTATCATGACCCAGACTTCTCAGACCGGCTTCTTCAATAACTGGCCCATCTGCAACAGGGTCTGAAAATGGCAGGCCGATTTCAATGGCTGACACACCCAAGTTTTCCAAAAATGCGATAGTTTCTGCTAATCCTGCTAAACCTTTCTCGTGATCACCAGCCATGATGTATGGAAGAAAAATTCCCTTTCCTGCTTTTTTGATGGCTTCTAAATGCTGAGTGAGTGTTTTAGTCATGGGCACCTCCTTTTTGAGCCGCTTCTCTTTCCAAGCGTTCCTTTACCTGAACGACATCCTTGTCACCACGGCCGGATAGGCAGACAATCATTGATTTATCTGGCCCCAACTCCTTAGCCAGCTTAACTGCGTAAGCAATAGCGTGGCTAGACTCTAGAGCAGGGATAATTCCTTCAATGCGAGACAGGAGCTGGAAGGCTTCCAAGGCTTCTTCATCTGTGACTGGCACATAAGTGGCGCGTTTGATAGCATTAAAATGAGAATGTTCAGGACCGATGCCCGGATAGTCTAGCCCGGCAGAGATAGAGAAAGCTTCCAGAATCTGGCCTTGCTCATCCTGCAAGACATCCATCAAGGCACCGTGCAAAACACCTGGTCGGCCCTTGGTTAAGGTCGCAGCGTGTTCATCTGTATCCACGCCCCGCCCAGCCGCTTCTGTTCCATACATGGCCACTGTGCTATCGTCTACAAAGGGATAAAAGAGCCCAATAGCATTGGAACCACCGCCGACACAAGCCACTAAAGCATCTGGCAAGGAACCTGCATTTTGCTCAGCAAATTGGCGCTTGGCCTCACGACCAATCACGCTCTGATAGTCGCGGACAATCTCTGGGAAAGGATGGGGTCCCAAGGCTGAGCCCATAATATAGTGAGTATCATCGACCTGTGCCACCCAAGCTCGCAAGGCAGCGTTGACTGCATCCTTGAGGACTCGAGAGCCATCGGTCACTGACTCCACCTTAGCTCCCAGAAGTTCCATCCGAAAGACATTAAGGGCTTGTCGCTTGACATCTTCTTCTCCCATGTAGATAGTACAGTCCATGTTGAAAAGGGCTGCAGCTGTGGCGGTAGCCACTCCATGCTGACCTGCACCAGTCTCTGCAATAATTTTCTTCTTGCCCATTCGCTTGGCTAATAGGACCTGGCCTAGGGCATTATTGATTTTATGAGCACCTGTATGGTTGAGGTCTTCCCGCTTTAGATAAATCTTAGCACCGCCAGCATAGGCTGTCAGATTTTTAGCAAAATAGAGAGGATTCTCCCGCCCTACATACTGCTTCAGCAACTCGTCCAGCTCAGCCTGAAAGGCTGGGTCTTTTTTACTCTTACGGTAGGCTTTTTCCAATTCCAAAACTGCTGTCATCAGTGTTTCAGGAACAAAGCGCCCACCAAACTCACCGTAAAATCCTTCTTGATTGGGTTGATTATATGCCATGTTTCACTCTTTCTATAAATTCTTTTATCTTTTCTAAGTCCTTCTGGCCGTCAGTCTCAACACCGCTTGAGACATCAACTGCGTAAGGAGCGAAGTGCTGAATCGCTTCTCGGACATTTCCTGCATTCAAACCACCGGCGATAAAGAAGGGCTGGTGGATTTGACCTTTATTAAAAGCTTGCCAGTCAAAGGTCTGACCACTACCGGCAAGAGGGGCATCAAAGAGCAGGTAGTCCGCTTGTTGGCTGACTCCTTTTAACGCACCCTTGACCTGATAAGCTCGAATAACCGGTCGGCCAACCTGAGTCAGGAGCTCTTCATTAAAATCGCCATGAATCTGCACCAAATCGAGATTTGCCTCTGAAATAGCTTCCTGCAGCTCTGCCAAGCTCGGAGAGACAAAAACTCCTACCTTTCGGACAGCAGGCGGCACCAAGGCAGCTAGCTTCTGAGCTTGCTCCAAACTAACCCTCCGACGGCTCTCAGCAAAGACAAAGCCAATGTAATCTGCACCAGCCTGGCATGCCGTTTCCACAGCGCTGGCCGTTGATAAGCCGCAAATCTTAACCTTTGTCAATTTTCAGCTCCTTAATCTTTTCTGCCACATTCTCAGCTTGCATCAGGGCTGTTCCGACTAAAACCGCATGGAAATAAGGAGCTACTAGCTCAGCATCTTCCTTGCTGAAAAGAGCGGACTCTGATACGTAAACCCTGTCATCTTTGAAATGGGCAGATAGCTGAAGACTTGTATTGATATCTGTCTCAAAAGTGACTAGATTGCGGTTATTGACACCAATTATCCGAGCTCCTATTCTATGGGCAATTTCCAGCTCCGCCAGATTATGGGTTTCGACCAAAACTTCCAAGCCTATACCCGTCGCAAAATCATAGAGTTCTTGCAGCCGCTTTTCAGACAAGGCAGCCACAATCAGAAGAATAACTGTCGCTCCGGCATTACGAGCGCGAACAATCTGCTTCTCATCAATGATAAAGTCCTTATTGAGGGTTGGAATGGTCACTTGACTGGAAATCTCTCTCAGGTAATCCAGATGTCCTTTGAAGAAAATCTCATCTGTCAGGACCGAAATCATAGCTGCACCGCATCGTTCATAAGTGCGGGCTTGCTCCACAATATCCACACCGAGATTAATATCTCCCAGACTGGGGCTGGCTTTTTTGACCTCAGCAATCAGCTGCAGCTCTTGAGGGTGGTTTTTGAGATACTCATAGAGGGAATAGGTCGAGCGCAGAGGTTGCAGCTCTTCATAAGATATGGCCGCCACTTCCTGCTCTTTTTGCTTTAGAATGGTCGGGAGAAATTCTTTGCTCATTTTTGATACTCCTGTAGTTGCTTGAGTTTTTCATATGCTGCTCCGCTAGCAATCACTTGGCGAGCCAAAGCTATTCCATCTTCTATGCTTTCTGTTTTCCCATTAGCAAAGAAGCCTAGACCTGCATTCAGAACTGTCATTTCCAGATAAGGGCTGGCTTGATTTTGCAGGACAGATACCAGAATATCTGCATTTTCTTTGGCATTACCTCCACGAATTGCTTCAAGAGGAATTTCTTCCATGCCAATGTCTGACGGTAGAAAGCTGTGCAGGCTGATCTCCCCATCTGCCAGCAAAGCGTACTGGGTACGACCATGAAGACCGGCCTCGTCCAGGCCATCTGGACCCGACACGACCACTGCGCGTTTGCGCCCCATGTTTTTCAAAACCTCTGCCGTACTCTCTAGCATATCCGGTCGACTGGTGCCCAAAAGCTGGGTTTCCAGACTCATGGGATGGATGAGCGGACCAGTTAGGTTCATGATAGTGGGAACACCTAGACTGAGACGAGCTGGCATGATATATTTCATAGCTGGATGAAGGTTCTTAGCAAAAAGAAAGACTATCCCCGTCTGATCAAAGACCTTACCCAAGCTGGCTGTATCCATGTTTAGGTTAATCCCTAAAGCTTCTAAAACATCAGCCGAACCTGATTTAGAGGTAATGGATCGATTGCCGTGCTTAGCCATCTTGATCCCACCACCTGCTAATACGAAGGCCGCTGTGGTCGAAACATTGAAACTAAATGATCTGTCACCACCAGTTCCACAATTGTCCATGGCTGTGCGAATTTTTGTAGGGATCTGCGGAGTATGGCCTCGCATAGCCTGAGCCAAAGCCGTCCGTTCCTCTACTGTTTCCCCTTTCATCTTGAGAGCCAGCAAAAAGGCTGCAATTTGTGTTTCCGTTACTCTTCTAGTAACGATGCGTTCTAGCACATCTGACACTTCGGAGCTGCTTAAATCCTTAAAATCTGCTAGTTTTGCAATAATTTCTTTCATAATTCTTCCCCTATTTTACTAAGTCGATGAAATTTTTGATGGACGACAAGCCATCCGGCGTGCCAATACTTTCTGGATGATACTGAAAACCATAAATAGGCAGGCTCTTGTGCTGGATAGCCATGATTGAGTTGTCATCAGTCGCTCGAGCCGTAACTTCAAAATCCTCCGGCATCTCCTCAATCAAAATCGAATGATAGCGCATGACCGGCTGCCCATCCTCTATTCCTTGATAAATTGGAGATTTTCCCTCAAAGCGCAGAATACTTTGCTTGCCGTGCATGACCTTGGGAGCCAAACCTAGCTTTCCGCCAAATACTTCTGCAATGGCTTGGTGCCCCAAGCAAATCCCCAATATCGGCTTTTTACCAGTAAAATCACGGATAACTTCCTCCATCCGTCCTGCATCTGCTGGCCAGCCTGGACCCGGAGACAGAACCAAGGCATCCGCTTCTTCTGCTGCTTGATAAAGGCCTGCATCATCATTTCGCAAGACCTTAACGTCTGCGAAATTACCGATATACTGAGCTAGATTGTAAGTAAAAGAATCATAATTATCAATTAGTAAAATCATTGCATTTCTCCTATCTTGGTCATTGATTTGGCCTTATTGATGGTTTCTTGGTATTCATTAGCAGGAATCGAGTCATAAACAATACCCGCTCCAGCTTGAACGTAAGCTCTACCATTTTTCAAAATCATGGTGCGTATAGCAATGGCAAAATCCATATCCCCTGTCGCAGACAGATAGCCGATAGCCCCCGCATAAACGCCACGTTTTTCCTGCTCCAACTCATAAATTCGCTTCATAGCTCGAATCTTAGGCGCGCCCGAGACGGTACCGGCCGGCAAGGTGGACTTGAGCGCATCCATGGCTGTCAGTTGGGGCAGAAGCTGACCACGGACCACGCTGGTCAGATGCATGACATAGCGGAAATACTCCACTTCCATGTACTTAGTGACTTCCACGCTGTTATTCTGGGCAATTTTACCGATATCATTACGCCCCAAATCAACTAACATGCGGTGCTCAGCCACTTCCTTCTCGTCAGCCAGCAACTCCTTCGCCAAGACTTTATCTTCTCTTTCATCCTGCCCGCGCGGTCTAGTACCAGCAATAGGATTGGTCGTGACCTGCCCTTGCTTGACAGACACCAGACTTTCTGGACTGGCCCCGATAATCTGATAATCCCCGAAGTCATAAAAGTAGAGATAGTTGGAAGGGTTGGTCACACGCAGATTGCGATAGTAATCCAGCGGTCTACCAGAATACTCCACTGAAAAACGCTGACTGAGTACACATTGGAACATGTCTCCCTGCCGAATCAAGCTGCGCGCTTCTTCCACCATTTTTTCAAAAGCTGCCTGCTCGATGTGGCTCTGGAAGTTCAAACTGGACAGTTCCAGCGGTGAAAATTCATCTACCGCAGGCTGCACCAGCTCAGCCATGATACACTCCAGACTAGCAGCTAATTCTGCTTCGCTTCTATCACTGTAGAGTGCCTCCTCAACGATATAGACCTTATCTTTTTTATGGTCAAAAACCATGTAACTCTCATAAACGAAAAAGTGCATATCCGGCGTTCCAATCACATCAGCTGGAATCTGGCCAATCTCCTCATAGAGGGAAATCATATCGTAACCGACAAAACCGATGGCTCCACCGCCAAAAGGCAGGTCTGAATGATGATCTTTTTTTACTGCCAACTCATGCAGATAGTCCAATGGCTCTGCCTCAATTACTTGTCCGTTCTTTGTTAACTGGCCATTTTCATAGCGGACTTCAAAGACTGGATTATAGGCTAGGATAGAAAAGCGAGCCGTCTCGCTATCTCTCGGAATACTTTCCAAAATCACCTTGTGGTCGCCCTGAATCCGCATGTAAGCCAGAATCGGCGATAAAATATCAGCTGGTAAAATCTTTTGCATAATCTTTCTTTCTATTTAATCAGAAGGGTATAGGTAGGAGCAATTCGCTAGCCATGACTACATTTCACAAGAACAGATAGCGCCAGTTCGCTGTCAGAACTTGCTCTAAAACTACAGAAAAACGCCCGCACAGTTCATCCTGTGAGGGCGTATCATCGCGGTGCCACCTCAGTTATGGAGTTTTTAGGCTCCACATCTCATTTACCTATTTACAGTCGTTTAGATCCCTTTTAGTACAAGTCAGCATAATGGTTTACAGCAAAGCATGCTAACAAAGTAATAAAAGTTCAACTAATGGACAAAATTTTGACTCCAGCAGCCCATTTCATAACTTCTCCTACCTGTTTACAGCAACCACAGACTCTCTGAAAGGAGAGATATTACTACTCTTCTGCTGGGTATTTTATTTTCGTTTTTCTAGATAGTCAGCAATGGCTGCCACATCCTTGTCTCCACGACCGGATACATTGATAATAATAATTTGGTCAGATGGCAATTGCGGCGCTCGCTTGATGGCTTCAGCAATAGCGTGAGAGCTTTCGATCGCCGGCAAAATTCCTTCCTTTTGTGTCAAGAGAAGCAAGGCATCCACAGCTTCATCATCTGTCGCTGCCACGTATTCTACTCGACCAGAATCTTTAAAGAAAGCATGTTCAGGACCAACTCCAGGATAGTCCAAGCCTGCTGAAATCGAGTAAACCGGCGCTATCTGCCCATCTTCAGCAAAGACAGCGTAAGTCTTCATACCATCCACTACTCCGACACTTCCCTTGGTCATGGTAGCTGCGTGCTGGTCTGTATCAAGACCACGCCCGGCTGCTTCAACACCAACCAGCTTGACTTCTTCATCTGCCACATACTGAGAGAAGGCGCCGATAGCATTGGAGCCGCCACCTACGCAGGCAATGACATAGTTTGGCAAGCGGCCTTCCTTGTCCAAAATCTGACGGCGAGATTCTTCACTGATCACCTTTTGGAACTCATGAACAATCGTCGGATAAGGGTGAGGACCGACAGCAGAACCCAAAACATAGAAGGCTTCCAAATCACTCATCCAAGCTCCAAAGGCCGCATCCACTGCATCCTTGAGGGTTTTCGTTCCCGTTTCCACAGCGTGAACAGTCGCTCCCATCATTTCCATGCGGAAGACATTGAGGCGCTGGCGTTCTACATCCTCTGCACCCATGTAAACATCGCACTTCATACCAAACTTAGCTGCAGCTGCCGCAGTTGCCACACCATGCTGACCAGCTCCAGTTTCAGCGATGACTCGGGTCTTGCCCATCCGCTTAGCTAGAAGAATCTGTCCCAAAACATTATTAAGCTTATGGGAGCCCAGATGATTGAGATCTTCCCGCTTCAGATAAATCTTAGCTCCACCCAGATGCTGGGTCAGACTTTCTGCGTAATAGAGCGGAGTCTCCCGGCCTGAATAATCCGCCAAATAATGTCGGTATTCATTTAAAAATTCTGGGTCATCCTTGTACTTCTCAAAAGTCGCTTCCAATTCATCCAGCAAGGCCTGGATAGGCTCTGGTACAAAGGAGCCGCCGAATTGTCCAAAATATCCTTTAGTTTCTGTCATCTTGATTTCCTCTTTTCTTTATTTTCAAGCAAAACAAAAACCCACACACAGAAAAACTCTGTGTGAGGGCGTAAAATCGCGGTGCCACCTCAATTATGGAGAAAAGTATAGACTGCCTCCATGTCTCTGCCTTGTCTAACAACAAGTCGCACTGTAAGGTGTGCTCACCGAATTTTTATTGTTTCAAATTCATTTTTTTGCATCAGCCCACTTCATAATCTTCCACTGCCTGTTTCCACCAACCACAGGCTCCCTGAAAGTAGAAAAAATTATTACTTTTCTGATGATTTATTTCATTATAGGCCTTTCCTTTTTTCTTGTCAAGAAAAAATTTAATTTTTTATTCTAAATCCGAACTTTTTCTTCACTCATCTGCCTTGAAAACGTCGTCTTGACGATTTTTCCAGATTTTCTGACCAAGTTGAAATGCCCGCCAAGCCAAGTATCCACCCAAAGTGTTGGTCCAGAGATCATCAATCTCAAAGACTCGATTGGCGTTAATAAGAAGGTCCAGCAAAATCTGAGTCACTTCGATAGACAGACTCATCTCAAAGCTCAACCATACAACCTTTTTTGTCTTCCGCAATTTCGGAAAGAGCCAAAGCAATTGAAAAATTAAGGGCGACAGCAGAAAGATATTGGCCAAATTTTGAACAAAAACCTTGACAAGCTGGATCCAAGAAGAAATTTCGCCAATATTGACAAAGGAATTAAAAGGAACCAAGAGAACCACTACTCGGCCAAAGTACTGGATACCTGGCGTCTCCATTCCCGGCTCTGGAACCTGAGGAATAAAGCACAGAATGCAGAGCATCAAGAAATAAAGCCAGCTCCCTCCTACCAGCAATTTCCGCCCCTTAGCTGTCAGCTCACCGTCTGAAGTCAGAATAATTTTAAGGCTGAACATTTTCTACCAATGCTTTCTCGCGATCTCGCTTCATAGTATTGGAACGCAGCTGGCCACAAGCTGCATCAATATCTGTACCATGTTCCTGACGTACCACACAGTTGACTCCGTTTTTCTTGAGGGTGTCATAGAAGGCCATCACGCGCTCTTTGGGACTGCGGCTGTATTGGTCGTGTTCGCTAACGGGGTTGTAAGGAATGAGATTGACATAAGATAATTTCTTGATGTTTTTCAGCAATTCTGCCAATTCTTTGGCCTGCTCTACCCCGTCATTGACTTCATTGAGCATGATGTATTCAAAGGTCACCCGGCGGTTGGTGGTTTCGATATAATATTCAATGGCCGCAAAGAGCTTCTCAATCGGAAAGGCACGGTTGATTTTCATGATACTAGAACGCAGTTCATTGTTGGGTGCGTGCAGTGAAACAGCTAGATTGACCTGCACACCTTCATTGGCAAAGTCACGGATCTTATGAGCCAGCCCTGAAGTTGAAACCGTGATATGGCGAGCACCGATGGCCAAACCTTTATCATCATTGACCGTCCGGACAAACTTCAAGACATTCTTATAATTATCGAAAGGCTCGCCGATTCCCATAACGACGATGTGGCTGACCCGCTCGTCCTGACCACGCTCGTCAAAATACTTCTGCACCAACATAATCTGCGCAACAATCTCACCATTATTAAGGTCACGTTGCTTTTTAATCAAGCCAGAAGCACAGAAAGTACAGCCGATATTGCAGCCAACTTGGGTGGTCACACAGACAGAAAGTCCGTAGTGCTGGCGCATGAGCACCGTCTCAATCAGCATACCGTCCGGTAGTTCAAAGAGGTACTTGACCGTACCGTCAGCCGACTCTTGGACAATGCGCTGTTTAAGCGGATTGACAACAAACTGATCATTGAGCTTAGCAATCAAGTCCTTGGATAGGTTGGTCATTTCTTCAAATGACTGGACACGTTTACGGTAGAGCCATTCCCAGATTTGATCTGCTCGGAATTTCTTTTCTCCCTGAGCTTCTGCCCATTCAATCATTTCTTCTCGCGTTAAGCTATAAATCGATGGTTTCATGTCTCTCCTTTATTTCTGACGAATGACAAAATGGCGCTGCGATTGGCTAGATGCCGCTTGCTTTGCCTGTTTGCCTTGTTTCTGTTGTTTGTTCTTGTTTGCCTTTGGACGATGTTTTTTCTGCTCATCCTTCGTTTTTTTAGAGCCACGTTCCCTAGAAATTTCTGGATGATTTTTGCCATCCGATTTTCTCTTATGGTGGGATTTTTTGTCAAAGGCGGCCCGTCTTGGCTGAGCATTTTCCAAAACAAAATAGGCGCAGCCATAATTACAATACTCTAGCAGATAGTCTTGCAAACGGCTGATTTTCTCTGCATTTTCCTTGGCTTTCTCATCCCGATAAAAACCGCGCAATCGCAACTGTTCATTGCCCCAGTCTCCGACAATATAGTCAAATTTGTTCAAAATTTCTGAAAAGCGTTGGTGAAAGGCCGTCAAGTCAAAGGCCTCTTTATAATTCTCCACCAATTCAAACTCAAATTTTTCTGCAACTATCTTGCTGCCCATTTGCTTAAATTCTGGGCCGGGGAATTTATTGTAATTATACAACTCAGGTGAAATCTCTTTACGCATACCTATCCTTTGTCATTCATCTATCTTACTTCATATTATTTTATCACAAAACAAGGGGAATTTATATTTTTTCAGAAGAAAAAGATCTTTCTGTAAAAAGTCAGACGATTTAATAAAAAACACCCTTCGTTCGTCTCTAAAAGATAAAAATCTTAGCCGAAACTAAGATTTTTTGGTTTTTTCTAAATAATTAATGGCGTCCTGAAGAGTTTTAACCGGTACGATTTTCATATCCGTTTTGATTTCCTTGGCTGCTTCAAGCGCCGTTTCATAGTTAGTCTTGGCTTTGGGATTAGCCTTTTTTTCTTCCTCACTGACAGGGTTATCCGGAGCAAAGAAGATTGTCGCTCCAATCTTGGCAGCAGAGACGACTTTTTTGTCAATCCCACCAATATCACCGACCTTGCCCTCTCTGTCAATGCTGCCCGTCCCCGCAATCACGCGGCCGTCTCGCAGGTCTGGATTGGCCAGCTGAGTGTAAATGGCTAGGCTAAACATGAGGCCAGCACTGGGACCACCGATGCCTTCGGTCGAAAATTCAATCGGAACACTGCTGTTGACTTCCGTACGGTCAATCAAACTAATGCCAATTCCATTTTTGCCATTTTCCAGCTTGATGATTTTACCCGTCGCTGTCTTGGTTTTTCCATCTTCATCATAGGTCACCTTGACACTATCGCCCAGAGCCTGAGAATTGACATATTTGACCAAGTCTTCCGAGCTTTCAAAGGTCTTATCATTGACTCCCGTCACTGTATCCGCAATATTCAAAATTCCTTTAAAGGTCGAATTCGGAGCTACTTTTAGCACATACACACCCAGATAGTTCATCTTAATGTCTTTTCCTGCGGCTTTGAGACCTTGGTATTTTGCCATATTCTGCGACGTTTCCATATAAAATTGGTTAATGCGCATATACTCAGCATCACTTGAGCCGCCCGTCATATCCTGAGCTGAATAAATATCCGTAAAAGGGGTCAACCAAGCGTAGACCAGATGCGCAAAGGTTGCATGCTGGATCCCAACAGTTACAAAGTTATAGGAACCTGCTGCCTGGTCCTCTTTTCCGTCCACAGTCAGAACCTTCCGTATATCTTCTGCACCTCCAGGCACCTCAATATAGTAAGGCAATGGAACAATGAAAGAGAATAGGAAAAGCACAAGCACGATAATTGAGGCTACTCCAGCACAACCAACTACTTTTAAACCATGTTTATTTTCCTTTGTCATCGTTTTCGGATTTGTCATGTCATTATTCATCTTTTTTCTCTAACTCCACAATCACACTCGCTGGTACATAGGCAGAAAGATCCTGCTGAAAAGTAATCAATTCCCGTATCGCTGAAGAACTGATGTATCGGTAGGTCGGCTGACTCAGCAGAAATATGATCTCCAAATCAGGTGCCAAGTCCTTATTAAAAAAATGCAGGCCAGCTTCATAGTCTAAGTCCTGACCGTTTCGTAGACCTCGGACAAGAGCAGTCACACCCAGCCTTTTTGCCACATCAACTGCCAATTCATCATGCGAAGTGACGACTTCCACGTTTTCTAAATGCGCCAAAGCCGCTAGAACCATCCTTTTTTTCGCATGGATGCTAAAAAATCCTTCTTTGTGAGGATTGTAGAAGATGCCCACATACAAGCGATCAAACAACCGACTGGCACGCTCAATCAAGTCCACATGTCCGTTGGTAATGGGATCAAATGACCCTGTAAAGAGCCCAATTTTATCTGACATAGACCGTCACCTTTGAAATTCCATATATTTTTTGCTTCCAGATACCCAAGTCTGCGATTTCCTCTGGCAAATCAACCGACTTGTCCGTCTCGCAAACAACCATAATATCCTCGCTCAAGAGCTTGCGCTCCGCCATTTTCTCAATATCTGAGATAATCTGCTCCTTAGCATAGGGCGGATCCAGCAGAACCAGATCAAACTGGCCAGTCAAATTCTCCAGCGCCCGACTTGACTCCATCTTGAGCAGCTCAAAGCGCGTTGTTTCCTTGGTCATGACAATATTTTCTGCCACAACGGCTTGTGCCCGCCGATCTTTTTCAACTAAAACAGCCGACTCCTTGCCGCGAGACACCGCCTCAATCCCCAGACTACCGCTACCTGCATACAGATCCAGCACCCGACCGCCATCAAAATAAGGCCCAATCATATTAAAAATTGCGCCCTTGACCTTATCTGTCGTAGGTCGCGTTGTCTTGCCATCTAATGTCTTGAGGGGCCTGCCCCTGTACTTTCCTGAAACAACTCTCATAAAAAATATTATAACAAAAATATTAAAAAGCTGATAGTAATTGCTAAGGCTGGACTTTATTCTCTAGCAAAAAACGGAAATAAGGCTATTTCCGTTCAATGTCTATTTTAGAGTCATTTCGCCGAAGACTAAAATGATCTGGGACTGGATCATCCCCTTCCTCGGACCAAGGATGGCAGCGACCAATTCTGGCCAAGCCCATCAACAGCCCCTTGGCTCCGTGTTTTTCAATGGCTTCAATCATGTAATTGGAACAGGTCGGCCGAAAACGACAGGAAGGCGGAAAGGCAGGGGAAATAAAGCGCTGGTAAAAACGAACCGGCGCTATCAATATTTTCTTAATCATTTTTTCTTAGTCTTGGTCACAGCTAAGTTATGCAACTGGCTAACTTCCTTTTTACTCAATCGCCGTGCTTCACCTGGCTTGAGACCAGTTAAATCCAGATGTCCAAACTGAGTCCGTGAAAGCTTGTCCACTGGCAACCCCACCGCTTCAAACATCTTCTTGACCTGATGATTGCGCCCTTCGTGGATGGTCAGCTGAACCACTGAGCGATTCTTCACGGGATCGACCTTAAGAATCTCATAAACCGCTGGCTTGGTTTTCTTGCCCTCAATGACCAGACCGCGAGTCAGCGGACGCAGAACTTCCTTATTGGCCACCCCCTTGACACGCGCCACATAGACCTTGTCAATTTCATTTCGCGGGTGAATCATTTCATCCGTGAAATCACCATCATTGGTCAAAATCAAGGCACCGGAAGTGTCCCAGTCTAGTCGGCCAACGGGATAAATCCGCTCCTTGACCTGCGGCAGCAAATCAACGACTGTCTTACGCCCCTTGTCATCGGTCACACTGGAAATCACCCCGCGCGGTTTATTAAGCAGGTAGTAGACCTTTTCTTCATTGTAGATAGGCTGACCTTCTACTTCCACTCGGTCACCCGACTTGATGGTAGTTGCTAGCTCACGCACCACCTGACCATTCACGGTCACTAGCCCCTGCTTGATCAACTCCTCAGCCTTTCTCCGGCTGGCAATTCCCGCATGGGCAATGTATTTATTGATTCTCATCGATATTGTCCTTTCACAAGATACAAAGACCATTTTCACAACTTTAATAGCTGGAAAAATGGCAAATAGGGAAAATAGTGCCTCCCTCAAAGCTTGGAATCGTTCAAAAAACGGTCCCTTATAGGATGAACTTGTCACTCTCCGAAAAGCTGACTTTCCTCAGCAATGAGCTCCGATTCGTCCACAACTGGCAGCTCGTCCAAATGATTGATGCCCATATAGTCCAAAAAATAATCCGTCGTCACATAGAGATTGGGACGGCCAATGACTTCCTTCTTGCCATCTTCCCGAATCAGCTCAAAGGCTAATAACTTCGAAATCGCTCCGCTGGAATTGACCCCACGAATATCATCAATCTCCACCCTTGTTATGGGTTGCTTGTAAGCAATGATTGACAAGGTTTCCAGTGCCGCTCGGGATAAGCTCTGGTTAATCGGTGCCCGCGAATACTCTCGTAAAATCTCAGCAAATTCAGATTTGGTGACCAACTTATAAGTCTTTGACGTTTCCAGCAAGGTCAAGCTGGAGTCAGGATTTGCTTGATAGTTCTCCGCCAATTTTTCCAAACTCTGGATGACACCAGTCGGCGGCAAGGAGAGAATTTCTGATAGCTGATGAACCTTCAGACCGTCTTCCCCCGCCACAAAAAGCAGGGCTTCAATCTCTGCTAATTTACTCATTCTTTCTTCCTACTAAATAAATATTTCCAAAATTTTCTTCCTGAATGACCTGCACCTCCTGCACCTTGACTAACTCCAAGGTTGCTAAAAAGAGCGTAATCACTTCATTCATGTCTTTGGTTTCTGCGAAAATATCCTGCAGGGCAAGTCGTTTGTGAGCCCGACAGCGCTGGCGCACCACTTCCATCATGTCCTCGATCTTATACTCATCTCGCACAATGGTTGTGTGACTCTTAGAAAACTCCTCCTGCTTCTTGGTCATCACCTTGGAAAAAGCTAAAAAGAGATCAACGGCTGTCTTATCATGCAAGAGTTCAGCATCTTCATAGACCAGTTCCAGCTTGGGCTTGGAGTAGTAAAGAGCCCGGTCCTCATGCTGGAGGGACATTTTCTGCCCCAGCAACTTAAACTTCCGATATTCCTCAATCTGACTCAGCAAATCCTGCTCCAGATCGTCCTCCAAATCCACCTGATCCACCACCTTGGGCAAGAGCTTGCGACTCTTGATCAGCATGAGCTGGCTGGCCATGACCATGTATTCCCCCGTTACTTCTAGCCGCATGGCCTGCAAGGTGGCCACATAAGCCAGATATTGCTCGATGACATCGGTAATGGGCACATCGTAAATATCCACCTGATACTTGGATACGAGGTGGAGCAACAAGTCCAGCGGCCCCTCAAAATCTTTTAACTTGATATCCATTCTTATCTGTATTTTTCTAATGTAATAACTGTCTTCAAGCCCAGATCACGAGCAATATCATAGATGCCGACACCCTTTTCCCGCTGACGCAGGATAAATTGCTCCCGCAGGCTTTTAGCCGACAAGCTGGCCTGCCCCTGCTCGATCAAGAAAGCCTCCAGCTGGCGAAAGCCCCACTGGCGTGAATAGGACTTGCCATTCTTTTCAAATAAATAAGTCCCTGTCAAATAATCGCCCAACTCGCTCGTCAGACTTTCAGGGATTTTAATAATCCGCTTCTGCCCAGCCTTCTCAATCCGTAAAACCTGAAAATCAAGATTGACATCTTCAACCTTGACCTGCAGGATTTCACTTGGCAAGAGACCCATTTCCAAAATCAAGAGCGCTATCAACCGGCCTTGTGGTACTGCAGAAGCTTCCCAAAAGGCTGACAAGTCCATCAGCTCGTTTCCCAGTTCCTTGGAAATAGCGACTTTTGGCAGGGTTAAGCGGTGAAATTCCCCAATCATCTTGTTCTCATAAAGATAATAGAGAAATTGATTGACCGCTGAGAGCTTCCGCTTCTGGACAGCTGCCTTGAAATCCTTGATAGAGGCTTGATAAATCCGCAAATTGGTTTCCGTCACCTTGCTATGGATTTCATTGACAAATTGCTCCAAATCGTAGGAATAGGCTAATTTTGAATTTTCTGAGATATTTTTTTGTTCTAAAAAAGGAGTGATATGTTCTTTCATTTTTTGGAAATCTCATACTGACTCGTGAAGGTATGCATCAACGAGTTAACAGCTTTTAAAATCGACTTTCTAGTAATGATGCCATAAAAATGTTGTTCTTTATCCACAACAGGCAGGAACGACTCATCCACCAACTTGTGTAAAACGTCCTCAATCTTGTAATCTGGCTCGACAGTCAGACCATCCATTCGTGTCATGTGGACAATATCCATAGACATAAACTCTTCCTCTGCCAGCTCATGCTGCATCCGATAGGCCATGATATCCGTCAGAGAAATGGTGCCAACGAACTTTTTCTCCGCAGTCACCACTGGAATGCGCGAATAGGTCATCTGGCTAAGCAAGAGAATAGCATGATCCACATTGTGCGTGTCAATCATGACCGCTAGATTCTCCCCAGGTGTCAAAAAAGTGTCTTCATGTTGCAGCAGATAATCTTCAAATTCCTTAGCAATCATCGGGCAAACTCCTTGGACAAGCTTGGATAGAGCTCATGATTTCGCGTATAGAAATCAATTTTAAAGCGGTCATCGTCAATCTCTACCTTAGCGTAGAGGCGTTCGTTGATCGAACCACGAGGCTGGCTAATGGAGCCCGGATTGAGAAAGAGAGTCTTGCCTTGCATCCAAGCATCTGGAACATGCAAATGGCCATAGAGACAAATATCTGCCCCCACTTCCTGAGCCCACAGATCCAGCTTTTGGAAGCTAAAGTTGATATTGAAAAGGTGCCCGTGGGTCTGGGCAATAATGGTCCCATCCAAATCTGTCACCAGCCGCTCTGGATAACCAGGATAAAAGTCCATATTGCCCGCCACGACATGGATTCCTTCCCAGACTTCATCCTCAAAAGGCAATTCTGAGTCTCCATCATGGAAAACAGCATCGACTTTCCCTAGATAATGATGTTTCATTTCTTCGACAATGGCACGGTCCCCATGGGAATCGCTCATTACGATGATTGTTTGCTTTGCCATGCTGGAAATACCTCCATTAATTTTTGCACTGCTTGCGCACGATGGGACTGGGCATTTTTCTCTTCAATTGTCAGCTCAGCTGACGTTTTTCCTGTCTCTCCGACCAAGAACAAAGGATCGTAGCCAAAGCCATTTTCGCCTTTGGGTTCATGGGCAATGTAGCCTGGCCAATCCGCTTCGACCACCAAGGATTCCTTATCTGGACTTGCGACCACCAGAGTCGTGTGGAAATGAGCAGAGCGGTCTTTAATATCAAAGACCATGGCCAGCTCATGCAGGAGCTTGATGTTATTTTCATCATCTGTCGCACCAACGCCAGCAAAGCGAGCCGACCAGACGCCTGGTAGGCCACCCAAGACATCCACTTGCAGGCCTGAATCATCTGCCAAAACCATTTTGCCAGTCAACTGGCTGATCGTTTCAGCCTTGAGGCGGGCATTTTCTTCGAAGGTCATGCCTGTTTCAGCCACTTCTGGCAAATCAGGATAGTCATTCAGATTTTCTACCTCGTAACCCAACTTCCCGAAAAGCTTACGAAACTCTGCTGTCTTGCCCTCATTGCGCGTCGCAATCAAGAGAGTATCCTTGACATCTTTTGCTCCTAGAAAGGCTTGTAAATCCACACCAGTTTGCGGCAGATGGACATAGAGCAATTTGCCCCCTTCAACCAAGAGAAGGGCTCCCTGTCGCTGCAACAATTCCAAGCTTCGACCCGTTTCCTGATTTAAAATATCCAGCAAGAAGGTCAAAAAACGAAAGGCTGAGCCATAGCGAATGACCGTGATATTTAAGGGCAGGCCTAGCTCTTCTTCCGCCAAAATACTCTCTAAGCGGTCTAAAATATCAGAAGCTTCTGCTGGCACCTGCTCAAATTCACTGTAAGAGGCACTTTGCCCCCATTCAGCTACATACCAGTCAGAGGCATCTTTGTATTCATAAATGTTTTTTGTCATAAGGTCACATGCTCCACATTGACTTTCAGATTCAGCCAGTTTTCTGCGATTTCCGCAAATCTCTTAGCATTGGCTGTAGTATAAAAACGATGATTCAGTTCGTGCTTGTCGCGGCTACGATTGATTTCAAAATAATTGAGCAGGACAGAAATATCCCGTACACACTCAGCCCCGCTGTCAATCAGCTTGACGCTCGGCCCCATCATATTTTGAATAATCGGCCGCAACAAAGGATAATGAGTACAGCCCAAGACAAGGGTGTCCACCTTGCCCGCCAGAGGATGGAGAGTCTCATAGACCACCTTTTTGGTCAGGCTGGACTGGAGCTCATTTGACTCCACCAGCGGGACAAACTTAGGACAAGCCAGACTCTGCACCTCCATCTCGGGAGATAGAACCTCAATCTTTTTTCGGTAAATGTCGGACTGAACCGTCATAGGAGTCCCGATGACCCCAATCTTGCCACCAGTCGTAGACTTGATAGCAGCGCTGGCTCCGGGCAAAATCACACCGAGGACAGGAATGTCCAACTTAGCCTTGACCTCCTCCCAGACAACAGCTGTGGCAGTATTGCAAGCAATGACAATCATCTTAACATCCTTGGTCAAGAGAAAATTGACCAACTGCCAAGTATAGTCTCGAATCTGCTCCGCCGGCCTAGGACCATATGGAGCCCGAGCCGAATCACCTATATAAACCACTTCCTCATGGGGGAGTTGCCGAATCAATTCACGGACAACAGTCAGACCGCCCACCCCAGAGTCTAAAAATCCAATCGGTCGGTTATCCATACAGTCTTCTTTCTAAAACAAGGGATTGGAAGCCTAGCCCAAATCCCCATTTTTTATATAGAAATCTCCGTCTGCCACCAAAGAGCGGCTGAGAGAAGCTTATTTTTTGTTTTTATTTTTAGCAACTGCTGCTTTTTGTTGGTTGATGATTTGACGGTAAACTTGTTGAACGCGTGCTTCACTTGGTTTTTGACCATTGGCACTGAGCAACATCCGCACCGCTTCTACATTGAGACGTGGATTTTCCGCAAATTCCTTTTCGACCTGACGGCGAAGCAAGTACATACCAAGCAAAATCCCACCAAAGAAAGCCAGCATAATCAATAAAATTGCTAACAATGTATTCATAATAATCCGAACTCCTGTTTCATTTTTTACATTACTCTTAATTATACCAAATTATCTCTATTTTTCAAAATCAAAGCCATAGAGAGTCGCGAAATAATCTTCTGGCCTTTCTGCCCGGCGAATCATGCGAGCCTGACCATTTTCCTCTAGGAGAATCTCGCTAGAACGCAGTTTGGCATTATATTGGTAACCCATGGAGAAGCCGTGGGCACCGGTATCGTGAATGACCAGCGTATCGCCAATCTGACTGACAGGTAGCTCCCGCTGGATGGCAAATTTGTCGTTGTTTTCGCAGAGGCTGCCGACCACATCGACAATCTCCGTCGGTCCCTCTGGCCGATCCATATTGGTAATATGGTGATAAGCTCCGTACATAGCAGGACGCAGGAGATTGACCGCAGAAGCATCCACTCCCAGATAAGTCCGATAGGTGTGCTTTTTGTGAGTCACCTTGGTCACTAAGAGACCGAAAGGCGCCAGCATAAAGCGCCCCAGCTCGGTGAAAATCTTGACCTGCCCCAGACCAGCTGGTGTCAAGATGTCCTCATAAGCCTGGCGAACTCCTTGACCGATGACCGCAATGTCATTTTCCTCGCCATCAGGCTGGTAGTTGACTCCGACACCGCCAGACAGATTGATAAAGTCTAGCTTAATTCCCGTCGATTCTAAAACCTCAACAGCTAGCTCAAAAAGCTGCCGAGCCAGTGCTGGATAATAGTCATTGCTGACAGTATTAGAGGCTAAGAGGGCATGAATACCGAATGTCTCTGCTCCCAGCTCCTTGAGCTCTTTGAAAGCCTGAATCAGCTGCGCCTTAGTCATACCAAACTTGGCTTCCTCTGGATGATCCATGATACTAGTCCCCAGCTCAAAGACACCACCGGGATTGTAGCGGCAAGAGATCACTTTGGGAATCCCAGCCACTTCCTTCAAGAAAGCCACGTCTTCGTAAGCATCAAGATTGATGGTCGCTCCCAGCTCCCGCGCAAGACGAAACTCCTCGGCTGGCGTATTATTGGACGAAAACATGATCTTATTCCCAGCAAAGCCCAACTTTTGGCTCATGAGCAATTCTACATAGCTGGCACAGTCCACCCCGCAGCCCTCTTCCTTGAGGATTTTTAAAATAGCAGGATTCGGTGTCGCCTTGACTGCAAAATATTCCTTAAAACCAGAATTCCAAGCAAAAGCCTCATGCAAAGCCCGTGCTCTCGCTCGAATCCCCTTCTCATCATACAGATGAAAAGGCGTTGGGAATTGCGCGGTCAGCTCCGCCAAGCGCTCACGACTGATAAATGGAGTTTTCATACACGCTCCTACTTTCTCTTTTACTGACAATATTATACCACAAGTGTAGGCTGGGGAGGGGAAAAAAATAGGCCCCAGAATTTCTACAATGGTTTTATCCATCACAGAAATCCTAGAGCCTGTAAATCATAAAATGAGCAAAATTTTATACAGAATAAATTAGAAGCTATAATATCAAATTCAGCTATATACGAACTCTAAACTCATTGGCTTGGTTAAATCCCAACTCAATTTCCCCAACATGTATGAAGAAAGCTGTTATGTTGTAGTTATCAGGTCGGTTCTAACTGACAGAATTTGTCATGTAGTAACCTGCTTTCTAAAATATTGATTTTTCTATGAAAATACTAAGGATAGTACAATAATAGAAAATCTATTCTTTTCATCAATTAAGGCTGATATTACATTCTCAATCCTTTATTATCACTATTATATATTACACTAAAATAATTGGTAATTATTATTTAAATATAAACTTTATAACAAGAATAAATATTGGAGCGATAACTACACTTATAGAAGAAATGGTGTTAATAAGTGTTGTTTTTATTTTAGACTTGTATACTAAAATCAAACTGCATAATCTTTCAATTAGAGTTTTCAGACTAAAGAATAAAAAGGACAGAATAATTAATGCTACAAGCAATGAAATAAACATTGAGAAATCAGATAAAATAATAGGATATTTAAAAAGCTGTATAAAACCGTCCTTAATATCTAAATAAGTAAATAAGTATAAAACGAAAGCTAATATAAACCCTAAAGTTTTGATGAGACTTTGCTTATCTAGCAAGTACTTAACAACTACTAAGATAATATAGATTAAAACCATTAATAACACTTGCTTCAAAGTTGAATCAAACGATAAAACTAGATTATCTTTAATTATATTTGTTTCCCAAACCGAAGATATATTTTTGAAATCACTCCAATCATTAATAATTAAATTGAAAATAAAAATAAAAGAAATAATCAAAAAAGATATTATGTATAAATTGTCTGATAAAAATTTTTTATCTTCTAATATTTTCTCCTCAAATTTATCAAGCTCATTCTTTAATTCTATATTTATATTCTGTGGATTATTAACTTGAATGTAACCATTTTGAATATTTATATCCTTGAAGTCAAAATTTGAATTGTTTTGATAATTATAATTAGATACAATCGATTCTATCTGTTTCTTATCAGTAAAGTCACTTTTTATTTGCCATAAAAATGATAAAACAGGTATCCCGTATGTAATAAGACCGGCCAATATTTCTACTACATTTTTAAAATTCATTTAAATTTTTCTCCTTTTTCTAAAAAATACATGTTGCCAGCTTTATTTCACCAACTTCTTCATCTCATCAATACGCGCCACTGTCGCGTCGTATTTAGCTTGGTAGTCGGCTTGTTTGTCGCGTTCTTTTTGGACGACTTCTGGTTTGGCGTTGGCTACGAAGCGTTCGTTAGAGAGCTTTTTACCGACCATATCCAGTTCTTTTTGCCATTTAGCGAGTTCTTTATCGAGACGAGCCAGTTCTTCTTCGACATTGAGGAGGTCAGCCAGTGGCAAGTAGATTTCTGCTCCAGTGATGACGCTTGACATAGCGAGTTCAGGTGCAGGGATGGTTGATGCGATTTCCAAGTGTTCTGGATTTGTGAAGCGTTTGATGTAGTTGACATTGCTGTTAAAGAAGGCTTCCAAATCGATATCGCTAGTCTTAACAAGGATTGTGATAGGCTTACTTGGTGCTACGTTTACTTCAGCACGCGCATTCCGAACAGCACGGATCAAGTCTTTAAGACTTTCCACACCAGTGTGGGCAGCAAGGTCTTCAAAGGCTGGATTGACAGTTGGGTATTCCGCTGTAACGATAGAGCCTTCTGAGATTTGTCCAAAGATTTCCTCTGTCACGAATGGCATGATTGGGTGAAGGAGACGAAGGATCTTGTCCAAAGTGTAAAGGAGAACAGAACGTGTGATGACTTTCTCTTCTTCGTTATCGCTATAAAGGACTTCCTTGGTCAACTCAACATACCAGTCCGCAAACTCGTCCCAGATAAAGTTGTAGAGGATGTGGCCAGCGACACCAAACTCAAATTTATCAAAGTTTTCAGTGACTTTGCCGATTGTTTCATTGAGGTTGTGGAGAATCCAGCGGTCAGTGACGTTTCCAGCTTCCTTATTGACAACCTTTTCGACATTGGCTGTTGCTTGCTCAAGGGTCAAGCCATCATTGTTCATGAGGATGTAGCGAGAGATGTTCCAAATCTTGTTAATGAAGTTCCATGAAGCATCCATTTTCTCGTAAGAGAAGCGGACGTCTTGGCCTGGTGCAGAACCGTTTGACAAGAACCAGCGCAGGCTGTCGGTCCCGTATTTATCAATGACGTCCATGGGGTCAATCCCATTGCCCAGAGACTTGGACATCTTGCGGCCTTCTTCATCGCGAATCAGCCCGTGAATCAAGGTATTTCTAAATGGCGACTTGCCGGTAAATTCCAGACCTTGGAAGATCATCCGAGACACCCAGAATGGGATAATATCATAGCCGGTAACCAGAGTAGAAGTCGGATAATAGCGCTTAAAATCACTGCTTTCTTCATCAGGCCAGCCCATAGTTGAGAATGGCCAAAGGGCAGAACTGAACCAAGTATCCAAGACATCTTCGTCCTGAGTCCATCCGTCACCTTCTGGCGCTTCTTCACCGACATACATTTCACCCTCAGCATTGTACCAAGCAGGGATTTGGTGACCCCACCAGAGCTGACGAGAGATAACCCAGTCGTGAACATTTTCCATCCATTGGAGGAAGGTATCGTTGAAACGAGGTGGGTAAAATTCTACCTTGTCCTCTGTGTCTTGGTTGGCAATAGCATTTTTCGCCAATTGGTCCATCTTAACGAACCATTGAGTAGACAAACGTGGCTCAACCACGACACCTGTACGCTCTGAGTGACCAACGCTGTGGACACGTTTTTCGATTTTAACGAGGGCGCCGATTTCTTCCAACTTAGCAACGACTGCCTTACGAGCTTCAAAACGATCCATACCTGCAAATTCGAAGGCCAAGTCATTCATGGTTCCATCATCGTTCATGACGTTGACTTGTGGCAAGTTATGACGTTGACCAACCAAGAAATCGTTCGGATCGTGGGCAGGTGTGATTTTCACGACACCAGTACCAAACTCAGGGTCTGCGTGTACATCTCCAACGATTGGAATCAATTTATTAGCGATTGGAAGGACGACATGTTTCCCAATCAAGTCCTTGTAGCGTGGGTCTTCTGGATTGACCGCAACGGCAACGTCCCCAAACATAGTCTCAGGACGGGTTGTCGCAACTTCTAGGGCGCGTGAGCCATCTTCTAGCATGTAGTTCATGTGGTAGAAGGCCCCTTCAACATCCTTGTGGATAACCTCGATATCAGAAAGGGCTGTGCGAGCTGCTGGGTCCCAGTTGATGATAAACTCACCACGGTAGATCCAGCCTTTCTTGTAAAGCTCGACAAAAACCTTGCGAACAGCTTTCGACAAACCTTCATCAAGGGTGAAACGCTCACGAGAGTAGTCTACAGAGAGACCCATCTTTCCCCATTGTTCCTTGATAGTTGTCGCATATTCGTCTTTCCATTCCCAGACCTTGTCGAGGAATTTCTCACGACCGAGGTCATAACGGGTAATACCCTCACCACGCAAGCGCTCCTCGACCTTAGCCTGAGTGGCAATCCCCGCGTGGTCCATCCCCGGAAGCCAAAGGGTATCAAAGCCTTGCATGCGCTTCTGACGGATGATGATATCCTGAAGAGTTGTATCCCAAGCGTGACCAAGGTGAAGTTTCCCAGTTACGTTTGGTGGTGGAATAACGATCGAATAAGGCTTAGCCTTTTGATCTCCTGAAGGCTTGAAAACATCAGCTTCAAGCCATTTTTGGTAACGACCAGCCTCAACCTCGGCTGGATTGTATTTAGGTGAAAGTTCTTTAGACATGTGTTTGTCCTTTCTAGCGAGTAACAATCTTATAGAATTCTTCCAAAAGTTCATTATGACGAGCTTTTATTGATTCTATACTAAATTTATCTATTTCTCCTCGTATATCTTTAATAAGATAAAGTTTAGAATTTTTATACATCTTCTTCTTATCTTTAGAGTTTGTATGTTCAGCGTTTTCTAACAGAACCAGATTGCCTATATCATAAACAATATTTCCTATTTCGTTCTGTTGTTCCCTGTCAATAATGTGTTCAATCGATAAATCATGTAAAAATTTTAGTGATTTATTGGCTGTATTCTTGCACTCTTTAATCATTTTCTCTGATTCAAGAGTAATAAGAATATATTTCGATAAATCTCTAGCTTTTTTATCACCTTTACTCTTTATTTTATTTCCTTTATCAAATACTTTATCACTTTTTTTAACAGAGTCAAGACGTGGTGCAAGACTTCTTAAATCTTTTTTCAACAGATTATTCAAAGAATCGGTATTTATTACTTCTTTATTAAATTCAACTGACATTTTTCTATAAATCGATTGGCTTTTATTTGTTTTTGAACCATCTCCAGAAGCTTTTATTGAATTTAATACATTATACTTGGTTATTAAATCTATAATGGATTTAAATTGTTTTCCTGATATTCTACCATCATTCATTGCATTGAATAAACTTAAAAAAGCCATTCTAAATTGCGAATATCCTGAAGTTTTTAAAATTAATAAGTTCTCTTTAACAATATAATTATTATCTTGATTAAAATAATTTTCTATTTTAAAAATTAAGTCATTTTCGTTAGGACTACAAATCACTCTATAGAAATCAACATACTTTGAACAATCATCTAAAAAACTACTATAATCAGTTTCTTTAATTTTATTTGAAAAAGTTTGAAATAAGTTAGTTTGGCTTGTTTTTATACCGCGAGAATTAAAATAATAATAGAAAAAATCAGAAATACTTTCATCAATTTTATAAATTGTATCGGTTATATAATTCCATTTTCTGGAAGTTTCATCATAGTCATCATGTAAAACTTCAAAAATTCGACTTTTAATTAAATCAATGTCACTAAGTCTTAATCCCTTAGAATTAAAATTTTGATAAATCTTATTAACATCTTTTTCATCTACGGAATAGATACAAATAACTGTTGAATTAAGTAATTGTTTTCCTAAATAATCAATATACCGGATATACTCCTTCATGTCCCATTGGAAATCAGATCCTTTTTTTATTACTCCTTCTAAGAGACATTCTTGTGATAACTGATTTTTAATAAAGTGAAAAGCATTTCTTAAAGTCTCTTGAGAGGTATTTGTTGTTTTTTCATTAGATGCGTCATGCGGTTCGAGTTTCAAAATATCATATGGGAGAATAGGGTTCAGATTTTTATTCACTAATCTAATTTTTAATGTTGAATTACCTTCAGAAGTATGAGAAAAAAATAAATTAGAATCATAATCATGTGAATAAAATTGGCCTTCCGACAGTTTATCATTATATGAATCTATAATATCTTTAATACATGTTAAAAATAAAGTCATAGTTGTAAGACGTTGCTGTCCATCAATAACCTTATACGGATTTTCGACTCTGGCTTTTGTTTCATTACCAACTATCAAAATTGTTCCAAAAAAATAATCTGTTATTTCTGACTTAAATACAATTTTATCCCCATTAACGGACAATGTGAGATTCTTCTTTATATCTGAAATAAAATCCTTATATTGTTTTTCTTGCCATGAAAAATCACGCTGAAAATTTGGCACTTCGTAAATATTCTTTTCTGAGAAAACTTGCTCTATCCTTTGATCTCTTGTCCTAAATTCCATTATTACACCTCATTGATATAAAAATCCCTTCCTAGTCAGACTAGAAAGGGACGAATGTGTTTATCCGCGGTACCACCCAATTTCGGGCAGATGCCCGCAACTTTGTTTATTTCATTTTCTTCCATCAGCAACTAGCTTTGACACATTTGTGGACTTCTCAGCACCGCCACTTTCTGTAAAATGCTTGACTCAAAACACCTCTGATGAACTTATTCTATCACCTTTTCAGTGAAAAATCAATAACTTCTCTCGCCCAAAAGTTCCTCCGGCAGGTCGTGAAATCCCTTGCCTGCCTGATAATTGGCAAACTTACCCAAGAGAAACTGATAGGCATCCAGACGGCTTTCATAGCGAATAGCGGCCTCTCGGGCCCGCTCGTCCTGATCTGCCTCATAGACAGCCTGACTCTCCTTGAGCGCCATTTCATTGATCATAACCTGGGTCTTGACCCAAGCTTCAAAATCCCTTAAAAATTCTTGTTCGTAAGTCATTGCTCCTTCTTTCTAATCTAAACCACGATAAACATCACTATCTATCTCACGGAAGGGCTGAATGTCCTGCACATACTCCAGCACCCCCTGAAATTCCCCAGCTTCATCCCGCACCGCCGCATAGGTCACATGGACAAATTTGCCCCGCGATTCCGACCTGAACCACATCTCAAACTTGTCCCGCTGACCCTCGCGCAGGGCCTTGAAAATCCGCCGCACCTTGTCCAAAAACTTAGGCGGGTGACAGAGCTCGACATTGCGCCCTATCTGGGACGGCGTCCGCTTGAAGATCATCTCGTCCGCCGGCACGCTGTCATTATAATACTGGAAAATATCGTCCTTATTGACAAAAGTAATCTCCAGAGGCAGATGATTCAAGATTAGGTTTGCCTGCTCCACCGACAAATAGCCCTGGCCAAAAGGTTGCTGACTGTCCCGACTGACAGGCGTCTCCTTCTTTTCCTTAGGCTCAAAGGAAATGGTGACCTGTCCATTCGGCGTATCAATGACCTGCTGAAATCTGCCATCACTAGGCTGCTCTCTACTAGCTGCCACTTCGCTGCCTGCATCAGCAGCCTTCCCAGCTTCCTCCTCCGAGAATTTGTGCCGCGCAGGCTCCCATTTCTCCGTTGGCTTGATAATGGCATAGCCATAAGCATCGCTCTCCTCAGCAATCTTGAGCCAGTCATCCTGAGTAAAGGACTCGAGGAGAATCATCAATAAAATGGACTCTTCCTTGAAGATCATAGCTTCAAACTCAGCCGCAAAAGTCTCAAAATTGTCCTTAACTTCTTGAATCGAAGTATCAGGCAGCTGCTCTGCAGCAATCTTAACCTCTTGGAAAAGGTCTCTAATCTGGTCATCTACCCCCCACATGACCTTGGGCGGCGAATCGTGACCGTAGCTTTCCATGATAGGAAACATGAGCTCTTCCTTACGCTGATAGTGGATATCAAACTGTCCCACCAAACTCAGCTGACGCTGGAGTCCCTTGCGGATTTCTGGAAGAATCTCCTCATCTTCTGTGCTTTCATAGGTAGATAGGAGCCTGCGAACCCGCATAAGGGCAGCCCGTAGCGCTAGATTTTCCTGCTTGAAGACTTGAACCGGATGGCCTGGATGGTCGGTATCAGCCACCTCTACATCCTGAATAGCGCCTTTAAAGAGGTTGGCATGGACATTGCAGAGGGACATGACATCTTCAAAGGTCACTCCTGTATCTGAGTTCATTAGTTCATGCTCCATTAAGCTGATTTCGATAGCGGACACACCAGCAAAATGCTCGTTGAAAAGCTCCTGAACAGATTCTGCCGAAGCACCGTTATGTAGGTCCAGCAAGATAGACTTAAGGACTTCAATGCGTTCAGTAGCCATGCCTAAATCCCCACCACTTCATAGCCGTTTAATTCCAGAGTTTGCTTGATTTTATCCAGGTCAATACCGTTCATGCTGGCTCCTTTTTTGATAGAAACCACACGCCCGACTGTATTGCGCATGACAGGATTGGCCAGAGGCTTAAAGCCCAACTCGACCAAGACATCTAAAACTTCGGGCTGCTTCTCAATCACTTCTGCCACTGGAATAGACAAATCAATCACATTATCCATATGCCCTACCTCCGTGTGTTTTTTATTATTATATCACAAAAGATGCGGCCAATAAAAATCCTTTCCATCACTTGCTCAGATCTGAGCTTGGAGAATATAACAAATTCTAATAGGCTATAAGTTATTGTTATAAGGACACTGATAAATTTAGTTTCACAAGGAAAAGCCAGTCCTATCAAGAATTTCTGAGATTTCTTTCACAAACTTCTATCTTTTGCCAAGTCACTGCTTCATTGAAAACGCTTTATTATAGTGATATAATGATTTTAAATACAGAATAAAGGAGTTGCCCCATGTCTATTACAAAATTGTTGAACATTAAGTACCCTATTTTCCAAGGAGCTATGGCTCAGATTTCCCACTACCAACTGGCGGCAGCTGTTTCCGAAGCTGGCGGACTGGGAATCATTGCTTCAGGAGGAATGACAGGTGAGCAGTTGCGCGAAGAAATCCGTGAACTGCGTAAATTGACTGACAAGCCATTTGCCGTCAATGTTATGCTCATGATGAAAAATATCAAGGATATTGTGACAGTCATCATTGAGGAAAAAGTTCCTGTCGTAACGACTGGGGCTGGTACACCAAAATTCATCATGCCTTATCTGAAAGAGGCAGGTATCAAGGTTATCCCTGTTATTGCCAGTGTCAAACACGCGCAAAAAATGCAAGAGCTCGGAGTTGATGCCGTGATTGCCGAAGGTTCTGAAGCTGGTGGCCATATCGGTGAAACCAATACTATGGCTCTCATTCCTCAGATTGTTGACTCCGTTGATATTCCAGTCATCGCTGCAGGTGGGGTTGCCGATGGTCGTGGTCTCGCTGCTGCCTTTGTCCTCGGTGCGCAAGGGGTTCAGATGGGGACTATCTTCCTAGCATCTGAAGAATGCCCAATTTCAGCAGGTTACAAGGATGCCATTGTCGCAGCCAATGATACTGCTACTGCCGTGACTGGTCGTATTGCTGGTGCACCGGTTCGTTGTATCCGTAATGAAATGACCGACCACTATATCGAACTAGAAAACAAAGGCACCAATCGTGACGAACTCGAAGAAATCACCATCGGTTCTCTTTCTAAAGCTGTTTACGAAGGAGATACCGTGCATGGCTCTATGATGAGTGGCCAAATCGCAGGCTTAGTCAAGGAAATTCGTCCGTGTAGAGAAATCCTCGACACAATCGTTGCCGATGCCCAAAAGGTTCTCCAAAACACTGAAATCAAGCTATAATCAAGCTATAATCCTCTAACTCAAAAGAGAGTGGGACAGAAATCGC
>NZ_KQ969062.1:676702-700644 GCF_001578775.1 Streptococcus cristatus | reverse complement strand
CAATCCAAAGACAATTGAGAGGCTAGGACTTTTATCCCAGCCTCTTTTGCTGTTCATTTAGGCTTGTTTCTAAACAAATCGCTCTTTTACTTAACTTTTTTGACCAATTTCACCACTGCCTCCGTCCGAGCGGTATGGGGAAACATATCAACTGACTGGATGTAGTGGACATCGTAGACCTGACATAGCTTGACCAAATCGCGCGCCAAGGTTGAGACATTGCAGGAAACATAGACCATCTTTTCAGGTGCATAGCGGACAATCGTTTCCAGCAGCTTATCGTCCAGACCTGTTCGCGGCGGATCGACAATCAAGGCATCTGCCCGATAACCTTCAGCGTACCAGCGAGGAATAATCTCCTCTGCCGTTCCAGCTTCGTAGAGTGTATTGTCAAAGCCCATCTTTTTTGCATTGCGCTTGGCGTCTTCAATGGCCTCAGGGATGATGTCCATACCACGCAGAGATTTGACCCGTCTAGCAAAGGCAAAGCCAATGGTCCCAACCCCGCAATAAGCGTCAATCAAATGGTCTTCTTCCGTCACATCCAAAGCCTTGACCGCCTCTCCATAAAGCACCTCTGTCTGCTCAGGATTAAGCTGATAGAAAGCTCGAGGCGACAGGGAAAACTCATAGTCCAACACTCCTTCTTGAATAGCTTCCTCGCCCCAGATAATCTCTGTCTTATCCCCATAAATCTCACTGGACTTGCTCGTATGATAATTGACCGCCACTGTCTCCAGCTCGGGAAATTCAGCCACTAGGTCTCGGACGACTGGAGAAAAGTCTAGCTTGCGACCTGTTACAAAAATCATCTGCACCTGACCCGTTTTTCTGGCCCTGCGAATCATGACGGTACGCACTCCAGTTGTCTTGCGCTCATCGTAGATGGGCAGCCTGTATTTACCTAAAAGCCGAGCCACCTTATTGACAATAGCCTGCGTTACCTTGTCCTGAACCAGACAGTTTTTCAGCGAGACCAGATAGTGGGAATTCTGGGCATAGAGTCCTGCCTTGACCTCATCCTTAAATTTCCGAGTCTGAAACTGCAGCTTGGCCCGATAATAGAGCGGCTCCTGCATGCCAATGGTCGGACGGATTTCATAATTTTCATAGCCAGCTGGCGCAAACTTTTTCAGAGCCTGACGCAGCAAATCCTCCTTAAACTCTAACTGCTTGTCATAGTGGAGATGCATGATTTGACAGCCTCCGCAGCTTTCATAAATCTCACACGGGGCTTCCACCCGAAATTTTGACCGCTTGTTGATGGTCAAGAGCTTGGCTTCAATAAAATTCCGCTGCACCTTGGTCACCTGACAGTAGACTTCCTCGCCTTTCAAAGCACCGGGCACAAAGACCAGCGTTTTCTTATAAAATCCAATTCCTTCCCCATTGATTCCCATTTTTTTGATTTTGAGAGGGATTCTTTGCTTCACTTTTACATTCATGCCTCTATTATACCACGCTAGAGTCGATTCGTTGAGAATATGTTACAATAAAAGTATGAAAGCAGAAAAAATATCTCTTCCACTCGCCCATTTCCCTGAGCAAATCCGAACTTATCTAGAGGGAGCCAACTTTTACGACAGCTCCTCACATCAAGCGCCCGTGTTTTCTATGCCGATACGGGCTATTATTTGAAAATCGACCAAAAAGGCAAGTTATCCCAAGAAGCCACACTTGCCAAATGGTTTGAGAAGCAAGAACTCGGTGTACCTGTCATTCACTACTTGTCAGCAGACCATGACTACCTGCTGACTAGAGAAGCCGAGGGCAAGGACGCCCTCGCCTTTCTCCAACAGCCAGAAGAACTTTGCCAAACGATGGCTGCCGCGCTCAGAAAACTTCACAGCCTCCAACCCCAGCATTTTCCAATCCAGCATCGCCTCCAACACTATAAAGAGCAAGCAGAGGAAAATTACCATAAAGGGTGCTTTTATCAAAAAGCTTTACTGCCCCAATTTCATATCCAAAGTCGTGAGGAAGCATACCAGCTTATCCAAGAACAGGGACACCTACTGACGACGGACGCCTTGATTCACGGAGATGCCTGCTTGCCTAATTTCATTCTGAAAGACGCTTCCACCTTCTCCTGCTTTATTGACGTTGGTCTCGCTGGCCTCAGTGATCGCCACATTGACCTTTACTGGGCCATCTGGTCTCTTACTTATAATTTATCTGACCCCAAATACGCAGAGCTCTTTCTTGACTACTATGGCCGGAAGGATGTTGATACAGACAAACTGCGCTTGATTGCTGCCTTTGAAGCATTTGGCTAAAAGAAAGGATTTTACCAAAATCTCTTATGAAAATCACAAAAATCGAAAAGAAAAAACGGCTCTACCTCTTGGAGTTGGACGACAGCGAAAAGCTCTATATTACAGAAGACACTATTGTCCACTTCATGCTATCTAAAAGGATGGAAATCACGGAGCAAGAGTTGAAAGAAATTCAAACTTACGCCCAATTTTCCTATGGGAAAAATCTAGCCCTCTATCATCTCTCCTTCAAGCAAAGGACTGCCAAGGAAGTCAAGGACTACCTGACCCAGCACGACATCCAGCCAGACATCATCAGCCAAGTCTTGGACGCTTTGAAAAAAGAAAATTGGATCAACGACAGAAAATATGCTAATTCTTTTATCCAATCCAACCTTCTCACTGGCGACAAGGGCGCTTTTGTTCTCAAGCAAAAACTCAGTCAAAAAGGGATTTCTAGCACTATTATCGAAGAAGAGCTAAGACAATTTGATTTCCCTGAAGTAGCTGAGCGAGTTGCTGGGAAACTTTTAAAGAAATACCAAGGAAAGCTGCCCAGCAAGGCGCTGCAAGATAAAATTCTCCAAGCCCTGATAAACAAAGGATTTTCCTATGGACAAGCCAAAGAGGCTTATCAACATTTAGACATCGAAGAAGACCAAGAAAACCAGCAAGAACTGCTCTATAAAGAGCTAGACAAGCAATACCGCAAGTACTCAAAAAAGTACGAGGGCTACGACTTAAAACAGCGTCTGACCCAAGCTCTGGCTCGCAAAGGCTATGATTTTTCGGACATTGCCAGCGCTCTAAGAGAATATCTTTAAGATTTTCTATGAAAACTTAGGCATTTTTATGAAAATATGTTACAATAAAGAGGATAAACTTAAAAATTGTAGAAAGTTGGTAGGTTATGAAACTTCCCAAAGAAGGCGACTTTATTACAATTCAAAGTTATAAGCATGATGGGAATCTTCACCGCACTTGGCGAGATACCATGGTACTAAAGACAACAGAAAATGCCATTATTGGCGTTAATGACCACACACTGGTAACAGAAAGTGATGGCCGGCGCTGGGTAACACGAGAGCCTGCCATTGTCTATTTTCATAAGAAATATTGGTTTAATATCATTGCCATGATTCGTGATAATGGCACTTCATACTACTGCAACCTTGCCAGCCCCTACTATCTGGACAATGAAGCCCTTAAGTATATCGACTATGATTTAGATGTCAAGGTCTTCACAGACGGAGAAAAACGGCTGCTTGATGTGGAAGAGTATGAGCGCCATAAAAGGCAAATGAACTATTCGGATGATTTGGATTTCATTCTCAAGGAAAACGTTAAGATTCTGGTTGACTGGATCAACAACGAACGTGGTCCCTTCTCCGATGCTTATGTGAAAATTTGGTACAAACGTTATGTTGAACTAAAGAATCGATAAAGTTGTCAAAGAGCGCAAGCTCTTTTTTCTTGCTTTTTTTCTCAAAAGACCTTCGTCCAGCAAAAAAGCAATTTCTTGCAATTCCTACTTATTTCTTGTATGATAGAACCATCAATGCTGCTAGTAAAGCACTAGAGGACCAATTTCTGGTCCTCCACAGCAAAATTTCTAGAAAGGAGTGAGTCTCATGGCTTTTACCAATACTCGTGGTCGCTATGCCAGCTTTGGCGCTATCACTAGCCTTCCAGATGATGTGATTGACACTTTCTGGTACATTATCGACAACTTCCTTAAAGATGTTTTCCCTTTGAATAACCTGATTCGCTTCGAGTTGATCAATAACGAAGGAAAGCTGACTTTTCGTTTTTCTGAGGACCATCTTGATACACTCATCTCCTTTGATTTCACCTATAAATTTGACCCATTCTACCCTCGCATGATCTACGTTGTGGATAATAACGGCAGAGAGACGGTCATGTTAGCCGATGAATACTCCATGTTTTAAAAAAATAAAATCCAGTTGAGACACCATCACTATGAACGGTTCATCAACTGGATTTTTTTATTTTTTGTAAATCATTTTGATATGAGGCGTCGATTCAAAGATAAAAGGCTCTCCTTGACTTACAAAGCCGAATTTTTCATAAAGGCCCACGACTTGCTCCTGAGCCTCAATCTCAATCATTTTTCCCGGCCACTTTTTCTCACAAAGAGACAAAATTTCCTCTACCAATCTATTCCCCAAGCCCTTTCCTCTGGCTGACGGAGCTGTCACAAGCCGTCCAAAAACAACTTTTTCATCTTCCTCAAACACGCGGGCATAGGCGTCTACTTCCTCTTGCTCATTAACATGAAAAATATGAACAGCTTTCAAGTCTTTTTCGTCCAATTCATGATAGATTCGCTCTTGCTCGACGACAAAGGTATCGATTCGTAGTTTTAAAAGCTTGTAAAACTCCAGCGTGTCCAACTCTTGCAAATATTTTTTATGCCACATACTTGTTTCCGTCCTTGCTTTATTATATAATCGTTGTAAATGCAACTATCAAAGGAGTTCTTATGGATTACCGTCAGTTATTTCGTCAAATGGGATTCATCTCCCGTCAAGCCATGATGAGAATGAATCAAGAGGCTAGCCAATACGGGCTTGATAATAATCTCTTTCTCATTCTTACTCGCATTGTCGAACATCCCGCCATCCATCAATCTCAGCTAGCAGAGCTGGTTCAGATTGACAAGACTACTCTAAGCCGCTCTCTACAAAAGCTGGAAGAAAGAGGCTTGATTATCAAAAAGACCAAGCAAGAGAATAAGAAATTCAAGGAGCTCTATCCACTGACTCCTGCACTAAAAGTATATGATAAGCTGATTGGCTACGAGGACAGATATATTCAGGCTAGTCTGCATCAACTGACTTCATATGAACTCTTTCAGTTGGATCATATCTTACAGAAAATTCAAAACTCCCGACAAGAAGAAGTATAACACAAAACGGTTGCATTTGCAACTATATGGCATCAAAAACTAAAGCTATTAAAAGCGGCTGCTTGCAAGTGACTAAGTGAGTTCTCCTAGTCTCTGCAAGCAAAACCGCCTTAATAGCTTTTTAAGTTAGTTGATTGAAGTCCCAGATTTGATCCATCCAGCCTTCATAGAAATCAGGCTCGTGGCATACCATGAGAATACTACCCTTATATTCTTTCAGAGCGCGCTTGAGCTCCTCCTTGGCATCTACATCCAAGTGGTTAGTCGGCTCGTCCAGCACCAGAACATTATTTTCTCGGTTCATGAGGAGGCAAAGGCGGACCTTTGCCTGCTCGCCACCTGAAAGAACTTGAATCTGACTCTCGATATGCTTGGAAGTCAAGCCACATCTAGCCAGAGCAGCTCGAACTTCTGCCTGATTTAGAGCTGGAAAGGCATTCCAAACTGCTTCCAGCGGTGTCTGACGATTGCCGCCTTCGACTTCCTGCTCGAAATAGCCCAGCTCTAGATAGTCCCCGCGTTCGACTTGACCTGCGATAGGCGGGATAATCCCCAGCAAACTCTTGAGTAGGGTTGTTTTCCCAATCCCGTTTGCTCCGATGATGGCCACCTTCTGATTGCGCTCAAAGGTCAGGTTAAGGGGTTGGGTTAGCGGACGGTCGTAACCAATCTGCAAGTCCTTGGCTTGGAAGATAAAGCGACCAGGTGTACGGGCAGGCTTGAAGTCGAAGGATGGTTTTGGTTTCTCACTTTGCAGCTCAATAATGTCCATCTTATCGAGTTTCTTTTGGCGGGACATGGCCATATTACGAGTCGCCACACGGGCTTTGTTGCGGGCCACAAAGTCTTTGAGATCCGCAATTTCCTTCTGCTGGCGTTCATAGGCGGCTTCCAGCTGAGATTTTTTCATCTCATAGACTTCTAAGAATTGGTAATAATCACCAGAATAGCGGGTCAACTGCTGATTTTCCACATGGTAGACGATATTGATCACATCGTTCAAGAAAGGAATATCATGGGAGATCAGTACAAAGGCATTCTCATAGTTTTGGAGATAGCGCTTGAGCCAGTCAATGTGCTCCACATCCAGATAGTTGGTTGGCTCGTCCAAGAGCAGGATATCTGGCTTTTCCAGAAGCAGCTTGGCCAAGAGAACCTTAGTCCGCTGCCCACCAGATAACTCTGTCACATCGCTTTCCATACCGTAGTCCATAACACCTAGTGCCCGTGCAACTTCGTCAATCTTAGCATCCAGCGTATAGAAATCCCGGCTTTCCAAACGGTCCTGAAGCTCGCCCACTTCTTCCATCAGAGCATCCACATCGGCTCCTTCCTCAGCCATGCTCATATAGATTTCATTGATGCGGGCCTCTGTCTTGAAAAGCTCGTCAAAGGCCGTGCGCAAAACATCGCGGACAGACTGGCCTTGCTCCAATACAGCATGCTGGTCCAGATAGCCAGCCGTCACATACTTGTACCACTCAACCTTGCCCTCATCCGGCAGCATTTTACCCGTCACAATACTCATAAAGGTCGACTTCCCTTCACCGTTGGCACCGACAAGGCCGATATGCTCACCCTTGAGCAGGCGGAAGGATACATCCTCAAAAATAGCCCGGTCACCAAAACCGTGGCTGAGATTTTTTACTTCTAAAATACTCATCTTTTCTCCTCTATCATTGATTGCAGTTCCTTGATTATACCATCTTAGGAAGCCAATTGGCAAGAAAATAAAAGCCTCAACTGAGGCTCTTACTTTATAAAACTTTTGCACTGGTGCGGGTAATATCTTCTACTTTTATATTGTGTGCTTCAAACTTGGCCTTCAAGGAAACCAAGTCAACATCTCCGTCAATTTGTACCTCAATGACAACTTTACCGTCCTTACGAGGAATATTGACCGTGTTTGAAATATTGAGGTTTTCTTCGACAAGTAATGCGATAATATGCGATAGGACACCAACCTCGTCTTCTGTGACAAAGCGCATTCGAACGCCCTTTTCGCCATAACCAGACACTTCTAGAAAAGCCTTGAAAATGTCGCGATCCGTAATGATTCCATAGACCTGCTCATTGTCAACAACTGGTAAGATTCCAATTTTATTTTTCAGCATCAAATAAGTCGCATCTTCTAGACTAGCATACTGGGAAATCGTAACAACATCGTGAATCATCACATCTTTTACCTTGGTTTTATTCAGAAGATAGTTCATTTCATAAATAGATAGGCTCGTTGCCTTTGATGGACTTGCTTCTGCGATTGTTCCTTCTGTCACAAGGCCCACCAGCTTATCATTTTCAATCACGGGCAAGCGGTGCAATTTTTGGTCGCGCATAATATCTGCCGCATGCGCAATCGTTGTGTCTGGGCTAATGTATACAACCTTGCGTGTCATAAAATCTTTTACTGCCATGAGAAGCCTCCTCTAGTTTCTTTTTCTAATCTTATTATACTGTATTTTCCAACTAATTTCAAACGCTTTCACGATTTTCTCTTATGTTTTCAAAATTTAGAAAAATCAGGCAGGCTACCTATAAAAAAGTTAGATTCGCCTATGAGAAAACGAGGGGGAAAATTTGACCCAACCTCGCTTTAGCCTATCTCTATAGTTTCTTGTCTAATACCACTAGCGACAAGATGACCAAAAACAATTGAAAGAAGAAATAGATCAGCCAAATGCTATTTTTCTATTATTTCTCTAAACTTCTAACAAAGGCCTGATAAGTCTGTTCCATTAGCATGGTAATGGTCATCGGTCCGACTCCCTTTGGAACTGGAGTAATGAGACTAGCCACTTCTGCCACTTCGTCAAATTTAACATCACCAATCAGCTTGCCATTTTCATCCCGGTTCATGCCGACATCAATAACGACAGCTCCCTCCTTGACAAAGTCCTTGGTTACAAAGTGTCCTCGTCCGATAGCCACCACTAAAATATCAGCTTTCTTTGCAATTTTTGCTAAATGATGGGTCCTTGAGTGCGTCAAAGTAACGGTCGCATTTTTAGACAACAGAAGCTGAGCCATAGGTTTACCGACAATATTACTACGGCCAATCACCACCGCATTCTTTCCTTCCAAGTCCACCTTATATTCCCGGAACATTTCCATGATTCCTGCTGGTGTAGAAGGAATCATCAAGGGATGTCCTGACCAAAGTCGCCCCATATTGGTTGGATGAAAGCCATCTACATCCTTGTCTGGATCAATGGCTAATAAAACCGCTTCATCATCAATATGGGCTGGCAAAGGAAGCTGGACTAGGATTCCGTGCCAAGCTGGATCCTGATTATATTTAGCAATCAAGGTCAGCAATTCTTTCTGACTCGTTGACTCAGGCAGACGCACAACTTCACTACGAAAGCCTGCAGCTAGAGCGGACCGTTCTTTATTTCTCACATAAACCTGACTGGCTGGATTGTCGCCCACCAAAATCACCACTAAACCAGGTTCCTGACCTGTTTCTGCTTTTAATTTTGCTGTTTTTTCTGCAAGTTTCGCTTGAAGCTTTTCTGCTAAAGCTTTCCCGTCAATAATGTTTGCCATTCTTTTCTCATTTCTTTTTCACTATATTTATTCATTATATCAGAAATCCTTCTGTCCCACTTATACATTTTTCTTATATAAAGTTATAAGATTAAAGACTGAGCTTGACGAGCAAAATAAAAAAGCAGAACCCTGCTTTTTAGTATAATAATTCATAAATTTCCATGGCAATCAAGTCAATACTATCGAAAGTATAAGTCTCACGCGCTGCCACATCACGCAGAGTAAAAATTGGTCCATTTTCTTCGTCGTAGCTGTACGCCACTTCGGCAACAACTACTCCTTCACGTTCAAAATTACGTTTTAAATTTCCACCATCTTTGGCCATAGCTTCCAAACGATTGATGATTCTAACTAAATGTGATTCCATTTTATTTCTCCTATTTACTTGCTTCTCTCCTATTTTACCATAAAAAGAAACTGAAATACCAGTAAAAGACCAATTTTTTCTCTTTTTCGAGCTATAATTTCTCAAAAAATCAGTCTCAGGGAGGATTTTGTAGTAAATTCTTGCATTGTGCAAGAATACTGATATAATGAAACTATAATACTTTGACTATTTTTGACCATTTAAAAATAGGTGGATCTACGGCCAAAGAAAGAGGTAGAATATGCTTTGTCAAAATTGTAAAATCAATGAATCAACCATCCATCTCTATACAAATGTAAACGGAAATAAGCAGCAGATTGACCTTTGTCAAAACTGCTATCAAATCATGAAGACAGACCCTAACAATAGCCTTTTTCGAGGACTGACTCAGGCTAACAACCAAGGAATTGACCCTATTGACGATTTCTTTAACAGTCTTGGTAATTTTCAACAACCCCAAGAACCAAATCCAAATATCCCGCCAACTCAATCTGGAGGAGGCTACGGTGGCGGTGGCTACGGTGGCAATTCCAATCATGGAGGCGGAGCACGCCAACAGGCTCCGCAAAAGCCAAAAGGCCTGCTGGAAGAGTTTGGTATCAATGTGACTGAGATCGCCCGTAAAGGAGAGATTGACCCTGTCATCGGTCGGGACGAAGAGATTACTCGTGTCATCGAAATCCTCAATCGTCGTACCAAGAACAATCCTGTCCTTATTGGAGAGCCCGGTGTCGGAAAAACAGCTGTGGTGGAAGGCTTGGCCCAGAAGATTGTGGATGGGGACGTACCTCACAAACTCCAAGGCAAGGAAGTTATCCGCCTAGACGTTGTCAGCCTAGTACAAGGGACTGGTATCCGTGGTCAATTTGAAGAGCGGATGCAGAAGCTCATGGACGAGATTCGTTCTCGTCAAGATGTCATTCTCTTTATTGATGAAATCCATGAAATCGTAGGAGCTGGATCTGCTGGCGATGGCAATATGGATGCCGGAAATATCCTCAAACCAGCTTTGGCTCGCGGAGAACTCCAAATGGTTGGGGCTACTACCCTCAATGAATACCGTATCATTGAGAAAGATGCAGCCCTCGAGCGCCGCATGCAGCCGGTCAAAGTAGACGAGCCGACAGTAGAGGAAACGATTACCATCCTCAAAGGGATTCAGAAAAAATACGAAGACTACCATCACGTCAAGTACACAGATGCGGCCATTGAAGCTGCTGCCCTTCTCTCCAATCGCTACATCCAAGACCGCTTCCTGCCAGACAAGGCTATTGACCTCTTGGACGAGGCTGGCTCTAAGATGAATCTGACCCTCAACTTTGTTGATCCCAAGGTTATTGACCAGCGTCTAATTGAGGCCGAAAACCTCAAGGCTCAGGCAACCCGTGACGAAGACTTTGAAAAAGCCGCTTACTTCCGCGATCAGATTGCCAAATACAAGGAACTTCAGAAGACGAGCGTGCTAGATAACGATATTCCAATTATCAGCGAGAAAACCATTGAGCATATCGTGGAGCAAAAGACCAATATCCCCGTAGGCGACCTCAAAGAGAAAGAACAGTCTCAACTGGTCAATCTCGCCAGCGACTTAAAGGCTCATGTCATCGGCCAAGATGATGCCGTGGATAAGATTGCCAAGGCCATCCGCCGCAACCGGGTCGGACTGGGAAGTCCCAATCGCCCAATCGGCAGCTTCCTCTTTGTCGGACCTACTGGTGTCGGTAAGACTGAGCTGTCTAAGCAACTAGCCATTGAGCTCTTTGGCTCGGCTGACAGCATGATTCGTTTTGACATGAGTGAATATATGGAAAAACACAGCGTAGCCAAGCTGGTCGGTGCCCCTCCAGGCTACGTCGGCTATGAGGAGGCTGGTCAGTTGACTGAGCGCGTCCGCCGCAATCCATACTCGCTCATTCTACTGGATGAGGTGGAAAAAGCCCATCCTGATGTTATGCACATGTTCCTGCAGGTTCTGGATGATGGCCGCCTGACAGATGGCCAAGGCCGGACTGTCAGCTTTAAGGATACCATTATCATCATGACATCCAATGCCGGAACGGGCAAAGCTGAAGCCAGCGTTGGCTTTGGAGCAGCGCGTGAAGGCCGCACCAATTCCGTCTTGGGTGAATTGGGCAACTTCTTCAGTCCTGAGTTTATGAACCGCTTCGACGGCATTATCGAATTCAAGCCACTCAGCAAGGACAATCTGCTGCAGATCGTCAACCTCATGCTGGACGATGTCAATCAACGTTTGGCAACCAACGACATTCATCTGGATGTTACGGAGAAGGTCAAGGAAAAATTGGTTGACCTAGGCTACGATCCAAAAATGGGCGCTCGCCCACTGCGCCGTACCATTCAGGACCATATCGAAGATGCTATTACTGACTTCTATCTGGAAAATCCAAGCGAAAAAGATCTCAAAGCTATCATGACCAGCAATGGAAAAATTCTCATCAAATCAGCCAAAAAGACTGAAGCAGAATAAACCAAGCTCGATGAAAGCCAAAGCTAACTGATTTTAGCTATGCGTCTTGATAAACTCTTTAAAACAAAGCAAGAAGAGAACGGATAAAGTATTCCGTTCTCTTTTTGAATTCTATTTAATTTTTAGTGGAGCTCACTGAATAGCCTTATCTTCTAGCGCTCTCTAGTGTAATTAACCATGTCATAAGGTAGAGTATTGGCTCTTTCTTTCAGTGAGTAATTTTCTAAATTATTGACATTTTGGCGCAAGCGTTTAGCATAGCTACTTGAGATCAATTTCTTTTTCTCATATTCAAAGATAATTTTTCTCTCCAAATAATAGCCCCAGATCATTTCTGAGATGTTATTGGGCTTGAATCGCGCAATAACACGCTCGATGAAGGCACCACTACCGATGATCTCCGTTTCTCTTAGTCGAGATTCCTGCAAAAAAGTAATTAGAGAAGGCTTATAGATGCCCTTTAGATGTTCCAAACTTTCGATAATGACTTCGGTATTGGACAGATAAAGCTCTGCTATATCCTCCATATCCTCAGCAGTTAGATGCTTAACTCCACCCTGCCTCCAAGAGCGCCATCTAACACCAAGGGTGACGATCTCATGAAGCAACATACGCAATACGCGCAGCGTAACAAGAAACATATAGGTAAAGCGAGAAACTAAGTTTCGATTGATGCCCTGCTCAATATTATGTAGGTAACGCTGATAAAGGTGATAGCTACGGTCGCTGATTTTTCCTTCCTCAAAAGCTTGCTCCAGACCATCATTCTCGATACTCAAAATCAATAATTTCAGAGCTGCCAAGTCTCGCTGAGTAGCCTTGTCTTCCTGTTCAAGGATTAGATTTTCGATACGACCATGGTAATTGTCAATAGCCGCATAGAAAGGTGCCTTAGCCTTGGTTTGCTTAAGGCCTGCTTCCAGCTCACTCACTACTTCATTTAAAATAGCAATGTGCATCAGGTGCTCGTTTTCATCTTCTCTTTCCTCAGACAGATGAGGAAGAGTGAGCAAACCTGTCAAAAAGCTAAGAAAGGTCACACCTGCTACCAAGAAAAGCAACAAAGGATGATCTTGCTCCAATTGACTCGGAATCAAAAGAATAGTCGCAATGGAGACTGTTCCTTTGACACCTGAAAAGGTCAGCAGCAGCATTTCCTTCAGGTAGTTTCCAACATTCTTGTGCAATCTTCTGATTCGAATGAAGTAAAAAGTGAACAGCATAAGAAACCGAAGGGCAAAGAGTAGGAAAGTCAGAAGGACAATGCTCACGAGTAGCAAGAGATTATCGTAAATCGGGCTCTTTAAGATTGGCTCTGCAATCATCTCCAGCTCTATTCCTAAAATGATAAAGACAGAGCCATTGAGCATAAAGTTCACTGTATTCCAGATGGTTTCTGTAACCGAATCCACCTGAGCTTCCAGAAGCGTTATCCGCTTGAAGCGGCTAGCCTTAAAGATACCTGCGACGACCACTGCGATAATCCCTGAAACATGGATTTCCTCTGCTAAAAAGAAGGTAACCAAGGGTAGGCTCAGCTCCAGCAAGAGCTCACTAGCAATATCTGATACATGAGCACTCATCAGCAGTTTATGCAACCAGCGATTAAGAGCTGCGCTGGCCATCCCGACGGCAAAACCACCGATAATGGAAAGAACTAAGGATATACTAGCTTTTCCTAGGGAAAAACTTCCTGTAGTCCAGGCCAAAAGAGCCACACGAAAAGCAACTAGACCAGACGCATCATTGAGCAATCCCTCTCCTTTTAGGATATTTTCCACCCGCTTAGGGAAGGAAAAACGCTCTGATAGGGAAGCAAAGGCAACCAAGTCTGTCGGACCCAAAGCGGCTCCTACGGCAACACAGGCCGCTAAGGGCAAAGCAGCCCAGAGAAGATGAGCCAGATAGCCCAAACCAAGCGTTGAAATAAAGATAACTGGAAAAATCAAATACAAAATGATTCGCCAGTGCTTGAGAATACTGGTAATATTGCTTTCCTCAGCTTCCCGAAAGAGCAATGGCCCGATTACCAAGGCCAAAAATAGCTCTGTATCTAAATGAAATTTCCCCTGAGGAAGGAGAAAACCAAGCGAAATTCCTAACACAATTTGCACTAGAGGTAAAGGAAGCTGGGGCAGCAAGCGATTGGTCACATTCGATACAACCAATAAGAGCAAAAAAACAATCGTGTAGAGAAGGATTTCCACTTTGAACCTCCCTTATCTCTGCTGGCAGCATTCTTTAAACAATTCTTTTTGCGCTGAAATCTTTTGATCGATTTTGGATAGGTCGCGGTGCTCAATCATCTTTTGGCAGCGCTCCATCTCTAGATTCACCAATTTTTTCTTGATTCGCAGCATTTTTTTATTCATTTTGGCCTCGTCCAAAAGGCCAACAATCGTTTCTTCATTGGCAGACTCGACGTATTTGTTTCGTAAGCCAGCCAATTTTTCATGCAAATATTGTTTATCCATTTTTCTCCAAATGATTCCCCAGAAAGTTTTTAAAACTTTGGAATCCTTATTTTCCTTTTAATTTCTCAATCATAACCAAAAAAGGCGGATTGTTAATCTGATTGATGGTCTTGTAGAGGGCGACAGTGAAGTCCTGCTGGGGCAGCTGACTGACGAAGTCTAGCACCGCATCTTTTTCAACTTCGCCACCTTCATGCCCGTAGTAAATCATGATAGCTGCTCGACCTCCTTTTTCCAAGCCTCTGCAGACTTTTTCCAGAGCTTCCAGCGTCGTATCGGGTCTTGTAATGACAGACTTGTCCGCCGAAGGCAAGTAGCCAAGATTAAAAATAGCAGCCTTGAAATGGTCTGTATATTGGTCCAGACTCTCATGGCCAGCCAAGATTAGCTGAGCATTGTCCAAGCCAGCTTCTGCCAAGCGCTGGCGGGTCTTTTCTACAGCCTGCTCCTGAATGTCAAAAGCATAGACTTGCTTGGCCAACTGAGCCAGAAAGAGGGTGTCATGCCCGTTGCCCATCGTAGCGTCCACTACGACATCTTCCTTGGTCACGACTTCTGCCAAAAAGTCATGGGCCATCTGTAAAGGTCTTAACATACGAATTTCTGCTCCTTTGCTTTACAGCCTTGCTTGCTGCCACGACGACGCATTTCTGCCTCGATGGCATTGAGAACTTCCCATTTATTGAGGCTCCACATGGGGCCAATCAACATATCTCGCGGGGCATCGCCTGTGATACGGTGGATGACGATATGCTCGGGGATAATCTCCAGCTGGTCGCAGATAATGGAGACATACTCCTCCTGACTGAGCAGCCGCAGTCGCCCCTCATGATAATCCCGCTGCATACGAGTATTGGTCATCAGGTGAAGCAAGTGAAGTTTAATTCCCTGAATGTCATTGTCCGTCACACAGCGACGGACATTCTCCAGCATCATCTCATGGGTTTCGCCTGGCAGGCCATTGATCAAGTGAGAGACAATCTCCGCCTTGGGAGCCAGCTTACGAACTCGCTGGACCGTCTCCACATAGAGCTCATAAGAATGGGCACGGTTGATAAGGTCCGAAGTCTCCTCATAAGTTGTCTGAAGGCCCAGCTCTACAGTCACATGCATACGCTCAGACAGGTCAGCCAAGTAAGCAATGGTCTCATCAGGCAAACAGTCGGGCCGAGTTCCGATGTTAAGTCCAACGACACCTGGCTCGTTAATGGCTTGCTCATAGCGCTCACGAATCACTTCAAGCTTCTCATGGGTATTGGTGAAGTTCTGGAAATAGACCAGATACTTACGAACATCTGGCCACTTGCGGTGCATAAAGTCAATTTCCTTGTAAAACTGCTCGCGAATGGGCGCATCTGGTGCCACAATAGCATCACCAGAGCCCGAAACGGTACAAAAAGTACAGCCTCCATGCGCTACGGTTCCATCTCGATTGGGACAGTCAAAGCCCGCATCAATAGGCACCTTAAAAGTCTTTTCTCCAAAAAGTTTTCGATAATAATCATTCAAAGCATTGTAAGATTTCATACCTTCCATTCTACCACAAAAAAGGACCTAGAAACAAAAATTTCCCCCTTCACTAAGAAAGAAGAAAATCATGCCTCCCATTGATAATGCTTGAGGTCCACAAAGCCATTGGCCTTCAAGTCCACTCCTTCCGCCCAAAGCAAGTGTGCTTGGTCTTCCCAGCCTGGTGCCAGACGCCCTGCCGCATTGACCACCCGATGGCAAGGATGCTTGTCGCCATAATGCTCCGACTGACTGAGAATCTTCCCGACCAAACGGGCGTTTTTAGGCCGACCAATTAAACGAGCAATCTGACCATAGGTTGCCACGCGCCCAGCAGGAATCTCATCCACAAGAGCTAAAACCGACTTGATGATTTCTGGATTCAAAACGTATAACCTCCTCTTCATCTCACTTGCTCCTATCTTAAAAGAAGAGGCCTCCTTTGTCAAGGTAAAAAGGCTGGCAAAGCCAACCTTTCTCATCTCTATTTATTTCTGCTTTCCCTTGAAACGCCATTGAAAGCGCAGCTTGTCATAAAAAGGAAATTCGATGTTGATAATGGCGAAGCCCAGCAAGGCCCCTCCGATTACATCTGTCGGATAGTGCACGCCCAGATAGACTCTGGATGCCATGATGGTCAAGATAAAGAGCAGGAGCAAGCCCTGTACCAGACGTTTGATTTGTTGATTTTGCATCCGTTGCTGGACAATGATAATCAAGGTCCCAACAACAATGGCTGTCGCCATGGCATGCCCACTTGGGAAAGAATAGCCTCCTTCTTCGACCAAATGTGAAATACTTGGCCGACTTCTGTGGTAAACAAGTTTAATCAGCTTAATCAAAATCCCATGTAAGACCAGATTTCCCGCCAGCAAGGCAGCTTCCAGCTTCCATTTTTTATAAAGGAAAAACAGGGCAAGAGCTGAAACCCAGATAATGATTCCTAGTGGGTCAATGAAACTAGTAACCAGTTTGAAAAATGTCGTCAAGAAGGCAGGCAAGTCTCCCCGTAGCCAGGTCTGAATCGGGCTATCAAAGGCAACCAGCTGCTCTGGATAAAACTTGACCATGTAGCCTAGTATAACGAAAAGTAAAAGGGCAAAAGAGCCCTTTGTTAGATAAGATTGTTTATTTTTCATAGCGTTTTAGAACGGGCGTCAACAGCGTGTAAATCAGCCAGAAAGCCACCGCCCAGATTACTCCTTCTAATAGGTTAAAGGGAACAATCATGGTCAGCAGATACTTACTTACACCAATGACCTGACCGATATCAAAATTTGCAAAACGAGCATAAAGCGGAATGGCATAAAAAGCATTCAGCGCCAGCATACTTGCAGTCAAGGAAAGAATCCCTAGGAAAGATGCAAGCAAATAGCTCATCAAATCTCTCTTCTTTTCCCAGAAAAGAGCAAAGAAGATGACATAGACCAGAATCGCCACAATATTGATTGGCAAACCAATCAAGGTTTCCACTCCATGACCATTTAAGGACAATTTTAAAACAGAGCGGATGAGCAAAACTGCTACAGAACTCTTAAAATCCAAGAGAACCAAGGCTAATAAAATCGGAATAATCGAAAAATCCAATTTTAGAAACTCGGCTACCAAAGGGATTTGATAGAACATGAGCAGGAAAGATAGTGCAGATAGAGCCGCTACTATCGCCATTTTGCGCGTATTTGTCATAACAGGTTCCTCCAATTTATAAAAATTAGAGAAGCTGGAAGGCTGTTAACACAAGGCCCGAAAAATCCTTTCAGAATTTATAAGAGTATATAAAATACCCCTTAAAATAAAATTAAAACGACCAACCGGCCAGGCAATAACGCCTTTCGTCTTCTCCCATCCAGACTATACTGTCGGTTGTGGAATCGCACCACATCAGCTTTCGCTCGCGGACTTATTTGGCTAAGATATTTTAGATTTATCTAGGCGTCGCAGTCAAAGATCATACTTAAAGTATATCGAGACAAGACAACGACGAGAAGGCTAAAATAGCTAGTCAAATTTACCGCCGGTCGGGAATCACACCCTGCCCTGAAGACACTCTTATCATAACAAAAAAAGCCTGCCAGAGCAAGCTTTTTGATTGATGTAATAAATATTATTTCAATTCAACTATTTTTCTTTTACTTCAACTTATCCACTTCATATTCATGCACCAAGTCCAGTCCTGCAAAGTTCTGTTGGCGTAGGGCTTCGTAGACAATCATACAGACCGTATTAGAGACATTCAAGCTGCGGACATGCTGGTCATTCATGGGAATGCGCAAGGCCTTTTCTGGATGCTGGCGCATAAATTCCTCAGGCAAGCCTTTATCCTCACGACCAAACATGAAATAATGCGGCCCTTCTGCTGCAAAATTCTCCTCCGAGTAGACCTTCTCGGCAAACTTAGAAATCAGATAGAGCCGTCCGTCCATCTGCTTCATAAAGTCATCTAGACTCTCATAGAAGCTAATATCCAGCTTATCCCAATAATCCAGTCCAGCCCGCTTCATCTTACGGTCGTCAATAGGAAAGCCCATGGGCTTGATGATATGGAGGGGAGAATTGGTCGCTGCGCAAGTACGAGCAATATTGCCTGTATTCTGTGGAATTTGTGGTTCAAAAAGGACGATATGATTTTGCTGAGACATGATTTTTTCCTGATTTTCATTAGAATAAAAAAATAGCCACACTGCCCGGAGTCAAGCTCAGCAAACAGCGTGGTTAAGGCATCATTAACTTACATCACAACAGGTTTGATGTAAATCAATGAGGGTACTTTCCTAGTATATCATTTTCTTCCGACAAGTCAATAAAAATGATCTCAAAAAGTGAGATTTTTGTAGGATTTCTTTTGAAACAGCTTACTATTCTGTAAAAAACGACTTTATTGAGATTTATAGATGAAATTTTATATAAAAAAAGGTATGATAGATACATATTCGGGAGGAATAATATGAAAATTATCGTCGTCGGAAGCGGGAAGGTCGGAGCCGCCCTTTGTCGCTCGCTCGTTGCTGAAAAGCATGATGTCGTTTTAATTGAACAAAATGAAGCTGTTCTAAATCATATTACAAAACGTTACGATATTATGGGCATCGTTGGAAATGGTGCAAATTTTAAAATCTTGGAGCAGGCAGATGTTGCCCACTGTGATATCTTTATTGCCATGACTGAGCAGGATGAGGTCAATATGGTTTCAGCCGTTCTCGCAAAGAAAATGGGGGCCAAAGAAACTATTGTCCGCGTGAGAAATCCTGAATACTCAAATGCTTATTTTAAAGAAAAAAATATTCTAGGCTTCTCTCTGATGGTCAATCCTGAACTCCTAGCTGCTCGTTATATTGCCAATATTATTGATTTTCCTAATGCCCTGTCATTGGAGCATTTTGCTAATGGTCGAGTGACCTTGATGGAGTTTAAAATCAAGCCAGAAAGCTATCTCTGCCAAATGAATCTCTCGCAATTTAGGAAGCATTTCCCTCACGTTATTATCTGTGCTATTGAGAGAGAGGGCAAACTCAGCATTCCAGATGGGGATTTCACCTTGCAGCCATCTGATAAAATCTTCCTGACTGGAAATCGTTCAGAAATTGTCCGCTTCCACAATAAAATCCGACCAAGGGTCATCAAGAGCCTCATGATTATCGGGGCAGGTAAGATTGCCTATTATCTCTTAAATATTCTTAAAAATAGCAAGATTGAGCTCAAGGTCGTCGAGATCAATCGCCAGCGGGCAGAGTTCTTCAGCCAAGAATTTCCTGAACTCTACGTGGTCAATGGAGACGGTACAGCCAAAGATATTCTACTCGAGGAAAGAGCTGCGCATTACGATGCAATAGCTACTCTGACAGGCGTCGATGAAGAGAATATCATCACCTCAATGTTCCTCAACAATCTTGGCGTTCAAAAAAACATTACCAAGATCAATCGGACAAGTCTCCTCGAGATTATTGACAATCAAGATTTCGCAAGTATTGTCACGCCAAAAGGGATTGCTGTTGATACCATTATGCACTTTATCCGTGGACGGAATAACGCGCAATTCTCCAGCCTAGAAGCCTTGCACCATGTAGCAAATGGCCATATTGAAACGCTCCAATTCCAGATCAATGAAGGAAATAAAATGGTCGAGCAGCCACTTTCTCAGCTCAAATTGAGGAGCGGGGTGCTGATTGCTGCTATCATTCGTCAAGGCGTAGCCATCTTCCCAAGTGGAGATGACTATTTGGAAGTTGGAGATAAGATCATCGTGACAACCTTGATTCAAAACATCGACAAGATTTACGATTTGTTAAAGAGGTAGCCCCATGAATAGACCTATGATTCGCTTTCTCCTCTCTAAACTCCTGCTCATCGAAGCAGCTCTCTTGTTGGTTCCAACAATCGTTGCCCTGATCTACCGTGAAGATCTTGAAGTCTTCCTTTCGATCGGCGCTACAATGATTATTTTAGTGATTTTGGGTGGATTAGGTTCAGCCTTTAAGCCTAAGGATGCTCACATTTACACCAAGGAAGGGGTCCTGATTGTTGCCCTTTGCTGGATTCTCTGGTCCTTCTTTGGCGCTCTGCCTTTTGTCTTTTCGGGCCAGATTCCGAATCTAATTGATGCTTTCTTTGAAGTTAGCTCTGGCTTTACCACTACTGGTGCTACGATTTTAAATGATGTATCTGTCCTTTCCCACTCCCTCCTCTTTTGGCGTAGTTTTACCCACTTGATTGGAGGAATGGGGGTGCTGGTCTTTGCCTTAGCTATCATGGACAATGCTAAAAATGGCCACTTAGAAGTCATGAAAGCGGAAGTTCCTGGACCAGTCTTTGGTAAAGTTGTGTCGAAATTAAGAAACACTGCCCAGATTCTTTATATTATCTATCTAGCGCTCTTTGCCCTTTTTGCCTTTCTTTATTTCCTCGCAGGCATGCCACTCTTTGATAGTATCGTCATCGCAATGGGAACGGCTGGTACAGGAGGCTTCACTGTCTTTAACGACGGAATTGCCCACTACAATAGTTCTCTAATCACCTATCTTGTCAGCTTTGGCGTTCTGACCTTTGGGGTGAACTTCAATCTCTACTATTATCTCTTGATTCGAAGATTTAAAGCCTGTTTTCATGACGAGGAGTTGAAAGGCTATCTCTGGATTGTCCTCACTGCCACTATTTTGATTAGCTTCAATGTTCTCCATATTTACGGGGAATTTGCAAAAAGCTTAGAAATTTCATTTTTCCAAGTTTCCAACATCATTACTACGACAGGATTCGGCTATGGAGATACCGTACAGTGGCCTCTCTTCTCACAAATCATTCTGCTGCTGCTCATGTGTCTAGGAGGTTCTGCTGGCTCCACCGCTGGCGGTTTCAAAGTAATCCGTGCCATTATCATCGGTCGCATCGCTAAAAACCAAATCCTTTCCACGCTTTCTCCAAACCGTGTTCTAACCATGCATATCAACGGTGCTGTTTTGGATAAAGATACCCAACACAAGGTTCTTAAATATTTAGCTGTTTATATTTTGATTATCGCAGCTTTGATTTTCATCATCAGTCTGGACAATAACAATCTAATGACTGTTACCAGTGCTGTCATCAGCTGTTTCAATAATATCGGACCAATGATTGGGACAACCGAGACCTTCTCTATCTATAGCCCATTTTCTAAATTCCTCCTCTCTCTTGCCATGATTGCAGGACGTTTAGAGATCTATCCAATCCTGCTTCTATTCCTACCAAGAACCTGGTCTAATAGATAGCAGGAAAATAGCTATCGTTACTTGACTAAAGCCCGTAACAACGGGCTTTAATCTTGTTCTAAAACTACCATCTGAGAACGAATCCTCGTACGATTTGACACTTAACTTTTTAAGGACAAGGTTATTTTTCTCTTGCTCGCGAATCTATTTGGCAACTGCCTTTCCGTTTAGGCAAACGGTACTTACATATTTATCAAATATCCCGTGAAATCAAAACTCGAACGTTTTGGAGAGATTTAGGCAAGCATGCGAACATGATCTGGCATCATCTGTCCCTCAGTAATTTCCAAGCCTTTGTATTGACATAGATGACGAAAATTCTCAATGAGATCTCGTCTTATTTTATAGTAAATGGTTTTTCTGCGATACTTGGGTGGTAAACGATACTTGGGTGGTAAAGATGATAGGATATTTGCACGTCCATTTGGTATGTGCTAAACTGTGACTGATTTTAGCCAATTCTTTTTCCTCCTTTGTCTTACCTGAACAAGTAGATTATACCAGGAAAAAGAAATGAAAGCTCAAAGCCTTGGCAGCCACTAGCTTAGCTGTGGCAGTTTTCTTGTTTTTCTCTACGAAAAAAACTGACTTGAAGACATAATGAAAATAAGACGGAAGACCCTTCTTCCGTCTTATTTCTGGTCTCGAAACTCTGGAATCAATCGATTCCCAAACCTATCCTTATTTATTAATAATTCCAAACTCTTCCTTCTTCTTCTGCTGCTGGGCTTCCTTGTGATTATCATAGCGATTGGCCAAGAACTTAGCGATTTCCTTGAGGATAGAATAGGTCGGGATTGCCACAATCATCCCCAGTACGCCATAGATATTGCTGGATAAGAGCAAAAGGACCATGATGGTAATAGGATGGAACTTCATCACACCGCCAACGATACGGGGATAAAGAAAGATTATCGTTAGTAAAAGGACCTACATCAGCTTACTTTTATGAAACATTTGCCTCCTCCTATCAGTTATTTCTCATAAATTTTGTTATAATAAAGGAGTTTTAACGAAAGAGAGAGTAAAAATGGAAAAAATTATCAAACTGGAAAATGTAAGCTTGACTAAGCAAGGCCGAACCATCTTAAAAGATCTCAACTGGCAGGTGAAAAAAGGAGAACATTGGGCCATTCTCGGTCTCAACGGCTCAGGAAAGTCTACTCTCCTGCGCTTACTCATGGCTGAACATTGGAAAACCCAGGGCAAGGCGACGGTTCTCGGTACGGAATTTGGTGCTGGAGACATTCCTCAGCTGCGAACTAAGATTGGAGTAGTTGGCTCCTTCATTGCTGAGCGCTTGCCCAGCCATCTCACTGCTGAAGAAATCGTCCTGACAGGAAAGTATAAAAGCAGTATTCTCTATGCTCCTTACGGACAAGAAGAACTGGACCAAGCTAGGGAAATGCTGGCTTCCATTGGCGGACAAGATTTGATTGGCCGGAGCTACATCAGTCTGTCTCAAGGGGAAAAGCAGCTCTTGCTGATTGCACGCAGTCTCATGGAAAAGCCGGAATTGCTTATCTTAGATGAAGCGACCAGCGGTCTGGATCGCTTTGCCCGCGAGCGCCTGCTGGAACAGATCGGTAAGATTACGCAGATGGAGCAGGCTCCAACCATCCTCTATGTCACCCACCATGTAGAGGAAATCACTGCTGCTATGGATCATGTCCTGCTCCTGAAAGAAGGAGAGATTATTGCCCAAGGTCCCAAAGAGGACATTTTTCACAAAGAGGTCATGGATCGCTTTTATCCTCAGCCAGTCGAGCTGATCGAGCTGGGAGAAGACCGTTATTTCATCAAGGTGGAGAACAGGTCCTCATGAAGCAATTTTCTAATACTATCTTCAATCTGGGCTATTTTCTGACTCTGACCATGACTGCGATTATCTTGCTTGATCTATCTGGGCAGATTCTGCTGTCCCATACTTACATCCCTTTAAGGATTGCTGAAGGAGTCCAATTCGTCAGTAATCCTTGGTATTTCTACCCCATCCTCCTGCTCTTTCTCCTCAGCTTTTTTAATCCGGCCCCTGTTGGAAAAGGTTCAGACCAAGTATTTTTTTCGGATTTTGTCCCTCACCTGACTAATGCTATGACAACGGGATTTTACCTTGTGCTAAAACTACCATCTGAGAACGATTTAACATTTAACTTATCAAAGACAAGGTCATTTTTTCCCAATCACGTATATTAGAAACTATCTTTTCATTTAGGCCAACGATATTCACATAGTCTCCTCTCGCCCTAAACTCTCGATTGTCATAATACATCCCCTCTTGTTTTTCAATCTGAACAGGAGGGGTTATTTTGATTTGAAATGAATCACACTTAGTTTTGCGTTATTATCATTTCCATCACTTCATTTTAATCGTAATCAGCATACCTCCACCAAGCTATTGTTGCGATAAGACCTAGAATACTTACCCCAAACAAACTGACAATGCTCCCAAAATTCAATAGTGCTTTTCCTGCAATACCACTTGCGAGTGCAGGAATCGCCCATGGAATGTATTTCCCAAAGTTAAGAGCAGAACCAAGCTGAGAAAAAATAATAGTAAAAATAATAAATGCCAATGGTGACAAATAGCCTCGGCCAAGCACTGGCGATTTAATACTTCATTTAAAACAAAT
>NZ_KQ969062.1:670864-676423 GCF_001578775.1 Streptococcus cristatus | reverse complement strand
TGAGACAATGTCTCAACCTTTTTATTTAGCATAATCAACTGCTCGCATTTCGCGAATGACTGTGACCTTAATATTTCCTGGATATTCCAAGTTGTTTTCAATCTTTTCACGCACGTCATGCGCTAAGATTGTAATCTTATCGTCCTTGATTTTCTCTGGACTGACCATGATTCGGATTTCACGACCTGCTTGAAGGGCAAAGCTTGTCTTAACTCCTTCAAAACTGTTCGCAATTTCTTCCAAATCTTGCAATCGCTTGATGTAGCTTTCCAGCGACTCACTGCGAGCTCCTGGACGAGCTGCGCTCAAGGCATCCGCTGCTGCAACGATGACTGCAATAACGCTCTCAGGTTCCACATCTCCGTGGTGGCTAGCAATCGTATTGATAACAACTGGATGTTCCTTATACTTGCGAGCTAACTCAGTTCCAATTTCTACGTGGCTGCCTTCTACTTCTCGGTCAATAGCCTTACCAATATCATGGAGGAAACCTGCACGACGAGCCAAGTTAACATTTTCACCCAACTCTCCAGCGATAACTCCAGCCAGTTTGGCAACCTCAATCGAGTGACGGAGAACATTTTGTCCGTAGGAAGTACGGAACTGCAAGCGACCCATGATTTTCATCAAATCAGGATGCAAGTTTGGTGCTCCAATTTCATAGGCTGCGGCTTCACCATACTCTCGAATACGGTTATCAATCTCTAAGCGATTCTTTTCGACCAATTCCTCGATACGAGCGGGATGGATCCGACCATCCTTGAGAAGAGCTTCCATAGTCATCCGAGCAATCTCACGACGAACTGGATCGAAACCTGAAAGAGTAACCACTTCAGGCGTATCATCAATGATAACATCAATCCCCGTCAAGCTTTCAAAGGTTCGAATATTGCGACCTTCACGTCCGATAATCCGTCCCTTCATGCTGTCATCAGGAAGATGAACCGTTGAATTGGTCTGCTCAGCCACATAGTCACCAGCAATCCGCTGCATAGCTTGAACCAAGATATCCTTGGCTACCTTGTCCGAACGCTCTTTGATATCCTGCTCCGCTTCCCGAATACGAGTCGCGATTTCCTTGGACAGCTTGTCCTCGGTCTTGGTCAAGATAATCTCACGCGCTTCCGTCTGAGTCAAGGACGCTACCCGCTCAAGCTCAGCTTCTTTTTGCTTCTCTAGCTCAGCTACTTGTGCTTCACGCGCATCAATGTGTTTAGCTTTATCAGTCAGACTTTGTTCTTTATGCTCCAAAGTCTTTTCCTTGTTGGTTAAATTATCATCTTTGCGGTCAAGACTACTTGCACGCTCTGTCAAGCGGCTTTCAATTTGTTTTAACTCTTGACGCTCAGACTTAAATTCTGCATCAACCTCTTCACGATATTTTCTGGCTTCTTCTTTTGCCTCCAAAAGTGCTTCTTTTTTAAGCGAACTGGTTTCGCGCATCGCTTCTTTGACAATCAAATCCGCTTCGCGTTCTGCCTGACCGCGTAAATTGGTTGCTTCTTGTTCAGCATTTAAAAGAGTAAGTTCCGCAGCTTCTTTAGATGCTTTCATCTTAACCGCGATTCCTACATACCCAATCACTAAACCAATGATGGCAGCAAAAACAAAAGCAGCTATCGTATATAAGCCCATGTTTTTACTCCAAATCTATTTAATTATTGAATTCAAAATTCCTTTTTATTCTATCATAAATAGCAGAAATTCACAAATCAATTTTTTGAAAAAGAAGGCCGTTTTTTGCCTATTATTGGGCGAAAAGGCGCTAAATCAAAGAATTTAATATATAAAATTTTTTTATTTCCTAACTCTTATTTTTTTATGCTATAATCAAAAGGAAGTGTTTGAAATGTCGCTTTTGAAACCTGATCTCATTTTCAGGTTCCAATTTTAAAATTTTAAAGGAGAAATCATGTCTAAAGAAGTCATCGTTGAAAGTTTTGAGCTTGACCATACAATCGTAAAAGCACCTTATGTTCGTCTCATTGGCGAGGAAACTGGTCCCAAAGGAGATATTATCTCTAACTTTGATATTCGTTTGGTACAGCCAAATGAAGACGCTATTCCGACGGCTGGCCTGCATACCATCGAGCATTTACTGGCTATGCTTATTCGCAAGCGGGTTGACGGTATGATTGACTGCTCACCTTTCGGTTGCCGGACGGGCTTCCATATGATTATGTGGGGACAGCACTCAGCGACTGAAATTGCCCAAGTCATCAAATCTTGCTTAGAAGAAATCGCTGAGACGACTACTTGGGAGGATGTCCCTGGCACTACTATCGAATCCTGTGGCAATTACAAGGATCATAGCCTTTTTTCTGCCAAAGAATGGGCGAAACTCATTCTCAGCCAAGGGATCTCTGACAATGCTTTCGAGCGCCATGTCCTCTAAGCAGATAGATTTTAATTCCCAAGATTGTATTATTTGTACTAAAAATGAAAAAAATCAACCCGCCCTTCTGGAAACAGAGGGCGGGTTTGTTCTTATTATTCCTGAATAGCATAGCCGATACCACGGACAGTTTTGATATAGCTGGTCTGTCCAGCAACATCAATCTTACTACGTAGGTAACGAATATAGACATCTACTACATTAGTTTCAGTGGCACCTTCATACTTCCAGACACGTTCCAGAAGCTGCTCGCGGCTCATGACCTTTTGGTTGCTCATCAACGTCACTAATAGATCATATTCTCGTCGTGTCAAGGCAATCACTTCCTCTCCACGATAGACGATATGATTTTTCAAATCAACTCGTAGATTGCGATAAGCAGTCGGTGTTTTTAGCTTGCTACAATGCTGGTCGATAAAGTCCCGACCTCGAAAAATATCGGAAACTTTCTCAACCAAATCGCTGATAATAAAAGGTTTGACGGTATAGGAAACAGCAAAGCGCTGAATCTCATCTGCATGTTCTTTGATCTCTTCACGGCTGGCTAAGACGATAATGACTGAAGCCGGCTTGAACAAACTCAGTTGCCTAGCAAACTCACTAGCGGTCATATCCTGCAGGTCATAATTAAGCAAAAATAGATCATAGTCATTTTCTCTAGCTAGTGCCAAACCTTGACTGCCTGTCTCAACTACATCCAAAAGAAATGCTTCCTTTTGCAGTTCCAAAGTCACAAATCGTGCAAGATTCTTTTCATTTTCTACTAATAAAATTCGCTTTGCCATAGGCCTATCCTATTTTTCGTCATACCAAGAGTAGTGGAAGGTTCCTTCTTTATCTTTACGTTGGTAAGTGTGGGCACCAAAGTAGTCACGTTGTGCTTGGATCAAGTTAGCAGGAAGGTCTGCTGAACGGTAGCTATCAAAGTAAGTGATGGCTGCTGAGAAGGTTGGTACTGGTACACCAGCTTGAACAGCAAGAGCTACGATATCACGCACTGCTTGTTGGTACTTAGCAGTAACATCCAAGAAGTATTCATCCAAGAGAAGGTTAGCAAGATCAGCATCACGGTTGTAGGCATCTGTGATCTTTTGCAAGAAACGTGAACGGATGATACAACCATCGCGCCAGATAGATGCGATGTCCGCAAATGGCAAGTTCCAATTGTTTTCTTTAGAAGCCACACGCAATTGAGCAAAACCTTGTGCGTATGAAATGATTTTTGAGAAGTAAAGGGCCTGACGGATCTTTTCGATCAACTCAGCCTTGTCACCTTCAAATTTGAAAGCAGCTGGTTTTGGAAGGACCTTGCTAGCATGCACACGCTCTTCTTTGTATGTAGAGATGTAGCGAGCAAATACTGACTCAGTGATAAGTGACAATGGGACACCAAGGTCAAGCGCTGATTGGCTAGTCCATTTACCAGTTCCCTTGTTACCTGCAGCATCAAGGATGTAGTCTACGATTGGTCCATCTTGCCCTTCATCGTCTTTACGGCTCAAGATATCAGCTGTAATCTCGATCAAGTAGCTATCAAGCTCGCCTTTATTCCACTCAGTGAAGATTTCAGCCATGTCTTCTGCAGAAAGACCGAGCAAGTGTTGCATGAGGTCATAGCTTTCTGCGATCAATTGCATATCACCGTACTCGATACCGTTGTGGACCATTTTCACATAATGCCCAGCTCCGTCAGGACCGATGTAAGTCACACATGGTTTGCCATCTTCTGGCGCTTTAGCTGAGATTTCTTCAAGAACATCAGCAACCAATTCGTAGGCTTCTTTTTGTCCACCAGGCATGATAGAAGGACCTTCAAGGGCACCTTTCTCACCACCAGAAACTCCTGTACCGATAAAGTTGATGCCTGAGTTTGCCAATTCTTCATTACGACGAATGGTATCTTTGTAGAAAGTGTTTCCTCCGTCAATCAAGATATCGCCCTTGTCAAGGTGTGGAAGAAGGGCTTGGATGGTTGCGTCTGTACCAGGTCCAGCTTGAACCATGAGCATGATACGGCGAGGTTTTTCAATGGATTGAACGAAAGACTCTACATCGTAGCTAGGTACAAATTTCTTTTCAGGGTGGCAAGCGATTACGTCTTCTGTTTTTTCTTTACTACGGTTGTAAATAGCAACTGTATAACCACGAGATTCGATATTTAGGGCAAGGTTACGACCCATTACGGCCATACCTACGACACCAAAGTTAGCTTTTGTCATTTTCTACTCCTATAATCTTAGTTGTTTAATCTGTTATATTTTAACATTTTTACATGGTAATGAAAAGTATTTAGCTGATAGAAATGCTTTTCTATGGGAGGATACACAAACAGCCAGAAGTTTCAACTCCTAGCTGTTTGGATATCATAGATACATTTGGATTTATTTCTCATCAACTTCGATGACAGCTTGTTCATCTTGTTTAAGCTTGTTGACAGTCATATTGACACCAAGTGCTCCAGCTAATAGTTGACGAATGTCAAAGCCTGCTCCTTGGGAAACTTGGTCAATGCTCTGCATGATATCACCGACCATTTTAGAAGCGTTGCCTTCACCATACATGGTAATCTTATCTACCTTGGTCAATGGCTCTGCTACCGCGCGAGCGATTTCTGGCAATTTATCGACAATCATCTCCGTAATCGCAGCTTCCTGCATTTTCTTCATGGCTTCTGCTTTCTTGTCCAAACCTTGGGCTTCCGCTTCTAGTTTAAGACGAATGGCTTCCGCTTCGGCACGTCCCTTGGCTTCAATAGCTTCAGCTTCTTGCAGTTGTGCATATTTTTCCGCCTCAGCTTGAGCCTTGCGGGCTTCCGCTTCTTTCTGCGTTTCAAAGAGTTCCGCTTCGGCCTGACGTTGACGTTCAATCAATTGTGCTTCTGCGGCCTGTTGACGGGCATATTTTTCAGCTTCGGCTTGCTTGCGGATATTGGCATCCAATTCCTGCTCACGGACCTTAACTTCCCGTTCTTTGACTTCCGCTTCTTTCTCCTGCTTCATGATGTTGGCTTCTGCCGCCACACGTTCTTGTTCACGACGCTGGATTTCAGCCTCAATCCCTTTAGCCGCGTCAGCTTTAGCTTGCGCGATATCCGCTTCCTGCTTGAGGGCTGCTTGTTTCAGTTTGAGTTCATTTTGCTTTTGAGCAATTTCCAAGTCAGCGGC
>NZ_KQ969062.1:654934-670786 GCF_001578775.1 Streptococcus cristatus | reverse complement strand
CGATACCGAGATTGTCAATAACGCCACCTTCATCAGAGAAGGATTGAACGGTAAAGGCAATGACTTCCAGACCCATCTTAGCCAAATCTGGCGCCACATTATCTTGCACTTTAGAAGCAAATTCCTGACGGTCATTAACCATCTTGCGCAGTTCCATCTGGCCGATTACCTCACGAAGGTTCCCTTCGAGGACATCTTGGACAGAATTAGAAATATCTGTTGTATTCCAATTAAGGAAGTTTTCTGCCGCACGCTCAATCATTTCATCCGTAGTACCAATCTTCAGCTTAACAGCCGCATCGGCACGAACGTTGATAAAATCAAGTGTTGGCACAGACTCAGAAGTACGGACATCGGTAGAAAACTGCTCAATATCCAGATAAGAGCGCTGCTCTACAAAAGGAATCATGAAGCCAGCCTTACCTCTTAAATGACGCTGCTTACGCAGACCAGTAATAACGACTACTTCATTTGGCTTAGCATTGACATAGCCCTTAGCCAAAAGAATAATAAGCACAATGGCTGCAACGATTGCAAAAATCAACCATCCTGGGATAAATAACATATCCATAGAAACTTCCTTTCTTTTCTAGAGCAATAGACGAATGCATTGCCCAAATATATTTTTAGTTAGTATATCAAAAAATTAACAGTTTGCAAAACTTTTACTGCTACTTCTATCCAACTTCTAAAATCCCCCTCAAACAAAAAAAGATAGCTCCTCATTCATCAAGGAAACTATCCATCTTTTATTAATCATTTCTTCCAAAGATACGAAGGATGCTGAGGAAGAGATTGATAAAGTCAAGGTAGAGGCTCAAAGCTAGAGAAATAGCCCATCCAAGACCTGCCTGTCCACCCGTTTGCTCATAAACGTAGCGAATTTTTTGATTGTCCCAAGCAATCAACCCTGCGAAAATGACAACACTGACGTAGCTGACAATATAGTCTATCATATCGCTACCCAGAAAAATATTGACAAAACTTGCAATCACAATCCCAATCAAGCCCGCAATCATAGCACGGCCCATGCCAGATAAATCTTTTTTAATGATGACGCCCATGACTGCCATGACAAGGAAAACAGCCGCACTAACTGCAAATGCTTTGAAGACCACGCCTCCTGTGTACATGGCCACAATGAAACTCATGGTAAATCCGTTTAGGGCTGAGTAGCTCAAAAAGAGGGGAAGAGCAGCTGGACTATTGCGGAGTCCTCTGCTGGAAGCTGACCAAACCAAGGCCAGCTCAATGAAGATAGCTCCATAGTAAATCCAGCTATAATGGAGCAGAATCTCAACTAGAGCTGTCTGGAAGGTCGTCAGCATTAGACCCGAAACCAGAGCAGAGATGGCAATTCCCATCCCAACAAATCCGTAGACCTTAGAATAAAAACTAGAAAGTCCACTGTTTTCTTGAATAATTGTATTGTTCATAATGTCTCCTTTTTACATTTTAACTTTTCATCATCTTTCGATGATACTTTTTACGCCCGCTCAGCTTTTGTCGCCAAGGTGCCGTCGCTTCTTTGATCGCCCAATACTTGTCCACCATGGTCACAACGAAGGACTCCTTATAGCGTGGCGGTGCTAAAGTAGCTCCCCACATGTGCTTGATGATAATATCTTCCTCAACTCGATTGAGCTTGGTAATCTTGCGGGCATTTCGGACTGCTAGGCGGGGATGTACCCAAGCATGACTCTTTTTAAACTTGGTTTCGCGCCAGTCATAATAGAATAAATCATGCAATAGAGCGCCCCGTGCTGTACTGCGGGCATTCCAGCCAAATTTTTTAGCAATCTTATAACTAGTATAACTGACATTGATCGAATGTTCAAGCCGATTGGAATGAATATGATGCGTAATTCCTTTTAAGCGTTGGACGCTGGGCTTCTCGATCAAATGCCCCACATAGGCCATAAATTCATCATCTTCTCTGTAAGGCATATCATCACCTCCATTTAGTTTTATTATAGAGAGATTTCTAAAAGCTAGCTTAAAGCAAACATCAGAATGCCGGCTGCCACAGCAACGTTAAGACTTTCAGCCTGCCCCTTCATGGAAATGTGAACCAGAACATCAGCCGCATCCGTCATTTCTTGGCTGATTCCTTGCCCTTCATTACCCATGACTAAGAGGAAATCTTCATGTTTTTCGACCTTTTGATAATCCACAGAATCTTCTGATAAGGTCGAAGCCAGAATTTGCAGGTCACTTTGACGAGCTAGGGCCAGCATATTCTCTCTGCTCACGCGATAAATGGGCAGATGAAAATGGCTGCCCTGCATAGAACGCAAAGTTTTGAGATTGTAAATGTCAGCGGAGTGGCTAGAGATGAAAACTCCTTGATAACCCGCCGCATCCGCTGTTCGGATGATGGTTCCGACATTGCCAGGATCCTGCACATCTTCTAAAAAGAGGTAGGCACCTTCCAGCTTTTCTGGAATGTTTTGCTCCTCAAAGGCTAATTCTGCAACGATTCCCTGAGGAGTCTTACTATCTGCCAAATCACTGAGAATCTCTGGACTGACAAAAATCGTCTGGGAAAAGGCTGCCAAACGATCTTCGTACTCTGCCAAAGCAAAAATTCGCAGAATCCGTGCCTGACTGGCCAGAGCCTCCTCAAAAAGATGCCAGCCCTCAATCAAATACGACTCGCTACGATATTTTTTTTGATGCAGCTTTTTAGCTTTTTTTACCACATTATTGGCTTTTGAGGTTATAATATTCATAAATACATTATAACACAATCTAGCAGTTTTGAACTCATCCTCTAGACTTAGCTTCAGAGAAAATCTTGTCTCCAGCAAGCAACTGCTCGCTGCGCTATGGGCTGAGAAGCGAGTTCCAAACACTACAAAAGGAGGTAACGATGCAAAAAGTAAGAATGATTGCGCAAGGACGAGTCCAAGGCGTCGGCTTTCGTTGGGGCGTTTACTCCCTTGCTCTGCAAATCGGCGGGATTACCGGTCGCGTCTGGAATAACGACGACGGTACAGTCGAAATTTTGGCTCAAGCTGAAAGCTCTGCCCTCATGGCCAAGTTCATTCAAGAAATCCGCAAGGGACCAACTCCTTTTTCAAAAGTCAGCTATTTAGATGTCACCATGGACAATTTTGAGTCCTATACTGACTTTAAAATTGCAAATTAGGTCTGGAGAACTATTGTATATTTCCTTAAAAAACAGTAGAATAGATAGGTATTATTTTTTTAGAAACAAAGGAAATGAACTCGTGAAAACATTTAAACGTATTTTATTCTCTGGAATGAGCTTGTCCCTCCTTCTATTATTGACAGGGTGTGTCGGACGAGACAAGGCAGGTAATCCTTCTGGTATTATTTGGGACGTGCTTGGTCAGCCTATGGCAGATAGCATCCAGTTCTTTGCCAAGAATTCAGGTCTCGGTTATGGTCTAGCGATTATTATCGTTACACTCATCGTGCGGCTGATTATTTTCCCACTGGGAATCTATCAGTCTTGGAAGGCTACTCTTCAGTCAGAAAAGATGAACTACTTCAAGCCCATCTTTGCCCCTATCCAAGAACGGATCAATAATGCCGAAACTCAAGAAGAAAAACTAGAAGCGCAGCAAGGACTTATGGCTGCTCAAAGAGAAAATGGTCTGAGTATGTTTGGCGGTATCGGCTGCCTCCCTCTACTCATTCAGATGCCTTTCTTCTCAGCCCTCTTCTTCGCTGCCCAATACACAAACGGCGTAGCTAGCAGTACATTCCTTGGTATCAATCTTGGAAAACCTAGTCTAGCCTTGACTCTCATTGTCGGGGTACTCTACTACATCCAATCACTTCTTTCCCTACATGGTATCGAAGATGAGACTCAAAAAGAGCAGATGAAGCGCGCTACTTATATGAGCCCGATTATGATCGTAGTCTTCTCTTTCATGTCACCAGCGGCTGTGACCCTCTACTGGGTAGTCGGTGGTTTCGTTCAAATTATCCAACAATTCATCATTAACTACTTGATTCGTCCGCGGATCAGAAAGCAAGTAGCAGAAGAATACAAAAAGAATCCTCCGAAAGCTATGAGCAATGCAGGTCGCATCAAAGATGTGACGCCAAAAGCGAGTCAAGCAATTACTCAAAACAATAAAAAGAAAAAGAGTCGCAACGCTGGTAAACAACGTTCTAGATAAATAAACTATCCATTTCCCTCTGAGATTTCCTATCTAATCTTGGAGGACTTTTTTTCTACTCGCCCTAATAATACTAAAAGAGAGTGGGACAGACAGCCATGACGACATAGCCGTCACCCACAGAAACATGAAAATAAAGACAACAGCCCTCATTTAGAAGTATAATCTAAGCGAGGGCTTTGTGGTTGATAATTTCTTGAATATCACTTTCGCGGGACAAACTAATCCACTCTACCGACGAGTACCCCAAAATATCGCCTTGAGCATGAGTATAAAAATACGACAACGTTATCGGTAGACAAGCTCTCTGACTTTATAAATGGAGGGAATCATAATGGATGTTCTCTATCAATCTTGTGCAGGTATTGATGACCATCAAGCTCCTGTTGTGGTTTGTATTCTACATGGGCCGCTCACTTCTACTCGTCCAAAGCGTGAAATGGCTCAGTTTGATACAACGACAAAAGGATTAAAAGCCTGTCATGATTTTCTCAGTCAATTTCATGTAGAAGCCGTCGGCATGGAAAGCACAGGAGTTTACTGGAGACCTGTCTGGCATGAACTCTGTGATGACTTTGAACTCATCCTAGCACAGCCTGCTCATATGAAAGCTATTCCAGGTCAAAAAACAGATAAGAAAGATGCTCACTGGATTGCCCAATTAACACGAATCGGCTTGCTCCCTCGCAGTTTCGTCCCTGATGAAACCATTCAAGAATTGAGAGAGCTAACACGACAACGGAAACACTATGTAGAGAGCCGTAATCGTGAGACCAATCGGATCCATAAAATCCTCCAATCAGGAGGTATTAAGCTGACAACCTACATAGAAGATATCATGGGGGCTTCTGGTCGAAACTTACTGCAACTGCTTATTGATGAGACGCCCGTTACCCCAAGAATTATCCATCAATCTGTTTATACCAGTTTGAAAAGAAAAGTTCCCCAACTCCTTGAGGCACTTGATGGGTATTTTTCGGCTCATCATCGTTTTATGTTAGGTCAGTCCTTGGAGATTTACGATTTTTATCAAAAACAAATCGATTGTTTGGAAGAGCGTATGAACGGCTATCTAAATCTCTATGAGAGACCAGTGGAAATCCTAGATTCTATTCCGGGTATTGATCTCATTACAGCTTCTGTGATCATAGCGGAAATTGGGGTAGATATGAGCCAGTTTCCAACAGCTGGACATCTCGCTTCCTGGGCTGGTTTGTGTCCTGGAAATAATGAAAGTGCCGGTAAAAAGAGGAGTACAAAAATCAGACATGGCAATTCCTATTTAAAAAGGTGTCTCTGTCAAACAGTTTTTGCTGCAAAAAAACAAAAAGGAAGTCCACTAGCATAGCGTTATGACCAGATTCAAAGCAGGAGAGGAGCGCAAAAAGCAACTATTGCACTCGCACATCAACTTCTTAAAATAGCTTATATCCTTTTGAAAGAAAATCTTACTTATCAGGAGTTTGTGCTACAAAAAAGGCTACTAGAGACGAGCCAGTAGCCTAATACAAATTTTTCACTTTCATTATATCACAAGGGGAGTCTTTTTGCGCTCTTTTGAGTTTTCGTATAAAAAGTCCTAGCCTCTCAATTGTCTTTGGATTTTCGAGCAAGACGCAGTGGTTGAGTGGGCTCTACTACGCTGATTCATCAGCTTCTACAGCCCTACTCAACTGTGCAGAGGTGGGACGACGAAATCGAATTCTAGCGAATTAGCGATTTCTGTCCCACTCTCTCTTTCTTAAACGTTTAATCAATATACTTCAACTTTCCACGGAAATCTTCCAGTCTTTCATAGCCTTTTTCTTCCATAATGGCCTTGAGTTCGGCGGTGATGCGCTCGAAGGCTGCCACTCCTTCTTTATGAAGGGTTGTTCCGACTTGTACCATACTGGCTCCACAGAGGATATGCTCAAAGGCATCGCGCCCTGTCAGGACACCCCCAGTTCCGATAATTTGGATTTCTGGTTTCAGGCGTTGGTAAAAAGCATGGACATTGGCCAGAGCCGTAGGCTTGATGTACTGGCCGCCAATACCGCCAAAACCGTTTTTCGGACGAATGACCACTGACTCATCTTTTATATAAAGACCGTTTCCGATAGAGTTGACACAGTTGACAAACTTGAGCGGATAGTTGTTAAAAATCGCAGCGGCCTGATCAAAATGCACGATATCAAAGTAAGGAGGCAGCTTGATACCCAGCGGCTTGGTGAAATAAGCAAAAACTTCTGACAAGATTTTTTCCGTCGTTTCAAAATCATAGGCAATCTGCGGCTTACCTGGAACGTTTGGACAGGAGAGATTGAGCTCAGTAATCCCTTTAAAGTCGCTTGCCTGCACTTTCTTGAGAATGGTGTGAGTCTCTTCTGGCGACATACCAACCAAAGAAAGGAAGAAAGTACGATTTGGCTCACTTTCTTGCAGCTCCAGCAAGTAGTCCAGATAATAATCTAAACCATTATTGGGCAGGCCCATAGAGTTGATAGAGCCCAGTGGCACATCCTGATAGCGAGGTTCTGGATTGCCCTGACGAAAGTCCAGCGTTGCCGTCTTAGTCACAAAAGTTCCCGCAGCAGAGTTTTTGACTTCTTCTAAATCTTCCACTGTCATACAAGCCACTCCTGCTGCATTCATCAGGCAGTTATCAAATTCAAAACCCGCAATTTTTGTCTTGGTTGTTGTCATTATCTTGACCTCTTATTCCTTAATTTTCTCTATTATATCATTAAAATTCTTCCTATAAAAAATTTATCCTAATTTTCTAGCAAAAGGTTCGGCATTTCCATCTAGAATCTTCAAAAAAATATTATGGAAATTTTCAGAAAATTCAACTTTTTTCTTTACACCCTAAAAAAATTCTGCTATAATGGCTCGTGTAATAAAATATAACAACAAAAGGAGAACGATATGACATCTGCTAAAGACTATATCCAAAGCGTGTTTGCAACTGTGAAAGCTCGTAACGGGCATGAGGCTGAATTTCTCCAGGCGGTTGAAGAATTCTTCAGCACTTTGGAACCTGTATTTGAAAAACACCCTGAGTATATCGAAGAAAACATCTTGGCACGTATCACCGAGCCTGAGCGCGTGATTTCTTTCCGTGTTCCTTGGGTCGACCGTGAAGGCAAAGTGCAAGTCAACCGTGGTTACCGTGTTCAATTCAACTCAGCTGTTGGACCATATAAAGGCGGACTTCGTTTCCACCCAACTGTAAACCAAGGGATCTTAAAATTCCTCGGATTTGAACAAATCTTTAAAAACGTCTTGACTGGACTTCCAATCGGCGGTGGTAAAGGGGGATCAGACTTCGATCCTAAAGGAAAGACTGACGCTGAAGTGATGCGCTTCTGCCAAAGCTTCATGACTGAATTGCAAAAATACATCGGACCATCACTTGACGTCCCAGCTGGCGATATCGGTGTTGGTGGACGTGAAATCGGCTACCTCTATGGACAATATAAACGCCTGAACCAATTTGATGCTGGAGTCTTGACTGGTAAACCTCTTGGATTTGGTGGTAGCCTGATTCGCCCAGAAGCTACTGGTTACGGTTTGGTTTACTATACTGAAGAAATGCTCAAAGCAAACGGTAACAGCTTTGCTGGTAAAAAAGTGGTGATTTCAGGTTCTGGTAACGTAGCTCAATACGCTCTTCAAAAAGCGACTGAACTCGGTGCTACTGTCATCTCAGTATCTGACTCAAATGGTTATGTCATCGATGAAAATGGTATCGACTTCGATCTTCTTACAGATGTCAAAGAAAAACGCCGTGCTCGTTTGACTGAGTATGCTGCTGAAAAAGCAACTGCTACTTACTATGAAGGTTCTGTATGGACTTACGCTGGTAACTACGATATTGCTCTTCCATGTGCGACTCAAAACGAAATCAATGGTGAAGCGGCTAAACGTTTGGTTGCTCAAGGTGTTATCTGCGTATCAGAAGGTGCCAACATGCCGAGTGACCTTGATGCGATTAAAGTCTACAAGGAAAACGGAATCCTTTACGGACCTGCCAAAGCTGCCAACGCTGGTGGTGTGGCTGTATCTGCCCTTGAAATGAGCCAAAACAGCCTTCGCCTCTCATGGACTCGTGAAGAAGTGGACGGCCGTCTCAAAGACATCATGACCAACATCTTCAACACAGCTAAAACAACGGCTGAAACATACGGTCTTGGTACTGATTACCTTGCAGGAGCAAATATTGCTGCCTTAGAAAACGTAGCAAACGCTATGATTGCCCAAGGTATTGTTTAAACCCTAAAATTTAAAAATCAGCTTGCTCATTTGAGCAGCTGATTTTTTATCTATCAATGGATTGTAACGATTTACCGATCCGACTCTTTCAAAAGGGCCAGATATTCCTCTAAAACTAGGTGATGTTTTTGCATATATTGGGCCGATTCTAGGCCAACATAACGATAGTGCCAATTTTCAAAATCCACACCAGTAATATCGCTTTTCCCTTCAGGATAGCGCAGAATAAAGCCGTATTTAGGGGCAATTTCCGCAATCTTATTTGCCACCTCATCATTCTGACCTTCTGGCTCGCTCATATCAATCGCCAAGCCTGTCTGATGCTCACTGGCACCTGGCAGCTGGATCCGCTTTTGCACTTCTTGCCGAGACAAGCCTTCTTCTTCGGCCAAAGCTAGGGCTTCTTCATAGAGCTCTGTCTGCTCCGCTCGGCTACGATAGCCCGAAATCAAGGTTTCTCCCGGCGCAATGGCCCGAGCTGCAGCTAAAAATTGTCTAGTATTTTCAGCAATACGACTATCTACCTGAATATCATCGATTTTGGTCAACTTAGGATGAGACTCTTCCTGTAAATGGCTACGATTGATTAAAGTCAACTCCCAATCATCAACTGACACCTTGGGCAAGTCAGAACTCTGGACTCTAAGACCATGATTCATAAAAGTTGGCAAGTCTTCATCCATATCTTGCACTCGCAATAGAGCAAACAGCAAACTGATCCCAATTCCTAAAAATAAGAGCCTATTTATTAGTCGAAATAGAGAGAGTTTTCTCTTTCTTTCATGGCGACCTCGTCTCAAGACTTGTCCTCCAGCTCTTTCGCTCCAACTTCACGATAAGACATATCACCGATGGAAACAACCGAAAATTGTCCATCTTCATAGTCTACAATGGTCACACTACCATTGCCTAGGCCATGAGGTTGCATGCGATTAATTAGGTAGACAAAGGTTCCAATGGTCATGCCATGACTAACTACCAAAGCATTGCCTCCACCAGCTGCCTCCAGCTCCTCAGCAATCTCTGAGAAGCCTTGCCAAATTCGGCCGCTGAGTTTTTCCCAATTCTCAGCCCAGCCAGCCGTGTCGACTTCTACTAAACCTTCTGCCAGCTCGGCATAGCTGAGTTGATGGACATGGTCAATATTAAAGACCCTAGGCATGACTCCCATAAAGAGCTCGCCATCATAGCCACCATCAAAGCTGCCAAAACACCACTCTCGAATGCGCTTGTCAAACCGATAAGGAATCTTTCCAGTCAAGCCCAGCTCTTCCAGAATAATTCCCATGGTCTGAATGGTTCGACCTGAATCACTGGATCTAGCTAGTTTAAAATCAATACCCGCTTTTCTCAAACCAATCCCTAATTCATGGATGCCACGTTCGCCTTCTGACGTCAATGGACTATCACTCCAGCCCTGAGCTCGTCCGATTGTATTAAACATCGTTTTGCCATGCCGGATCAGGTATAATCTTGTTTTTGCCATACACTTCCCCCCTTATTCTCCTCTCATTATATCACGTTTCTGAAAAAAAGCAGTTTCTAAGATTGAAAGAAGACAGCTCAATAAAACTTAACTATTTCCATGATTTCTTTTAACTGTTTATTTCAGCGTCCAAAATTTTGGCACCAACTTCACGATAGGATACATCTCCCAAGATCTGAATCGTAAATTGCCCTTTTTCATATTCAACAACTGTCACACTGCCGTTGTCAACCTCAGGATTTTTGCTAATAGCTTTATCAATCAAATAAGCAAAAGTCCCGATGGTCATACTATGGCTGACAACCAAAGCATTGCCTCCACCAGCAGCTTCCACTTCTTGGGCAATAGCTGTAAATCCAGCTAAAATCCGCCCACTCAGTTGCTCCCATGGCTCAGCCCAGCCAGCCGTATCTACTTCAACCAAGCCGTCTGCCAATTCTGGGAAAGTCAGCTCTTTATAATTATCAGTATCACGCACCCTTGGGATCACTCCACGGAAAAGATCGCCACCATAAGCCCCGTCAAAGCTCCCGAAGCACCACTCTCGAATACGCTTGTCAAACTTATAAGGAATCTTCCCTACCAAATCCAGCTCTTCTAGGATAATCCCCATAGTCTGAATGGTTCGACCAGAGTCGCTCGAGAAAGCCTTAGTAAATTCCAAGCCAGACTCTCTCAGCCCAATCCCTAGTTCACGGATGCCACGTTCCCCTTCTTCAGTTAAGGGAGTGTCCGACCAACCCTGAGCCCGACCAATGGTATTAAACATGGTCTTACCATGCCGGATGATGTATAATTTTGTTTTTGCCATGAATGTCTCCTTTTAATTAAGGCCACTCGGATAAGGGTGGCTTATTTGTCTCGCACTTGACTGAGCAAGGCAGAGGGAAAGGGTCTGTTTAGACAGACCCCCATATACTTAGTTTTTAAAACTGTGAATCGGCGCAGGAATCTGACCGCCACGTGCGATAAAGGCAGCTGACGAAGCCTGATTGACCTTCATAACTGGCGCTGTTCCCAAGAGTCCACCAAATTCGATCATATCGCCTTCCTTGCCCTTTGGAATAATCCGCACAGCTGTCGTCTTTTGATTGATAACGCCAATCGCCGCTTCATCCGCAATCATAGCTGCGATGGTTTCAGCCGACGTTTCCTCTGGAATGGCAATCATATCCAAACCGACCGAGCAGATTGCTGTCATAGCTTCTAACTTTTCTAGATTGAGCGAACCATTTTGCACAGCCGCAATCATGCCCTCGTCTTCTGATACAGGAATGAAAGCACCAGACAGACCGCCCACTTGATTACAGGCCATGACACCGCCTTTTTTTGACTTGGTCATTGAGCAGGGCAAGCGCCGCTGTCGTACCGTGGGTACCGACTGTTTCTAAGCCCATTTCTTCCAAGACACGGGCCACTGAATCCCCGACCGCCGGTGTTGGAGCCAGACTCAAGTCAACAATCCCGAACTTGACGCCCAGACGCTCGCTGGCCATCTGACCTACCAACTGGCCGATGCGAGTGATTTTGAAAGCTGTTTTCTTGACCGTTTCAGCCACCACGTCAAAGCTCTCACCACGAACTTTTTCCAGAGCCCGCTTGACAACACCCGGTCCAGAAACACCGACATTGATGACCACATCTGCTTCACCGACACCATGAAAGGCGCCCGCCATGAAAGGATTGTCCTCTACCGCATTGGCAAAGACGACTAGCTTGGCCGCACCCATGTCAGAAAGCTGGGCCGTTTCCTTAATAATCCGCCCCATATCCGCAACTGCTGTCATGTTGATGCCGGTCTTGGTTGAGCCGATATTGACAGAGGAGCAGACTTTGTCCGTCTCCGCCAAAGCGCGTGGAATGGAATTAATGAGGATTTCGTCTCCTTTTTGATAACCCTTTTGGACCAAAGCAGAGAAACCACCGATAAAGTCCACACCGATTTCTTTTGCTGCCCGATCCAGAGCATGAGCCAGAGGCAGATAATCCGTAGCATCGGTAGCTGCCCCAATCAGCGAAATCGGAGTCACGGAGACGCGCTTGTTAACGATAGGAATCCCGAGCTCTGCAGCAATTTCATCTCCAATTGCCACCAGGTCTTTCGCTTTGGTCGTGATTTTTTGGTAAATCTTCTCCGCCGCCCGATCAATATCTGTGTCGATACAGTCCAGGAGTGAAATGCCCATGGTAATGGTCCGAATATCAAAATTCTGCTCCTCAATCATGGCAATGGTTTCTGTAACTTGTCTAATATCCATGTGCCCTCTCCTTAGATATTGTACATCGCGTCAAAAATGGCTGCGCTTTGAATATTGATTTTGACATTGAGGGTCTGACCAAAGGCCTCAAATTCACTACGAAGCGCTGCAAAATCTTGCTTTTCATCGCTAGAAACGACAGCCATCATGGTAAAAAACTCATCCAAAACAGTTTGAGAAATATCGTCAATATTGAGCCCCAGCTCGGCAATTTTACTAGCTACACCAGCCACAATCCCTGCCTTATCTTTTCCAACAACCGTAATAATCGCTTTCATCGTTTGCTCCAATCATCTTTATTGCTAATATTGTAGCATAAATGCTTGTTTTTTGCATGAATTTGCAGAAATCCAAATTGCGAATATTGCAGGCTGTTTAAATATCAGGCTCAAATACTCTTCAGAAATTATACATATCTCTTCCTTTTGTTAGAAGTTTATTTTTTATCTATGTTTTTATTTGTAAACGATTTCAAGACCTGTTATAATAAATTCAAGAACACATTAAAAAGGAGGTTTCTTATGAAAAATTCTTATAAGAAACGCTTATACACACAAGCCCTCAGCCTCTCTGCTGCAGTCCTCTTGGCCGTTTTAGCTCAAGGAAATGCGGCAGCTGATACGCTTAACCCTGCTGAATCTCCGCAAGACAGCAGCAAAATCAGTTCTCTAGTAGAGCAGCCTACACCTGCAAGTACAGAGAAAGCTGAAGAACCCTCAACTACTCCACAAGCTGATTCACTAGAGAAAAGCAGCCCATCTGAAGCTACGGACAGCAAGTCTCCAAGTCTTCCTTCTACAGCGTCAGAGGAAAAAGCAGCTGAAACTCCCCAAAAACTGGACACTACGACTAAAACAGAAGTCCGCGCAGCTAGCTCCCAAGAAAACAAGGTTCAGCTTGCCGACAGTAAGGTTTACATGTCCGAAAAAGCCAGCATAGAAGAAACTATTCAAGAGCAGGGAGCTCAAGCTGGTAAAATCACTTGGACACTGGATAACAAGCCTATTAGCGAGTGGAAAACTTGGAAAATGGAGGACGGCACCTTCACAGGCGATCCATTTGTCACTGTCGAAGAAAAAGCTGATGGAAATGACCTCAAAGTTTCCCTCAAATTTAATGAATTATTTGGGCAAGACTTAAGCCTGCGGACACCAAACAATATCCGTAGGACCTACCGCAACTTTATGGGAACTCATGAATTAGTCGGAACCAGCGAAGATCTTGGCCTGACTATTCGCAAGAATATCGTCCTTCGTCCTTACGAAGATTTCCATACCCACGATGAAATGCTGGCAGCTATCGAAAAGAGCCGACAAGATGCTAAAAAAGACCGGCTGGTCCAAATCGAAACAATTGGTAGTAGTGCCCAAGGTCGTGATGTCAAGCTCGGTATCATCAGCTCCGACCAAAAGAGCATTGACGACTATCTAAACACAACCAATAAAGTTGCCCTTACTAAACCAGCTGAAATGTTAGCTGCGCTAAAAAATGGTACGCTGGACTATAAACTTCCAGTCCTTATCAATAACACCCATGCTGACGAACAGCCAGCCATCGACATCATCACTGGGCTCTTCAATACTTTTGCGACCAAGGAGCAAATTTCTTTCCAAACAACTGATGCTAACGGTGCTGCTAAAAATATCACCCTCAATGTCAAAGAACTCCTCAAGAAATTTATTTTCCTCTTTGACTTTACTGAAAATCCTGACGGAGATGTTGCCAATACGCGTGCTCTTGCCAACGGAATCGATCCAAACCGCGACACTAGCTATCAGGCCAACCCAGAAACCCGTACCGTAGCTGGACTCATTAACAAATGGAATCCAATTGCTCTTTATGACATTCATGGATTCGTTAAAGAATTCTTGATCGAGCCAGCGACACCGCCGCACGATCCAAACTTTGAATACGACCTTCTGTCTGAGAATATGCTGGAAAATGCCCACCACATGGGACGTGCTGGCGTCGCTAACTCTAAGTATGATAGCTATATCATCCCTAAACTAGACTGGGGCGATGGCTGGGATGACTCCTTCTCCGGCTACACTGGTGTCTATGCTATGTACCACGGCATATTAGGACATACCATTGAAATCCCTGAGGGCAATCAGGAATCCTACAAGGCTGGCTACCACGCTGTCCTCGGAGGTATCTCTTACCTGTCCCAAAATCCTGACAAGCTCATGGAAATGCGCCTCAACTTCTATCTCCGCGGCATCAACAAGGTTGAAGATCCAAAAGCTGAAAATGAGTTAGTCGGACCTGACGGCAAAGTTGTTGGACGTATAAAAAATGGTCAGAAAAAATTCTTCCCCGACTATTACGTCATCCCAATGGGTCTCGACAAGGACAATGATTCCCAACAAGCCTTTAATATGATTGAATACTTCAAGAGAAATGGTGTTGTCATTCAAGAATTGAAGGAAGATGTTGGCAACTATAAGAAGGGTGACCTGGTTGTCGATATGGCTCAAGCTAAGCGCGGCTATGCCAACCATATCCTCTACAAAGGATCAAACGAATCTGCCTGGGCTGCCATGTATGCTGAACTTTTGGTAAACTTCCCAGATATGAGAGGCTTTAAAGCTGAGCCTATCTTTAAAGATAAACTCTTTGATGGCAAGCTCGGTGAAGTCACTGCTCTCCGTGCTACTCGGACGCGCGATATCAACTACTCAGCACCTTACTATGTCATCGCTAATACATCTGACAGCGCTGTCAAAGCTGTCAACCAAGCCATTCGCCAAGGTAAGAAGGTCTATCTGACAGAGGATGGCTATATCGTTGATACATCAACCTTTGCAAATCTCTTAGGTGATTATGCTATTTATGGAGATGCCTTGTATAAGGTTCCGGAAGGGCCAAGCTTGAAAGCACTGAAGGTCTATGCACCTCCTCATCAATTCTACTGGGCAGGAGTGGACTCACCTACTCATACCGCTCTAGCACTGAAAAATCTAGACTTTGATATTGTCGATACACCTGAGGAAGCTGATGTCATCGTCCTTGAAAGCAACAAGTTTGACAAGTCTATTCTTGGTCGCAAACCAACCATTGTAGTGGGGGGCTCTGCTATGCAACGCCTTGAGAAACTCGGTGTTCTAGATGGATTTGATGCGGAAAGATTCTCTGGCGGCAGCGATTTTGAAGGTCTGATGAAGGCTATTATAGACGATAAAGATCCATTGACTAGCGGCTATAAGAAGAATGATCTCTTCTATTCTAATTCTGGAAACTGGATCGCAAAAGCTCCTGCCAACTTCAAGACTTTGGCGACTATTGCAGACAGTGACTATTACATTGCAGGCTGGTGGCCAGGCAATGAAAAATTAGCCAATAAAATCGTTGCTATTTCTGGTAATTACAAGGAACATCCGCTCTTCGTTTATGCTGGAAATCCAACCAATCGTCTACATACCATTCACTTCTACCGTTGGGTATCGAACGCTGTCTTTGGCGATCAATTGGCTGAGCTGAAAGATATGCCTGTCACTCACAAACCAAGTGTCGAAATTGTAGAAATTCTGAACCAAAAACCTCAAGCAGGTCAAGCAACCATAACAACCTACAAACCTACACCTCAACTAGTAAGCGTAACACAGCAAGACCAGCTCCCACAAACAGGAAGCAAGGAAAACTCTGCTCTCTTTACAGTTGCAACGATTCTTCTGGCTACAAGCGGTGGTCTCTTCTTACT
>NZ_KQ969062.1:585409-654914 GCF_001578775.1 Streptococcus cristatus | reverse complement strand
TTTACAGTTGCAACGATTCTTCTGGCTACAAGCGGTGGTCTCTTCTTACTCAAAAAGAAAGAAGCGTAAACATTTCTATTCTGCTAGATAGAACTTTGCTCATGACAGCCACCTAAATACAAAAATCGCATGGACAAATCATCTCAGTTTCATCCATGCGATTTTTTTCGTGACTTATGATCTTGCAATTTGATCCGATATTGAGGAAAGCTTAATCGAATATAGACTTTCATTATTAAGCTAAACCAGTTAGAACAGCACTGACAAGAGCCGATTTCTGGTCTTTATCATGGATTTTAGATACTTGAATCGCTGCACTCTTACACCATCTCAATCCAGGAATCAAAATACTGCTCCATAAATTGAGTCTGCTCCGCTATCAAAATTTTGTCAATCTCCTCATTAGCAGGAGCCAAGACCCACTTGTCTTCTATATCATCACGCCGATGGATGATAGCAACCAACTTTCCTGTAAAATTTTCCAGAGGCTGCTGCTGGTCACGGGAAATAATATACACATCCTGCTCTTCGCCATCTCCACCCATCAGCTTAGGGATATAGCCATAATTAATCAGATAGACATTCCCAAAAGAATCTTTAAAACCGACCGGCCGATCAATAACAGCGCTAAACATTTTTTCCTTGCATTTCAACCTTTCTTTACCTCCATCAGCTACTTTCTAGCTTCATTATACAAGAAAAATCCCGCCGGAGCGAGCCTTTCTATCTATATCCTGATTATTCGTTTATATTTCCTATATTATGCAAGCCTTGCACCACATAAAATTAGAATAGACTTCGCTGTTTTTCCTGTTGCTACTTGTCAAGGACTTTTTAATCAAAATCATCTTTTTTCGTCCGATTTTCTCCTAAGCTCCCTCAGCATTATTTTTGTAAGTTTATCTTGCATTGTTTCAGTTGCATTTTCATTGAAATGGACAAGAACCTCATAGGTGGTCTTTCCAATCTTTCTCTTTGTGCTACTGCCTTTTTTATCTGTATTTTTCAGTTCTTTCATAAATTCTCCTTCCCGTTTTTGAATGTTTGACAACAAAAAAGGAAGTAGCGGCTATTTGCTTTTACTTTGACAAACTGGAATTTAGATTTTAACCCTTACGGAAAATAAAACAGCCTATTCTCCTAAAGTATATTCTATAATATTATAGTTTAATACAGAGTGTAGCTATATAGTCATTTCCATAACGTGATAATCGATTTCTTTTGTCACACGATTCATAAAAATCGATCATAGCGAGACCATTTTTAAGTTGTCCTCTAATCTGACTTTCTAAGGTGTGGCTAAATTCATATCCATATTCTGGATTTATGGTTATCTTTCCTTCCTCTTCAAGCTCTCTTGAATTAAAAGGTATTGAAAACTTTAACAGTAATTCCTCATCGGGTTTATCCCATACAGTGTCAGCATCGTACATGTATATCCAAGGATTCATAAATCCGACCATTAACAATCCACCCTTTTTCAATACTCGAGCGGCTTCTTTATATACGTTTTCTAAATCTTCTATATATACATTTGAAACCGGATTAAAAATAATATCAAAAGTTTCATTTTCAAATGGAAACGGTTTTGTCATATCGCCTTGAACGGTATTGATTTTTAAGCCTTCTCTTTTAGCAACCAACTCATCTCTTTGTAATTGTGATTTAGAAAAATCCATTATAGTTACATCATAACCTTTTGCAGCGAAAACTGGTCCCTGCTGTCCACCACCACAAGCTAACCCTAATATCTTTTTTCCGTTGGCTTTTTCAAACCATTCTTTCGGAACTTTTTTCCCAACAGTTAAGGCAACAGAAATGGGATGTTTTCTAACTTCTTCTAATTCTTCATGTATCAATGGCTCAGTGTAGTCATTTTTTACATTATTCCATCTATCTTCATTGAATTTTATATAATCGTTCATCTTATAATCTCCTCGTAATTTTATACTATTTCGATTTAAGTTGGATATATCGCCATCACTTGATTTCATTTTATTATACCATATGTTCAATTACTATGTTTTATGCCATCTTTAATATATTTGAAGCTTTTGTACTAGCTATTCCTGTCATTCTGATTCAAATGTTAAATATCATCGCTCAAGCTCTCGTACTAATGATGATTCTATTTCAACTCACATTTTTCGTCACACACGTATCAGTTTTTTAGCTGAGCAAGGAATTCCACTCGAAGCGATTCAAGATCGTGTTACAGATATCTATTTGCACCTTACACAAAAAACAAAAGATCTCATTATTCCTGTATTAGATTCGTTAACTAAATAAGTGTGGCAAATTTGTGACAAAACAAAGAAAAAAGGTTTATCCAAATTGGATAAACCCTGTTATATCAAGCTTTTACAAGCTTCTTATGCTTTACCTTCTGAACCGAATACGTCGATACGTTCTTCAACTGATGCTTGGATAGCTTTTACACCGTCAGCCAAGAATTTACGTGGGTCGAAGAGTTTCTTCTTGTCGTATTCTGCTTCGTTTGCTTCATAGTCACGAGCAAATTTACGAGTTGCGTTAGCGAATGCGATTTGGCATTCAGTGTTAACGTTAACTTTCGCAACACCAAGTTTGATAGCTGCTTGGATTTGGTCATCAGGAATACCTGAACCACCGTGCAATACGATTGGAAAACCTGGAAGAGCTTCTGTCAATTTCTTCAAGTGGTCAAGGTCAAGACCTTCCCAGTTTGCAGGGTAAGGACCGTGGATGTTCCCGATACCAGCTGCCAAGAAGTCAATTCCAGTTGCAACCATTGCTTTAGCGTCTTCGATTGGAGCCAATTCACCTTTACCGATGATACCGTCTTCTTCACCACCGATAGTACCAACTTCAGCTTCTACTGAGATACCTTTAGCGTGTGCTTTTTCAACAACGTCTTTAGCCAATTTAAGGTTTTCTTCAACTGGAAGGTGTGAACCGTCAAACATGATTGAAGTGTAACCAACTTCGATACACTCAAGTGCATCTTCGTAATGACCGTGGTCAAGGTGGATCGCTACTGGTACAGTGATACCCATTGATTCAACAAGGTTAGCGATCAAGTTGCGAGCAACTTTATAACCACCCATATATTTAGCAGCACCCATTGAAGTTTGGATCAAAACTGGTGCTTTTTTAGCTTCTGCTGCGCGCAAGATAGCTTGAGTCCACTCAAGGTTATTTGTGTTAAATCCACCAACTGCATAACCATTGTCACGAGCTGCTTGGACAAATTTTTCTGCTGAAACGATTGCCATTTGTAATAGGCCTCCTCTAATTTTTTGTGGAATGAACCACTTACATTGTTTATTTTATCACTTTTTCATTAAAATTGCTAGTTTTTCCTGAAATTTTAAGTAATTCCCAAGCAATTTTTGAATTCAGACATCTTCAGCTTCTTTGAGAAAACAAAAAAACTGACCGAAGTCAGCTAATCCTATGCGGAGAGAGGGACTTGAACCCTCACGACCTAAAGCGGTCACAGGATCCTTAGTCCTGCGCGTCTGCCAATTCCGCCATCCCCGCGATTGAGTACTTTACTAGTATAACAGGATAATCTCCACTTGTCAACACCTTTTTTCAAAACTTTTAAAAAGTATTTTCAAAAATAAAAATGAGACAGGGCTCGTAAACACTGCCCCATCTCACTCTTTTCATTAATGTTTTTCTAAATTGCGTAACATTTGATCAATCTTATCACCGTACTCAATAGACTCATCTTTGACGAAAGTCAAATCTGGAATCTTATACATCTTGAGGTTTCGGCCAAGTTCACGCTTAATGGTACCGGTTGCTTTTTCCAAGCCCAGCTGTGCCTTTTGATTATCTGAAGCCAAGTCACTCATGATGCTATAGTAGACCTTGGCCATAGACAGATCGCCCAGCATTTGAACATCGGTAATGGTCACACCTTGGACACGTGGATCACGGACCTTCTTTTGCAAAATCTCATTGACTTCACGCTTGATTTCCATTCCTACACGGTCGGTACGAAAATGATTTGCCATAGGATTTCCTTTCTAATCTTTTCTTCTGCAATATGAGGCTGGGACAAAAGTCCTAGCCTCTCAATTGTCTTTGGATTATCGAGCAAGACGCAGTGGTTGAGTGGGCTCTACTACGCTGATTTCATCAGCTTTTACAGCCCTACTCAACTGTGCGGAGGTGGGACGACGAAATCGAATTCTAACGAATTACCGATTTCTGTCCCACTCTCATATTTTTAATTTTGGTTGAATGAAATTCGCTCTAAACTCTTTGTGAAAAGGTGCTTGGGATAGAAGTATCGACTTCCACCCAATATGCTTTTCACTGGGAGTCTTTACAGATTTCTTAGCTTATTTCTTAATTTCTTCCATGATATAGGCTTCAATCGTATCATCCACTTGGATATCGTTATAGCCGTCAATCATGAGACCACCTTCGCGGCCGTTTGTAACTTCTTTCACATCATCCTTGAAGTGCTTCAAGCTAGCCAACTGACCGTCGTAAATTACGACGCCATCACGGATGACACGAACCTTAGAATCACGGGTAACTTTACCATTGATAACCATAAATCCACCGATAGTACCAACTTTGGAAACTTTGAAAGTTTCGCGGATAAGGGCTTCCCCGATGATTTTTTCTTGGTATTCTGGGTCCAGCATTCCTTTCATGGCATCTTCCATTTCTTCGATAACCTTATAGATAATGCTGTGAAGACGGATTTCTACATCATCAGCCTCTGCTTGCTGGCGAGCTTGTGGTGTAGGGCGAACGTTAAATCCAATGATAAAGGCATTTGAAGCTTCTGCCAATGTTACGTCAGACTCATTGATGGCACCAACCGCTGAGTGGACAATGGTAATCTTAACGCCTTCCACTTCAATCTTCTGCAAGGAAGCAGCCAAGGCTTCTACAGAACCTTGTACGTCGGCTTTGATAATGACGTTAACAGACTTAACTTCACCAGCTTTGAGGGTATCAAAGAGATTTTCCAGACTGACACGATGAGTAGCTTGACGTTGCTTGAGAAGGGCACGTTTAGCACGTTCTTCACCAGCTGCACGCGCAGCTTTTTCATCTTCATAGACGGCGAAGTGGTCACCTGCCATCGGAGTTTCATTAAGACCTGTGATAGAAACTGGCGTAGATGGACCTGCCACTTTGACACGACGACCTAAGTCATTGGTCATAGCACGGACACGTCCGAAGGTATTTCCGACAACGATTGGATCTTGAACATTCAGCGTACCTTGTTGGACAAGAAGGGTTGCAACTGCACCTTTTCCTTTATCCAAACGGGCTTCGATAACCGTACCGATAGCGCGAACTGTCGGATCTGCTTTGAGTTCCTGAATTTCTGCTACAAGTAGAACTGTTTCCAAAAGTTCATCGATGTTTTGGTTGAACTTAGCTGAGATTTCAACAAACTCAGAATCTCCACCCCAAGCAGTTGACATAACACCATGCTCAGCCAATTCACCAATCACGCGCTCAGGATTAGCACCTGGCTTATCGATCTTGTTGATAGCCACAATAATTGGCACATTAGCGGCTTTAGAGTGGTTGATCGCTTCAATAGTCTGAGGCATAACACCGTCATCAGCTGCTACGACCAAGATGGTAATATCGGTAACAGAAGCACCACGCGCACGCATCGAAGTAAAGGCCGCGTGTCCAGGCGTATCCAAGAAAGTAATCTTCTTGCCATTTTCCTCAATCTGGTAGGCACCGATATGCTGAGTTATACCACCTGCTTCACCTGTCGCAACGCGAGAGTTACGTAGAGTATCCAAGAGGGTTGTTTTACCATGGTCAACGTGTCCCATGATAGTGACAACTGGCGGACGCTCTACCAATTCAGCTGGATTGATATAGCCTTCTTCGACAAAGAAGCGCTCAATATCAGCCGTATCCACTTCTACCTTCTTCTTAGCTTCGATACCGTAGTCCACCATGAGGAGCTCAATAGTATCACCGTCAAGAGATTGGTTTTGTGTTGCCATCACGCCCATCATAAAGAGCTTCTTAACAATTTCAGCTGGCTCGCGCTTGATCCGTTTTGCGATTTCCGCAACGGTCATGCCATCTGTGTATTCGAATTCGTTTGGCAACTCATGGAACTTGCGTTCTGTAACAGGTTTTGGAACCTGATTCTGGTTACCTTTTCCTTTTTTATTTTTCTTATTGTTATTCCAGTTACTATTTCTTTGATTTCTCACTTGATTTTGACTATTTCGATTCTTTTGTTGTTTTCTTGGACCTTCTTCTTCGCGATCAAAATCATCGCGCTTCTTATCTGGTCGAGCTTGCTTTTTACGACGAGTATCTACCGCAGCTTGTACTGGTGCAGGAGCAGCCGGTTGGACTGTTTCAGCCGGAGTAGCTTTAAATACTTCAGCAGTTGTTGGCTCTGCTTGGACTGGCTCTTTTCGTCTATTCTGGCGTTCATGTGCCTCTTTAGCTGCTTGAGCCTGTTTAAAACGCTCCTCACTAGAACGGGCATACTCCGCATTTTGCTCTGCTTTCAGAGCTGCTGCCCGAGCCTTAAAGTCAATTTTCGGCCCTTGAGGCTGTTGGCGGTTTTGACCGTTAAATCCTTGATGATTCTGACCATTCCGACGACCATCTTGACCACGATTATCACGACGGTCATTGCGACGCTCTTGGCGATCATTGTTGGCCTTGCGGTCATGACGATCACGCTCATTACTTTCCTTCTGGTCAGAATTTTGTGGTTTCCGATTTTGTTGCTGCTTACGTCGCTCTGCTTGTTCCTTGGCACGTGCTTCACGCTCTGCCTTAAAATTTCGACTTTGTGGCCGAGCTGGAGCTGGTTTAGCTGGAGCTTCAGCGGTCGATGCTTCGACAGCCTTTGGCTCTTCTTTTCTAGCAGAGGCCACTTCCTTTTGGACTGGAGCAGCTGGTTTTTCAGCTACTTTATTTGGTGCTGGCTGGACAGCCGCTTCTTTCTTTGGAAGAGGCTTAGCAACTTCTTTAGTAGCGAAGCTAGCCTTGATGCGTTGGCTTGCTTCTTCTTCTACGCTGGAAGAATGGCTTTTGACTTCTAGGCCTAAATCCTTAGCCCGAGCTACTACCTCTTTACTTTCCTTCCCCAATTCTTTTGCGATTTCGTACAATCTAATTCTAGACAATTCTTGTCCTCCTCTTCTATTGCATAAGAGACCTCATTTTCTTTGTAAAACCAGCATCTGTGATGGCGGCTACTTTACGAGCCTTGCCAATCGCAGTGCTTAATTCCAGTGTTGAAAACACGGTTGACACTTCTATCTTGTAATAATGGCTTTTATCAGTAATCTTTTTTGTCAGATTTGGTCCTGCATCTTCAGCTAGAAAGATCAGATGAACCTTTCCTTCTTGGATGGCTTTGATGACCAATTCTTCTCCTGAAATGATGCGGCCAGCCCGCTGGGCCAAACCCAGCAAGTTTGCTAGTTTTTCTTTATTCAAGACCCAACTCTCTTCTCTTGACCTTGTGATCGACATAGGCAATCAGCTCGTCGTAGAAGCTTTCTTCTACTTCCATACTGAAACTACGGTTAAAGACCCGTTTTTTCTTGGCCTGCTGAGCTTCTTCATTATCTAGCTTGATATAAGCGCCCCGCCCATTGGCCTTGCCTGTCGGATCAATGAATACCTGACCTTCTTTATTCTTGACGATGCGCAACAGATCACGCTTGTCAATCACTTCATTTGACACAACTGATTTTCTTAAAGGGATTTTTCTTGTTTTTGCCATATCTGCCTCCCTTATTCTGCGGCTACTGCTTCACTTTCTTCGAGTTCGATTTCAGTTGCCACTTCTGTATCATTCAGCTCTTCCGCTTCAAATTCTGCTGAAGGAGCATCTACTTCGGCTGGTACGTAATCTTGGCCAAATCCACCAAGCTCGTTGGCTGCTTCCATTGCTTCAAATTCGCTAGCTGACTTGATATCAATTCTAAAGCCAGTCAAATGAGCTGCCAAGCGAACGTTTTGACCACGACGGCCGATAGCCAGAGAAAGCTTATTATCTGGCACGACAACCAAAGCTCGCTTGTTGTCTTCTGCATGGAAGATAACTTGATCGACCTCAGCTGGAGCAATGGCATTGTAGATGTACTCGGCTGGATCGGCAACCCATTCGATGACATCGATATTTTCCTCAGTCGGAATCATACGGCCACTTTTGGCATCATATTTGGCTGGGTGGAATTTGCTGGTAATCTTCTTGATATTGGCACCACCACGTCCGACGATTGTTCCGATGGCATCCACATTAGGGTTGTGGCTGCGAACCGCTACCTTGGTCCGATCGCCTGCTTCCCGTGACACGCTCATGATTTCCACAGTTCCGTCATAGACTTCAGGGATTTCCTGCTCCATCAAGCGCTTGATCATTTCTGGATGGCTGCGGCTGACAAAGACGTTGACTCCGCGGGGATTGTCCTCCACCTTGTAGACAAAGACCTCGATACGGTCGTGAGAAGCAAAGACTTCGCCGGGAATCTGGTCCTGCTTGGACAGCTGCGCTTCAATACTGCCTAGATTGACATAGATAAAGCGATTATCAAAGCGCTCCACTGTTCCTGACATAATCTCATTTTCATGTTCTTTGTAGGTATTGTAAGTGATAGCACGGGTTTGCTTTCGCATCTTTTCCATGATGGTCTGCTTGGCAGATTGAGCTGCTACTCGGCCAAATTCAGCTGGCGCTTCTTCAAACTTGATCTTGTCTCCTAGCTCATAGGCAGAGCTGATAGCCAAGGCATCCTTGAGGCTAATTTCCAAGCGGCTGTCAAAGACCTCGTCCACGACTTCACGGACAGTATAGACATGGAAATCACCTGTTTTTTCATTAAACTCAATTGCTGCGCTGTCTGCCTGACCGTAGCGACGACGATAAGCAGAGCGAAGGGATTCTGTCACTGCTTCGATAATATCTTCTTTTTTAATACCTTTGTCCTCTTCCAAAATACGGAAGGCCTCTAGCATTTCTTTACTCATCTTCATGTAACTTTTGCTGAAGCAAAAGTATTCCTTTCTTCATTATATTATTGCGATCTGTTACTAAAATTTAACGGCCAGTCTTGCTTTTGACACTAGATTATATGGAATTTCAACTTCTTTTTTGCGTGTTTTATCCATATATTCCATGAGCAAGACATCGTCTTCAAATCCAAGTAACGTTCCTTCGAAAACCTTATTTTTATCCAGTGCCTTATAAAGACTGACATGGATATAGCTTCCAACTGCAGCTGCCACAGCTTCCTTGGTCTTCAGCGGACGCTCCAAGCCTGGGCTAGTCACTTCCAGAAAATACTGGTCAGGAAAAGGATCGGGCTTGATAGAGTCCAACAGAGGACTGATAATATCGGTCAAATCTGCTGTATCATTGACCGTAATCCCCTCGGGCTTGTCTACAAAAACACTGAGAACATAGTCACCGCCCATCTTGCCATATTCAATATCTACTAATTCATAGGGGTCTTGGATGGCTGGCTCAATGACTTCTCTTACTAATTCAACAATCGTTGCGATAAGACTGCACCTCCTCACAGACAAGAGGCGAAGATACTTCCTCGCCTCTCTTTTATATTCACTAAAATGATTATAGCATAGTCTGCCTTGAAAATCAAGGGATATACTTCTAATTCTCTACAAAGTCTAAAGAATAACTGTAGCTAGACGCCTTATTGATGGTCCGTCGATGCTGTTGTAGAGCTGCTAGAAGAGCTAGAGTGACTTTCACTCTCACTCGTGGTGCTGCTGGAAGGCGATGACGACGATGAACGTTCGCTTGTACTAGAAGAACTTGTTACCGTACCGTCTGTCACGTAGAAAGTAATCTTGGTATTTGATTTCAATTTAATACCTTGACCAGCTGCTGGAGACTGGGATGTCACCAAATCAGCTTGACTGGACTCCACGGAGCGATCAATCACTCGCTCAATACGAGACGAAGCGATTCCCATCTCCATCAGATAGGACCGTGCATAGGCGTACGAAACTTGGAGATGACCAAAGTCCGGCATTGGAACAGTAGTTACTGTTTTAGCAACAGTCAGAGTAATCTGTTTATTTGATGTCACATCATAAGAAGAACCTGCAGCTGGGGTTTGGCTGATGATCACTCCTTCTTCAACATCAGAACTTTCTTCTTCTACAATCTTGATCAGCTTCTCAGGAATATTGTAAGTGCTTTTCAGATCTTCAATCGCCTCTGAGGACTTCTTACCAACATAATTTTCTACCGTAAAGGTTTTTGCTCCTTTGGAGACAATCAAATCCACTTTACTGTTTTCACGGCGTTGACTATTAGCTGGTGGATCTGTCTTGATGATCTTACCTTCCGCCACTTTATCACTATAGTCCTCCTTGATTTCTCCTACCTCAAGGCCCTTAGCAGTAATGGTCGAACGGGCTTCTGCCACTGTTTGTCCTGCTACATCTGGAACTGTAGTATTAGCAGGACTCTTGTAGATCAGAAAGAAGAAGGCTGCAAAAACTAAGAGAATAGCTAAGAACAGAACTTTGTATCTAGCTCTTAAATGACGTTTTTTCGTTTTTTTGACTGGAGCTTTTAAAACAGGGGTCTCTCTCTTCACATCAGCTGCAACTTTAGGCGCCACTGCTTCTGCAACAGGACTTGGAGCTGATTGAGGAACTGGAGGAACTTTTGGCAAAGTTTTAGTATCTGCCTTGGCCCCATCATCAAAGACCAGTTTCTTTTCATTTCGACGGTCATAAGATAAGCTACTGGACAAATCAACATACATCTCTGCAACGGATTGATAGCGATCGCTCAGCTTTTTAGCCGTTGCCTTAATGACCACATTTTCCAAGGCCTGAGGAACATTCGGATTTTCTGCGATGATTGAAGGCAGAGGCTTTTGGAAATGCTGCAAAGCAATCGTCACAGCACTATCTCCGTCATAAGGGATATGCCCTGTCAACATCTCGTAGAAAATAATCCCCATGGCATAAATATCGCTCTGAACAGTGGCTTTGGAACCCCGTGCCTGCTCTGGCGAGAGATAATGCACCGACCCCAGCATCGAATTGGTCTGGGTTAGGCTGGTCTCTGCGAAAGCCACGGCAATCCCAAAATCTGTTACCTTAGCATCGCCATCTGGTGTCAAGAGGACATTTTGTGGTTTTAGATCACGGTGGACAATCCCGCGTGTATGCGCCAGGCGCATAGCCAGCAGGATTTGCCCCATGATTCTAACTGCTTCTTCGTTTGAAAGTGGAGAATTTTCTTTAATATAGCGTTTGAGGTCAAGCCCAGACACATATTCCATGGCCAGATATTGCTGACCATCTTCTTCTCCAATATCTGAAATCCGGACAATGTAAGGATGATCCAAGTCCGCCATTGCTTTGGCTTCTCTTTGGAAGCGGGCAACTGCAATAGGATCCGTCTGATAATTGGTTCTAAGAACCTTTACAGCAACCTCCTCACCATCAAGTATTAGATCTCGCGCCAGATAGACATCTGCCATGCCTCCACGGCCAATCTGTTTGATGATTTTATATCGCCCGGCAAAGATCTTGCCGATTTGAATCATTCCTGTTCCTCCTTGTCAAAACGAACCAGAGCAACTGTGATATTATCCAGCCCTCCAGCATTGTTGGCAAAGCGAATTAAGGTTTCAGTTTTTTCAGATAGGCTGATATCGCTAGTGACAATATCATAAATTTCGCTGTCTGAAATCATATTGGTCAGACCATCACTGTTGAGTAGAAGGTAATCACCATCTTCTAACGTGATCATGCCGTAGTCAGGCTGCACTTCGTCTTTTTGACCGATAGATTGAGTAATAATATTCTTCTGCGGATGGCGTTCCGCCTCTTCTTGTGTAATCTGTCCAGCCTTGAGCAAAGCATTAACAAGTGAATGGTCACTGGTTAATTGGCGGTATTCCTCACCACGAATCAAGCCAATGCGAGAATCACCAATATGAGCATAGATGGCTTGATTATCAATAATGGCTAAGGCTTCTAGCGTCGTGCCCATGCCCTTGTATTCTTCGTCCTGACCAAATTGATGGATGCGCTGATTTTCTTGTTCCAAATGCTCTGCAAACCATTCACGGACTTGGTTCACTGAGTCAATCTGAGTATCAACCCATGCGGCACCCAGGTCTGTTACTGCCATTTCACTGGCAATGTTACCAGCTCTGTGACCACCCATACCATCAGCCAAGATAATCATGGTCTTGCCAGCCCGATTTACAAAAAGATTGGCATAATCTTGATTATTTGTCCGCTTTTGACCAACATCTGTTAATATTGAAATTTCCATACTGTCAGTTTCCTCCTCTTAGTCTGATATCTTCCTAAATTGACTGATAAAAAATCCATCGCTTCCGTATAATTCCGGCGTAATCAAAATACAGCCGTCTTTCACGATATCTTCTCTTTCATGTTCTAGTCTAACTTGCTCAAAATTTGGATGTCTTTCTAGAAATTTCTTAACTACTTCAAAATTCTCTGCAGACACAATCGTGCAAGTACTATAAGTTATTATACCACCTTTACGTAGACTTTGACAAACGCTGTCTAGTATATCCAGCTGAATTTTTTGTAAATTTTCAAAATCAGCGTTTTCTTTATTGTACTTAATGTCTGGCTTGCGGCGAATTAAGCCGATGCCAGAGCAGGGAGCGTCCACTAGGATTTTATCAAAAGCATTTGGTCCAAAAGTCTCAAATACCTTGGTCGCATCCAGTTTTTTAGTCGTGATTTTATCTGCTAAGCCTAAACGTTCTGCATTTTGACGAATCAAGTCCAGCTTATGGTCGTAAAGATCCAAGGCTGTAATCTGACCACTCATCAGATAAGAAGCCATGTGCACAGCTTTGCCACCTGGCGCACTGCAAGCATCCAAAATCTGCTCATTCCCTTCAATATTCAAGGTTGGAGCAACTAGCTGGCTAGACTCGTCTTGAATAGTGATCAAGCCTTTTTCAAAGAACTCATGACCAGCAAAATGGCCTTGCTTCTTGACCAAGGCTGAAGGGGCTAAGAGCGAATCGTCCGCACCCAAAACGGCTTTAATTTCTTCCTTTCGAGCCACATCCGTCACTCGAATGCTGGCCTTGTTGCGCTCAAAGAGACTAGCAAAGATGGCTTCCGCACGTTCTTCCCCGTATTCGTCAATCAACACCTTGACCAGCCAGACCGGCAGAGAATACTGGACTGAGTAGCGCTTATTCTTGCGGTTAATAGTAGTCGGATCGGCTACACCATCCCGCTCGATCTTCCTTAGGATCGCATTGACATATTTTTCACTGCCACACTTACGGCCTTTTGCAATCTCAACAGCTTCATTGACAACAGCATGCTGGGGGATTTTATCCAAATAGAGCATCTGATAAAGGCTGAGCTCAAGCAGAATATAGAGCCAGTTATCTAGTTTATCCCTGTCTTCTACCCAATGAGCCAGTTGCCATTCCAGAGTGATTTTCCGAGCAACTGTACCATAAACCAGCTCCGTAACCAAGCTTTTATCAGCTGAACCGAGAGCACTCTGTTTCAGAGCCTTGTTGAGGGCAATATTGGAATAAGCGCCCTCTTCAAAGACTTCTTCCAGGATTTCCATAGCAAGCTCACGAGCTCTTTTTTGCTTACTTTCCAAATTCATCACCTACTGCTAAACTCCGACCCAGACCATTGAGAAAGTCCTTGATGTCCATCTTAGGCTTGCCGAATGGCTGCACCGTCTTTAGTGAAAGAGCTCCCTCCCCCGCTGCGACGACTAATTCTTTCTTGCTGATCGTCAGGATTTCACCCGGACGACCACTGCCTTCTACTTGGCTAACCTCGTAAATCTTGAAGCGCTGGCCAGCTAGCAAGGTATGGGCCACCGGCCAAGGATTCATGCCCCGAACCTGATTGAAAATCTGGCGACTGGTCTTTGTCCAATCAATCCGCTCTTGTTCTGGGCTGATATTCGGTGAAAAAGTCACCAGCTCTGGATCTTGAGGCTGAGCTTGAATCTCTCCTGCTACATAGGCTGGCAAAACTTCTAAAAGAAGGTCGCGACCAATCACTGCTAGTTTTTCAAAGAGAGTTCCCACATTATCAGACTCTTCAATAGCTGTCGCTCGGCTGGAAATCATATCACCAGCATCCATCTCCTTGACCATCTCCATAATGGTCACACCCGCTTTTTGGTCACCATTTATCAAGGCATAGTGAATGGGCGCTCCGCCACGGTATTTGGGCAAGAGAGACGCATGGACATTCACTGCAAAGTTAACGCTGTCCAGCAAGCGGCTAGGCAAAAATTGACCAAAGGCTGCTGTCACGATGCCGTCAGCCCCTAAGTTCATAATCTCTTCCAAGTCCGCGCTTTTAGCTAACTTTTCTGGTTGGTAAACTGGCAAGCCGTTGGCTAAAGCTACTTCCTTAACCGGTGTCATGCGGATTTCCTTTTTGCGGCCCACCGCTCGGTCTGGCTGAGTAACTACCGCTAAAATCTCATATTGTTCGCTTTCCAGCAGGCCTTTTAAGACCGTTGCTGAAAAGTCAGGCGTTCCCATAAAAATTAATTTCACTGTCATTTCCTCAAATCTGTCGCAAAATCCTGTCACCTGCGACTGTTTTTCTTTCTATTATATCAAAAAAGCGAGCAAAGCTGATAGCTCTCGCTCACTTTCGCCATCAGATAAAATTCTGGGGTTCATTATCAATACTGAGGCGCAGGTTCTTATTTTCCGCTTGCTGCGTTAGTTCCAAGACCCGATCGAGTGTAGCTTGCAGATCATCCTCAAAGCGATACTTCAGTAAAATCTGATAGTGGTAGAGATTGTGGGTTCGAGCAATGGGCTTGGGTGTGGGACCCAAAATTTGCACCTTGTCCGATAAGCCACTCCGTAAAATTTCCATGACCTGATAAGATTTCTTGACTACCGTTTCCTCATCCTTGTGGGACAGGGTCAGCCCGACTGTATAGTAATAAGGCGGATAGCCCAACTGTCGTCGAATTCCCATTTCATAAGCGTAAAAGCCTTCGTAATCCTGCTTTCTGGCAAAGTCAATGGCATAGTGCCGAGGATTGTAAGACTGGATAAAAACTTGTCCAGCTTTTTCAGCCCGACCTGCCCGACCGGCTACCTGAGTCAGTAGCTGAAAGGTCCGTTCCGAAGAACGAAAATCTGGCAGATTCAATGCCGTATCCGCATTAAGGACACCGACCAAGGTCACATTAGGAAAATCCAATCCCTTAGCAATCATCTGAGTTCCCAGCAGAATGTCTGCCTGTCCCTGACCAAAAGCCTCTAGGATTTCTTCATGACTGCCTTTCTTACGGGTCGTATCCACATCCATCCGCAGAATGCGAGCCTCTGGAAAGAGAGTCGTCAGCTCATCATAGGCCTTCTGCGTCCCCGTACCATAGTAGCGGATGCTGTGACTGGCACAATTAGGACAGGTTTGCGGAATGTCCTTGGTGAAGCCGCAGTAGTGGCAATTCATGGTCTTGGTATCCATATGCAGGGTCAGAGAAATGTCACAATTGGGGCAGGTGTCCACCGTGCCGCATTCCCGACACATGACAAAGCTGGAATAGCCTCGCCTGTTGAGCATGAGAACCGTCTGCTCGCCTTTATTTAGACGATCCTGAATAGCTTCTAGCAGGACTGGTGTGAAATTGCTAGCTTCATTTTGCCCGATATAATCTCGGAAGTCCACCACTTGAACCTGAGGAATCTGCGCCAGCGGATTGGCCCGCTTGGTCAGCTGCAAAAAGTCATAAACGCCTCGGCTGGCTCTGGCCCTGCTTTCCAAACTCGGAGTCGCCGAACCCAGCACCAAGACAGCTTGATTGTAACGAGCTCGCAGAAGAGCCACCTCTCTGGCATGGTAGCGAGGATTGGAATCCTGCTTGTAGGAAGACTCATGCTCCTCATCAATGATGATAGCTCCGATATTTGTCAAGGGGGCAAAGATGGCCGAACGAGCACCGACAACGACCTGAGCTTCTCCCCGCTCCACCTTGCGCCACTCATCGTACTTCTCACCGTCAGATAGGCCTGAATGCAAAATAGCTACCTTGTCACCAAAGCGCGAAATAAAGCGATCGGTCACCTGAGGAGTCAGAGAAATTTCCGGCACCAGCATAATTGCCGTTTTACCTTGACCTAGAGCCTCCTCAATCACCTTGAGATAAACCTCGGTCTTGCCACTCCCCGTCACTCCTTCTAGCAAAACGGGCTGAGCGTCAGCTTGACCAATTTTTTCACAAATCGCAGCGACCGCGATTGCTTGCTCCTCATTTAGAACCAGCTTTTTATCCTGTCGCTCCTTTTGGAAATGCGCCGCAGACCGGCTGACCTCTCTCTCCTCTGTATGAAGAAGCTCCTTTTCTAAGAAAATGCTGACCACTGCAGGCGAAAACAGTTTGCGTAGGTTTTTGAGAAGCCCTGATTGCGGATTTTCCAGCAGAAATGCCTGAAGCTCCTGCTGCTTTTTCGCTCGGGCAGAAGGCAGAAACTGAACCAATTGCTCTCTATCAACTTGATACCAGGTTTCTGTCTTGATATGCTTACGGTCCGTCGCTTGGTATTCCAAGCGAATCTTACCAGCCTGAGTCAAGCGCATGAGCTTGGACTGACTTTTCTTGTCCAAATCAGAAAAGCGAAGACTAGCTTCCTGGCCAAAAATGGCCTGCCGCTCTTCGGAAGAAAGCTGCTCCGTTGGATAAAGCAACTTGTCATAGCTGGAATTAAGAAGACTCGGCAACATGGCCTTCAGAATGGAAATTTTATAGGAAAAGACAGACTGGCGCAATTGGTCGGCTAACCAGAGCTGCTCGGCATTGAGAACCGGCCTAAAGTCAAGAACTTCAGCAATATCTTTCAATTCTCCGATATGCCCCGCCAGATCTTTAGCCTCCTCATCAGCCAAGCCAACAATCAGCCCCTGAATCAACCGACCGCCCTTACCAAAAGGCACATGCACCCGCATCCCAGCTTCTAGCATCCCAGAAAACTCCTCTGGAACCGCATAGCTGTATGGTTTATCCGTCTGCATCAGAGGAACATCGACAATAACCTTGGCAACTTTCACACTCTCACCTCACTTTCCCTAAACGAAAAATAAGATTGAGTAACCCCAACCTTAAATTTTCTCACCCTCTTCTTTTTCTTTGGCAATTTGTTCTTTGATCTTGCGCTCTTCTTCTTCTTTGCGCAGGCGTTCTTCTTCCGCACGTCGGCGAACTGCTTCACGTTTTCCTTCTGGATCTGGGTGAATCACAACATTACCAGATTCAATTTCTTCCAAAGCACGTAGCGTTGATTTCACTGATTTAAAATCTTGAGTTGGCTTAGCGCCAGCTTCTAGCTCATGGGCACGCTTAGCTTCTAAGATAACCAAAGAATATTTTGACGGCACCTTGTCTAACAAGGTATCAATAGACGGTTTTAACATCATAACTATTTACCTAATTTCTAACTTTATTAACGGACGACTGCTTCATCCTTAGGAAGCATGTCTTGGTAGTGACCGATGATCCGGTCCACACGAAAATGCTCGGCTTCAATCACACGTTTCACACGTTCAGCTGCCAAAGGCACTTGGTCATTGACAATAGCGTAGTCATACTCTCGCATCAAGGCAATTTCTTCTTTTGCTTTCTCAATTCGCTGAGCAATAACGTCTGCACTGTCTGTACCGCGGCCAACCAAGCGGTCTTTCAGCTCTTCCAAGTCTGGCGGAGTCAGAAAGATAAACACAGCATCGGGCACTTTTTTCTTGACTTGGAGTGCTCCTTGAACTTCAATTTCCAAGAAAACATCTATCCCCTTATCCAAGGTCTCATTGACATAAGTGAGTGGAGTCCCGTAATAATTGCCGACATACTCTGCATACTCGAGCATCTGCCCTTGACGGATCAACTCCTCAAACTCTTCACGAGTGCGAAAGAAATAATCAACACCATCAACTTCTCCAGGACGCTGCGGACGAGTCGTCATAGATACAGAATACTGAAACTGATTGTCCGTACTCTCAAAAATTTCCCGTCTTACTGTTCCTTTCCCAACGCCTGAGGGACCAGAAAAGACAATTAACAAGCCTCGTTCTGTCATCATATCTCCTTCACAGTCTTTCTATCTAGTGTAACAAAATTACGCTCATATTTCAAGAAGATTCAAAGAGATTTCCTTGATAATCCTCCAGAATTATGCTAGATTTTAGACGTTTTTATTCATCAAATAAACCTTGAAGGCTGGCAAAAGGACTGTTGGCTTCTTTCTTCTCCATTTGCTGCCTTTGATAGTCTTCCTCCGTCAGCACCTGCCAGTCATTTCCCGTAGGCATACTCGCACCTGCTTCCTCTTCAGGAGTCAAAACTTTTAACGGAATATGAAGTAAAATATTGTCCGCCACACTAGCTGCCAGATCGATCGAATCCCCCTCAAATGGTAGAACCAAATCATCTTCCAGCAAATCTTTTTGCACAGAGCCATCTTCGACAGAAGCAAAGACTTCATGAACCGCGTAGGCTTCCTCCCTATCAACTGGAGCCATACTGCGACTAGAAGCGAGGGTAATCTTGTAGGTCAAGGTGTAATCCAAAAAATAAAGCCCATTTTCATACTGAGCCTGACCTCTGGCCACGATTTTCTGGATATCTAACACTTCACGATTACGCTCTTGTAGCTCTTGCGCCAAATCAAATTCTTGGTCGAACTGCAAGCCGCCAGCATTCTTCTTAATTTCTTGAATATTTAACATTTCAGCCTCATTTTATATTATTTCTTTCTTCATTATATCATTTTATCGGCCAAATACCTATACCTTAAAAAGTGAATAAAGCAACTAAAAAGAAAATCTCTCAGCCAGTTAGACTGAGAGAAAACACGTTTTTCCTACAAAGGGGTTATTTTCGGAATTTGAACTGGCTGTAAAGACCAAAGACGACAATCCAGACAGCTGATCCGATTGCTCCCACCACCGTTGACTCTTGTAAGAAAAGAGTGACAAAGACAAAGGCAAAGAAGAGCATGGTCAAAGGATTGAGAAACTTGTAGGCTGGCATGAGATAACCATCTGCCATAAAATCTGGTGACTTGCGATATTTAAGGTGGGCCAGCATAGTCAGACCATAAATAGCGATGTAAACACCAGATGAGGAAGCCGTAATCAGAGCAAAGGAGTCCGATACTCCCGGAAGAATCTTGATAAAGGCCGCAAAGGCAATGGTAGCCGCTGAAGCCAAAATCGCATTCTGCGGAACATTTTGCCGAGATAGTTTCCCAGCTCCTATTTTCTCAAGAAAAGGATTGGGCGTATCGTGGGCAATCTGATACAAATGGCGACCTGTTGAGTAGAGGGTCGAGTTCAGTGCGGAGGCCGCTGAGGTCAGAACCACGAAGTTAATCAAGGCTGCCGCCCATTTGAGACCTGCTAACTTAAAAACAATAACAAAGGGAGAGTCAGCCGTTGCTAGTTTTTCCCAAGGAATGATGGCCATAATGGCAAGAAGAGACCCCCCGTAAAACAAGACAATCCGCAAAGGAATTTCTTTGATAGCTTTTGGCAAGACCGCTCGTGGATTAGCCGTTTCAGAAGTGGTAATCCCGATAAATTCAATGGCCTGATAGGCAAAGAAAACCATCTGGAAAGCCATGACAAAACTTACAAAGCCATTAGGGAAAAGATGAAAACCTCGGCCAATATTCCCAAAACTGGCTACTCCGTGAGGCGTTTTAAAGCCTGTCAATACCATAAAGATAGCCGTTGCAATCAAAGCTATGATGGCTACAATCTTTATCATAGCAAACCAAAATTCGACCTCGCCAAAGACTCGAACCGCTATCAGATTGACCAAGCTAAGAAGGGCTAGAAAGACAAGCTGAATCATCCAAGCTGGCCAATCAGGAAACCAATATTGCACATACTGGGCAACAGCCGTAATCTCAGCCATTCCGATAAAAATCAGAGAAATCCAGTAGGACCAACCAGAAAAATACCCCCAGCCAGTTCCCAAATATTTGGTAATAAAGTTGATAAAGGTATGCTGGTCAGGGTCGTAGTAAAGCATTTCCCCAATCGCCCGCATCATCAGATACATGAAAAGACCCGTCAGCATGTAAATCAAGATAATGGATGGACCCGTCAGGCTAATCGAGCGTCCCGCCCCCAAGAAAAGTCCCGTGCCGATGGTTCCAGCAATGGCTATAATCTGAACATGCCGATTTTGTAAGCCTCGTTTCATCCCGTTCTTTTCTGTTTTCTCGTTATTTTTCAACTTATTTTCACTCATTCAATCATTTCCTTTCACAAATCGCTTTATTGTATCACAATTCAAGCAATTCTGCTAGATTTTTCCATTTTATATAAACATTTACTCTAGAAAATTTATGCAAAAAGACAGACTCATAGTTCGTAGAATCATTTATAACAGACAGGATAAAGCTTTGTATGCTGTTCTTATAAAGAGGCTCTATCTAGCTCTAACTCCCTTACTTGTCTAGGATAAACATCCCTATTATCCACCACTTGATGATAATCTGCAAGCAAGTAGCAGTCCTGAAAATTCAGTTCTTCATTTTCCTTAGCATACAAACAGAAATCATCTTCTAGCTCTTCCGATTTTACAGCCTCCATGATATCTTTTAAAAAATAGGTTTGGTTTTCTTCATTGGTCAAAAGTCCCTTTCCATTCATAGGCCAGATAAGCTCCTAGACATTGATAGTCCAAGCTTTCTGCAACCTTCTTGGAAGCTTCGTTGTGCGCATCCCATAGTGGAAAGAGTGAGCGTTTTTGAGCTTCTAAAATCATCCGGGCTCCCAAGATTTTGGCCAAGCCCTGCCTTTGGTAGGCTGGCTTGGTAGCAATTTCAATCTCAAGAGCTCCATGATAGACCAATCCTGTCGATACAGCAGCGATGATTTCCTTATCTGAATAGAGTAAAAAACCAAAGCCACCCGACGCTTTAAAATGGTCAAAATCAGAAAAATCACCCCGCAAATCCTGAGACCAGACTTCCTCAGCCAAACGCTCATAACTCTCCTCAACAATCGGACAAAGGTGGTAGTTTACTGGTAGACTGCTCTGACATTTCTCCAAGGCCTCTGTGTCAAAGTCTGCCCTGTCAGCAAAAGCGTAGCGAGTAAACCGTTGCAACTCACTCTGACTATCCAGAAACTCTTGCCAACTGGGCTCCTCAGAGATAATGACCTTGTCAGCCAAGCTGTATTTTGTGCTATAGTCCTGCCACAAATCCGGATCCACCTGACCAGCTGGAAAAAGAAAGTTCCCTAGTTGGTAAAGGCAAGTTGTCTCAGGCGCATTCATGAAGAATTGCCCTAGACCAGCATCCAAACCGTAAATTACCATATTTTTGGTCCAGGTTTGGAAAAGGTTCTTAGCTTTTTTCATTGTTCGCATCCTTCATTCACTTACTTCAAACTCCAGCCGCCGTCGATTTTGATAATCTCGCCCTGCATAGCAGCTGCCTTACCACTTGCCAGAAAGAGGCTGACATCAGCCACTTCCTGAGGATCCAGCCAGCGCTTGATCGGCGTTTCCTCAGCAACCCAATCTGCCAGCCCGCCTGGCTCAAAATCTGCAGCAGTCATGGCTGTCTTGACAGCGCCTGGTGCCAGGCCAAAAACTTGGATATTTTGATCCGCATAGTCCAAGGCTATCTGCTTGGTCAAACCAGCTAGAGCATGCTTGGAGGCTGTATAGGCAGCACCGCCTCCGCCAGCCAAAAAACTAGCAATCGAGCACATATTAATGATGATACCAGACTTTTTCTCCAGCATTTTCTGCAGGTAAAAACGAGTGATTTTCATGGTTGCGGTCAGATTGAGCGCAAAAATCTGCTCCCAATCCTCGTCACTGGTCTCGTTCAAGGGACGATAATCGTCCAAGACACCTGCTGTATTACAGAGAATGTCCACCTCAGGCAAGCTAGTGAAGAGCGGTGTCAAATCCTCTGTTAAATCCATTTTAAAAAAACGTAGTTCATTTAAAAAGCCAGGATTTTCATCCTTATCTACCCCATAAACGCGGTAGCCATTTTCCAAAAAGGTCAGAGCCTGAGCTCGGCCGATGCCAGAGCTAGCTCCCGTCACCAGTACTGTCTTAGTCATCCACTTCTACCCAATCTGTCGCGAGGACATCACAAGGAGTTGGACTCCACATGGAGAAGCCCTCCCCTTCGCCTGAAACATTGATGAGGAAATAAGGTGTCACCTCGAGAGCCACCCCATTCTGCTCAATCGTGTCAAAGAGCTGGACGTAGTTTTCCGCTCCACCCCAGCCTGTACGCACATATTTTTTCTTGGCCTTAAGGCCTGGTAAAATTTCTTCAAATGTCATGGTTTTCTCCTTTTGTTTATTAATACTCTTATCAAAATTTGCTATTAGCAGTCATAGGTAAGTTAAAGCTTCTTCTCCATCTCCACAAAGAGGTGAATATCGTCATTGCTTTCCTGCGGAATGCGCCTCACCATTTCAAAGCCCATGTTGAGATAAAGCTGCTGGGCTCTTTGGTTAAAATCAGCTACAGACAGTGCTAGCTTCTTGACTGAGAACTGACCGCTGACAAAATCCAAAATCTCCTCTAAAAATGCAGCGCCTTGACCTTTTCCACAGTGCTCTGGCTTCATCCCCAAACCAAGCTCCAAAGTTCGATCTCCTTTCTGCTCTAAGCAGAAAAATCCATAGAGTTCCCCATCTCGCACCACTTGATAATAACGGTCCCCACGCGCTTCTAGGGAGACTATTTCTTCATAATCCTCCAGATCATTTTCCATATCATAAAAGTCATAAGGCGTCTCGTAATGCCAGTCGTTAGCAATTTCCAAAGCATGCTGCTGAGTTAATTGTTCGATCTTCATCTTCTCCTCTTTTCTCTAAAATTCCCAATAAAAGCGTTTCTGGTCTGCTTTTTCGCTACAGCCGAGGTTGCGATAAAATTCATGGGCTGAAGAGCGGGAAATGCCTGAATTAATCCGAATTCCTGTGTAACCTGCCGCTTTTCCCTCCTCACGCAATGCTTGCATTAGCGCTCTGCCATGTCCTTGCCCTTGAAAATCCTGAGCGACAGCCAAAGCCAAGAGATTGAGCAAGTACGGGAAATAGAGACAGTCGTAGCTAGCCGCATGAGCGTAACCTATGACCTGTCCGCCTTCTTCAGCTACCAAAATCAAATGCTGAACATTCTCTAGCAGCCTCTTCAGTTGAGCCTCCGTAGCGTCCCTATCGAAATCATAACCCAAGCACTCAGCATTGAGCCGCTGAATGGCTGCAGCGTCTCTTAGTTTTATTTTACGAATCATTTGTCACCTCGTTCTTCTCTTTATTATAGCAGAAAAGCAGTCTCTTGGACTGCTTTCAATGAACTATTCTCCTATCTGTCCCTTCAACCAAGATTCCGCCTCTTCTAAAAGGATGATCTGTTAGGACATGAAGTTAAACTACCTTATTTCATAGGCCGCTCCATATCTACAAAATCCTATTTCCATTTTTCACTCTTGGAAAACGCAATCATGAGACCAGAACCAGCTAGAACCGCTAAAATGACAAGACAGATATTTTTCAGAGGATAGAGCCAGTCTTTATTTTCCTCATGCCATCTTGACTTCCAAAGCCCAACATAGTCAGCGCTCATATGTTCGGGTTGATTCAGCTGGATATTGATTACAATCGCCAGTAAAAGTAGGGCAAACAGCCAAACCAATAATAGGAAATTTAATCTGATATTTCATATCTATCAACTAATCTGTAATTGAAGACCAATTATTCGTATCAGGAAAATCCATATTCTTGGAAAGACTAATTAGTTTAATATCATTTAAATTTAGGTTTAAGCCAAAATTCTTGAATATTGCCACACCTATCAATACCAGCAATAGTATTTCTGAAAAATTCAACATAGCTAAGATCTTCACTCAAAATTTCAGAACCAATTTTAAGCCAACCTGATTGCTCATCATAATATGTTTCCCAATTTTGAGCATAGTCAATTCGAAAACTATCCCCCCCATTAATATCATTATCTGTAACAACAATTACACCTTTATCAGATTTAGGAGGAACCAAACTTCTTTTTATCCAAGAAAAGTCGTTATGATAACCCCAAAATTGAGTGGACTCCATATTTTCTGAATTAAAACCTAAAAATAAATATATAAAATTAAAAGTAATATCGCTATTTATTGTTGGAGCAGCTATTAATTCCTTTGTATCTATTTTATATATTAACTCCTCTTGCTGATTATACTCTTTTTTTATTATTTTAAACATATTTTCCTACCTATTAGTAAAGTTAAAGTGTACAATTTGATTTGTATCTAAATCAACAACTAATTCCCAAATACCATTGCTTCTTCCATTAAATGAACCCTCCACTTCCCAACGCCAACCATTTGGTAAGTACTTATCTTTTACAGGGATGCCACCATCGATAATTTCTTGAATAATTAAATCTGTCCCAGCATTATCAACGAATGGCCTAGCTTTATCACCTATGTATTTGCCACGTTTAATAACATCATTTGCATGATTTTTGACTGTTTCCGTCATAGTTAATTCAGAAGCTTGTATATTTTTAGAAATAACATCATCACTTCTAGCTACATCTTTTGCCGTATCCGTGGTCTTATCCACCGCCTTGACCGCATCTGCCACATCATCGCCATGCTTAGATAGTTGTTCACTAGCTTCCTTGCTGAACTCCTTGCCAACTTTCTTGCCAGCTTGTTCTGCAGCTTCTTTCGCACCCTTAGCTACTTCATCACTATGCTTAGCCAACTGCTCACTAGCTTCTTTGCTGAACTCTTGTTGGGATCACAGACATGTTCCAATGTATTCTGTAAATGTGATTTTTTGATAATTATAAAGAGTAGAGTAATACTTCAAAATTTCATAAAAACACCCTGAAAGCTAGATTTTTTATTCTAACTTTTAGGGTGCAGGTCTCCTTTCTGTCAATGGACTTCTTCATTTTTGGAGTAGGAACCTAACTGACTATTATTCATATATACCATGTTTTTCTATATATTCTTGTTCCTCATTATCTTCAGCAACTCTATAGAATGCAAAACCAGTCCACTTATGTTTCATAACCATTTGACGAAATTTCTCTGATACATATATCACAGTAAAGTTTTTCGAAGCGCGAAAAACATCTACTCCTTGACACTTTAAGGAGTCTATTCTTTCTCCTTTGGGTTCGAAAAAATAAACATCGTATTTCTCATTATAACGGTATTTACTATTTTTCATATCAAATGCATCAATTACACAGAGAACATGTAAAACAAAATAATTTGTATTGATGCTTCCAGTAGCTACATCAATTAATTTTACAGGATAAAATTCTAAATTGGGGTATTCTTTTTTTAGTATTTTTACTACATTCTTTCTAAATATAGGCCATGAATCAATATTACCTAAGTAATCACTTTCCTCTGTCATCTCCAATGAATTATAATAGAATTCTACATTTGGCCACGACTCTACTTTCTTTTCAGAATATATTATTGTATGAAATCTACCTTTAGGATAATTTTCATATTCGATGTCATTGATATTATTACCATCCCCATAAATATAGCATTTCTTTTTTTCAATAACCTTATCTACAAGATCCATATCATATTTTAATTGATAAAACATTAGTCTAAACCTTTCCAATAATTCGAGTAAAGCATATCAGGATTATTTCTAATTATGCTTCTTACTTCTTTCTCATACAAATCAAGAAATATTTCTTGATTTCCATTTGCTACTCCATCAATAAAATTTAATTTATCTTTCACAAATTCATGATAAGCATTAGGATGCCGACCCTGGTGAGGCAGTAATTCTTTATTCCACATCTCATCTAAATCTAAATTATATCTTTGTACAATTCGTTCAAATTCGGCAGTATATTTTTTACTCTTATTTGTCGCATAGTGATGCATTTGTAACGGCTTGTTTACTTTATTAGCATCTTTAACATCATCCACTTTATCAACCACACGAGCAGCATCTGATGCTTTATCAGCTGCCTTCGTAGCTTTTGAAGCATCATTAACTGCGTCTACTGCATCGAGTGCTTTTTCAAGTTTCCTTAATTTGCCAGCCTTAGCTATAGGATAGAAATTACTTGCAATGTAAACAGCTAACTCTGCACCGCCGCCCAACGATTTGCGTCTTTGCCCGTTAGTGGATCTTTCCCTGTAACTAAACGTTCTCCATTATTCCAGCCTATTAATTCAGCTGCTAAAGTTGGAAGTTTAGCTTTATTTTCTTGGTTAAACTTCACAAATTTTACATTGGCTGCATAGGCATTTTCCTCAGGAGTCATTGGGGGAGCCTTTAGATACTCCTCTAATGTCATCCTATTATTAACTTAAATAAATAATTAAATTCCTATAGTCTCAGACACTAAATAACAATCACTTTTCCAACTTGAAAATAGGAGGAAATTTCTCAGAAATTACATCTATCCAAAAATTAATACCAATTACTTGATAACGATGAAAAAAATTAAAATAGGTTTGTTGTAATTTTTCTCTTAACCTAGTATTCTTATCTAACCTTTATCACTGTGCAATATCGGACCAAAAAGGAATTTGGGGTAAATTAGATAGATTTGTCTCTCTGCTTACTGTGATTCCATGAAAATAATCAGTTAGGCTTTTTGAATAATAAATGATATCTGAACCAACAATTGAAAATACAGGCGAAATTGGAGTATTACATGATGCAATATACCTATGACCAAAAATGGGCAATAATGTTGGGGAATTCATTAAACGACTTAGTATTTCTCCTTTTGCAAGTTCTAAATTGTTTGGAACTTCTCCCCAATTATCGCTCCAATCAACATATTCTATTTCTTCTGCTATATTTTCTTTTATTACTTGTATATAATTACTCAACATCTTAACATTCTGAGGTGAAAAATCACTCCAATCATACCAGTTTTCAGGCAGTTCCTCTATATTTCCATAGACTTTTTTAAATTCGTCAGGCAAATAAACGCTATAAATTTCTTCTATCTTTCTAAACGTTCTGTCATTAAATTTTTTTGACATTGTTTCCCCTTATTTTATTTTTATAAAAGTTTGATAGTGATCTCGAGTATACCAAATGGAACCATCATTACCTATAACAATTCTTTCCGTTCCTCTTGGTACCCTTTTTGATATGGATGAACATCGTACTCTTTATAAGTAATTCCATTAGGAAGGAGTTCTTCACCATTTAAAGGCTTATTTTTATAAAGTTTTCCTCCTTTAAATCCATCTGGTAGATTACCCTTATTGCTTTTAATCTGTGAAATAGTATCTTCAACATATTGAGGAATTTTATTAGCATCTTTGACATCATCCACTTTATCCGCCACACAAGTAACATCTGACTCCTTGTCCACCGTCTTTGTAGCTTTCAAAGCATCATTGACAACGATACTACTTGTTGGTAGCTATACTAGAATGACTTCAAAAAATCAACAACTCCATCATGTAATTTAATTTCTCTCTTTTAAGTTTTTTCAAAAACATTCTAAGTAAATTATTTCTGAAATACTTAGAACTTTTCGATTTATTAACTTAATTAAATTCCTATAGTCTCAGATACTAAATAACAATCAATCTTCCAACTTGAAAATAAGAGGAGATTTCTCAGAAATTACATCTATCCCAAAATTAATACCATTTACTTGATAATGATGAAAAGTTTTGAAATACACTTGTTGTAATTTATCCCTTAACTGACTATGAGTAAGTTCAACAAGAATTCCTTTAGCAATAGATTCCATATTGTTATTATCTAAAATCTCACTAGGATTTAAATCCCAACTTTCATCAATAGCTTTACAAAAGAGTATATTCCCAAAATCAATATAAAAATGATTATCCTGATTCTTTAATCCATCTAGATAAATTTTTAGGTGAGTTCCTTTGTCTAATTTACAACGTAATTCATACCAATCGCTTTCAATCTTATTTCCGACGTTAACCCAATTCACTATCTTCTACCTCATCTATATTAACTTGAATCTCTTCCCCTTGACACAAAATTATGTCAAAAATCAAATTACTAGAAACAACTCGGTAATGTTCCAATTCATTTTTTTCTAATAATCCTCCTGAACTATGAATAATATGTTCAATTAAAGAACTATTTTCTATTCGATAAACAGGATAGTCTTTATCTAATTTATTTAAATGAATAGTTTGGCAAAATTTTGAGAAGATTCTTCTGTCCATTATTTGATAACAATGGCTAAAAGGAAATTTTAAATTTAACGAATGCTGACTCCCTTTTAGAAAAACAGTAGCTAGTTCATAATCGGTATTTTCACTGAATTCTGCTTCGGACTCATATCTATCCTCAAAAAAATTTCCCCACTTTATATATTTCTCATTTTTTACATACTTTTCACTTCTTGATTTATCAGAAATACAAGAGTGGGCAGCCGAGCCTATTCGTTTTAATATATTAGACATGTTATACCTCTTACTAATATTATTAGTATCTAATATTATTAGTATCTAATTTTATAAGGAGCTTTAAACTGAAATTCTAATGTTGGAATTCCATCTTTACTAGTTGGTCTTACTACAACCTTGGTACCGTCAGATAAATTCCCTACTTTTCCGGGACCAGCCACTCTTGATATATTTTTCACATTTTCTAAATTTAATGAATTGAAATCTTCAAGCGCTTTAGCATATCCCCCAGAAGATTGATAGTTTTTAGCAATACTACCTGATTTTGTTATATCATCTAAATCTTTAACAAAATCAGGTACAATTTCTTGACTAGTTAAAGCCTTTGTCTCGTCTTTAACATCATCCACTTTTCCGCCACACGAGCAACATCTGATGCTTTATCAGCTGTCTTTGTAGCTTTTGAAGCATCATTAACTGCGTCTACTGCATCGAGTGCTTTTTCAAGTTTCCTTAATTTGCCAGCCTTAGCTATAGGATAGAAATTACTTGCAATGTAAACAGCTAACTCTGCACCGCCGCCCAAATCATTCTATGCCCACTTGGGTCTGTATAGTTGACGGGATTGTTCTGCGCATAGCTGTAGCGGTTCTGGCTGAGAGGGGCCATCGCTTCACCTGGGTAGCTATCCTCGGTTAAGACAGTGCCTCCCTGACTATCATAATACCTTGCTCGTAAGTAGTCAAGTCCAGTATCGTCGCGGGCTTCGCCATTATAGGCAAATGGATTCCCTGTTGTGTCTGTGCTTGCCTTTCTTGCCCCATAGAGATGATAGCTAGTTGAAGCGACGGCTTGTCCATCTGACAGAGTTCGGTGAGAGACAAAATATCTTTTCATAGCAAAACACCCCAAAGAATTAGACTTTCTATCTAACTTTTGGGGTGCAGTTCAGTTTCTATCAATATTCCTTCAAAAAATATGACCAAATGAAGTTTGATATATCTTTGATAACCTCTATATAATTAGTTTCGACTCTACTCCTAATCATTTTTTATTATATAGACTTGAAAACTCTTTGCAACTCCTCCTACTACATATTTTTTAGCATCATTTTCCCACCACGGCAACACGTCTTCTTTCAGAATTTCTAAAAATAGCTCCTTCGAAACAAGATCATCCGCTAAGAAAGAATTATAATTGTCAAATACAAAAGCATATTTATCTGCTTTCAACCAAGATAGATCAGTTAACCAATCTATAATTGAGCTCCAATTATCCGAATCAGGAAGATCTATAGTGTCCTTAAGAAAACGAAATAATTCATTCTTATTGCGAATTTTCTTCCCGTCGAATAGAATTACAAAATCTTCAGAAGATAGTATTTCGTCAATCTTTTGTTTTAGTATATAGTGAATTTTATTTTTTATCATTTTTTTCTAATCTACTTAATTTTTTTAAACGTTTATAATGGTCATCTGTGTAGCAAACACTTTTATAACTTCCTTATTATTCTGAAACGACTATTGCAAAATAAAAATTTTCTCCATTACTATTTGTATACTGTTTAATATAATTTTTGGCCACAGAAATCGACTTTAGTGAATCATTATCTTTATTTTTAGGAGAATAATACCAGCTATCATAAGTTAAATCAAATATATCACCTTGTCTTGAATACACATCTCCACCAAGAATAATAAACTTTTTTGATTCTATCCAGTCTATATATGCCAAAATATCTTTAAATTTATATGCATAATTTGTAACACCAAACTCTTCTAACGAACTACCTCTATTTTCAAAATTATATTTACTTAATTCCATATTGTTTAGCTCCTACTTTTTAGGTCTAAAGAACCTATGATTTACAGTATTATCAGGTTCAATTATATATTCGAATACTCCATCCTTACCTTTATAGGATCCCGGAATTTCAAGTTTTTTTCCGGACAATACCGTCTCCACCTGTTATTGTTGATAATTTCCCTTCTGATCCAAATGGTTCTACCACTTCTGGAAATGAGTGTAGATCTCCTTGTTTCATTTGTTTTTTTACCTTATCTGTAAATATGATATCTTCTAAAGGATTTATCTTTATCCCATCTTTGACATCATCCACTTTATCTGCCACACGAGCAACATCTGATGCTTTATCAGCTGCCTTCGTGGCTTTTGAAGCATCATTGACTGCATCTACTGCATCGAGTGCTTTTTCAAGTTTCCTTAATTTGCCAGCCTTAGCTATAGGATAGAAATTATTTGCAATATCAACAGCTAACTCTGCACCTGTCTCTTAATAATGCACTATCTCGTCTAACAATTCCAAAAAAAGTTCTGGTCACTCACTAAAACCTTAGAGACTTGAATATCTTGGCATACAATGTCAATTAACATACTTGATAAAGTAATTGTAGCTCGTATCATATTATTTTTCTCTTCAATAAGTCTAATGTCATGTACAGTGTGAGACATGAGATTTTCAAAAGGAATATCTTTCATATTGAAATTTCTTGTGCCAGCCTCACTTTCCCAACATGTCCAACCAGCATCCGTCTCATAGTCAACCTTAAAACAACGGTAGAAAACTATCTCCCAGCAATACTGATCCGATTTGCCATTTTCAACTTCAATATAGAGTCTACATTCATCTCCAAAAAATGAAGCTCTAAAGTCTAATGCATATGCATCCCAGTAATTCGTACTGTCAATCTGTTCTTGAGTTTTTAAAATATTCATTAACTACCTCCATTGTTCCACGGTATATGACCAGCTGGATCTTTTCTACCAACAATTTCTCCATCAATGTTTAATAAATTTCTATTCTCATCATATATATGCCTATGGGGATAGGTTGTAACCTTATCTGGAGGATCCAATTTTATCTTGTCTACACCATTTTTCTTAATATGTACAAAACCATTATGCTCATAAAAAGCCCATCCGCTATTATCAGGTATAGTACTTTTGATTTCATCGAGAGTCATATTTTGCAGTTCCTTCGGAGAAAGTTCATCAATACTCTTCACTACTTTATTAGCATCTTTAACATCATCTACTTTATCAACCACACGAGCAGTATCCGAGGAGGTATTTGCTATTTTAGTGATATTATGCCATTAAAACACTATCTTTAACCAATAAACCTTAATCGGGTCATAAGATAAATTTCCTGAATAATTCTGGAATTCCACCTTCTTGTGTAAATAAAGTCTTTACAGCAAAATCATTATCGCAAAAAACAACTTCTTGAAAGTCATTATCAATTCTCCACTCAATATCCGTATAAGGAATATTATCATTTTCTACATTAACAATTTCAAACCACCCTATTTTCACTCCATAAAAAATAATATCTTCTAATATCTGAGTTGAATATCCTTTATTTTTAATAAAAAATGAAAATAAAGTCGAAATGATAGCATCTTCTTCCGCTATTGATAGTAGTAGTTCTCTTAAATCCTCAAAAGTCATTTTACCTACCTCCAGTCAATGGAATTCTAACTGTACCCTCACCTACTGTTGCTTTTAAATATGGAACACTATGAATTTCATCCGTAGCATCAACATAACCAAACCATATTATGTCCACTTGGGTCTGTATAGTTAACAGGATTGTTCTGCACATAACTGTAGCGGTTCTGGCTAAGAGGGTCTGTGTCCTCTCCTGGGTAGCTATCCTCGCTTAAGAAAGTACCTCCCTGACTATCATAATACCTTGCGCGTAAGTAGTCAAGTCCAGTATCGTCACGAGCTTCGCCGTTATAGGCAAAGGGATTCCCTGTTGTGTCTGTGCTTGTCTTTCTTGCCCCATAGAGGTTATAGCTAGTTGAGGCGACGGCTTGTCCATCCTTGGTCAAGCCTGTCACAGAGGCTGACTGATTGGTCAAGTAGTTGTAGCTGTCGCCTGTTTGGTTGTTGAGGTAGCTAGCTCGACCCTTGCCGTAGCTATAGGTCTCACGGGCCTTGCCATCATGGTCATAGGTTTCGAGGACTTCTGTATGTTCACGATTGACATCATTGACATAGTTGCGTTCCTCGTAGTAGTTGTAGGTGTCCTCTCGTGTAGTATAAGGGATGAGGACATCCTGAACCTGACTGGCATAGGTCACTTCTCCCTGACCCGGTAAGTTTCCAAGTTCTGGTGGGTTGACAACGATCCCCTCCTTGGTCGCTCGATCCTTAGCCACCTTCTGGTGGTAGGCTGTCGATACATCGTCAAAGATGCTGTGCCAGATGCTTCCTATTGTCTGTGGTAAAGTAGACAGGGCTTGGAGGACATTCTGAGTAAAGCCATACCAGAAGAGGGAGTGTTGCTCCCCACTTGGGGCTGTGTATGGTGATTTGCGACCTGACTTGGTATCCTTTGGTTTACGTTGGAAGAGCTGGTAGGTGTTCTTGCCTTCCTTACGACTGGCAGTGAAGACACGGTTATCATCCCCGTCGTAAAGCGCAGCCATGAGCAGGCCTTTCTTGTCCTTGATCGCAAGCAGACGGTTCTCTGTGTCGTAGATGTAGTCTAGCTTTTCTGAATTCTTCTCAGAAGCGATGCGATTGCCATTCTTGTCGTAGGTATAGGTGATGGTACCATCTGGCCCTTCCAGTTTGGTCAAGCGGTTATGGTCATCGTAGGTAAAGCGTGTCTGGCTCTCCTTGCCATCTACCGTCTCAGTGCTAGTCAGTTTATTGCCCGCTAGGTCATAGGTGTAGGAGAGTTTAGAGAGTTCCTTACCAGCTCCATCCGATACGGTCATGTTTTCCACTTGACCCAGAGTATCGTAGGTATAGGTATGGACTAGTGTTTCGCCATCCTGCTTGATGGTTTCCTTGGCGATATGAGCTTATACTGCTTGTCTACTGTGAGGCTAGTATAAAATAAACTAGGGGAAAATTTCCCCTAGTTAGAAATTGAACTAAGTCACAAATTGTATTTGTGAAAGTGATTTATACTTTCCAATCATCTAAATTCAACACTTTACTCACTCTAAAGTTTCATTATCCTGCCAAAAGAAATGAGCACTCTTTAAATCAAGATGTTCTATCTGAATATCACGACAAACAATTGTCATTTGCAACAAACCAATATCAACCATACACTTCACAAAATCAGGATTCTCCTCATAAATTTGTAAAGAAATTTCTTGACCATGATGATGTAATTCTCCTCTAGTCATGTTTTTAACGGATTGATCTTTTCTCCACTGAATGTCTAAAGCATCATTGCTATACTCTACTTTTGCGCATACTAAAAACTTAATTTCCCAGTATTTTTCTTTGTTATGATAATCTTCTATGCACAAAGAAACCTCATCTCCAAAATAGGATATCTTTAAATCTAGTATTCCCATTTCCCAATAATCTATTGCTGCAATCTCTTTTTGTTTAGTTATTAAATTAAATAGTAACATAACTCTCTCCTTACCATTTATCCCAAGGAATATGTCCCGCAGGGCTTTTTACATCAACATTATTCCCATGAATATCTAACGGTTTCCCATTTTTATCATAAATGTGCATATGAGTATAATCTGTACCAACATTATCAGGTGGATCAATACGGACTCTCATTTTCCCATTCTCCTTAATATGAACACGTCCATTATTTTCGTGGAATGTCCAGCCTTCTGGCAGTCTTCCTTTTAGCTCCTGTATATTTAGGTCAACTATCTCTTTTGGAGATAATTTATCTAATTTAGGAGGATTAAAAAGCTTACCAGCATCGGACGCCTTGTCTACCACTCTTGCAGCTTTCGAAGCATCATTAGCTTTATCAGCTGCCTTCGCAACTTTTGATGCATCATTGACTGCGTCTACTGTATCGAGTGCTTTTTCAAGTTTCCTTAATTTGCCAGCCTTAGCTATAGGATAGAAATAACTTGCAATATCAAAAGCTAACTCTGCACCGCCGACCCAATCATTCTATGCCCACTTGGGTCTGTATAGTTGACAGGGTTATTCTGCACATAGCTGTAGCGGTTCTGACTGAGAGGATCCGTCGCCTCACCTGGGTAGCTATCCTCGGTTAAGAAAGTACCTCCCTGACTATCATAATACCTTGCTCGTAAGTAGTCAAGTCCAGTATCGTCGCGGGCTTCGCCATTATAGGCAAAGGGATTCCCTGTTGTGTCTGTGCTTGCCTTGCTTGCCCCATAGAGATGATAGCGACTGGATGCGGCAGCTTGTCCATCTGATGGAGTTCAGTGAGAGGCAAAATATCTTTTCATAGCAAAACACCCCAAAGAATTAGACTTTCTATCTAACTTTTGGGGTGCAGTTCAGTTTCTATCAATATTCCTTCAAAAGATATAACCAACTGAAGTTTGATATATCTTTGATAATCTCTATATAATTAGTTTCGACTCTACTTCTAATCATTCTTTATTATATAGACTTGAAAACTCTTTAAAACTCCTACTACTACATATTTTTTAGCATCATTTTCCCACCAGGGCAACACTTCTTCTTTCAGAATTTCTAAAAATAGCTCCTTCGAAACAAGATCATCCGCTAAGAAAGAATTATAATTGTCAAATACAAAAGCATATTTATCTGCTTTCAACCATAAAAAAGTAGGTATCCAATCTATTGTTTTAGTTAACTTTTAATAACTGATAAAAACTTAATACTCTTCACAGATAACTTCAATATCTTCATCTGAAATATCTGGATTATATTTTAGGATAAATTTTTTTATATTATTTATATCCTCATCTGTCATATATTCAACTTGGAACTCAATAATAAAATCAACTATACTTTCATTTCCTGAAATAATAATCATAGCATCCTTAAAAAACTTTCCTAAAAATATTTGTCCTACATGTAAATATCCTGTAGATGGACTAGAAAAATACTGCCCCCATTTTATATCATTTGAATAGTTTATATCCTGTTTATTATAATAAAAATGAGAATTAATTATCTGTTGACTAATATCTAACAATTTCAATAATCTATCTATAATGGCTAAATCTACTACCGCTATTCTCAATTCAATGTTTACCATAATTTCATTCCTATTTATCAATAAATCCCTTGAAAGAACCATCCATATTTAATCTCATCCCCCGTCCATCAGGTAATTTTTTCTCAAGAAAACTAATACCTCTATCAGTTGTATGAATCATGAAGTCCCCTGGTGATTTAAGTATATCATTAATATGTTCCATGGCTTGCCTATTTATTGACTCTGAATTCCCTTTTACTGCGCCCCAAATCTGCGGATTTCTGCCAGCGTGCTTTTGTAAAGCATGGCCTGCTATAGTTTCCCCTCCGCTGTTTCTAATTATATTAGCAGTATCATTAATTCTATCTACATCAACTATTTTTACTATATCTGACGCCTTGTCTACCGCCTTTGCAGTATCCGTAGTCTTATCCACCGCCTTGACTGCATCTGCTACATCATCTACCTTGTCAGCTGTCTTTGCGATTTTCCCTAACTTACCCGCTTTGCCAGCTTTGAGGAAGGGTAATATATCTAAGGCGAGCCATAAACCTGCTTCTAAGCGACTGGTCTCCTCACCCGTAACTGGATCAATCCCTGTAATCAAGCGGTAAACGTCATAGATTCCAAAAATTTCGCCTAAAATATGTTGGCCAGTTGTGAGGGTCCTATCCCAAACTTCTTGATTTAACCGAGCTAATTCAGCTTGAGAACGATAAGGCACGGTCCTCTCCATCGTCTTATCATAGCGATAACTCTTAGAAAGCTCACTAATAGCCTGAAGATCGCCTTTGTTAGCTTTCTCAATCAAGTCTTTGGTCTTCTCATCCAGCTTATATGGTTGCATGGAAGCCTGAACAGGACGCTTACTGTAATAGGAATCTACCAAGGAACGAGCTAGTTTCTGCTGAAGCATGACTCTATAATTGGACTGGTGACTAAGTAGCTGGTATTGCGTTACAGATAAAGCAAAGTTTTGATTCGTATAAAGTGCCCTGGCCTTTTCAGTCGCATACTGCGGCCCCTGAACAGATCTCAGTACTCCAAGTTGGGCATTCTGTTGCGAGATAATACTGGAAAAAGTCTCTGGTCTAGGCAAATCATTGAAAGCTGACATCTTATCCGTTGTATCCGTCAAAATTTGCTTAGCCGCACTCAGATTACTGGATATATCCGAGGTTGAAGACGCATCCAGTGTGATTAAGTCTGATATCCTTGAATAAGTTCCAGATAGACTCTGCCGAATAGTGGCCAAGCCCTGACTAATCCCTGGAAAGATAGTGCCCAACTCTGCCAGATAGTCCGTATCAATCACTGCATCCTGAGCACTCTCTCCCACCTCCGACTGAAAGGTGCTAATCAATGCCTCGTAGTCAGCTGACATAATCTCCAAAGCTGTCAGATAATGCGTCATCATAGGCATCTGGTGGTTCTTAACTTTAGCATCAATAGCTGTCTTTACATCTCCCTGCAGTGCCTGACTCTCTACAATCTGATTCAATTTTGAGCGGGCTAATTCAACCTGCCCCCGCATCAGCTTGATTGAAGTAGCCAATTTGGTCTTGTTACTCTGCACTTCATTCATATCAATCTTCATTGGCAACCTCCACATCATAAATGGTAGAGTAGACAGATCCCTTGAAATAGAACTCTCTCAACTCCTTATCGCAATGCTGGCTGTCTTTTGCATCACTGTAACCTTCGGAAATCACCCGCTTGATAAAGAGATTACTGATGTAGAGAGGCAATGTATCAAAACGCATACCGTAAGGATAGACATGTCCTGCGTAATCAATGTATGACTGAGAATCCAATTGCAGTCGACGACCAGATAGAACTGCATAAAAATCCATCTCCTCCGAAGCAAACTGCTCAACCAACTCGGTCGGAAGCAGCTCCTTATCCAGCTCCACAATCGTTCCCAATGGGTAGATCTTACTGAAGGCCAAATCAACTAAAGCAAAAAAGCGAATAAACACAGAAAAGGATACACGATAGGCGGTCTCAATCCGCTCAATCTCAACTTCTTCCTGATGATAATGAAAACTGAATAGAAGCGGAGCCCCAATCAATGGCTTGTACCTGCATTTGGACTCTCCTTTCAGAAAAGCAATATAGCAGGAGCGCAACACTTTGGGATGACCCGCTAAGGTCATGCCAATCGTGCGTAAATGTTGGTGTTCTGCTTCACACAGACTCAGCTCCTCTAATCCCTGCTCGAATATATACAACTGCAATTCGTTCATTTCTTCCCCCTCGAACTTTGAATATTGGATGCTTCCGTATGATCATCAGCAACTTTATTCTGTGCTGCACGGTTCATATTTACCACATCCGTACTGGTAAAAGTCCGCAAACTACTTAATGAACTGTTTAATAGCGTAATATAGTCATTAAAATTCACAAAAGGGGTTAAGTCTGAGTTGTTAAATTCCAGCGGAGTCATATCAAAAATAGAGGATACATAAGTTTCAGCAGATTTAGTAGTACTTTCCCATACTGACAAATCAACTTTTGTTTCTGACATTTAATTTCCTCCTACGAATAGCTGAGAGCTATGGAGTAGTAACTATCTGCTTCTGTAAAGGCCATCGAACTCTTTCTTAGTAAACTATCTGCTTCATCTTGAAGTTCCTTAATTTTACTACTAATCTCACCTTTATTTGAAGTTTGTTTAGACTGGTAGGTCATTAGATTTTGTTTAGCATGGGTGCATTTCTCTAAAAATCTACCCTTTACACTTCCTCTAAAACGAGACCCATCTACCTTCTCCAGTCGAGAAAAATCATTGCTCAGTAGTGAATTGATATTTTCAATTTGTTGGTCTAACTCACGATTTGCCTGCTCTAAGCGCTCAATCTTAGCAAGTAGCTCTTGACGTTGAGCTTGCAGATTGTTGCCTTTCTTTATACTTGTCTGATATTTTTCCATATAAAAATTGGCCAGTTGAGGATTTGACTTCATAAAATCTGACAATTCCTTCCGTTTTTATATCATTGTCACTATCCACATTCTACCATATTTTATTACTGATTTCTAGAAAATATAGATGAATATTGACAGAGAAGAAATTGCAAAATTATCATATTACTGCTCTTATGTCCTCATAGCAGATTCGGATCATATTCAAAAAAGAAACTCTTCACAGAGTTTCTCAGATTGAAGACAAAGTCCTTAGAACTCAAGTTTCTAAGGGCTTTTCTTTTTGTAAAGTCGTATAATAAAGGTAAGAAGAATTGTGAGGTATTCTCTATGTTTCACAAAGAAAAACCAGATTATCATCGCTGCCAATATGGCTTCTATACGATCGACGAATTGGTCCCAGAGGATCACTTTCTTCGCCAAGTGGAATCAGAGGTTGATTTTGACTTTATCTATGACTTAGTTGAAGATACCTATAGCCCCGATCAGGGTCGTCCTAGTCTCGATCCTGTCATGTTAGTCAAAATCCCTTTAATTCAATGTTTTTATGGCATTCGCTCCATGCGCCAAACGATTAAAGACATTGAAGTAAACGTCGCTTATCGTTGGTTTCTTGGGCTAAGCTTGGATGACAAGGTGCCCCATTTTACTACATATGGAAAGAATTACAGTCGTCGCTTTCAAGATAAAGCACTGATTGCTGAGATATTTTCACAAGTACTCCATCAAGCTTTATGTGCTGGTTTGATTAATCCTTCTGAAATATTTGTGGATGGTACCCATATCAAAGCGGCAGCTAACCGTCACAAGTATCATAAGGAAATGGTTGCCCAACAAGCTAAATTTATGAGTGAGCAATTGGCAGTTGAGATTGATTTAGATAGGAGAAAACACGAAAAAAAGTCCTTAAAGCCCGCAAAAGAAAGCGAGGCTAAAGAAAAGAAAATCTCAAGGACAGATCCTGAGAGTGGTTGGTTCCACAAGGGGGAACACAAGGAAGTATTTGCCTATTCTGCCCAAGTAGCTTGTGATAAGCATGGCTGGGCCTTAGCTTATAGTGTTGAAGCAGGAAATGTTCATGATAGTCAGGCTTTCCCTGCCCTTTTTTCAAAGTTAGAAGCTTTCTCCCCACGCTACATTATTGCGGACTCAGGCTATAAGACCCCAGCTATTGCCCATTATTTATTACAGCGAAACATTATCCCCGTCTTCCCTTATACCCGCCCCAAGGGAGTAAAGGGGAACTTAAGACCCGGTGATTTTGTTTATGATGCCTTCTATGACTGTTACCTCTGTCCAGAGAACCAAGTATTGGCCTATTGCACGACGACTCGAGAAGGCTACCGTGAGTATAAGAGTCATCCAAAAGTATGTGTTTCCTGTCCCCTATTATCCGTTTGTACTCGAAGCCAGAATCAACAGAAAGTCATCACAAGACATGTATGAAAGGACGCGCTTGAATTTTGTGAAGAGATTCGCCACCAAAAAGGGATGAAGGAGCTCTATAAGAAACGCAAAGAAACTATTGATCGGCTCTTTGGGACAGCCAAAGAATACCACAATCTCCGTTATACAAGAGAGAAAGGCAAGTCCAAGATAGAAGATAAGATTGGGCTTACTTTGGCGTGTTTGAATCTCAAAAAACTAGTAAAAATGAGGGTGGGCAAGCCTTTTTATTTTGTTCTAAATCCGATTTTTGGATGGAATAGCAGATGATGAGACAAAATATTTTTGAAAATACAAAAAGACAAACGCCAAAAATGACGTTTGTCTACGTTCTGAGAAACTCTTCACAGAGTTTCTTGCATTATCTTTCTTTCACTTCTATTTCCGAATGACGATAGCCATAGCCAAAGTAAATCAAAATTCCTAAAAGAAGAGCGATTCCAAAGGCCAACCAAGTGTCCCACGTGTACTGAGTCATAAAGGAAAGGCAGATGACAATGGACAAAATCGGAGTTAGAGGCACCAGCGGAGTTTTAAAATCTCCTGCCTTAGGCTGCCCTTTTTCCTTCCGCAACTTCAAAATGGCAAAGGCCAGCATAATCAGATAGGCCAGAGTACAGATGTTGAGGAAAGAAGCGATGCTGGCAAGAGGGAAGATACCCGCACAGATAGCCGAGGCAATCCCCACTAAGATGGTAGCATTTTGAGGCACACGGCTAGTAGCAGTTAATTCCTTGAAAGACCGCGGTAAAAGTCCGTCGCGCGCTATACTGTAAATCATCCGAGACAAGGCATAGGTCATGGAGATGCAGACAGTGATCAGGGTCAAAATCGCTACGATAGAAACATAATTGGCCGCCCAATCCAACCCAATACTGCGAAGTGAGAAAGCTACTGCATCTGGAACATTTAGCTTGGTATAGTGTACCAAGCCTGTCAAAACCAAGGTTACTAAGATATAGAGGATGGTCACAATCCCAAGGGAAAGAACAATGCCGCGCGGCACATTTTTTTGAGGCTCTTTGATCTCATCCACAGACATAGAAATCGACTCAAAGCCCAGAAAAGCAAAGAACATCAGAGAAGCTCCAGCCATAATCCCCGTCTGACCGCCATAGATCTGACCAAAGCCGAAAGGTGCAAAATTGGACCAATTCTCAGGTTGAAGATGGAAAAGCCCAACGAGAATAAAGAGAGCTAAGGCTGAGAATTTGAGGACTACTAAGGCTGAATTGAAGCGCAGGGCTGCTTTTGAATTCAGAAGTACCACGCCTGTCACAAAAAGAATGACCAAAATTGGCAAAATATCGACATAGGTCCCTGCTTGTGGAGCAAAAGTTCCATTTAAGGCAGTCGGTAGCTGGATATGAAAGCCGCTCAAAAGCCCTTTCAAGTAAGAACCCCAGCCAGAAGCCACACCTGATATAGCTGTCATAAATTCCATGATGGTCAGCCAACCAGCCAGCCAAGCCGGAAATTCTCCTAAAACAGCGTAAATATAGCTGTAAGCTCCACCATTAGCTGGAACTCGAGAGGCAAATTCCGCATAAAACAGGGCAGAGATACTGACACACAGGGCAGAAATCACGATCGACACAATCAGAGCTGGACCAGCATAAGTCGCCGCACCAATTCCTGTAACCGTGAAAATCCCTGTACCAACCATGGCCCCGATCCCTAAAAGAATCAAATCCATCAGTTTCAGGTGCCGCCGCATTCCCGTCCTGTTTTTACTGGCATCTTTTTTTCGAAAAATATTCATAAAATCTCCCTCCAAAGCATAGATGGTTTATTATATCATAGATTATTGGATTTACCAAAGTCTCTTTTAAAATACCACTTTATCATTTGGCAAAGAAATGCAAAATAAGAAGCTGGGAAATCCCAACTTCTTACATAGAGACAATTTTACGATAACTGCGAGAAGTAATCATGAAGACGATCACATAGCTGATAAAGAAGATCGCACAGACACCCAGTGTCACAGCCAGCATGAGAGCTGAGTTAAGAACACCGAGAGCAGACAAGATCAAGCTCAGCATATGATAGGCAAAGGTCAGATGGATAAAGGCAAAGGCCAGCGGCAGGAAGAAAACAATCAAGATCTGTTTCCGAATGGTTTGTCTGATTTGCTTCTCATCCAGACCGACCTTTTGTAGAATCACAAAGCGATCCCGATCCTCGTACCCTTCTGAAATCTGCTTGTAGTAGATGATTAGGATGGTTCCCAGCATAAAGACGATTGATAGGAAGATACCGATGAAGAACATGCCACCCAGCATGCCTTTGATTTCTTGCTTATCAAAAGCTGTTACCGAACCATAGACCGCTTGATTCTCAGGCAAGGTCTGATTAAACTGATTCAATTTTTCTTGGTAAGCATCCCTCAGATTACGCTGTTCTTCCGTTGACAGCTTTGTATCAAGCCAACCATAATAATTAAGGTTTACAGCATATTTATCCGTCATTGCAGAGAAGATTTGGTCGGGATTTTTAAGAACCATGTAGATTTTCTCTGGGACGATCATGTTCATCTGGTCTGGCAAATTGCCAAAGATAAAGTCTTCTTTGAGTTCTTCCTTGATTTTAAAGGTCTGACCAGCCAGCTGCAAGTCTTGCTTGGAATCCAACTTCACACCTTGCTGATAGAGTGCCACCTCGTCATCCCCAAGATTCAGAGTTTTCCCTGTCATATTCTGATAATCCACTTCTGAAACCGCCAGAATATACGTTTTCGGTGTGACAAATTTTTGAGCGGCAGCATTGATATCAAGCTGGTTGCCAGCACGACTTGTCACTCCCATCGTATAGTATGGATAGACACCTTTCTTTGTGACTGGTAACTGCTGCTCATTCACAAACTCTGTCAGCACTTGGTCCATCTGCTCACCTGTGGTTCCTTTTCCTTGAATGCTAAAATCATGAGGAAACATAGCCTTTTGCATGTAGTCACCACCGGCATAGATGTTAGCTCCGCCAGATAAGGTCACCAAAACCATGGTTGATAGGATAGCAATTGTCGCTAGACCCACCGCATTTTTCTTCATGCGGAAAATCAGGTTGGAAACGGAAATCATGTTATTGGGCTGGTAATAATAGGACTTCTTCTTTTTCAAAAATTTCAGAAAAACCGTAATTCCAGCATTAAAGAGCAGGTAGGTCCCCAGAATCACAAAAAGTACCGCGACAAAGAATGTAAAAATTGCTGATAGAGGATTGGTCACTCCTAGTGCAAGAAAGTAACCATAAGCCAAGGCTGCAAGCCCAAGTAGTGTCTGCAGGAATAAAAAGCGACTTTTCTTTTCTCCGCTATTCTTTTCTTTGACCAATTGCAATGCATCAAGCTTTCTCAAGCGCAGACCATTGCTGATCATCAAGCAGAAAAAGACAAAGGCATAGAAAACTGCAACCGCGATAACTACAGCAGGCTGAAAAGTTGACACCAAGACGACCTTTATCGCCATGATTTTTAGCAAGAGAGCATAGATCAACTGGTCAAATAAGAGCCCAATCCCTAGTCCAAGGATAAGAGTGACCAGACCAAATACCAGTAATTCAATTACCACCATGACAAAGAGGTGGAATTTATTTAGTCCTAGCACACTGTAGAGACCCAGCTCTTTGGAGCGATTCTTGAAAACAAAGCTATTAGCATAAAAGACGATAATGCTGGTCGTGATGCTGACAATCACCATCCCAAAAGATAGCACCATAGAAACGGCGCTTGCCCCCGTCATTTTTACTAAATTAGGATTAAAGGTCAGAGAGAAAAAGATGTAGGAGATGGCGATAGCCAGGCAAGTCGCCAGAGCGAAAGGATAATAAAGCTTACGATTTTTGATTAAGTTAGAAAGCGCAAGCTTACTAGTTAATCTAAGCATGAGCTTCCACCTCACTTGCCATAACTGTCAGAGTATCGGAAATCTCTTGGAACATCTGCCGCTCGGTCTTGTTGCCACGGAAGATTTGATTGTAAAGAATCCCGTCCTTGATAAAGAGCACCCGCTTGGCGCGGCTAGCCGCTGAAGTCGAGTGAGTTACCATGAGAATGGTTTGGCCGCGGTCGTTGATATCGTCAAAGACATCTAGGAGAGCAGCCGAAGACTTGGAATCCAAGGCTCCTGTCGGCTCATCCGCCAGTAAAATCTCAGGCTCAGTGATGATAGCGCGAGCAACTGCCACCCGCTGCTTCTGACCACCGGAAATCTCATAAGGAAACTTCTCTTGTAGCTTGTTAATCCCCAACTCATTGCAGGTGGCAACCAGCTTTTGCATCATCTCGGTAATGGGACGGCGAGAGAGGACCAAAGGCAGTAGAATATTATCCTTGACCGACAGAGTATCTAACAGATTGAAATCCTGAAAGACAAAGCCTAATTTTTCTCGGCGGAAGCTGGAAGCCTGGCTGTTTTTGATGGTTGCTGTGTCAGTTCCGTTGAGAAAGACGCGGCCCTCAGTCGGCTTGTCCAGCATGGCTAGGATGTTGAGCAGGGTGGATTTCCCAGAACCTGATTCCCCCATAATGGCGACATATTCACCTTTTTCTACCGTAAAATGAATGTCTTTCAAGGCCTCTACTTGGCTGCCCTGAAAGCGGGTTTTATAAATTTTTTTCACGTGTTGTACGTCTAATAATGTCATACTTGAACCTCTTTTTTTATTTATGTGTAAAATGGTTATTTAACTTAGCTTTCAATGCTTTATTAGCTAGTCCTGCTCTAAGATTACCTGAGCCACTGCCTCCTACTGAAAGCGAACTAAAAACGATACTATTATCATACCGAAAAGCCCGATAAGTTTCCATAAGCTAATCTTTCATTTTGGACGCTAATCTTACATTTTTGTCACTTAGCGTTTTTCCAGTTATGGAAAAACCTGATGTTCATTAGAGGGAAAGGGCTGTATGATTTGGGTTACTTTCCCAGTTTGCCTCCCTAAACTTTCAGTTCTATTTGAGCAAAAAGGTGGTGGGACAGAACTAAGCATCTTACTTCTATCCCAGCCCCTTCACTGCATCTGCTTCTTAATGACTATACTGTAGCCAGAAATAATACTGGCTTGATGCACAGCCCAGTCTAGTTTTTTCGATTTCTTCTTTGGAAATCTTTTGCGCCATTTGTGTTTTTTGTTTATGGTTGAAGAGATTTGTTTTCATAGTGGGCCTCCTTTTATTTGGATATTATTTGTGATTTGTTTTTCCTTACACCTATATGATATAAAATTCCCCGTCCCGCTACCATCGAATAACCTTTCATTTTAGGATTTAAACTTACATTTTTGTCATTTTAAAAAAAGATGAGTGATTATCACCCATCCTTTTCCCATATATTTATCATATAAACAATCCGCTCTTAGAGTTTAGCTAGGTATTCCTGTACAAGTTTGACGTCTTCTTCCTTGCCACCTCGGTCAATATCGCAGATATGCGGCAGCCCATATTTTTCGATAATCAAAGGTGTAGCCCCGCAGAAGGTCCGTCCATGCTTAACCGAATCTCCATTATTGACAAAACCCTTAATCAAGCTTGAATGTTTCTTAATAAAGCGCTTAGTGGACCAGGGAATTTTCCCAGCTCCAGCATTTCGCGTGATGAGAATGCAGGGTTCCTCCAACTTTTCCTTGATAGTTTGTGTCGGATAGCCCAGCGATTCTGCAAATTGCTTCCCAACACCCGTAACTGAATCATAAACTATAATCATTTCCTCTACCTACTTTCTCAATAAAAGCACTGCCAGAAAAGCAGCAAAGCCTATAACAGCCACATCCGATATCAGTTGTAAGAGAAATGCTAAATCAGGCATACTGTGAATATAGAGCAAGATACTGATCGTCGTCAAGGCCAAGACCACCAGCTTGACAGCTACCGCCACGCTCGGCATTACAAGCAATCCAACCAAGATACAAAGGAGACCACCAATCAGAAATGACTGAAAGCCTAAACTTAGGCCAAAGCCAAATTCCACACCGCCATAACCAAGGGTCAAAAAACCAATCACAACTAGGCAAAGCCCCAAAATAGCCCTTCCACTCAACAGCATTCCACCTTGTTTCATCATCATTTTCCTCACTTCCCTATTTGAATGAATATTTTTAAAGGTTCATTCACATCTTCTCAAAAAATTGTTTTCCTCTAATTTGCTTAATCCATCGCTCTATATCACACAAATCCACCTCCTTATATGAATGAATATTTTTAAAAATTCATTCACGTTGTCTTCCAAGAAAAGGAAATTCTTATTTAGAAAAAACTCCCTTTAAAAAATATTTCACCAATGTCTCGATACTCTCAAAATAACCTGGAAAATCCTGCTCTGTCACATGCATGTCAATGTAGTAAATCAAATCGTAAGCCTTCATGAGTTGGGCGACTTCCTCTTGTGAGAAGCCCTTCTCCTGCAAACGCTGGCTGAAAGTCCGAATCAGAAACTGGTGAAAGGCATTGGCCGCGCGGCCAGCATCCTGATTATAGTAGTCGTGCAAGATCTGAGAAATGCCCGGCTTGGTCCACTCAGCCAAAATTTTATTAGGCGAAATCAACTCAAAAGTGACTGCAAAAAGCTGCTCAACGACTGCCTCTGGCTCACCCTGCCAATCCACGCGCTGCATGGTTTCCTCACGTATGCGGTTATTCTCAGCTACATAAACCTCTAAAAAAATAGCTTCCTTGGACTCATAATACTTATAAAAGGAGCCAACAGCCATGCCAGCACGCTTGGTAATATCTGAAATATTCGTCTTTTTATAGCCCTTCTCAGCAAACACCTGCCTAGCCTCAGCCAATAATTCAGCTTTTTTGTCCATGACTTCCTCCTTTTATGAATGAATTAAATTTTCTATTCATTCAAATTATAACACTTTAAAAATCTTTGTCAAGAAAATCGGAAATCGTACTTTGGAAAGAAGACGGCAGTTTGAGATAATAGCTCCTTTGTTAAATAAAAAAACAAACAAGTTCTCGATAAAACTTGCTTGTGTATTAGATACATTAGTGTTTTCTACGATTTTTCAAGGCCTCGTTAATTTTCTTGGTTTTAATCATCGAATCGACGGAGATAAGAAACCAAACCAAGAGGTAAATCAAAACAAAGTTTAGCCAGAAGAACCAGCCAAAAAGCATATTTCCCCAGCCATTGCAGATCACAGCTAGACAAACGATGGTCGCTGTCACTACAAAGTGGCAGAAGAGTAGGAAAGGAAATGGAAAGCGATCTGTCGCATCAAAGATATAGCTTGCTACTCCTATCAAGGCGCTGACAAGGAGGACACTGAGAATAGAGCTAGGAGTCAACAAAAATGTTTTTCCTGAGAACAGGCCTACCAGCAGAAAGACCAAACTACCTGTTCTCAGACCATCCTGCATACCGATAAGAATTTTTTTAAAGGTCATGATTCTCCTCCTAAATTCCCAAATAGTCCATGAGCAACTTGACATAGCGGCGACTGACATCGGTTTTGAGCTGATTGGTCAGCTTAGCAGTCATATTACCCGAAAAGCTATCCGACAAGGATTCCAGATGATCGATGTTAATGACTGCGTGGCGAGATACCTGGATAAAATTGCGACTATTGAGACGATTTTGAAAACGAGTCAGCGTTTCTGTCGTTGTGTAAATGCCCTCGGTACTGTAAATCATCAATGTTGTCTGATTGATGTCAGCTAGGATAATATCCTCCGTCTTGAGCATGACCAGCTTATCATCTGACTTAATAGGCAGGACACCACTTGGCCCAGCCTTATAGTGTTCCAGATAGTCTAGGACGGTCTTGGCCTCACCAGCCAGCTGATCAGCTCTCACGACCACCAGCGGGTCTTGGGAGGAAATCTGAGCATCTTCTTCAAATCTTGTCTGCAAACCTAAGCCTCCTACTTTCTTTACTTGAAGCTCATCCGTCGATTCAGCAGCCAATTTTGACCTAGCCAAAACAGGGCTGCTACCGCGAGCACTACTCCAACTATATAGTATGTTTCCTGGCTTGTCAAGAGCTTTTGCCATTCGATACGGATACCTAGGAGCTTCTCAAATTCTTGCTGGAGCTGACTCTGGTCCGCAAAAACTTCAGTCAGAGAATCCTTCATCAGGACTTGTCTGAAGAGGGAAGCCATGTAGGTTGAGGGAGTCAGTTTCATGAGATTTTGGGCAAGGCTGGGCAGAGTCCCAATCGGAATATAGGTTCCCACTAGAAAACCAGAGGCCGCACCGATGACCGTTGCGTATTGCCCCAAGGAATTCACAGATTTGAAATAAGGAACAACTAGCGCATTGAGGAGACTTGCTAGCAAACTATTGAGCAGCATGAGGCCGACCAGCTGGGGAATTAGTGCCCAGTCAAAGGCAATCTTGTCCGCTAGGATAAAGTAGGTCAGCATGACAGCAAACATGAAGACTTGCATGACAAAGCCAATCACAAAGGCACTGATTAAGTAGCTAAACCGCAATCCCCATTGACCCAAATCTGTGATAAAGAGGTCGGCAGTCACCTTTCTTTCTCGGTCTTCAGTTTGTTGTGAAAAAGCTAATAGGGTGGTTGTCAAGGCGGTGACAGCTAGCGTTCCGCTAATCAACCAAAAGTCGAGCAACTCCGCCGCATGGCTACTGTCTGACCAAGAACCTTTCATGTTGTTCTTTAGGAAAACCAGATATAAAACAAAGGGAATAATGGCTCCAAAGAGAGATAGGATCATCCCACTATGATTGCGAAAATAGAGTAAAAAATTTCGTTTGATCAACATTAACATTTAACGTACCTCTCTTCCTGTCAGGGCCATAAAGGCATCATCCATCGTCCCTGGTTGGAATTCAAATTGTTCAATATAGGAGCCAAGCTGGCTCAGCAAAGCCAGCGCTTCTTGGGTCGTCTCTGGGTAAAAGAAAAACTCATTTTCCTTGCCTTGCTCCCATTCGCAGCGAGTCTGCAAAGCGGCCTTCAAGCCCTCTGAATCTGAGGTCAGAGTCCGCAAAACATTGCGGGCATAGCGCTCCTTGATCTGGTCAGCAGAGCCTTGCGCAATGACTTGGCCATGGTCTACGATATAAATCTTATCCGCATTGTCTGCTTCATTGAGATAGTGGGTGGTCAAAACTACGGTCATCTTTTCCTTCTGCTGCAAGTCTTTGAGCAGCTTCCAGATACTTTCTCTAGTCTGGATATCCAAGCTTGTCGTCGGCTCATCTAGAAAAAGTAAGTCAGGGCTATTGAGCAGGGCTCGGGCAATGTCCACCCGTCGCTTTTGTCCACCAGAAAGGGTCCCATAGCGTTGTTTGGCAAAGCTAGCCAGTCCTAGTTGCTCGATCAATTGCTCAATCTTACCAGTCTCCACCTGCTTGTACTGCTTGGCACGGATTCGCAGATTTTCAACTACCGTCAAATTGGCATCTAGCACACTATTTTGAAAGACCACACCCAGTTTGGTTTGTTCTGCATAAGTGATTTGTCCTGATGTTGGCTGCAAAAGTCCAATCAACATCTGAATCGTTGTCGACTTGCCTGCTCCATTAGGGCCCAAAATTGCTGTGAAACTGCCTCTCTCAATCTGAATATTCAGATCATTAACTGCCACCTTATCGCCATAAATCTTGCTAAGATTTCTTGTCTCTACTAACATGATCTTTTCTCCTGTCTTAACTTCTGATACTATGATAGCAAGTCTTTTTTGAAAAATCTCGGCTTTTTGGACAAGCGGTAAAATGAGGGAGACGAGAGGTAAAAATCGAGCCACCAAAAAAATCCCCGACCAGAGGTCAGGGATTTGCTATTAACGAGCGATAATCTTGCGATAGCTTCTGGAAGTCAGAAGAAAGACCAAGATATAGGTCAGCAGGAAAATGCCACATGTTATGATCGTTGTTTGAATGAGCAGAGACACATTGGTCACGCCCAGCAAGGCCACAATCAGACGCAGCATGTGAAAGGCTGCCGCAATATGGCAGAAAGCAAAGATGAGGGGTAGGAAGAAGACGGTCAGAATCTGCTTGCGAATCGTGCTCTTGGTTTGTTTCTCATCCAGACCGACTTTTTGCAGGATGACAAAGCCAGCCCGGTCTTCATAACCTTCTGAAATCTGTTTGTAATAGATGACCAAAACAGCCCCCAACAGGAAGATAATAGAAAGAAAGACACCGATGAAGAGGAGGGTTCCTGTGAGTTCCTGATAGCTCTTTTCTGCGCTATGACGATCACTAGCCATTGCGTAGCTGCCATCTTGGGCCTGTTCCTGATCCAAAGTGTCCCGCAGTCCCAGCTGGACTTGCTCGACAAATTTCTTACTGCCCTTAGTCTCTGAAGCAACTCCAATGTAGTAATAGTGTGCAACATTTAGTCCTACTTCTTTACTATCATTGACCACCATATAGATGCCCTGCTCCATGGCCACGTCGTTTGGATTAGGGATTTCCCCATGCGTGAAATTCGACGGTAAAATCTGCTTAATCTTCCAGTCTTTACCATTTACTCGGAGAGGCTGATCCTTATTTAAGGAAACATTTTTTCCATAGACAAGAGTTTCATCATCTGCCAAGTCTATCTTTTTCCCTGTCATTTTTTCATAATCCTGACGATTGATAACTGTAATCGTGCCGGCAGACTTAGTCAAGATACTTGGATCCGAATCCAGCTCGCTTTGCATTGGAACCGTCACATCATTACCAGCCAGTTTCATGATGAAGGCTGATTGGTAGAGATAGGTAGTATAGCTTGGCTTCTTCAGGCCTGTGTCCTGAGCGACCTGCTGAACCTTGTCCAACATAGCCTCCTTCTGCTCGGTCGATTTTGGTAAGACGACGCTAACATTGTAATCCTTTGGATGCAAGGTAGTAATATAATCCTGACCTCCAACATAGATATTGATTGTACCAACCAGAGTCACTAGGAGCATGGTAGATAGAATGGAGATAGTAGCTAATCCTGCCGCATTTTTACGCATCCGCGAGATGAGATTGGAAACAGAAATGAAATTCTGCGTTTTGTAGTAGTAGCTTTTTCTCTTTTTGAGAAATTGCAGTAGCGTAATCGAGCCTGCATTAAAAAGCAGATAGGTTGCTAGGATAACCATGATCACAGCTATAAAGAAATTGCCGATAGCGGCGACAGGTTTGGTAACGGTCAAAGCCATATAATAAGCTACACTCATGAGCAGGAGCCCTAGCAAGGTTTGCAGAAAAAGGAAGCGTCCCTTCTTCTCGCCTGCTTTCTTTTCTTTCATTAGATTAAGAGAGCTATAGCGTAGAAGTCGGGTAGAGTTGAGCAACAAAATCACCGCAAAAGCGACACCCAGACTGACTAGGGTCACCCAAACATTCTGCCATTGGAAGGTCGAGGCAAGAACGGCCGGCATTCCCATCAATTTCAAAAGAACGGCGTAGAGCATCTTGTCCAAAGCTAGGCCAGACAAGATACCTAGACCAACTGTAGCTAGATAAAAGACACAGAGCTCAAAGAAGGTCATAAGTAGCAAGTGACGCTTTTCCATCCCTAGCACACTATAAACACCGAGCTCCCGCGAACGGTTCTTCATGACAAAGCTATTGGCATAGGTGATAAGGATGAGCACCGCAATCTGAATGACTTGGATACCAAACTGCAAAGTCATGCGAGCTGCTGTACCACCATAAGAAGTTTCCATATTTGGACTGTGAGCCAGTGAGACAAAACTATACAAAATCGCTGTTGCCAGTACCGTTGCCAAGGCAAATGGATAATACAAACTGCGATTTTTAACCAGATTTGATAAGGCCAGTTTACTCGTTAGTTTGAACATAGTTGCCCACCTCACTTGCCATGACCGTCAGAGTATCGGAAATCTCTTGGAACATCTGCCGCTCGGTCTTGTTGCCGCGGAAGATTTGATTGTAGAGAATTCCGTCTTTTATAAAGAGCACTCGCTTGGCCCGACTAGCCGCCGAAGTCGAGTGGGTTACCATGAGAATGGTTTGGCCGCGGTCGTTGATGTCGTCAAAGACATCCAATAGAGCTGCCGAGGACTTAGAATCCAAGGCTCCCGTCGGCTCATCTGCCAGCAAAATCTCAGGCTCAGTGATAATAGCGCGGGCTACTGCCACCCGCTGCTTCTGACCACCAGAAATTTCATAAGGGAACTTCTCTTGGAGTTTATTTATCCCCAGCTCGTTGCAGGTCGTGACCAGCTTTTGCATCATCTCGGTAATAGGACGACGAGAGAGCACCAAAGGCAGCAGGATATTATCCTTAACCGATAATGTATCCAGCAAGTTAAAATCTTGAAAGACAAAGCCTAATTTTTCTCGGCGGAAGCTGGAAGCCTGACTGTTTTTAATAGTTGCCGTGTCAGTTCCGTTGAGAAAGACGCGCCCTTCGGTCGGCTTGTCCAGCATAGCTAGGATGTTGAGCAGGGTGGACTTCCCGGAGCCTGATTCTCCCATAATGGCGACATATTCGCCTTTTTCTACCGTAAAGTGTATGTCTTTCAACGCCTCTACTTGGCTACCCTGAAAGCGAGTTTTATAAATCTTTTTCACATGTTGTACGTCTAATAAGGTCATCATGATCTCCTTTTCTATAATTCCATTTTAATACAGAAACAGCTTTATTTCCATATTTTACTAATTTTTAAATGCCAATATTTTTATCTCTGCACTAGATATGCAATCAGTGCGATGATCCAGAGATGGGCTGGGTAAAAGATATAGAAGAAATACTTGCCCCACTTGCCATTATAGCCTCGCTCGCCATTGTAGAGATGGAGGAAGGGCAAGACGGTAATAAAGGCCCAGTCTGAATTGTAGAGCATCATCGAAATGGTGGCCCCCATGGTTGGGTAAATTTCAATGCTCAGACAGAAGAGTAGAAAAGCCAAGACCATGTAAGAAAAAGTTCTGAGAGCAGGCTGATTGCGGAAGATATAGCTAATCAGCATCAAAGGAATAATGGTCATGCCGCTTTCTGTCAAAAAGACTCCTGCCAAACCAATTAAGGCTGCCGCTCCAATCCGCAAATAGCGCTTCTCATCCATAATCTTTTCACTATTTTTGGAAAGACCAAATACAAGATTGAGCACCAGAACGCCACAGGCTAAGCTGAGAAAGATATTATTCTCAAGATGAATCCCCTTGCTATGAAAGAGCATGGTCAGGATGGTATTGCCCAGCTGCATGATAGCCGCCCAGATAAACAAGCGGGCATTGTAAGCCAAGCGATTGCGCGTATGCAGAAAGCCTTCTACTGCGCTAAAGGCAAACCAGGCAGCTACACAGCGGGTCAGCAGGTGGAAAATCCCGTCCCAGCCTGTCGGCAAAAGCCCTGGAATCTTACCAATATGATCAAAAACCATTAAAAAGGCCATGAAAAGCTTGAGTTGGAAAGCATTGAATCCTCTTGTTTTCATTTCATATCTCCTTGTCTTCTTTATACATCTATCTTACAAAAAAAGAAAGGTCGGTACCATAACCTAACCTTTCAATTTCACTGGCCAACCTTACAAATTTGTAAGAATGCCTTATTCAAATATCATCTTCTTCTCTGAAAAACTAATCATGACAGTTGTTCCCTGACCGACCTGCGAAGCGATGCTGATCTGATGCCCCAGCTCATCTGCAATTTTCTTGGACAGATAAAGTCCCAAGCCAGACGATTGCTGGGTCAAACGACCATTATAGCCCGAAAAACCTCGCTCGAAAACCCTTAGCAAATCCGCATCCTGAATCCCCAGACCGCTGTCTTTGATATAAAGCGTATCCTCCTGAAAATAAATTTCAATCCCGCCTTGACTGGTGTATTTCAGACTGTTCGACAACACTTGCTCCAAAATAACAACGAACCACTTTCTGTCTGTGATGATGGTTCGGTCTAGATCATGCAGATTGAGGCTCAAGCCCTTTTGGATAAAGAAAATCGCATACTTCTTGACAATCTCCTTGACCAAATCTTCAACATTTTCCTTTTTCAAGACCAAATCCTCGTGGAAACTCTCCAAGCGAAGATACTGCAAAACGATATTGACATAGGACTCGATCTTGAAAAGTTCTTGCTCCAGCTGGTTCTTGACCTTCTTGTCCTCAATCTCTCCGACCAGCAATGAACTAGCCGCAATAGGCGTCTTGATCTGATGAGCCCAGAGCGTATAATAGTCCATCAGGTCATTTAGCTTCTCCCTCTCTTCAATCGCACGGTTCTTCTTGTCCATTTCCAAGAGAGCCAGTTTCTCAAAAAGGAGAACCTCTAAGGCTGTCTGAGGCCGACCTGAGGCATAAAAGAGCTGGTTACGGTATTCCTTATAGGCACTAGCTAGATCCATTCCCAAGAAAAAGCTAGCAAGGAGAAAGGCTAAGAGCAGCTGATACTCTAGCAGACTGCGCCCATCCTCGAAAATAAAGGCAAACATCCCCATAATTGAAAATACAATCAGCAAGAGCAACAAGATGAAGCGACGGGAGTACAGATGATGCTTCAAAAAGAAAAATTTATCCTGCATGTCCATTGGTTAAACCGTATCCTATCCCTTTTTTCGTCTCAATAAAATGTTTCAGACCGTGCTCTTCCAGCTTCTTGCGCAGGCGGGCAACATTGACGGACAAGGTATTGTCATCGATAAAGAAATCACTGTTCCAGAGCTCTTTCATCAAGTCATCACGCGCCACGATGCTGCCAGAATGCTCAAAGAGCACCCGCAAAATCTGAAATTCATTCTTGGTCAGCGTCACAATCTCGCCCTCATAGACCAAATCCATGGATTTAAGATTTAAAATCACACCCTGATATTCCAAAAGACTTTGATCCGTCCCAAACTCATACGAACGCCGTAGCAGCCCTTGAACCTTGGCCAAAAAGACATTATTATCAAAAGGCTTGGTCACATAGTCATCTGCGCCCATATTGATGGCCATGACGATATCCATGGACTGGTCACGCGAAGACAGAAACATAATCGGTACCGTCGAAATCTTCCGAATTTCCTGGCACCAATGGTAGCCGTTAAAGAGAGGCAAACCAATATCCATCAGCACCAGCTGGGGCTCCTCCTTAACAAAGGTTGTCAAAACCTGCATGAAGTCTTCAATCGCCACAACCTGATAGCCCCATTGCTCCAGCATTTTTTTGATCATTTGACGGATGACCGCATCATCCTCGACCAGTAAAATCTTGTGCATTCCATTTCCTCACTCATTTTTCTTACTGCTATTATATCAAATTCTCCCTTAAATCACAGAGACTTTTTTGATCTGGGATTCATCTTATTTTCAGAAAGTTTCAAGAAATCCTCCAAGAAGTATTGACAAAAGTAGAGTAAAAAGATAAAATGACACTACATTCAGAATTGTCTGAAAATTCATTTTTTATAATAAGGAGATTATTATGCTAGAACAAACTCAGACATCTACCTGGCAGTCTAAACTAAAAGCTCTAGGCCCTGGGATCCTCATGGCCTCTGCTGCTGTTGGTGGCTCTCATATTGTTTCCTCTGCTCAAGCGGGTGCCAAGTATGGCTGGGCCTTGATGGGACTGGTCATCTTGGCCAACCTCTTCAAATATCCCTTCTTTCGCTTCGGTGCTGAGTATACCTTAGAAACTGGTCACAGCTTAGTTGAAGGCTATGCACAAAAAGGAAAAGTCTACTTAGGCATCTTCTTCGTTTTAAATGTCTTCTCCGCCTTGGTCAATACAGCAGGGGTTGGAATTCTCTGTGCTGCTATCATCGCTAGCGCCTTTCCAAATGCCCTTGGACTCAGCATTACTCAATGGTCTCTGATTCTCATCATCCTGATCTGGGCAATGCTACTCTTTGGTGGCTACAAGTTCCTCGATGGCCTTGCCAAATGGATCATGTCCGCTCTAACCTTTGCAACCGTTATTGCGGTCATCGTTGCCATTATCAAGCATCCTGAGTACGGAGCAGACTTCGTTGAAAAGACACCTTGGCAAATGGCTGCCTTACCTTTCATCGTTTCTCTAATGGGCTGGATGCCAGCTCCAATCGAGATTTCAGCAATCAACTCCCTCTGGACTGCTGAGAAAGGAAAATCTGTCAATATCTCTGTCACGGACGGACTCTTTGACTTTAACGTTGGCTATATTGGTACAGCCATTCTGGCTATCTTCTTCGTCGCTATGGGGGCTCTCATCCAGTATCCAACTGGTCAAGCAGTTCAAGATGCTGGTGCTGCCTACATCCAGCAATTCGTTGGGATGTACGCATCCGTTCTTGGCGACTGGTCACGGATTCTGATTACTTTCATCGCCTTTCTCTGTATCTTTGGTACGGTTATTACCGTTATCGATGGCTATTCCCGTGTAAATGCTGAATCTCTACGCCTCCTTCTCAATGAAGAGAAGACTTCTCAAAAAACTCTGCATATCTGGATGACAGCTACAGCTATTATCGGTGGCGTTATCATCTACTTCTTCCAAGGTAGTGTGGCTCTCATGCTTCGTTTTGCCATGATTGCTTCCTTCCTGACTACTCCATTTTTTGCCCTTCTAAACTATCTCCTCGTTACGAGCGAGAATAAACATCTGAGCAAATGGCTAAAAAGTCTTTCCATCCTTGGTTTGATCTTCCTCTTTGGCTTTGCCTTATTCTTTATCTACGCCATCCTCATCGGTAAGGCTTACTAAATCAAAAGAGCTGGAAACCTGAAGCACATCTTCAGGTTTCCACTCTTTTCTTTTTTCTTTCCTAACAATCTACGTCCACTTATGCTATACTGGAAGAAGATAGAATATTGGAGATAAATATGGGAATAATTTTTGATTACCTAGACCAAGTAGCTTACGATAGTATCTACGACACCCCCTTTAATGAACTGGATATGCTGATGCTGACGGAGATAACTTATCTGCCTTTTGACCAGATCGTATCTGATCAGATGTCCCCTGATTGTAGTTGCCGCTTGTTTGAAGCTGCTGAAAAAGTGCCTCAAGATTTGTCCATGTTGGTGACTAAAAATCGTCTGAAACTTTTAGAAAAGGTAGCTAGCTCAACCCGTTTTAAAAATATTAAGCTTATGGGCTATGTCAATGATATTGATCCTGATGTTCAAAAGCAGTTTGCAGCTATGATTTTCAAAATCAAGCCTGATAGCTATGTTCTAACCTTCCGCGGAACCGATGATTCCATTATCGGCTGGAAAGAGGACTTCCACATGACCTATATGGATCAGGTCCCAGCTCAAAAAACGGCGGTCAATTATCTGCAAAAAGCTATGGACGCTCTGCCTGGGCAGTTCATCCTGACAGGTCACTCGAAGGGCGGCAACTTAGCTTCCTACGCTGCTAGTCAGATCGAGCCAGAATACCAAGAGCGCATTCAGAATATTTACAGCTATGATGCTCCCGGACTGAATCACTCGGTCATCACCAGTCAAGGCTACCAGACTATTTCAGACAAGATAAAGCGCTACATTCCGCAGGGCTCTATCGTCGGAATGATGCTCGAAACGCCCAAGCAGGCTCAGATTGTCAAAAGTACAGCTATCGGCGGTCTGGCCCAGCACGATACCTTCACTTGGCAGATCAGCGGCCAGACTTTTGTCCTACTAGATAATCTCAATCCAGAAAGCCTTCAAGTAGATAAAACGCTGAAAAACTGGGTAGATAGCGTTTCTGATGACGAACTAAAAGACTTTTTCGATCTCTTTTTCGGCCTCATCCTAGATGCTGGTATCAGCTCCATCAATGACCTCACCAAGCTGGAAAATTTCAACAAAATCCTAGCTGTTTTTGAAAATGCCAACGCCCTCACTGACCAGGAGCGGGAAATGCTGGCGCGCCTGGCCAAGCTACTGGTAGACATGCGCTACCAGTCTTGGAAAGACGACATGAACCTGCTGAAGCCTAGCAAGCTTGTTCAAGAGGTTAAGGAAAATCTATCCGAATTCACTAAGAATCTTTCTTTCACAAGTAATGAGCCTGTTCAAACAGATGAACCCGATGAGCAATAAGCTATAATACAGCACTTGGCAACTCTCTAATATGAAAGAAAAACACTCCTGTCACAATCTAGAAAACTAGACTCAGGAGCGTTTTTTATGGCTAATAAGTGAATTCTCTAAAATTGGAAGCAACTTGTAGCATGATTACAACTCAGTCTTGACAGCTTGTTTTTTCTTTGTTAGAATGTAATGAATTCATTTACAACTAAGTAGTGATAAAAATCAGAAAGGAGAACATCATGAAATCTATCAAAGGAATCGCCCTTATCGCTGTCAGCATAGTCCTGACCATCTATGCTTGGGCTTCAGCTGGAATGACCAACTTTATCGTACCCGGTCTGGCCTTAACTACCCTTTCGCTGACCTTTTTACTTGCGACTCGGAATGCCCTATTGGAAAAATGGTTCAATGGCATCGAAAAGATGTACGCCTATCATAAGTTTACAGCTATCTTTTCCGTCGTCCTGCTCGCTCTCCACAACGTTGCCATGGGTGGCAGTCTCTGGGGCTCTCATCTAGCAGGCCAGCTTGGTAATGTCGGTATCTATCTCTTTGTCAGCATTGTTCTGGTGGCCTATCTTGGCAAGCACATCAAATATGAGGCTTGGCGCTGGATTCACCGCCTTGTCTATTTGGCCTATATCTTTGGTCTCTTCCACGCTTATATGCTGATGGGCGGTCAACTCCTAACACCTACCTTGCTAGGATTCGTTGTGGGATTCTACGCTATCATCGGTTTAGCTTCTGGCTTTTACATCATCTTCCTCTACCAAAGTTTGGCCTTTCGCCATCTAGAAAAAATCATGCAGGTCAAACGCCTAAACCACGATACCGTGGAGTTGAAGATCCAGCTCAGTCAAAAGCTAGACTACCAGTATGGACAGTTTGCCTTTATCAAGATTTTCCAAGAAGGATTTGAAAAAGCGCCACATCCTTTCTCTATCTCTGGCGGTCATGACAACATTGTTTACTTTACTATCAAGAACTCTGGTGACCATACTAAAAAACTTTATGACAAGATCCAAGAGGGAACCAAGGTCACCATTGACCGGGCTTATGGCCACATGATTCTTGACCAGGGGCAGGAAAAGCAGATTTGGATTGCTGGCGGGATTGGCATTACGCCCTTCATTTCCTATATCCGTGAAAATCCTAATCTGAATCGTCCAGTCAGCTTCTACTACGCTTATACTGGAGCAGAAAATGCTGTTTACCTAGACCTCCTCAAAGACTACGCGGCCAAGAATCCGCAGTTTAACCTTCATTTGGTTGATAGTAAGGTCTCTGGCTATTTGGACTTCAAGAATTATCCTTTGGACGACAAAACCACCGTCTTCATGTGCGGACCTGTCAAGATGATGGATAAACTAGCCAACGAATTTAAAAAGACCAATCCTAAAGCAGATCTGGTCTATGAAGGTTTTAAGTTTAAATAAAGAAACCAAAAAGAGGAGTTCAATCCTATTTTTTCCCATTTTTCTTTGTTTGTTTTAAACAAAAGTGTGATATAAAAATCCGAGAACAGTAACTATTTCTGTTCTCGGATTTTTAATTTTTCCTACTGTCTATAGTAGTATTGATCACCAGGGACATTTCCGATATTCTGACCAAAAACTAATCTCGGTCTACTACTATCAGATTGATCACCATACGGATTTCTAAAGCCAATTTTAAATAAAGCAATCATAGCCCCTGAATTCCCTGACCGAATGTTGAGTGTTGGAAACTTAGAATTGGAAATCGGATTTGGTGAGATACTCTCATTTCTGTTCGTTTTTCCATCTGCGGATATAATTACTTCCAGACCTTCTCCATTTTTCCAGACACCTGCTAAAGTCGCATAATCACCTTTCATAATGGCTTCAATGTCTAAATCTTGTTTCTCTACTGAGTCAGTAGTATATTTTTCCCACCACTTATCTTGATATTCTCTAAAACTAATTTGATTTGTTTGACCAAATATTATTCTTTTTTCAGAACTAATATCTCCATTTGGTCCCTCAATATTTTCTGGAACCAATAACACTGAAATTTCTTTACCCTCTACAGCTATTTGGTTTACTCCAATAAAGTATGCTTCATAATAGTCTCCTATTTTTCTAGGCAGTTTATTCTCATTCAACTTATATTGCATATGAGAAGAGCCACTCCAAAAATTCCAATCATTGCCTTTTCCAGTAAGTCTTGGGAATACACTGGTTCTATTTTGAAAATAATCTTCAGGCTTATATGCATATAAAGTAAATCCTGAATCAGCTATTGATTGTTCCAAATCGTCATTGGAATAAACACCGTTAAATGAAGATAAGTTCCCCTTGAGTACTAAGTCCTGGTCTTTGGCATTATCTGATTTTAAAAAATCTTTTTGATTGGAAAATATCATTTCATGGTCTATATCTCCATCAGATAAAGTAACTGTAATAAGTTTAGCTTTGTCATCAAATACTTCAATAGTAATCTTAAAACTATCATAACCATCAGATTTTTTCATTTTGCTAGTGGATGTTTTTTTCTTTTCCTCTTCTTTCCAATTAGTCTCAAAAATACCAGAAACCATACCATCAGAGGTTTGATAGTCTATTTTCCACTTATGGTCAAGGGAACTAATTATAGCTTTACTGCCAGTATTAGAAATATACTCCCCTGTAATATCAACTTTATCTGAACTATATATATGTTCACTAACTTCTTTAGTATTTTTCGAACTATGTTGCTTATAGACAAAAAAACAAACTAAGCCTAGGATAGTTATAAAAATAATAGAACCCCAAAATATAAATTTCTGTTTTTTAACTCTATTTGTTCCCCTGTAACTTTTTCTCATATTTCCCTCCGATTCATTTAATAATTTTTAACTCCCTTATAAAACCAATGTCATTATAACTTTTTGATTTTGAATTGTAAATCCTTAAAATAAATATATGAGTTATTTCTAAATAGAAAATACTAATAAATCCCCCAGCAGCTTCCTGCTGGGGGATTGTCATTAGATTAAAGATTGCTACCCAATCAAACTTCCATTTGTCACTTTCTCGTCCACGGTAAGGAGAGTCAGTTTGTCGCCGTGTTCAGCTGAGAGAATCATACCTTGGCTGATGCGGCCCATCATTTTGCGCGGTTTGAGGTTGGCTACGATTTGGACTTTCTTACCGACCAGTTCTTGCTCGTTTGGATAGTATTTAGCAATACCAGAGAGGATTTGGCGGTCTTCGCCGTCTCCAGCATCTAGGCGGAACTGGAGGAGCTTATCAGAGCCTTCAACCTTAGAAACTTCTTTGACTTCTGCAACACGGATTTCTACCTTATCAAAGTCGTCAAACTTGATCGCTTCACGGTTAAGTTTAAGCTCGACTTCTTCTGGATTCCATTCTTTTTGAGCCGCTGGTTTGTTTCCTTCCATTTGTCCTTTGATATAGTCGACTTCTGCTTCCATATCCAGACGTGGGAAGATTGGTGTTCCTTTTTCTACAACTGTCAGACCTGTTGGGAGCTGGTCAATTGCTAGGTTTTCTAGTGAAACTGCTTGAGGCAAGCCAAGTTGGCTGAGGACAGCCTTGCTGGTTTCCATCATGAAAGGCTCAATCAAGTGCGCCACAACACGAAGGCTAGCTGCCAAGTGGCTCATGACTGCTGCCAGTTCTTTGACCTTGGTTTCATCTTTTGCCAGAACCCAAGGAGCGGTTTCATCGATGTACTTATTTGTGCGGGAGATGAGTGTCCAGACTGCTTCTAAGGCGCGTGGGTAATCAACTGCATCCATGTGTTTGTAGTAGTCAGCGATGGATTCAGCTGCCACTTGAGCCAGAGCACCATCAAAGTCCGTTACATTTTCTTCATAGGCTGGCACTTGACCGTCAAAGTACTTGTTAATCATGGAAACAGTACGGTTGAGGAGGTTTCCAAGATCGTTGGCTAGCTCGTAGTTGATGCGGCCAACATAATCTTCTGGCGTGAAAGTTCCGTCTGAGCCGACCGGAAGACTGCGCATGAGGTAATAGCGTAAAGCATCCAAGCCATAACGTTCGACCAGCATTTCAGGATAGACCACGTTTCCTTTAGACTTAGACATCTTGCCATCCTTCATGACAAACCAACCATGAGCAATCAGGCGGTCAGGCAGCTTGATGTCCAGCATCATGAGCAAGATTGGCCAGTAGATAGAGTGGAAACGCAGAATGTCCTTACCCACCATGTGGAAGACCGTTCCATTCCAGAATTTGTCGTAGTTAGCATGGTCTTCCTGACCATAGCCAAGGGCCGTCGCATAGTTGAGCAGGGCATCAATCCAAACATAGACAACGTGTTTAGGATTTGATGGTACAGGAACGCCCCAAGTAAAGGTTGTACGAGAAACTGCCAAATCTTCCAAACCAGGTTCAATAAAGTTTTTCAACATTTCATTGAGACGGCCGTCTGGCGTAATGAAGTCGGGCTGTGATTTGAAAAATTCTACCAAGCGGTCTTGGTACTTGCTGAGGCGGAGGAAGTAAGACTCTTCTGATACCCACTCCACTTCATGTCCAGATGGCGCAATTCCGCCGGTTACCTTTCCATTTTCATCACGGAAGACTTCAGCCAGCTGGCTTTCAGTAAAGAATTCCTCATCAGATACAGAATACCAGCCTGAATATTCACCCAAGTAGATATCATCTTGGGCTAAGAGACGTTCAAAGACGTCAGCCACAACCTTTTCATGGTAGTCATCAGTCGTCCGGATAAATTTATCGTACGAAATGTCTAGCAGTTTCCAGAGTTCCTTGACCCCAACTGCCATGCCATCGACGTAAGCTTGCGGGCTGATACCAGCTTCCTCCGCTTTTTGCTGGATTTTTTGACCATGTTCATCCAGACCAGTCAGATAGAAAACATCGTAGCCCATGAGGCGCTTGTAGCGAGCCAAAACATCACAGGCAATAGTCGTATAGGCAGACCCGATATGAAGTTTACCAGACGGATAGTAGATAGGGGTTGTAATATAAAATGGTTGTTTTGTAGTCATTTTTAATCCTTTCAAGGCTAATGAAACCTTTTTTGATAACACTTCATTATATCATATTTCCTAGCGATTGAAAGAGGGGACCTGACATTGATTTTAGACGTTCTTCTCTTAAAATAAATAAGGACGATAGGTTTTATTCCATAGTTTCTTTCGACGATAGTAATAGTAAAGAACAGCTCTATTCATCAAATCAGTTGAGAAACAAGCATCTTAGTTTGTTCATAATTCTTCTCTAGCGCTATAATAAAACAGCTTGATTTAGCCATCTATTTTGTTCTAGTCAAAGATCGCTATTTCCCCAAAACTTGCCAATTCTTGCTAAATTATAGTAGACTATATAAAAAATATTTAAGGAGATTACTACATGATTGATGCATATAAAAAATTTTGGAAGGGCTATGTGGATTTCACCGGTCGCTCAACTCGCCCAGAATATTGGTGGCCAATTCTCTGCCATTTTTTAGTAATGATACTAATACTTTGTACTGCTCTTCTGATTGAGACGGTTTTGAACTCTGAGACTGGAGGAGCCTTATCTACCGCCTTTGCTGGCCTGATGGTTATCTATTACATTGCAATTCTGCTTCCCTCTCTCGCCATTCAAGTTCGACGATTGCGAGATGGTGGCTATCATTGGGCTCTTCTCTTTTTGTACTTGGTCCCACTTTTTGGCCATTTTATTCTGTTTATTTTTTATTGTCAGCCTACAAAATATGAACTTGTTAGCAATGATTCCTATAATAATACAGACTACCAAGATCAGCAATTTAGCCAAAATCCCTATCAAGAGCAGCAAAATTACCAACAAAATTTTGTGGTAACTGAAAACGAGTAAAGTCCATTTGAATAAAATAAAAACCATTCTACTTTAACAGGCCTCCCGAAAAGTTAGATTTTTTATGTCTAACTCTTTGGGAGGCCTGTTAAATTCACCTGATTTTTTCTGTTTGTTAAAGCATACTATTTTTCCACAGCTTCATTATAGATTCGAATCCGAGGGGCAACTTGATTTATTATATCTAAAAACTGTAATAAGTCAATATATTTTTGATCCGTATAAGGTCCAAAAGCCAGACGAATATCTTTATTAGAACTCATTGGATTGTAATACAGATACAGGTGATGAACTTTTGCATACTTTGTTTCTTGCACTTCCTCAATCTTAATGGTCACATCAGATAAGTCAGAAAGCATGAGAAATTGGAAATAACTATCAACCCGTATGATGGCATCCTTGTAGAGATAGAGAGATAGGCTTTCACGCGCATAACGAGAGTCGCTATAAATCAATTGAAAATCCTTTTCAAGCTCTGGAAAGTGAGAATAAAGTTCTTGACAGCGTCGCAAACTTTTTTCTCTATTAACTATAGCAAGGCAAGTAAAGAGACCACTCATCGCCATTAGCAAGATGATTGAAATAAGGGCCATTCTCCCCCCGACTTCATCTGTCTGTGACAAAGCCAAGAGCAAAACGAAAGCCCCTAGACCACAAAAAACAGGAAAAAGTAATTCCTTATAAAATTTAAAATTTATTTTTTCTTGCACCAATTATCCTCTCAATCCAAACATGGCTCATTTTCCACCTCGATCCTAGGCCCAAGGATTATAAAAGCGTCCTTGATTAACAACGAAAAGAAGAAGGCTAAGAACTAGTAGAAGGACGGACACCAAGATTACAAGTTTGTCTAGTTTTCCGAAGACTTGCTGGGTGTACCAGGTCCGCTTTTTATTTTTCCCAAAGCGGCGTAGCTCCATGGCCGTCGCGATAGTATTGATTCGCTCGAGCGAGCTGAAAATTAGGGGAATGACGATTTGCAGATTGCCCTTGACCCGCTTGCTGAGGGAAGCTTTTTGGGATAATTCTTGTCCACGCGCCTCTTGAGACATCTTGATGAGGTAAAATTCCTCCTGCAAATCTGGAATATACCGCAGGGTCAGACTGACCGCATAGGCAATCTTATAGGAAAGGCCGATTTGATTTAGACTGGAAGCAAATTGACTGGGATGGGTGGTCATGAGAAAGATCACCGCTAGGGGAATCGTTGAGAAATACTTGAGCAAAAGATTCAAGAGATAAAAGAGTTCCTGAAGCGTGAGATTATAAGCTCCCCAGCCTGTCCAAAGCAAATTCTTTGCTCCATAAATCTCTACCCCATACTGAGGGGCAAAGAGATAGACCATGAAAATATTCAGCGCTGCAAAGGTTCCCGCAAAAGCCAGAACAAAAGAAATATCTTTCAGCCGAATCTCAGACACTCGAAATAACATCAGAGAAGCCAGAGCCACAATAAGGAGGAAACGCGTATCGTAGCTCATCATGGCCGCCACTGAAACCAAGATAAAAAAGATGAGTTTGCTGGCACCAGAAAGAGCATGGAGAAAAGTCTTTCCGGCATGGTAGCCAATCAATTTCTGTTGATTAAACATGACTTTCCTCCTTTTTTCGCATGTAAAATTGGGTCAGAGCTAGCGGATCCACTCCCAGCTTCTCAGCCAAGCTAAAAATCGATGTTTCCTTTAGATTGGCCGCTGCAATCAACTCATGATTGGACAAAACCTGAGCAGGCGACTGGTCTGCTAAAACCTGACCGTCCACCACCACGATGGCCCGATCCGAATAATCCAGCATGAGCTGCATATCATGGGTAATCATAATAATCGTGTGTCCCTGCTGGTTTAGCTCATCGAGAAAGTCCATCATTTCTGTATAATGGCGCTGATCCTGACCAGCTGTCGGCTCATCCAAAAGGATAATCTCTGGATTTAACACCAATATAGAAGCAATGGTCACCCGCTTCTTCTGACCAAAAGACAGGGCTGAAATCGGCCAACTGCGGAATTCATAGAGGCCACAAGTTTTGAGCACAGCATGAACCCTTTCTTCAATCTCTGCTTCTGCCAAACCACGCAACCGCAGTCCCAGAGCCACTTCATCAAAAATCATTGTGGTCGAAATCATCTGATTGGGATTTTGCAGGACATAGCCAATCCGCTCCGCTCGCTCCTTGATAGAGTCTCCCTTGATATCCCGCCCCTGCCAATGATATTGCCCTTCTGTATCAATAAAACGACAGAGAGCCTTGGCTAGCGTAGACTTGCCAGCACCATTTTTGCCAACGATGGCTATCCGCTCACCCTTGAAAATCTTCAGACTGATATCCCGCAAAATAGGTCTGTCACTCTTATAGGCAAAGGAAACATGGTCGAGTTCTAAAAGAGCTTCGTGCTTACTGTCAACCTGCTCTACTTTTTGCTCGGTCAGTCTCTGAGAAAGTTCCGCAAGCTCCAGCTTGGTCAAATCAGCCAGATGAGCTACGCTTGCTACATCGAAACCAAGCTGCCGCAAGGCTGTGATATAGAGGGGTTCTCGGATCCCATTTTCCGCTAATAGCTCCGTCTTGAGCAGATCTTCCGGCGCACCGTTAAAGAGGATTTGCCCATCATTGACAAGAACAACTCGATCAACAGGTCGATAAAGAACATCTTCTAAGCGATGCTCGATGATGATGGTCGTGGTTGCAGCTTCTCTATGAATCCGATCAATCAAGTCAATCGTGTCCTGACCAGACTTGGGATCGAGATTGGCCAAAGGCTCATCAAACAGCAAAATTGGACTCTCATCAATCAAGACACCCGCCAGACTGACCCGCTGCTTCTGCCCACCAGACAAGTCTTGAGGACGATGGTCCAAAAGCTGCTCTAGTTCCAGCTGCTTCGCCCAACGCAGGACTTTCTCCCGCATCAAGGGCAAATCCACCATATCATTTTCCAAGGCAAAGGCCAGATCCTCTGCCACACTGAGTCCGATAAACTGACCATCCGTGTCCTGCAAGACCGTGCTGACAAGATTTGACTTGTCATAAATACTGCTATCAAAGGCTGGCTGTCCCTTAATCAAGAGTTGTCCACTGGCCTGACCCTTGTAAATATTGGGAATAATACCGTTGAGGCACTGACCCAAGGTTGACTTACCAGAGCCAGACGGCCCAATCAGCAGCACCTTTTCCCCTTCATAAATGGTCAGATTGATATGCTTCAAAGTTGGCTCCGACTGAGCCTGATATTGAAAACTAAAATCTTCAAATTGAATAATTGGTTTTTTCATGTTTTTCTATAAGGCCAGAGCGATCTGAATCGCCAGATTGGCCACCTTGTCTTTCTCGTCTAAGTCCGCGTGATTAGCCAGGTTGCGCATATCCCAAGCCTCCTCAGACAGATGATCCGCCGCATAAAAGAACTGGCAAACTTGAACGCCACGAAAGGCCGCCAGAGCTGCTACAGCCGAGCATTCCATATCCACACAGATAGCTCCCGCCTCTTTTCGCCTGCGCAGCTTGTCCGCAGTTTCTCGGAAAATACCGTCGGTCGTCCAAACCTTGCCCAAGCTATGAGAAATCCCTCGTTGCTCAAGGAAATCCAAGAGAAAATCCTGCGAGCCGACATTGACCGCTATCTCCGAACTAGCCGGCTGATAATGATAGCTAGTTCCCTCATCGCGTAAGGCTGCTGTCGGAATAATGACGGATGTTGCTTTGATATCCTCGTCCAGCACACCACAAGTCCCAAAGAGAACCAGCCTTTTCATACCAAAAGCAATCAAATCCTCCAGAATAGCCACACAAGCAGAAGCTCCAACTGGTGCATTGAAAAGAGCTAGCTCCTGCCCATCCGCAAAGACCCGATAGATAGGAATTTCAATGTTAGCCATAGACGTCGTCGTAATCAACTCATGGTCAAAATCCGCCAGCATTCGGGCAAAGGTCTCCCGAGCAAAGCAGGACACTGCTGTCTGCGGAAATCCTTCAATAGGATCTATCAAATCCTCTGGATTAATGATGGCCTTACGGTTTTGATCAAACTCTTCAAGAATCATCGACTTGTTTTGTCCCTTTCTTTAGCATAAAATAGCCAGTTAATCTCCACTGACTCTATCCTACTATTGTACCATAAAAAGGCGGTCTACTGACTATCGCCAGCATATTTTCTAGCTAGCCAAGGATATAGGCAGGCTCTATAGCAAGGATGGGTTCAAGCGCATTTCAAAACAAAAAAGAGATACTCATCATATTGACTATTAAATCATAATCTCTGATTTCCACCAAGCACCTTAGAAATAATGTCTTCATGTTTCAAAAAATTGAATTTCTGAATTCCAATAATTACGGTGCACATCTAGAATTTTTCAGAAAAGTTTGTAGGTGCTTAATTATCTAGTATTTCTATCTAAACCAACGTGTATATACGCTGAGTACTTCTGTTCTAAAGAATTAAAATCCAAACTCAGTGAGGTTATAAACCACCTTTGCTACCATACTTCTAAAACATGCTCCTTCTCCAAAACGAACTCTGGCATTGGTATAAAATCCGTGCAACAAAATACGAAAAAACTGTATCCATGAAGAGTCTTTCCGACTTAAAGCTTCATCAATACAGCTTCTGAGAATATATTTGAATTTCTAAGAAAGCAAAACTCATTCTGAGCAATTCTTACTTTTTATCATGCTGCGTCAGCTCCTGATTGTAGGACAAGGCTAGACCAATCCAGTAAGATAATTCTTTTTGTCCCTCGACATCTAAATCAATATAGCCATGATAAAGCTTGCCTTTCATTAACGTCACACTAGCACCATTTTTAGGCAGGACCTGCTTTTCCATTTCCTTACCGATGCGGACCATGACAAGCTCTTGACTTCTCGAACTCACAGTAACGGTCATCTTACCTCGGACCATAAAAGCCAAACCACCAAACATCTTCTTCTCTTCTAGCTCTTCTTCAAAAACATGAGGGGGAAGAGCAATAGCTAAAATGGCACGGACTTGCTGGGCTAGGGATTCACTATAAGCCATCCTTCTACCTCATTTCATCACATCCCAGCCGATACCAAAACGGTCAATCAAACGGCCATAAAACTTAGCAAAAACTTGATTCTCTATAGCATAGAGAATTTGTCCACCTTCAGCAAGCTTAGCAAAGAGCTCATCGGCTTCTTCTCTACTATCTGGGCTCAGAACCAACCATTGATTAGGCTGATGATTGCTAGGAATAGATAGGTCATTAAAAACACCTACATCCTCACCATTCAGGGTTAAGTTTTCCGTATCTAAGGCAATCCAAGCAATCTTATCCCGTTTTTCTGCAGGAAGGTTTGCTGGGCCCATCATCTCACTGGCTCGGACAAGTCCCTTTATCTCTGTCTGAAAAAGATCTGCATAGAAACGAAAAGCTTCTTCGGCCTGACCATTAAAACTTAAAAACACGTCTAATTTCATTATTGTTCCTCCAATTGTTTATAACTGAGAATAAATCTCTAGTATCAGTTTATCAATTAAGATAAAAATTTTCTTATTCTCAATTGCGCTTGTTTGGCTAGGGAACGCATGATTAAAACTGGAAGATTAACTGTAATAGGAGGATCACTGGGCAAGGGCCTGCGCATGCTGATTTCCTCCTGATAGATGCTATCGCCTGAAAAAGTGAGAGGCTCATCGCTGCCCCAGCGAAAGTTATGCTTCAAGACATAGTTTTTAGTTAGGCATAAATCCTCCAGCAATTCACAGGCCAAAAGATAGTAGTGACCATCCGGTACATTTTCAAAAATAAACCGGCTCTCCTGACTCAGTGCTACTCCGATAACCGGCTCTTCTTTGGGTATGCGGGTTTTAAAAAGCCCGACACAACTAATACGTGGTTCATACCCCTCAGGATAAGATAGCGTCACAGTCAATCGATTGCCACTTTTACAGTCGGGATCCTGATGCAAAAAAGCTCCCTTCTCATCCAGCTGTTTGACCATGAAATCATAAGCCTTGGTTGATTCCTGATAGTATTTTTTAGGCGAAAGTCCAGTATGCCGCTTAAACGTATTGGAGAAGCTGCCTAGGCTATCATAACCAGCT
>NZ_KQ969062.1:570538-585389 GCF_001578775.1 Streptococcus cristatus | reverse complement strand
ATCTTAAGAGCTTCCATATATTGCTTGATAGAAAAGCCCATCTTTTTCTTGAAAGTTCTGGATAGATGGGAAGGGCTATAGTGGAAATACTGAGCCAAATCGGTCAGACTCAGCTCTTCATCTGCATACTGACGCAGATACGCTGCCACTTCTTCCATGATAGCTTTAGACATAGACTTGCTCCTTTCTCATTTATTAAGCCCATTATATCACATCAAAAAGAAAGGACAAAACATCGAAACATGAATAAAGAAAAGCTAAGCTGCAACTAAATAATGAAAAAACTTTAGACGCTATCCGTCTAAAGTTTCTTATCTTCACTATGCGATTATTGAGCCACCAATGTTTCCAAGCTTTCTCCAATCGCAGCCAGACGCTCTATCACTTCTGCCTGGCTTAGGCCGTTTTCAGTCACATAGCGGTTGCGAGGGTGAACACGGCATTCGTGAGAGCAGCCACGGAGGTACTTGTCTTCGTTTTCTTCTGAAGTCAGGATGCGGCGGTTACACTCTGGATTGCCACAGTTGACATAGCGCTCACAAGGAGTACCATCAAACCAGTCTTTCCCAATCACAACTGGATCAACATGGTTGATATCAACGGAGATACGCTCATCAAAGACATACATCTTACCGTCCCAAAGCTCACCTTGAACTTCTGGATCCTTGCCGTAAGTCACGATACCGCCATGAAGCTGACCGACATCCTTGTATCCTTCACGAACCATCCAGCCTGAGAATTTCTCACAGCGAACACCACCGGTACAGTAAACAACCACGCGCTTGTCCATGAACTTCTCTTTGTTATCACGAACCCATTGCGGCAACTCACGGAAGTTGCGGATGTCTGGACGAATGGCCCCGCGGAAGTGACCCAGATCGTACTCATAGTCGTTACGGGTATCTAGGACAACAGTGTCTTCGTCCAAGAGTGTTTCCTTAAATTCCTTAGGTGATAGGTAAGCTCCTGTCGTCTCCAACGGGTTGATGTCATTGTCAAAGTCATTGTCTTCCAAGCCCAAGTGCACAATTTCCTTCTTGTAGCGAACAAACATTTTCTTGAAAGCTTGCTCGTTTTCTTCGTCAATCTTGAACCAAAGGTCTTCCATGCCCGGAAGGCTGTGCACATAATCCATGTATTTTTGAGTGGTCTCATAGTCACCAGAAACCGTTCCGTTGATTCCCTCATCAGCTACCAAGATACGGCCTTTAAGACCGATAGATTTACAGAAGGCTAGATGATCAGCTGCAAATTGCTCAGCATTCTCAATGGGAACATATTTGTAGTAAAGCAGGACGCGAATATCTTTTGCCATAAGATTTCAACTCTCTTTTCTCTATAAAATTTTCTGAATTTTTAATTCATCTATTTATTATAACCTGATTGAAAAAACTGGGCAAAATATTTGTTTGAAAAATAGCAAAGCTGGAAAGTTTAAATGAGAAGGACAAGTTATCGCTCTTCTTCCAATTGATCCAAATACTTCTCAAAGCGTTTTTTCTGCCATTTGTTTATATACTCCAAGAAAATATTGACCAGCAGCATCAAGGGAAGATGAATGCAAAATGTAACCAAAATGACCAAAAGAAACATGGGGTGAAAAATACTATTATGATAAATAGTATGATTGAGCTGAAAATTCTGGCAGGCAATCAAAAGAGTCAGAAATCCTGTCGCAGCCAGCACACCCCAGATGGTCAGACTGAAACTATTGTAATAATTAGCCCCCAGATACTGAGCTCGACACATGAAATAAAAACTGGTGATGAGAATCAGTACCAAGAAGGGCTGATAGTGAACGACTCCCCCATTCATAGCTACAGAACCCATATATAAAGCTAAACTGCCACATAGCATGAGACTGAAACTCTCCATACCAGCTTTGTTGACCAGCTGCTCTTCCCGTTCGTCTAAAATTTGACGTTTAATAAGTTTCATTTTCATTTCAAGCTCCTATACTTCTACTCCCAAAATAGGGATTAACAACATAAGAATGGCAGGAAGTCCATTATTTATCATGTGAACTGCAATACTGACTTCCAAGCGCCGAGTTCGGTAAGCCAGCAAGGTCAAAATCACAGATGCACCACCATAAATCACAAAGGACATGATATTGGTTGGGCCATGAAAAATCGCAAAGAGTAGTCCGCCTATGATATAGCCCCAGCTTTCATAGCCTTTAAAGATTTTTTGAGGAATGATACCACGGAAAATAATTTCTTCTGCGATAGGCGCTAAGACTCCAAGCATGATGGACAATAAAATGATATCTCCTCTTCGAAACTCCTCCATCAAAGATGCCTGATTAGCCGTTGTCACTTCTCCATGCAGCCACCGTAGTAGTACCGTCCCAAGGACAGATATGAGAATCATGCCTAAGAGGCCTAGAGCAATTCGCTTCCCATCTCCTTTTTGAAAGATTTTCCCAGAAGGAGATAAAATTCCAGTTTTCTTTGCTACCACGACAAAGACCAGCAAAATGAGGATTATCAGCAAAAGCCCAAGACCGATAGTCCACTGTTTGGGAAATTGATAAATGATTGCTATCTGCTGAAACAGCATAGGGAGGACATACAAGGCCATGGCTAAGAAAGCACAGCCAACCCAGACTAATCGTTTCAACCAAGTCATTCTTCATCCTCCAATTCCTGATCGAGCTTTGCCTGACCTTTACTGTTTAGATAAAGACTGATCTTGTCCATGGTCAAGCTTCCAAGCATAAACAGTAGCATTGCAAGAGCCAGCTTGAGCAGATACAAAATGCTGAACATACTGGCCAGACTTTCTCGCTGACCAAAGGAATCAATGCCTATAACAATGAGAACAAAGACAATTCCACCGCCAAAACGCTCTGCCCATTTTTCCTCTCTCACCATATCGCGAACATCAATGCCTAGGCTTATGCGACGAAGCAAGGCATATAGACCTACTAGGGTAAGCAGAATACCTTCTGGCAGATAGGCCAGTAAGCTTAGATGGAGGATATAGGCTTTGAAAAATACAGAGATAGCCAAGAAAAGGAACATTCCTAGCACTAACTCCCCTGCAACTTTTCCGTCCAATTTTTCTGTTCGTTCATCTTTTATAACAGGCTGCTTCTTCATTTTTTTACTCACTTTCTTATTTATAAGTTAAAGATTCATTGATTCTAATTCTCATCATTTTCTAGTTCTTGGTCCAATAAAACCTGTCTCTTCTGATAAAAATAATCGACCAACTGATCAAATATACTAGAAAAGGCAGTTATCAAAGCTACAATAAAAATAAATTGCAAGATTGGATGATGGCGAAAGAATAGTCGAATAATTGAATTTCCACTCCACATCTGAACAGCCACGATTACAATCGCTAAGATAGCTCCGTTAGCCAAACGACTTCTGAAACTCCTATGCCCAATAGATGGCTTGTAGCGTCTGATATCAAGCCCCAACTGCCAGCTACGAATTCCAGCATAGATTTCCATAGCCAAAATAACTAGAATTTCCGGTAAGTAGCCTTCTACTGGCACATGCCAAATCATGATTTTGATAAAAATAGAAATAAGGAGCAAGATGATCGCAAAAAATGCAACTTCATTTCCTAATTTTCGCTCAAGTTGTAAAGTCCGCTCGTCTGTATAGACTTTTTGTGGTTTGTCCTTCATTTTCTTTCTCACTTTCTTCCTATTCTTCCCAAAACAACTGATCCAGCGTTTTATTGAGGCATTTGCAAATGGCCAAGCATAGACTAAGACTGGGATTGTACTTGCCTGCCTCAATCAGGCCAATGGTCTGACGAGTCACACCAATGGCATCAGCCAAGTCGCCTTGAGTCATGTCATGCTCAGCCCTTGCCATTTTTAACCTAAGATTTTTTGCCATGGCCACCATCCTTATCGTCATTCTTTTGCCCATCTATGGCGTAGAAAGCAGAGCCAAGGGCGGCATTAGCACAAGCGATTATGATAAAGGTTTGATCTTTCTGAATCATGCCAACAACTAGTAGAACTATCGCCGATACAAGACAAATAAGTGGTGTAAGCAGATTATTCCCTTTCTTATTCATATCTGCGCTCCTTTCATCTTCATAAGTCCATTATACAATATATTTTAAATAATGCAATATATAAATTACATTTTGTTTTTTATTTTGTACAAAAAAAGATTGGGACTTTCCCAATCTTGTAATATCTAGTTTGATTAATCTTTCTTAAGGCTGCCTGAGCGAGTCTGAGTACGGGCGTAGGCTAGTAAGAGCAAGGTTCCTGCTACAGCAACTGTCACTCCATTGGACAGAGTTGCCACAAAGCCTTGCACAAAGACCTTATTGACCGGCTCGCTATAAATCAAGATATCGCCAATTGGAGCGACCAAGAGCCAGACAAAAGCATTGGCCAAAAGCTGGAAGATATTGAAGTTGACGATGTCCTTCACTTCAAAAATACCTTCTGCTGCACGAATGCGATTTTTAAACAGACCAAGAATGAAACCAAAGAAGGCACTAGCGATAATCCATGACCACCAGAGACCGTAGCCAGCCATAGCGTCTTTGATAACGTGACCAATCAAGCCCATTAGGAAGCCAACAAAGGGACCAAAAACGACACTGAAGAGGGCCTGAACCGCATATTGCAGCTGAATACTAGTATTGGGGACAGGTGTTGGAATGCTAATCATCCCAATGACTACAAAAAGCGCAGCCCCAATCCCCGTTGCAACAACTTCTTTAATGGTAAACTTTGTATCTAAAAATTTCTTTTTCATAATTTCTCCTTTAGTTTTCTATACGTTTAATCTCAATATGCCATTGAGCACCAACACCAACATTATAAGCCTTGGCAAAGGAACCTTGGTTAATAGCCAAGCCCACCCGATAGAGGGAATTGATGTATAAAATCGGCTGGCCAATACGAACATCCGCAAAGGACTTGCCATAGGTCACTTGGTTTTGATAAACCAGCATATCATTGTTGTAAATGGTGACTTCAAAACGGTCGCCAAAGCTGGGCTCTAAGGTGCAGAACTCCTCGCGCGTAATCGAAGTCCAAAGCGAGCCAAAGCGAACATCCAAAATATCAATGGCTCCGCTGACCAAATTATCTGCTATCCGTGTTTCGACAACAGGGATTTCGACAATTTCTTCGACACTCAACTCTGGGCCAACTTCCTCAAAACTGATATGGCCGCTAGCCAGCTTGGCACCTGTGTAGGCATAGACATCTCGCCCGTGGAAAGTATAAGAATGCTCGGTATTCTTGCGACGATTTTCCACTTCTGAAATCTCACGAATAGCTACGATACCGACATGCTTTTTGATAAAGGACAGAGTACCATTATCAGGTGTCACGATATATTGATTTTTACTGGTCTTAGCAACCACGCTTTTCCGCTTGGAACCCACTCCCGGATCCACGACTGAAACAAAAGTTGTTCCCTCTGGCCAATAATCTACCGTTTGAAAGAGACGATAACTACCCTCAAAGATATTGTAAGGGGTGATGTCATGGGTCAAATGATGGATTTTCAGCGTTGGTGATTCCTCCAAAGCCACTCCAATCATAGCCGACACTGCTCCATCTACCAGACCGAAGTCCGACTGCAGCACTAATATGTTGTTCATCTTATTCCTCCCAGGCCTTGAGCCTGATATTCTCCAAGTCTTCTAATCTTACCAAAATTAGGCTCTTTTCGCTAGAGCTGGAGGCATAGAATTTTTTTATAACCGTCTATTTCTCAAAGATATAGCATGCAAGCTAGTTTTTTCTGGATCAAACTTATGCCAGAACAATTCCTTGAGCAAGCTAGGATAGGAAAATCCAGCAACTTTCATCTGGCTTGACTTTTTATGACTGAGAGGCAGCTTTTTCACTGCGTTTCTTTACCAGATATTGGCCCAGCAGACCACCGATTAAAGCACCTGCCACTACCATCACGATAAAACTAGCAATGGTCGGGAAATCCAATGGCAGCAAAATCCGATTGATGTATTCCGCTGTCTTACCACGCGCCACCAAGCTATCAATATAAGCTCGCCGCGCTAGCCACATGAGGATAATAGGGCCTGAATTAACAAAAGAGAAACAAACAAAGGAAAGCAGATTCAAGAATTTATTTTCGTATTTACCCAAGCCTGCAATCATGTCTGCCAAGAGACCGAACACCAAGCCCGGCAGACCAGCAATCATAAAATGACCAGACAGAAGGAAGAAGCCTCCCATTATTAGGCCTACTAAGCTGATCGCTCCAAATTTTTTAATCTTACTTTGCAGCAACATATAAACGCTTCCGCCAAAAACTGCAGCAAAGACTGGAGCATAGAGCATATTGCCAGCATTGTCAAAAAAGTGACCTACTAGTACTCCTAGTCCGACACAGAGAAAGTAGAGCAGAGCAAAGACTCCCGTCCATTTTAACTCTTTCAGTGTTAACGATGTCATTATTGAATCCTTTCTAATTGTGAAGCTAAAACTTCATAAAATTATTGATAGCTATATCCTTGATACGTGCAAATGCGCATTTCATGCTTTGCCATCCTTCCTGCAGGAGGAAGTTCTAGCAAGGTTTGTAGATCTAACATCCTTGATAAGCTTTCTTCCTAGGAAAACTAGTTGTTTATTAAAGCAACTTTCCTCGGCATGGGCAAAATCCAGCACTGCCAAGAAGTAATGTATTATGCTATTTTTCTATACTTAGCTTTATTTATTATAGCATTATGAAAATAGAATGTAAATTAAATTTTCAGACTTTTCAAAGGAGGATAGCTGACAAAAGGAGGCTGGGACAAAAGTCCTAGCCTCTAAATTGTCTTTGGATTGTCGAGCCCTACTCAACTGCGCGGAGGTGGGACGACGAAATCGAATTCTAACGAATTACCGATTTCTGTCCCGCTCTCTGTCTAGCGATGACTGATCTTTCTAGTTAGGAAATCTCCCAGAAACTGGATAAAGAAGATAAGAAGCAAGAGCAAAACAGTCGCTAAAATGGTCACGTCTTGGTTGAAACGTTGATAACCGTAGGCAATCGCTACGTTCCCAAGGCCACCTGCACCGATCGCTCCCGCCATAGCTGTTTCACCAACTAGCGAGATTAGGGTCACTGTTGTCACCCGAATCAAGTCTGGTAAGCCTTCACGCAGGTAAACGCCGATAATATCCCATGAGTTAGCCCCAACCGCCTGCGCTGCTTCAATCACACCGCGGTCTAATTCTGATAGAACCACCTGCACCTGACGGGCAAAGAAAGGGAAGACCGCCAAAGACAAGGGTACCAGAGCCGCTGTTGGACCAATCCCTGTGCCCACAATCATCCGTGTGAAAGGATTGATCAAAGCTAGGAGAATGATAAAGGGAATTGCCCGAAAGATGGATGTGACCTTGTCCAAGATGAAAAAGGCTGTTTTATTTTCTAAAATACCACCTGGCGCTGTCAATACCAGGAAAAGTCCAGCGATCAAGCCTAGAATGCCACCGATTAGGAAAGAAATAATCGTCATATAAAGGGTCAGATAAATCGCTGTTCCCCAGCCAGCCTGACCAGCCCAGCCCATCTTATAGACATTGGGCAAAAATGTTTTAATCAAGTCTATCAATCTAAATTCCTCCCTTAAGCACATTTAATTCTACGCCAGCAGCTTGCAAATTGCTTTGAGCAGACGCAAGATTTTCTGCATTCCCTGACAAAATGACTACCATCTCCCCGACAGGCACATTGTCTAAAATCTCAATGTTAGCATGTAAAATATTGGCTGAAACTTGATACTGCTTGTAGATATCGTTGATAATGGCTGTATCTGTCACCGTACCAGCATACTTCAAATGCGCCAATACAGAATCTACTGGCAGATCTTGAACAATCTTCTGTTGATTGATTTTAACCATCGCTTCAGTGATACCTGTTGCCGTTGTGATAAAGTCTTGAGTCAATTCGTTCTGTGGATTGGTAAAGATATCCAAAACCGAGCCTTCCTCGATCAATTTCCCATTCTGCATAACAGCTACACGATTAGCAATATCTTTGACAATCTGCATTTCGTGCGTGATCAGTACAATCGTCAGCCCCAACTTTTGATTCAAATCCTGAAGCAAGGCCAAAATTTGCTTAGTTGTTTTAGGATCCAATGCCGAAGTCGCTTCATCTGAAATCAAGATTTTCGGATCATTGGCCAAGGCTCTAGCAATCGCCACACGCTGCTTCTGACCGCCAGACAGCTGAGACGGATAATTATCCGCTCGATCTTCCAGACCTACCAGTTCTAAAAGTTTACGAACCTTCTCCTCTTTTTCAGCAGCAGACAAGGAAGAGTGCTTCAAGGCAAATGCGACATTTTCCTTAGCCGTCATCTGGGCCATCAGATTGAAATGCTGGAAAATCATGCCAATGTCCTTGCGCTTTTCCCGCAGTTGAGTCGCATTTAATTGGACGCTTTCTTTGTCATACAGGACTGTCCCATCCACAGTGATGCGACCACCAGATGGCTTCTGCAGGAGGTTAATAACCCGCACCAAAGTTGACTTTCCGGCACCAGAATAACCCACGATACCGTAAATATCCCCCTGATTGATGTGAATGGTCACATCTTCAACCGCCTTGATGACACGATTTTTCTGTGTAAATGTGACATCAATACGGTCTAATTTGATAATTTCATTGCTCATAACTTCTGATTAACTCCTTGATTAATTCAATATGGGTATAATAATCGGCAATCTTGACATTTTCATCGCCACCATGATCCCGACTGTTAGCATTCCCCAAGCCAAATGCAGCCATCGGAACTTCCAAAGCCTCAAAAACTGTATGCATAGGTCCTGTTCCTGCCGAGGTCGGAAGCACCGAGATGCCCTCTGGATAAAAATCCTTGGCCAGCTCAATCACATTCAGGATAGAAGGGGCACTCATATCACTACGATAGCTCATTTCTCCCAATGTATAAGTTAATTCTACCTTATCATAGCCATTTTTGTCCAGTTGCTTGCGAATCTTATCCAAGACATCATGGGGCTCTAAGCCTGGTACCAATCGTACTTCCATCTTGGCAGATGCATAAGCTGGGAGGATGGTTTTGACTCCTTGTCCCTGATAGCCCGAACCAAAGCCTTCAATGTTAATGGCTGGCTCAAAATAGAAGCGACGCAGAAATTCCTGCCTGTCCTCTTTCAAGACTGGAAGCTGGAGGCCGTAAATTTCCTTCAACTCTTCTGGTGTCTTCAGAGCGTACTGGGCAATCAAAGCTAGCTCTCGCTCATTGGGCTCCTGTACTTGCTCATAGATGCCCTCCACCAAAATCCGACCGTCAGCACTACGCAGGCTAGAGATAGCATCCATCAAATACCAAGAAGCTGAATTAATGACACCGCCATAGCTAGAATGAATATCAACTTCCGCACTGCGAACAGACATATCAAAGGTGACAATCCCCTTATTTCCACCAGAAATTTCAAGCTGGCCTAGATTATTACGCGCGCCCTGCTCCCAAACCAGCAGATCTGCTCCCCGCAATTGTTTCTTATGCTTGGCCAGATATTTATCCAAGTCTGTCGAAGCTGACTCCTCTGCTCCCTCCATCATGAAGATGATATTGACTGGCAGCGAACCATGCTCTCGGATATACTTACGCACCGCTGTCAAACGCGCAGTAATGTGCCCTTTGTCATCATCTACACCGCGGCCATACATAACACCGTAGTGGACCGACAAAGTAAAAGGATCGTTGGTCCAAGGCTGGTCACTATCGGCCGGCACTGTATCATAGTGGTGATAGAAAATGATAGTCTTGGCCTCAGGATTGTCCGACTGAAACTCTGCCAATACAAAGGGAGCCCTGTAACTGTCATCAATCATCACTTTAGCACCTGCAGCAGTGAAAATTTCTCCCAGATATGTAGCCACCTCCTTGAGCCCAATTTGCTGGGCAAAGATAGACTTTTTAGAAATCAAAGTCCGCAACACCTCAAAATAGTGTTGGGCCACCTCATCATTTTCAAACTTTTTAATTTGTTCACTCTCAGTTGAGAAAGGCATGTATAACTCCTACTAATCACATCTGTTTAAAGATTATCTGCTATGATTCACGAAAGAACAAAGACTTGCTATCATGTAAATTTATGACTCTGCGTTTTAATATTGCTAAGTCATCTCCGCTGATAAAAACTCTAACTAATAGCAGATAAAGGGCTGGAGAAATCCATTCCCCCGCCCTTTCTATCTTCAATTATTTTCTATAAATCTCACCAAACTGATTGATCCATACCATCTGAAGATTCTTCAATGACTTTCTTAACTTCGTCAGTATGGTAAGCCTTGATAATTTTCTTGATGGCATCTGCCTTGTCAGATTTTTCCCAATCTTTCTTAGCAGCAATCAGATTGTACCAAAGTTTAGAATTTTCATCTGTCTTTTCTTTGTAAAGAGCGCTCTTGTAGTCAATACCAGCTTCGCGAACGAAGGTATTGTTGACAACCGCTGCATCTACAGAAGTAAGAGAAGCTGCTGTTTGAGAAGCGTCCAATTCAGAAATTTTCAAGTTTTTCTTGTTTTCTTTAATGTTAGCAACAGTCGCAAGTTTCGTTGAATCCACGTCCAACTTAATCAAACCAGCTGCTTGAAGAAGGTTCAAGGCACGGCTTTCGTTTGTTGGGTCATTTGGCACGGCAATGCTTCCGTTTTCTGGAATACCTTTTACATCAGTATATTTGTTTTTGCCATCTTTAGTACCAGAGTAAAGGCGGATTGGTGCGATATATGTATCTGCTACAGACACCAAGTCAGCATTGTTTTCTTTATTCCAGTTTTTCAGGTAGTAGTAATGCTGGAAGGCATTGATATCTACATCGCCGTCACGAACTGCTTGGTTAGGTTGAGAATAGTCTGTAAATTGGGTGAACTCCAATTTAACACCTGCTTTATCCTTATCAAGGATTTCCTGAACCTTGTTCCAACGTGCTTCTTCTGTATCGCTGAGACTCATCACACCAACTTTTACAGCCACCGTTGAACTATCTGCTGACTTAGCATCTTTTGATGTTGAAGACGAGCAAGCAGCCAAACCAAATGCTGCTACAGCTAAGAGTGCTGTTGCGCCAAACCATTTTTTCAATTCCATGAGATCATCTCCTTATAAAATATGTTTTTTCTAATGAAAGGGTTGTAAGTTATTTTCGATTATTTAAAGTAAAGAAAATCAGAACTTACTTGATATCCTTGGCATCTGGCAAATAAGTGCCGCCAAAGAAATCTTTTGATAATTTTTCAAGTGTGCCATCCTCGTAGAGTTCCTTGATCCGCTTGTTCATGAATGCTTGAAGCTCTTCTTGTCCTGAAGCAAGGATTGGATAGACATACGGTTGTTGGTCACTTGGAAGTTCAATAACTTCGACATTATCTAGGCCTTGGTCTTTGATAATAGTATCTACTGTGATACGCTCAAAGATCTTGTAGTCTGAGCGGCCATCATTCAAGTTAACTAAGCTTTGCTGAATAGTTCCATCTGTAAAGTTGATGGTTGTTGGATTATCACTATGTTCTTCATTGTACTTTTCCAGTTGTTTGGCTGTTGAAGTACCTTGAACAACCTCAGTAGACTTGCCTCCGATATCATCCAGCGACTTGATATTCACTCCTTTACGAACCACCAAGACGGTTGGGTTTTTAGCGTAAGGGTTGGTATAGAGGTATTTACCAGCACGGTCTTCTGAATAACTGATGTTATTGGCACCGATTTGGTAGCGGTCACTGTCCAAGCCAGAGAAAACTGAAGCCCATTTGGTTTTGTTGAAGTTGACCTCGTACTTATCTGAACCTTTAAAGATTTCACGAAGCACTTCAATTTCGTAACCAGTTAGTTTTCCGTCCTTATCCTCATAAGAGAAAGGCTTAGTTGTTCCAACCGTTCCGACTTCAATCGTCTTTTTCTTTGTAGCACTGTCTTTACTTGCAGAAGACGAGCAGGCTACAAGCAACCCAACTGCAAGACTTCCTACCATAGCAGTGGCAGTATACTTCAATATTTTTTTAATATTCATATCCCTATCTCCTCCTAAAGAGCATGTTTCTATCATACCAAAAGTCGAAAATCCTGACCATTATATATTTTTTATCAAGGTGATAGATTTTCTTTATCACTGATTCGATTATTCAAGCTATTTAAAAATATCGAAATCTTGTTTTTCTATGATAACAAAAGAAAAGGGGCTTGCCTAGTTCTTATTTTCTATGAAAGACTATAGTTATTTCTTATAGTGCTTGAGGAGGAAGAGGCCGTTTTCGACATAGTAAGGTACGGAGACCTGAAAGGCCGCATCGTCAATCGTCATGCTATCATGGTGCAGGTCAGGCGCATCTGCTGCACCATTTGAGCCGATAAAAGCAAAGACACCAGGGATTTTTTCTTGATAAAAGGCAAAGTCTTCGCCAGCTGAAGACGGCTGGGCAGTCAATAGCTCCCCGATATTCTGAGAATTTTTAAAAATAAGATCGCTTAACTCTGGATCATTATAGGTCACTGGCGGAGTCTGATCCCAAACAATAGCGACCTTAGCACCGAAATTCCCCGCTGTATGCTCCACAATACGGATAAAATCCGCCTTCAAACGCTTTTGCAAATCAGGATTAAAACAACGAATGGTGCCTTCAAATAAGCCATTTTGAGGCAAGACATTCCAAGTCGCCCCAGCCTCAATGTGGGTCACAGATAAAACAACTGGCTCAAAGGGCGAGACCGTCCGAGAAACCAGTGACTGAAGATTTTGAATCATGCTGGTCAGGGTCAGCACCGTATCCACTCCCAGATCTGGTCGAGCCGCATGGCTACTGACTCCCTCCACAGTCACCTTGAACTTTTCCACACCTGCCATCATGGCTCCCGGCTTCAAGGCTATTTGTCCAGCTTTTAACTGGGGCATATTGTGAAAACCGATCATCGCAACTACATCGTCCAGCAAGCCCGTAGCCAAAACTTGACTGGCTCCTTGAGAGGTTTCCTCGGCTGGCTGAAAAATCAGACGAATGGTTCCCTGTAAATCTTCTTCCATAGCCTTAAGCAACTCTGCCGCTCCCAAAAGACTAGTCTGATGAAAATCATGACCGCAGGCATGCATGACACCAGGATTTTGGCTAGCGTAAGGCAGACCTGTCTTCTCTAAAATGGGCAGGGCATCAATATCTGCCCTTAAAGCGATCACTGGTTCTCCTTGACCGATTTCGGCAATCAAGCCCGTCTCTAAGCCAGAGTCCAAGATTTTAATTCCTAAGTCTTGCAAATAACGGCTTAGAAAGGCTGTCGTTTCATACTCTTGACCAGACAGCTCTGGATGCTGATGGAGATAATGACGCGTTTTTACTAATGTATCATAGATTTTTTTCATGGTAGACTCCTTTACTCTACATATCTACCCTCCAGTATAGCACAAAGCTAGACCAGGAAACAAAATAAATAGAGAGCAGAATGAAGCATCTGCCCTCTCATCTTGCTATTAAGATATATCGCCTTCAAAAGCTCTGACGATAGATTCATAAGAATAATCACGTTCTAGGACCCACTTGCCATCTGTTTTGACAAATTTCAACTGATAATCTCGTTCTGGTGTGAGGAGAGGACGTGAATCCATTCCAGCCATCATGTCATTAGCGTAGCTCTTATCGGTAGCTTTGTAGACGTCACTCAGGCTTCCATATTCAGAGCGATGCTTGTCATAAAAATCTTGACGGTAGGTATACATGGTTTTATTTAGACTGACCGTTCTCGGTTTGATCTTGATAACGATTGAATTTGGCATGTACTGCGCTACTGTGTAATCAATTTCTGAGCGTTTGGCATTACTTTTCACATAGGCATCAATGAAAGCATTGATTTCATCATCACTAAAGGGATAATCATGTAATTTACGTGTGAAATCTGCTGTAAAAGCTGCTCTATAATCTTTTTTATCTTGCTCCAAATTGCCACCTAAAACCAAATCGCCTTTGTCTTTAGAGGATTTTGTCTTTGCTTCTCCTCCCAAGAAAACAGCATTGAGATAATCAGAAGCTAACTTCTTTGATTCGTCAACGTGATTCGGATATTTCGTAGGATCAACCTTTAGTTTGATGGCTTCTGCTTTTTCATCGGAGCCGTAGGTTTTTTTCTCATAGTGAAGTTCATATTTCTTGCCATCTTCCACTTTAAAGACCAGATTACCAGAAAGAGTTTTTCCTTCCGCTAAATCTTCATAGCTCAGTGTTTTAAAGTTTTCTTTGTCGTCATAGACTCCGACTGGCTGGATCTTTTCTCCCTCTGAATCATAAAAACCAATGTCTGAGGAGGAAATCATAATCTTATCATTTGTTTTATTCTTAATTTCCAAAGACAAGGCCAAGTATTTGGCATCAGCTGATCCGTCGCTTGGCATAATGAACTGACCATCCTTAATCTGGATATCAACCTGCCCATTGCTGGCTGATTTTTTGACAGTTGTCTCCTGACTTGGCTTACCAGAATGTTTTTTATTTGGACTTGGAAGCAAAGCACAGGCTGTTAAGCTCACACCTGCCACAAGCAAGGCTGTGTATTTAAATACTTTTTTCATCATTGTCTCCTTAATTTCTTAATACTGTGACTTTTCTATTTTATCATACTTGACTAAACTGGTAAATACCGTTTGAAATTTGAGTCATATAAAGATGTATTCTTGCAATTATGAATATAACTAAGCACCTTAAAAAACTCGAAAAGTGAAGCCTCAAATAAAACAGGCAAAATTTCTAACTCTCATATAAGAAATTGGTTACAAAAAAGAGGCTGAGACAAAAAGCTTCAACTCATGAAAAAGGGATAAGGTCAGTTTAAGATCTTATCCTTTTTTCTAGTTTTGAGCCATTTTCTTGCTCAGTTTCTTGA
>NZ_KQ969062.1:536702-569368 GCF_001578775.1 Streptococcus cristatus | reverse complement strand
CATTTTTATAGTAGAATATTCCATTGCTATCTTTAAGCTACTTCACTTTCCTCAAACTGACTATTATAGAGGTCCGCATAGAAGCCATTCTGATCCATGAGTTCATCATGGTTGCCCTGCTCGATGATATTTCCATCGCGCATGACCAAGATAAGATCCGCATTACGGATAGTAGACAGACGGTGGGCAATGACAAAGGAAGTCCGACCCTCCATAAGTTTGTCCATGGCTTTTTGAATCAGCTCCTCCGTCCGCGTATCAACTGACGAAGTTGCCTCATCCAAGATCAAGAGCGGCGCATCTTTCAGTAGAGCACGAGCGATTGTCAACAGCTGCTTCTGACCGACCGATAAGTTGACCGTGTCATCCAGCACCGTATCATAGCCCTGCGGCAGAGTCATGATAAAGTGATGAACACCGACCGCCTTCGCTGCAGCGATAACTGCTTCATCTGTCACATGCTCCTGATTGTAAATCAAGTTCTCCCGAATCGTCCCCTCAAAGAGCCAGGTATCCTGCAAGACCATTGAAAAGGCATCGTGAACCTCGGAGCGTTTCATATCCTTAATATCTATACCATCAATGCTGATACGTCCCTTGTCAATTTCATAGAACTTCATGAGCAGATTGACGATAGTCGTCTTACCAGCACCCGTCGGACCGACAATGGCAATCTTCTGTCCGGCTTTGGCCTGGGCTGAGAAATCATGAATAATCGGCTGGTCTGGCTTGTAGCCAAAGAAGATATCTTCAAAGGCAACATCTCCCTTTACAGCAGTAAGCTGCTGCTCTTTATGCTGCTCGTCTTCCATCTCAGGCTCAGCTAGAAATTCAAAGACACGAACCAGTGCTGCACCAGCCTGCTGCAAGACAGTGATTCCTTGGGCAATCTGTGACAAAGGCTGAGAGAAGGTCCGCACATAAACCATAAAGGCGACGATAATCCCGATACTAATAGAGCCATTAATCGCCAGAGCAGCACCGACCAAAATAACCAGCACATAGGCGAAATTACCTGTAAAGAACATGAGCGGCATCATCATGCCAGAGATAAATTGAGACTTCCAAATACTGCTATAGAGATTGTGATTGAGAACCGCAAAGCGCTCCTTTGACTGTTCAATGGCATTGTAGCTGATAACGACATTATGTCCAGAGTACATCTCCTCCACATAGCCGTTAACAGCAGCTAAATCATTTTGTTGAGCAGTGAAATAGCCCTGAGACTTGCCCATGATGAGGCCGACAAAGACAAAACCGACTACAGTAGCCAAAATGGTCACCAAAGCCAAAATCCAGTTCATAAAGAACATAGTCAAAACCACAGCCACCAAAAGCAAGCTAGAAGAGATAACACTTCCTAAACTCTGGTTGAGAGATTGGCCAACCGTATCCACGTCGTTGGTCACGCGCGATAGCGTATCCCCCTGAGAATGACCATCGAAATAGCTCAATGGAAGCTTGTTAATTTTCTCTGCGATGGCCGTCCGTAGCCGCTTGGAGAAATACTGGACAACCGTACTGATGATAAAGGACTGACCGTAGTTGAGCAGGACTCCGACTGCATATAGAATAGCGAGGAGAAAGGCAATCTGAGACACAGCTTTTAAATCAATATTGCTGCCCAGACCTTCTGAAATAAGATTGGTAATTTCTTTTAATTTATTTGGCCCATAGACCGTGATAATGTTTGACAAGACAGCTCCCACAAATGCCAAAGCAAGAGGAAGCTGGAAGCCTTTGAGATAAGGCCGCATCTGGTTAAATAATGAAGACTTCTTATTTTCCATTTTCTAATTCCTCCTTGGATAGTTGTGAGTAGGCAATTTCTTGATAAACCGCGTTATTTGCCAAAAGCTCTCGGTGGGTACCTTGACCGACTACCTTACCAGCATCCAAGACCAAGATTTGATCCGCATCCATGATGGTAGAAATCCGCTGTGCTACGATCAGCTTGGTCATATCCTGCGTTCGCTCAGCCAGTTCCTTGCGCAAAATGCGGTCTGTCTTATAGTCTAGCGCTGAGAAGGAGTCGTCAAAGATGAGGATTTCTGGCTTACGAGCCAAGGCTCTAGCAATAGCCAAACGCTGACGCTGGCCACCAGAGAAGTTGGTCCCGCTTTGAGCCACTTCTGCTTTCAGCCCCTTTTCCTTCTCTTGAACAAAAGGCTTAGCCTGAGCTAGGTCAAGAGCTTCCCACATTTCCTGCTCATCCAGCGGACTTGCTTGACTTTGACCAAAGTCCAGATTGCTCTCGATATCACCAGAGAAAAGCACCGCCTTTTGCGGGATGTAGCCAACCTTATTGCGTAGGTCTTCCAGCTGGTAATTTTGAACATTGACGCCATCTACCAGAATCTCTCCTTCTGTCACATCGTAGAAACGAGGGATGAGATTGACAAGAGTAGATTTCCCTGAACCGGTTGAACCGATAAAGGCTACAGTATCACCAGCATGCGCTGTAAAGCTGACATGCTCAATGACCGCTTCAGAATTCTTAGAATATCGGAAGGACACATCTCGAAAGACCACCTCTCCCTTGCTATCCGCTGCTGCCTTAGGCTGTTCTGGACTGGCGATAGAAGAATGCAAATCCAGCACTTCATTAATCCGGCCAGCCGATACAATGGTCCGAGGCAGGACGATAAAGAGGGCACCCATGAGCAAGAAGCCCATCACAACCTGCATAGCATAGGACATAAAGACGACCATATCACTGAAAAGTGGGAGACGATCCTGCAGCCCAGCCTCCTGAATCAGATAAGCACCAATCCAGTAAATCGCCAGTGTCAAACCGCTAGAAATCCCCATCATAACTGGATTCATTATGGCCATCAGACGATTAATGAAGAGGTTAAGGCGAGTTACTTCATCATTAGCCTCCGCAAACTTCTCATCCTGATAATCTTCAGCATTGTAAGCTCGGACCACGCGAATCCCAGTCAGACTCTCTCTCGTGATGCTGTTTAGCTTATCGACCAAACGCTGCGCCACTGACTGCTTGGGAAAGGCCAGTGTCATTAAGACTGCTGTCATTAGAACATTGACAATAACAGCAATAAGAACAGCAATCAGCCAGTTCTCAGACTTGCCGATAATCTTGGTCATGGCCCAAATCGCCATAATCGGCCCCCTAGTCACCACCTGCAGCCCCATGGTGATTAAGGTCTGCACCTGGGTAATGTCATTCGTCGTCCGAGTTAGCAGACTAGGAATCGAAAATTTCTTAATCTCCGTCTGTGAATAGTCTAGCACACGGTTGAAAATATCGCTTCGCAAACTCTGGGTAAAGCTAGCTGCTGTACGAGCGGCAAAAAAGCCAACCACGATAGCTGACAGCAAACTAGCAAAGGACAAGCCAAGCATTTTCAATCCCGGTTCCCACAAATCTGCTAAAACTGTTCCCGGCGTTTGTAGTAGCTCTGTAATCGTCGAAATATAGGTCGGAACTTCTAATTCCAAAAATACCGTTAGGAAGGTGAAGAGCACACTGAGAACAATCATGCTCACTTCCCTTACCGTCAGCCGTTTAAATAGCTTAATCATCTTTCCCTCCATTTTCTAAACTTTCGATATTCTGATAAAACTTGCTCATGACTTGAGAAAAAATCAACAGCTCCTGCTCAGAAACACCATTCAAAATAGACCGATCAATTTCACCAAAAAAGTCACGGATTTTCTTCATTCTTTCCTGCGATTGCGGAGTAAGACGGATATACTTGGCCCGCTTGTCTGTCTTGCTAACTTCCAGCTGGATAAAGCCATTCTTCTCCATCCGTTTCATTAAGTTAGAGGCCACCGATTTGGAAATATCCAACTCCTGCTCAATATCCTTGATAAGCGTGTCCTTGCCTTCTTCCGCGCGATGGGCAACAATATGCAAGACCTGTCCCTGCGGCCCAGCCATGGACTCAATCCCTTGCTCCTTAGCAAGTTTCTCTACCATGAGATGAATCTTTCGGCCAAAACGCTTCATTTCTAATAAAGGCTTTTCCATCAATTCTTCCTCTCTAAATTAATTCTCACGAGAACTAATTAGTTTTCATGAGAACTATTTTACCACATGAAAAGCAGATGTCAAGAAAAAGTTTCTATGAGAACTATTTTTAATAAAAAAAATAAACTGGAACCAAGAGTCCCAGTTCTACCAATCCAAAGGCTTTTTAATCTTAATATTTTTAACCGAAACAATAGTAGCAAATCCCTGCTCTAGAATAATCTTCCTCATCATTCATTTCTATGGAAAAAGCCACTTGATGTGCGGAGCAAGATTGGAAATTTCTTGATGAAGTTCATTAAAGCTAGTATTTTTCACATCAGCCAAGTCTAAAGAGACCGCACTCTCCTCTTGATTTTTAGGATAGAAATATAAAATTCGACTGGTCGGTTCGGAAGATCTCATCCTAGGTCGAGATATGTCGTATTCAATTTGCTCAATCTCCTGCCACAAGAAGTACTTCTCTCTTTTAGCAGATAAGCCTCTCAGCCTTATTCCCATCTCATCCATCTCTAAAATCGGTGGTTTATGATTCGAAACATAGCCTAGAACAAACATAAAAATAGCGGTTATGCCCATTCCCCAATAGAGCGAATTGAGCATATTGTTGCTTTCTTCAGTAGTATGCCTGCTTCTTTGGTCTTCTTTGCTGGTAGGACTCCTATAAACCAGTTGATTGCTACTATTTTGACTTGTTGACTCAGGGGAGGCCTTCTCCATAGATACAAAAGACATGGTAAAAAAGATAAAAAAGAGTAAGAGAAAGCCTATGACATAAAATTTTTCTCCATCGCGCTGATATACTTTCATTCTATCCCTATCCTTTCCAGATACATTTCCTATATGAGGATTCCTTCCAAATGATCCAATTCGTGCTGGCAGATTTGCGCTGGGAAATCCTCTAACGTGATGGTCTTCTTCAGCCAATTCTGATCCAGATATTCGACAGTGATTTTCTGGTAACGAATGGTTGACCGACTGCCTGTCAAAGACAGACAGCCTTCTTCCGTTTCATAAGCTCCTGATTTCTGAAGGAGAACTGGATTAAACATGACCATGGGCAACATACCATACATAAAAATAATCACCCGCTTTTGGTAACCAATCATATTCGCAGCAAGACCGACACAAGACTCTCTATGAACCAACAAGGTATCCTGCAAATCTTGGGCTAAAAATAGGTCAGCCTTTGTAGCTGGAACTGATTTTTGCTGTAAAAAGAAAGAATCTTTCACAATTGCTTTTTGCATATTTCACCTCAAATGGAAGAGGCTGGATTCCCTATCTCAGCCTCCTTAGTTTATTTGAACACTCTCAACGCCTTGTTTACTTATTTTGCATAGCGTTCGCTAATATCTTTTGCGAGGACAAAATTTCCTAGTGTAGCTGAGCCATTTCCTGCGACAGCCGGTGTAACAATGTAATCACGCACATCTGGCACTGGCAGATAACCGTTGAGCAGAACAGTAAATTTCTCACGAACACGGTCTAGCATGTGCTGCTGCGCCATCACGCCACCGCCAAAGACAATGACATCTGGACGGAAAGTCACCGTCGCTTGAATAGCTGCCTGCGCAATATAGTAAGCCTGAATATCCCAGACAGAGTTATTGAGCTCGATATTTTCACCACGCACACCCGTCCGCGCTTCTAAGCTAGGACCAGCTGCTAAGCCTTCCAAACAACCCTTGTGGAAAGGACAAACGCCATTAAAACCTTTTTCCACATCCATTGGGTGCTGAGCTACATAGTAGTGCCCCATCTCTGGATGGCCTGTACCCCCAACAAATTCACCACGTTGGATAGCACCAGCACCAATCCCTGTTCCAATCGTATAATAAACCAGATTTTCAACGCGACCACCAGCATTATTACGTGCTACAACTTCACCATAGGCAGAGCTGTTGACATCTGTCGTAAAGTAGATTGGCACATTCAAAGCACGACGAAGCGCTCCCACGATATCTACATTGGCCCAATGTGGTTTTGGAGTTGTCGTAATGTAGCCATATGTTTTTGAATTAGGGTCAATATCAATAGGACCGAAAGAGCCGACTGCCAAACCTGCTAAATTGTCAAAACGAGAGAAAAACTCAATCGTTTTATCTAACGTTTCAATCGGCGTGGTCGTAGGAAACTGTGTTTTTTCTACCACATTAAAATTTTCATCGCCCACAGCACAGATAAATTTGGTTCCACCAGCTTCTAGACTTCCGTACAATTTTGTCATTTCAAACACCTCTTGTATTCTTTATACTCCATTATAACATATTTCCATATTGGAAATGGCTCTATATTTTAGATTTTCCTCTGTAAATCTTAGTACTCAAGTAAAAAGAGAGTGGGACAGAAATCGGTAATTCGATAGAATTCGATTTCGTCGTCCCACCTCCGCACAGTTGAGTAGGGCTGTAAAAGCTGATGAAATCAGCGTAGTAGAGCCCACTCAACCACTGCGTCTTGCTCGACAATCCAAAGACAATTGAGAGGCTAGGACTTTTGTCCCAGCCTCTTTCCTTTGTTGACTTTCTATAGCTATGGTTAAGCTTTCACTTCAATAATAGCATCGCCTTTAGCAACAGTTCCTTCTGCTACTGGAGTCACAGAAGCGTAGTCAGCTGTGTTTGTAACGATAACCATAGTCGTGTCATCCAAATTGGCAGCAGCGATTTTCGCAGCATCAAAAGTTCCCAGTACATCGCCGGCTTTTACCTTATCGCCCTGAGCAACCTTTTGGTCAAATCCGTCACCATTGAGGGAGACCGTGTCAATTCCGACATGAATCAGGATTTCAGCGCCATTAGATGTTTTCAGACCGTAGGCATGACCGGTTTCAAAAGCGATGGTCACTTCTGCATCAGCCGGTGCATAAACCACACCTTCGCTAGGCTTGATGGCAATCCCCTGTCCCATTGCTCCGCTGGAGAAGACCGGATCATTGACATCACTGAGCGCTACCGCCTGACCAACGATTGGAGAAAGGATGGTTTCATCTTGGAGAGCCGCTGGAACATTACCAGTTGTTTCTTCTTCGACAAGTTTTTCAGTTTCAGCTTTTTCTTCAGCAGTTTCTTCGTCTTTGTATCCGAACATATAAGTCAGAACAAAACTCAAACCAGTTGTCAGAACAACCATAAAGATATATTGCAACAATTGACCATTCAGGTAAAGGAGTGTACCTGGAATAATTGTGATACCGAAACTTGTACCTGCAAGCCCCATAATAGAAGCTAACCAACCACCAACAGCACCAGCACCCAGTCCAATTACAAACGGTTTAACAAAGCGCAAGTTAACCCCGAAGATAGCTGGCTCAGTAATACCCAATCCTGCAGAAAGTGCTGCTGGGAATGCAAGAGCCTTGAGTTTTTTAGATTTTGTCTTCACAGCTACAGCCAAAGTCGCACCAGCCTGAGCTGTCATAGCAGCAGTGATAATCGCATTAAATGGATCTTTCCCAGTCTGAGATACCAATTGAGATTCCAGTAAGTTGAAGATGTGATGGACACCAGTTACGACAATCAGTTGATGTACTGCACCAATAATCAAACCAGCAAGACCAAACGGAAGGCTAAGAAGGAACTCTGTACCATTCAAAACATATGACTCAACAATGTGGAAGACTGGACCAATTACAAAGAGTCCCAAAATAGACATTACAAGAAAAGTAAGGAATGGAACAAGAAGAAGGTCCAAGACATCTGGAATTTTCTTGTGCAGCCATTTTTCAAATTTCGCACCAAACAAACCTACAAAGAAGGCAGGAAGCACCGAGTTTTGGTAGCCAACCACCGGAATAAAACCAAAGAAGTAAATTGGATGAGCTTTTGTTGCTGTAACTTCGCTAGCAAATTTCAGACTTCCTAGAACATCCATATTAGCAATTTTGTCTAAAATATCCTTAGAAGGATCAACAGCAAATTTAGTAGCCTGACCAGCTACATCCCAAGCATTTGGAAGTGCTGAGTTAACCATCATTAGACCAAGAACCAAACCAATGATGGGGTTCCCGCCAAAGACTCTAAAAGCTGACCAGCAAATCAAAGCTGGGAAGAAAGCGAAGGCTGTATCAGTTAATACTACTGTATAAGTATAGAAGTCAGTCGATTTGAAAGCATCCGCTGTGGTACCAAATAAAGATAAAACTTGATCCTGAGCAATTGCTCCACGAACTCCCATAAAAAGACCTGTCGCAACAATAGCTGGGAGAATTGGCACAAAGACATCACCGAAAGTACGGATGGCACGTTGAAACCAATTCCCTTGCTTAGCAGCTTCAGCTTTCATGTCATCTTTTGATGAAGTTGGCAAACCTAAGGCTACAACTTCGTCATAAATCTTGTTAACCGTACCTGTACCAAAGATGATTTGGTATTGGCCTGAGTTAAAGAAAGCTCCCTGAACTTTTTCTAGATTCTCGACAGTATTTTTGTCGATCTTTCCTTCATCTTTAACCATGACGCGCAGACGAGTCGCACAGTGGGCTACACTGTTAACGTTCTCACGTCCACCCAAGGCTTCGATGACCTTTTTTGCAATTTCAGTATTGTTCATTTGCAAAAATCTCCTTATAAAAATATTGTAAAACTTTTTGAAAGCGATTTTATCGCCTTTACGAATATTATTTTACCATGATTCAAAAATATGTCAAGCGTTTTGCAGAAAAAATATTTTTTTACTGCTAAATGTTGATTTTTCAGCAGAAAACGTTTACTATAGTAATAAGAAATAATATGATTTGGAGGACAAAAGATTGGCTTGGACGACTGAAAAACGCTACAAACGCTATGAAGACTGGACTCAGGAAGAGGTGCAGCAGATCAAAGAAAACATCGCTAAATCTCCTTGGCGGGCTAGCTATCATGTGGAGCCTCAAACAGGTCTGCTCAATGACCCCAACGGCTTCTCTTATTTTGATAGCAAGTGGGTGGTTTTCTACCAAAACTTTCCTTTTGGGGCTGCCCACGGTCTCAAATGCTGGGTTCAATTAGAAAGTGATGACCTAGTTCATTTCACAGAAACTGGTCTTCGGGTGCTGCCAGATACTGCTCTGGACAGCCACGGCGCCTACTCAGGCTCTGCCATGCAGTTTGATGACAAGCTCTTTCTCTTCTATACTGGCAATGTCCGTGATGAGAATTGGGTGCGTCACCCTTATCAAATCGGTGCCTTGCTAGACAAATCAGGCAAGCTAGAAAAAATCGACAAGGTCTTGATTGAGCAACCTGCCGAAGCGACTGACCACTTCCGCGATCCGCAGATTTTCAACTACAAAGGACAATTCTATGCCATTGTCGGTGGGCAAAATCTAGATAAACAAGGATATGTCAAGATTTACAAGGCTGTTGATAATGACTATACCAACTGGGAAGCTATTGGCGATTTGGACTTTGCCAATGACAAGACGGCCTATATGATGGAGTGTCCTAATCTAGTCTTTATCAATGACCAGCCAGTCCTGCTCTATTGCCCTCAAGGTTTGTCTAAGGACGTGCTAGATTATGATAATATTTATCCGAATATGTATAAAATAGGTCAATCGTTTGACATAAATAAAGCTGCTATGATTGATCCTAGTCCTATCCAAAATCTGGATTATGGCTTCGACTGCTATGCCACCCAAGCTTTCAACGCACCTGACGGTCGTGCACTGGCTGTCAGCTGGCTAGGCTTGCCTGATGTGGAATACCCATCTGACCGCTTCGACCATCAAGGGGTCTTCTCCCTCGTCAAGGAATTAACCCTGAAAGACGGCAAGCTCTACCAGTACCCAGTGCCTGCTATCAAGGATTTGCGAACAGAGGAACAGCCTTTCGCTCCTTTGGCAGAAAGCAAGAACAGCTACGAACTGGAGCTAAATCTCACTGCGGACACCGAACACGAAATCGTCCTCTTTGCAGACAAGGATGGCAAGGGGTTACGCATCAATTTTGACCTCAAGGAAGGACAAGTGACAGTCGATCGCAGTCAAGCGGGCGAGCCATTTGCTCTGGACTTTGGAACCAGCCGAAGCTGTGATATTGGCAAGGAAGCAACGAACGCTACTATCTTCATCGATAAATCGATTTTTGAAATTTTCATCAATAAAGGAGAGAAAGTATTTTCCGGCCGTGTCTTCCCGAGAGAAGATCAGACAGGCATTGCCATTACCAAGGGCAATCCAACCGGTACTTACTATGAATTAGATTATGGTCGCAAAGCTAACTGATGTAGCAAAACTTGCAGGAGTCAGCCCCACAACTGTTTCCCGCGTCATCAACAGGAAAGGCTACTTATCCGACAAAACGATTTCCAAGGTTGAAGCAGCCATGAGAGAATTGGCCTACAAGCCTAACAATCTGGCACGCAGCCTCCAAGGAAAATCAGCCAAGCTAATTGGACTCATTTTCCCGAATATCAGCAATGTTTTTTACGCAGAATTAATTGGTAAATTGGAGCATGAGCTCTTTAAACAGGGTTATAAAACCATCATTTGCAATAGCGAGCATGACTCAGATAAGGAGCGTGAGTACCTTGAGATGTTGGAAGCCAATCAGGTGGACGGTATCATTTCTGGCAGCCACAATCTAGGCATCGAAGACTACAATCGCGTGACTGCGCCAATCATTGCCTTCGACCGTAACCTTTCACCAGATATTCCAGTTGTCTCCTCAGACAACTATGGCGGTGGAGTGCTGGCTGCTCAAACCCTGGTCAAGGCTGGCGCTCAAAATATCATCATGATTACTGGTAATGATAATTCCAATTCCCCAACTGGCCTGCGCCATGCTGGCTTCGCCTCTGTTCTACCAGACGCTCCCATCATCAATGTTTCCAGCGATTATTCTCCCGTCCGAAAGGAAATGGAAATCAAGCATATTTTAACCCATGAGAAGCCAGATGCTATCTTTGCTTCAGATGATTTAACAGCCATTTTAGTGATGAAAGTCGCTCAGGAGCTGGACATCCAGATTCCTAAAGATTTAAAAGTCATCGGCTACGACGGAACTTACTTTGTGGAGAACTATTATCCTCAATTAGCGACTATTAAACAGCCTCTGAAGGATATTGCCAAACTTCTGGTCGATTTATTGCTACAAAAAATTGACAAACAAGAAGTCACAACGACCGGCTACTTCCTGCCTGTGAACCTCTTGCCCGGCAAAAGCGTATAACTTCTTTTGATCTCACTAAATTCCTTCATCTTGACGAATCCCCCAAAGGTTTGGCAGAAACCAACTTTTGGGGGATTTTTAATATCATTAATCCCTAGCAATTACTTCAATGTTAGCTCCGTCTAGGAAGACTTTCTTTTATAACTAAGTTTGAAGTAGCTAGCCGAGGCCTAAATTGCCATGAATCTATAGGGAAAGAAACCAGTTGAGGCTTAAGTTGCACAGTTCAATCCCTGATTACTTTTTGGTGTCATATTCACTATCGCTTTCCTTAGCCTATCGCCTGCATTCAATAGCACTGTTCGTTTTTTTAGAAAGATAAGGTTTTCCCAAATTCTAAAGGAAATCAAACTAATCTACATAGAAAAATCTTCTATAAATTCGCGCAATCGTTAAAATTATGATTAAAAGTATAGCTATTATAGACAATACTATTTTCCCAAAACTGACTTCCGAACGGATTATAAAAATGTGAAAGAGAGGTGCCAATCCTACACCTATAGCAATTAGATAACTAGCAAAGTTTATGGCACCAAGCCCTGCAAAAAAATGTTTCATTTTAAATACCTAACTTTTTAACTTTCATTTTATAGTGACTCTCTCTAAATCGGTTTCATTGTTTACTTCTCACCTTTTCAAAGAAATCTGATAGTAAATGTACTCCACTGAGGGCTATTACTATGTCAATTGGTAAGAAATAGTAATCCCATATAAAATGAGATAAAATCAATGATAGAAATAGAATACAATCAATATAACTATTCTTAAAATGTTCTGCGATTTTATGATATAGAAATGCAATAATAACTGAAATCAAAACAATCGTCATGCTTATCCTCCTGTAATCTGCAAATAATCCTTGTATTCACCTGCTCTAAGCTATTCCTCTTCTTGGAATTTTTCAAGTACCTTAAAGCTCTTAATAATACAAACTATTAGATACTCCATTGGGGCGATCTCATATTCAAACATAATAAATGCAACACTGACCGTTATTAGCATTATCTTTAAGATAGTCATTAAGCACCGCTCTATTGCAATTCCAACTTCTAATTCAATCTATTCTTTTTTCAAACCGAAACATTCCGTCTGGAAATTGCTCATCAAATTCCTTAACATCCGCTTCTGGCTCATTTGGGTCAGGATGAAATTTATTAAAAAATTCAACAATATGAAACCCACATCTATTTACATAAAAATGTATATTACGCTGCTCAAAGTATGGTGTCATAGTCTCCCAAATTTTGACTTCTGGATGTAACTTTTCAATTTGACACCAAGCAGCATATCCAACTCCCTTACCGTGAGCATCTGGGGAAACGAATAGCAGGTCTAAACTTCCTTTTTCTCCATCAACTTTAATTACAGCACCGCCAACTTTTTTCTCTTCAAGAATAATACGATAAGCCTTTCCGTGGTCAATGGACTGTTCGATGGTCTCTCGTGAAATGATTTGACCATCTTCTTCAAAGTGGTTATCTCTACACCCAAACTCCTCCAAAGCCCCGTAGTTAAAAGCTTCCTGATTATCCAAAATAAACAGCTCTCGGTCATCTTCTTCCATCAAACATAACTGTATATCTTTTCCCATTTCAACACACCTACAATCTCTAATTTGTCTACACCGCTTTAATCTTCTCATTTATCAATTCAATAAAAGCGATCACAGTCGCTCCTATCATCGGAAGACCATCAGGACTAAATATATATTCTACCTATTATACCATTCTTATTACTTTATTTTATTATTTCTTACAAGCTTTTAGATAATTGTAGATACATTCTATAATTTTGTGTAAACGCTCAAGTAGAGTTACGAAGTGTTAATCAAATAAGCTTTCAAGGGTGTCAGAACATTTCCAAGTGTTATCGCGACGTCCATAAGCGGGGATCAAAGCTGGACTAAAGTTCCCATTACGATCTCTTGGAATGGTTAACTGAACAGTCCCATATTTGGTTTCAAATTTCCGTGAATAGGTTCCGTTACGACTATTTCCAGTATGATAGCCTACTTTATCGTAAGGCTCATACCCTAAAAAGGCTGATAACTCCGCTTGAAGCAGATCATTCATGGCTGTTTCAAGAGAAGAACGGCAACATTCATCAATATCTTGCTGCTGGGCTAGGAAGTTAAGTAGTTCTGTGGTAAACTGAGTCATATGAATAAATCTCTTTCTAGTAATGTTTCGCAACTCTACTAAAACGGATTTATTCCTTTTTGTGTTTACACAACTTATTTTACACTACCACTATACAAAAACAGACAGGAGCTTTTTCAACATTATCAAGTTTACTATCAGTTTAAATTTCCCCGTATAGCCCTATTCAAATAGGTATTAAATCCCAAGATTCTCCCCAAAAACTCTCTTCTAAGGAATTGCTCTTTAGGCGTTTTTCTCTTATCTCTTTCTTTTCTTACTTAGACTGACTAGACCATTCCTCATCTTTAAAAGACCTAGTAAAAATCGTAAGAAACGAAAGCAATTTATCCTATAAACAGATATTAAAAGAGCATCCTAGGCCTAGATTGCCACGAAACTATAGGAAAAGTAACTAGCCGATACCTAGATTACCAAGAAACTATAGGATAAGTGACCGGCCGAGACCTAGATTGCCACGAATCTATAGGAAAAGTGACCAGCCGAGGCCTAGGTTGCCATGAATCTATAGGAAAAGTGACCAGCCGAGGCCTAGAATACCAAGAAACTATAGGAAAAGTAGCCAGCCGAGGCCTAGATTGCCATGAATCTATAGGAAAAAGGACCAGCCGAGACCTAGGTTACTATAATGGAAAATTTTTAAGCATTATCAGCAACTACAACTATCAAAAACCAAAAAAGCTGAGACAATCGTCTCAGTCTTTTTCTTCTGTTATAAATTGGCTTAAAATACCATTGATAAACTTACTTGATTTTTCATCAGAGAATTGCTTGGAAAGTTCAATAGCTTCATTGACCGCTACTCGCTCAGGAGTATCAAACTCTGTCATTTCAAAGATGCCTAATCGCAGGATATTCTTTTCCACCAAGGTCAAACGCTCAACTGTCCAGCCTGCTTTTAAGTGCTGGGCGATTTTCTTATCTAATTCTTCCTTGGACTGGGATACTCCTGTGACCAAGTTGAGTAGAAAGGCTGGGATATTGACCTCAGCATCTGTCTCCTCTTCGTCCTTATCATAAGTATAGGCAAAGCGACAAGACTCAACGGCATCGCCTTCATACTCTAGGCTCATCAAGGCCTGAAACGCCCGCTGGCGTAACTCTCTTCTAGATTCTAACAAAACATCAGTCATTGAGGAAATCCTCATCAAACAGATCTTTCAAATCTGGTTTTGGTGATTTTTCTGGAACGATACCTGCTACATGGATATTAACAGCAGACAGCTCTACTTCAGCCATATCGTTCACAGCACTTTTGACCGCCTTTTGGATCGCAACTGCAACTGTTGGTACACTAATACCGTATTCCAGATAGAGGTAGATATCAACTGATATGTCGCCAGTTTCATCCGTATGCAGCGCAACACCGCGTCCAAGCGTACGCATAGAAAGGCTATCTGACATGCTTTTATTTGCAAAAGAATGAACGCCCTCTACCTTAGCCGTAGCAATGGCAATAATTTTTTCCAAGACTCGTGGCGCAATAACGATTTCGCCTAATTGTTCGTTTGCCATAAGAATTCCTTTCTATATGAAAGATTGAAATTACGCACGAGAAACGTAAGTTCCTTCTGCTGTATTGATGACCAATTTTTGTCCAACTTCGATGAAGTCTGGTACGTTGACAACAAGACCTGTTTCAAGAGTTGCTGGTTTACCAGAACCTGTTACAGTAGCACCTTTGATAGATGGTTGTGTTTCTGTTACCACCAATTCAACAGTTGTAGGTACTGTCACACCGATCACTTCTGATCCGTAGAATTGGATTTTCACATCTGAGTTTTCAAGGATGAATTTCAACTCGTCCTCTACATTAACGACTGGAATTTCGTATTGGTCATAAGTCTCAGTATTCATGAAATACGCAGTACCATCCATTTGGTACAAGTATTGTGCTGGTACTGTTTCAATGATCGCTTGTTCAAATTTTTCTTCTGGACGGTAGCTAGTCTCAAATGTAGAACCAGTACGAACATCACGCAATTTCATACGCATGATAGTATTTCCCTTACCTGGTTTGTGGTGGCTTGCTTCCAAGACGCGGATCAATTTACCATCTGCAGTTTCAAAAGTCATTCCAGCTTTCAGCTTGCTTGCTTCAATCATTTGTTTTTTACCTCTTTAATAAATAATTTACTCTTTATTCTACCATAAAGCTTGATAATTCTCAAATCACAATCAATTCTTTTGGAGCAAGGGTCAAGACCTCACAACCAGTCTCTGTGATCAGAAGGTCATCTTCTATCCGAACGCCGTATTTGCCATCCAGATAGATCCCCGGCTCATCCGTCAGAACCATGCCAGCCTTGATCGGCTCTTCTGACTTGCCAAAGTAAGGAATCTCATGGATGTCCAACCCAATTCCGTGACCAATTCCGTGGCTAAAGTAAGGACCGTAGCCTGCATCGTTGATAATTTGACGAGGAATCCGATCGAAGTCTATATAACTGAGTCCAGCTTTAGCCGCTTCTATCAGGGCTTGATTACTGCGCAGGACAATATCATAAATTTCCCACTCTTCATCCGTTACCTGCCCCACATGAATAGTCCGCGTCATATCGCTGACATAGTGATTGTAGTAGCAACCAAAATCCATGGTCAGGGTTTCACCATTTTGAATAACCTTGTCACCGGCCACACCATGTGGCATAGCAGAGCGGTAGCCCGAAGCGATGATGAAGTCAAAGGAGGCACCTGAAGCACCTAGCTGGCGCATACGGGCATCCAAAAAGTTCATAACAGCCAGCTCTGTCGTCTGACCAGGCTTGATAAAGTCCAGCACGTCTAGGAAGGCTTGGTCAGAAATCTGACAGGCCTTGCGAATAGTCGCGATTTCTTGCTCATCCTTGATCATGCGCAGATTTTCGATAAAGGCTGTCATCGGCACCAGCTCATGACCAGCAAACACACCTTCCAGCATCTTGAAGTAAGCATAGGAAATTTCATCATCAAAACCGATTTTTGCCAACTGATCGTCTACAATGATTTTAGCAATTTCTCCAACTGCATCCCGTGTTTCAACAATATCAAAGTCTTCAACCACGCCCTTAGCAATCAAGGTATAACGAGAATCTGTCAGGAAAATTCGTCGTGACTTGCTGATGAAAACCGTCGCTTCTGTCCCGCTGAAACCAGTCAGATAGTAAATATTTTTCAGATTGGTTACTAAAACAGCATCGCATTCTGTCTGAGCTAAGGCTGCTTCAAATTTTTCAACTCTTGATAACATGAGAAAACCTCCGTAAAATAATTCGATTGAGTATCGTAAAATAAAAATTCTGCTGATGAAGAGTCGCTACTCTTCGTCTTTTGTTTCTTTTTGCGCCTTTTCCACATTGAGCTGATAAGCCTGAATCTGTCGCTCCAACTCCCGTTCGATCGCTGGTTCTGGCGCATATTTCTCTTCCCAGTCATCTGGTTTGAGGATTTTATGGGTCACTGGATCAAAATGCGCTTTTCCATCTGGGAAAATTTTCCCCATATTGGCCTGATGGACAATATCGAAAATCCGTTCAGGATCAACTCCCATCAAGACAAAACTACCGTAAGTAAAGTAGAGCGTATCGATCAGAGCATCCACTTGACCAACTAAGGAGATTTCTGCCTTGCTCTTGCTACGAACCTTGGCAGCAGCCTTATCTAAAGCCTCGTGCATTCTGGCCATCGACTGATCAAATTCTTCCTCTGAAGAGCTGGCAGCTCTGAGAAATTCAACCAACTCTTCCAACTTGAAGTCAGCACGATGCCGAGCTTCCTCTGGTATCCAAGCGATGGGTTCTTCCTGCGTAGACTCATCCATGACACCATGGAAGGTCTTGACCTTATTGAAGTGGTGATCGCGAGACACAAAGACTTTCTCACTCGCCAAAATACCGAAATGTTCAAGTGCCCGATGAATCCCATCCTGACTATTGCTGCTTGTCGTATGCTTGGCTACTTCCTTGACAGAGCTGGTGCCATTCCCCATGGCAATAGACAAGCCAACTCCCGACAGCATTTCCAGGTCATTGTCTGAATCTCCGAAGGCCATGACCTGATGGATATCAAAGCCATACTCTTGACCGACTAGACGAATTCCCTCCAGCTTGGACATCTCTTGATTGATGATGTCCGCTGCATAAGGACTCGAACGAGTAAATTTCAAATGTGGAAAATCCGCTTCAATCTTTGCACTCTCAGCCGGATCCGCCAAAATCAGAACTTGATAGATAGGCTCTTGAATCAATTTCAGCAGGTCTTCTTCATGCTGAGGCAGGGCCTTGCTCACAATCTTGTTAAAACCATGGCTCACCGTCCGAGTCATTTTCCTAGGAATAAACTGGGTAGCCCACTGTGAAAAGGAACTCATACCAAAGGTCATAATTTTTGAACCTTGCATGGCCTGTTCTGTCCCCAAGGAAATCTCTTTTCGGTGCTTCTTGGCATAGGCAATCAGATCACGCAAGCTCTGCTTATCAATCGGTGTGGCAGAAATGACTCTGTCCTTTGAAAAAATATACTGACCATTGTAGGTGACAGCAAAGTCTAAATCCAGCTTGTCCATAAAAGGCTTGACAAAGAAAGGACCTCGACCTGTTGCTAAACCGACCAAAATCCCTTGTTCCTGCAAACTCTTAATGGCAGCTTCTGTCGATTTCAAGACGGTTCGACTGTCATTAATCAAGGTTCCATCTATATCAAAAAAGACGGCTTTTATTTCCATTGATTTTCTCATTCTTTCCTTTTATGATACAATAAATTATAACACAATTCACGGAGAAGCTCATCTATGAATAAGCAAATTTTAGTTTTACATACGGGTGGAACCATTTCCATGCAGGCTGATGGGAGTGGCGCTGTCAATAGCAGCCAAGACAATCCTATGAACCATGTGGCTGTTCCCTTAGAGGGTATTGAAGTGACGGTGGTTGATTTCTTCAACGTTCCCAGTCCTCACATCACTCCCAAGCACATGCTCGAACTCTACCAAAAAATCAAGGCTGACGCTGACCAATACGACGGTGTGGTCATTACCCACGGAACCGATACTCTAGAGGAAACAGCCTACTTCCTTGATACCATGGACCTGCCTGACATCCCTGTCGTTTTGACCGGAGCTATGAGAAGTTCAAATGAACTCGGCAGTGACGGAGTTTATAACTACCTGACTGCTTTACGGGTAGCCAGCGACGAGAAGAGTCGAGGCAAGGGCGTCCTAGTCGTCATGAATGACGAAGTCCATGCTGCCAAATATGTCACTAAAACCCACACCACCAACGTCAGCACCTTTCAAACTCCGACGCACGGCCCTTTAGGCCTAGTCATGAAACACGAAATTCTCTATTTCAAAACAGCAGAACCTCGCGTCCGCTTTGATCTGACTAGCATTTCGGGACTGGTACCCATCATTCCAGCCTATGCCGGTATGAAAACAGAACTGCTTGATATGCTGGATTGGCAAAAGCTAGACGGCCTCATCATCGAAGCCTTTGGCGCAGGCAATCTGCCAAAAGAAACTGCGGAAAAATTAACAGAGATGGTAGAAGCTGGTCTCCCCATCGCTCTCGTTTCACGCTGTTTCAACGGCATTGCTGAGCCTGTCTACGCCTATGAAGGCGGTGGTGTCAAGCTGCACCAAGCCGGAATCATGTTTGTCAAAGAGCTCAATGCACCGAAGGCTCGCATCAAGCTACTGATTGCCCTCAATGTCGGCCTAAGTGGTCAAGCATTAAGAGACTATATAGAAGGATAAAAAACCAAGCTTGTCTACTCGCTTGCTAGGCATTATTTCTTGATTTTCCTTTATAATGCTGTATCCCTCGATATAAAGTTCCAAGTCCATAAATATTCTTAGCCTTAAGCGAAGTTATAAATTCAAAAAAAGAGTCTGGGACAAAAGTCCTAGACTCTTCAATTGTCTTTGGATTGTAGAGCAAGACGCAGTGGTTGAGTGGGCTCTACTACGCTGATTTCATCAGTTTTTACAGCCCTACTCAACTGTGCGGAGGTGGGACGACGAAATCGAATTCTAACGAATTACCGATTTCTGTCCCACTCTCTCTTTTTCTTGTTGTTATGAATTTGGATCATCTAGACTGCGGCCATGAAGACCTTTCTCACGTTGAACTTGACGCAATTTTTCAGGCGTCACATCATTGCCTTCCTCGTCGACAATCTTGATGCCTTCAATGTGATGGCGAACAGAGCGACGGTAGCCTTCGATATACTCTTCACGAAGTTTAGCTTGTTCCACTTTTTCTTCAGCAGTTAGGCCTTCCGTTTTTTCTTTTTAGCCAGTTCATTGATACGTTCAATTTTTTTAGGATCCATGATTCTACCTCTCTTACCTTTTATTTGGTATTAATCTGATTAAACTGGGCCAGCTGGCCAGCCTTGTCTGTCAAAGAAACTAGGAGAGCTAGACGGTTGTTACGCAAAGCCTCATCTTCTGCCATAACCATGGTATGGTCAAAGAAAGCGTCAATAGCTGGACTGAGGGCAAAAAGTTGATCCAGATTAGCAGCTAAGTCTGCCGTCAACTCCACTTTTTCAATGGCCGCAGCCAAGTCTTTTTCCTCTTGATTTTCAAAGAGTGCTGGATTGACAGCTGTCTGCCCTTGGGCTTTCTCAGCTAGATTAAAGACACGAGACAGGCTTTCAACTGCTGACTTAAAGTTGTCTTCTTTGGCTTTTTCCGCTAGAAGCGCAGCCGTTTCTACCAAATCGCGTACGACAAAGTTAGTGCTTTGAAGAACAGCCGTCACGATGTCTTTCGGAATGCTACGATCCATCATCTTCTCAACACGGGCACGGAAGAAGTCCAGCACCGCCTCTTGATTGTCATAGCTTAGGCTATCAAACTTGAGTTCGTAAAGCTGACTAAGAAGCTGAGCCAAGTCAATGTTCCAGCCAAACTTATCCAAAATACGAACGACACCCTGAGTCGCACGGCGTAGTGCATACGGGTCATTGGAACCGCTTGGAATCAAGCCAACTGAGAAGAAGGACAGAATGGTATCTAGCTTATCAGCCAGAGCCAAGACGGCTCCGACCTTGGTGTCAGGCAATTCGCCATCGGCTGAAGTTGGCATATAGTGCTCCCGAATGGCAGCTGCCACTGCAGCATTCTCACCAGCCAGCAGAGCATATTTCTCACCCATGATACCTTGCAGCTCATCAAACTCACCAACCATACCAGTCAGCAAGTCAAACTTATAAATAGCCGCTGCACGAGCCAAGTCAGCTGTCTCATCAGCATCCAATCCTGCTTCTTGCGCCAAGAGAGCAGCAATCTTGCCAGTCCGCTCCATGTGCTCTGCCAGAGAGCCAATCTTCTCATGGAAAGTCACATTGCTCAGCTTTTCAACCAAGTCGGCAATAGCTAGTTTTTGGTCTTCCCGCCAGAAGAATTCCCCATCTTCCAGACGAGCCACCAAGACTTTCTCATTCCCCTTGATGACATTTTCCAGATGCTCTGCATTTCCGTTGCGGACAGAGATGAAGTGCGGCAAAAGTTTGCCTTCACTATCGCGCACAACAAAGTAACGCTGGTGCTCTTTCATAGAAGTTACCAAAACTTCCTCTGGCACCTCTAAGTATTTAGCATCAAAATTACCTAGGAAAGCAGTTGGATATTCTACCAGATTCAAGACTTCATTAAGCAAGTCTTCGTCAATCTCGATAGAAACACCGTGCTCCGCTTCCAGTGCTCGAATCTGCTCGACAATCATATCACCCCGCTCAAGAGGGCTGGCAATGACAAACTGAGCCCGTAGGTCATCTTCATATGAATCTGCTGAAGCAATCTGCGTTTCTTTGCCCAAGAAGCGATGGCCACGGCTAGTACGGCCACTCTTGATGTCCAAGAAATCCAAGTCAAAGGCCTGCTCATCTAAGAGCACAGTCAAAGTATGTACTGGACGGATGTATTCAAAGGTGTTGTTGGCCCAGTGCATGCTGACAGGGAAGGTCAAAGCTTGCAGAACTTCCGTCACTGCTGGGATGATCTCCTCTACTGGGCGGCCGATTTCTTCCTTGGTCACATAGACATATTCTTCCCCTTTGATTTCGCGGAAAGTAATGTCCTCAACCGTCAAGCCCTTGCCACGGACAAAACCTTCGGCAGCCTTTGTGAAGTTCCCATCAGCATCCAGAGCAATTTTCTTAGAAGGGCCTTTGAAATCTTCGGTCAAATCAGACTGCTTGTCCGCCAAGCCAACCACACGCACCGCCAGACGACGAGGCGTAGAGAACATTTCAATTTTTTCAAAGGTCAGACGATGGTCTTTCAGGAAGGCTCCCATCTTGTCGCGCAGCTGCTTCATGCTCGGTGTCACGACATAGGCTGGCATTTCCTCCAAGCCTAATTCAACTAATAAATTTTTTACCATGATTATTCTCCCTCCTCTGCCAAGAGTTTCTCGCGATTCTCTGCATCCAAAAGTGGGTAGCCCAGACGCTTGCGCTCAGCCACAAAGGTCTTGGCCACAACACGCGCCAGATTACGAATACGGGCAATATAACCAGCCCGCTCTGTCACAGATACAGCTCCACGCGCATCCAAGAGGTTAAAGGTATGCGAGCATTTGAGAACATAGTCATAGGCTGGGTGCACCAGATGCTCGTCCAGACAGCGCTTAGCTTCCGCTTCAAACTTCTCAAAATTCCCCAGGAGCAAGTCTTGGTCGCTGACCTCAAAGCTGTACTTGGAATGTTCATACTCAGGATGAGTAAAAATTTCGCCGTACTTGACGCCATCAGCCCACTCAATATCGTAGACTGAGTCCACTTCTTGAATATAAGAAGCCAGACGCTCCAGACCATAAGTTACCTCAGCAGTTACTGGCTGAGTTGGCAGACCTCCGACCTGCTGGAAGTATGTGAACTGAGTGATTTCCATACCATCCAGCCAAACTTCCCAGCCCAGACCAGCCGAGCCAGTTGAAGGATTTTCCCAGTTATCCTCGACAAAGCGGATATCGTGCTCCAGCGGATTGATGCCCAAGAGCTCCAAAGACTGCAAGTAAAGTTCTTGGATATTGCTTGGAGAAGGCTTCATAACCACTTGAAATTGGTGGTGTTGATAAAGACGGTTAGGATTTTCCCCATAACGACCATCTGCTGGCCGACGAGATGGCTCTACATAGGCCGCATTCCATGGCTCTGGCCCAATAGCCCGCAGGAAGGTATAGGGACTCATTGTTCCCGCCCCCTTCTCATTATCATAAGCCTGCATGAGCATACAACCTTGGTCATTCCAGAACTGCTGTAAAGTCAAAATTATTTCTTGAAATGTTAATTTTTTAGGCATTTTTTACTCCTTTTAATTAAAAAAATTTGTTTTCTCTATTTCATTTTCTTTTAGAACTATTATGGAGAAATTATTTCTCTTTTTTTGCATATTTATCAATCTATCAATATGGTTAAAAGTTTCATCTGTCGTTACAAGTATTAGTTCTTTATTTGGAAGCCTATTGGTTTCTATCGAATAGTTATTCGATAATTCATATAATTTCACAACATAACTATCTAACACTGAACTCGCAATATTATTTTGCAAATATTTAATTTCAAAGATAATATCTTTATCGAACATACCTTGCCCCATTGCTATTACATCATACAAAAATCCATTTAGAATTCTATCAGAAACTATTTTATAGTTCACTGGCGAGGTCTCATAGATTCTTCTAACTACACTGTTTTCAATAGATTGGTAAGATTTTATATTTTTTTCAGAGATTTCTCCAGTAAGTTGTTCTAATTTTGAATCACTTTTTATATTTTCTTCAATTGCTTGAGGAGGTGCCTTAGTAATTCTTTTATTAATTTCATCGATTTCTAAAGCCCTTTTTTTAAAATCTAAATCTTCAAATTTTTTCCAATCACTTAACCCCTTAGTTATTAGATAAATTCCAACTGGTACACTAAGTATCAGCAATAATAATGAAAAACAAAAAATATGCTCATAATTCTGTTGAAGGTTATTCACTATAGATTGTGATTTCATTGTAAAATTATTATACTGTTCATTGGTAAATAGTATTTCAGCTTTGTTAATACTAAAAATATAGCCAATGAAAATAAGTGGTAAAAGAATAAGCAATGTGCCTAATGAAACTTGAAATTTATACTTTGTGTCAAACGTCAGTTGTGAAATTTCTTTCAAAATATTCCTCCTTTTCTATATAAATTACATCTATCCTAGAAGCCAAAAAGAACCACATCCGACAGTCCTAGGCTATGCGACCTAGGGGCGTCAAGACGCGGTTCCACCCTAATTTATTACTTCATTACGTTTAAAAATGTTTATCGAAAGCGCCATCTGCACTGCTTCCCTATCCGGCTCCCACCAACCCAGACTCGCTAAAAAGTAGACAATGAGAATTCTTTCTAGAAAAGATTATAGCAGAAAATAGATAATTTGTAAAATACTTCTTGGACTTCAGCTATAAATTCCTCCTATATAAATTTACTTTCTAATCAATTTATCAGATAAGCATTTTCATAGAAATTTTCATCCACTTTCATATATTAACCTAGTTAAATTGGCGATCTAATCTTCACCTAATTATTTAGTGAGAAGAAAAGATTAAAAAAGACTGATATAACAGCATTTTTCACTAGAAATAGAATTTGAAAATCATTGTCGCCTCGATTCAGGTACTTGCATTTTTCATGAAAACGTTTTATAATAATAGTTAGCCTTAAAGTTTTCTTAAACTTAAGTCAAACATTTTATAAGGAGGAAAAACAATAATGAGTATTGGAATCATTATTGCCAGCCACGGTGAATTTGCTGCCGGCATTCATCAGTCAGGTTCTATGATTTTTGGTGAGCAAGAAAAAGTTCAAGTTGTAACTTTCATGCCAAACGAAGGTCCTGATGATCTGTATGCAAAATTCAATGACGCTGTGGCTTCGTTTGATGCGAACGATGAGGTATTGGTCTTGGCTGACCTTTGGAGTGGGTCTCCATTTAACCAAGCTAGCCGTGTCATGGGTGAAAATCCAGACCGCAAGTTCGCGATTATTACAGGTTTGAACCTGCCTATGCTAATTCAAGCCTACACAGAGCGCATGATGGATGCAAACGCTGGCGTAGATGCTGTCGTTGCAAATATCATCAAGGAAGCTAAGGAAGGCGTAAAAGCACTTCCAGAAGAGCTAAATCCAGTCCTAGAAAGCGCTGCTCCTGCTGCTGCACCAGTTGCTCAAGCGGCTATCCCAGAAGGAACTGTTATCGGAGACGGCAAGCTCAAAATCAACCTTGCTCGTATCGATACACGTTTGTTGCATGGACAAGTTGCGACAGCTTGGACTCCAGATTCAAAAGCAGACCGTATCATCGTAGCTTCTGACTCAGTAGCTAAGGATGAACTTCGTAAAGAGCTCATCAAACAAGCTGCACCTGGTAATGTTAAAGCAAACGTTGTTCCAATTGACAAGCTGATTGCTGTTTCAAAAGATCCACGCTTTGGTAATACGCACGCTCTTATCTTATTTGAAACTCCGCAAGATGCCCTACGCGCTATCGAAGGCGGTGTGCCAATCAAGACCCTCAACGTCGGCTCAATGGCTCACTCAACTGGTAAGACAATGGTCAACAACGTTCTGTCAATGGACAAGGACGACGTGGCAACTTACGAAAAATTGCGTGACCTCGGAGTTGAATTCGACGTACGTAAAGTACCAAATGATTCTAAGAAAGATTTGTTTGACTTAATTAACAAAGCCAACGTTCAATAATCTGAACCGTTTCGCTCTCATATTATTATGAAAGGATTTAAAACATGTCTATTATTTCTATGGTTTTAGTAGTCTTTGTTGCCTTCCTAGCTGGTCTTGAAGGTATCTTGGACCAATTCCAATTCCACCAACCATTGGTTGCATGTACCTTGATCGGTCTTGTAACTGGTAACTTAACTGCTGGTGTTATCCTTGGCGGATCTCTTCAAATGATCGCTCTTGGTTGGGCTAACATCGGTGCTGCCGTTGCTCCTGACGCTGCCTTGGCTTCAGTTGCTGCTGCTATCATCATGGTTCAAGGTGGAGATTTCACTGACAAAGGTATCACAGTTGCAACTACAATCGCGATTCCTCTTGCCGTAGCTGGTCTCTTCCTTACCATGATCGTGCGTACTATCTCTGTTGCCTTGGTTCACGCTGCAGACTCTGCTGCTAAAAAAGGCGACTTTGCTAGCGTTGAACGCGCACACTTTGTAGCTCTCCTTCTCCAAGGACTTCGTATCGCTATTCCTGCAGCCCTTCTTCTTGCTATCCCCGCAGAAGCAGTGCAAAAATTGCTTGCTATGATGCCTGATTGGTTGGCAGGCGGTATGGCTGTCGGCGGGGGAATGGTTGTTGCCGTTGGTTACGCTATGGTTATCAACATGATGGCAACTCGCGAAGTATGGCCATTCTTTGCTATCGGTTTTGCTCTTGCTGCTGTTAGCCAATTGACTTTGATTGCCCTCGGTGCTATCGGTGTAGCAATCGCCCTTATCTACCTCAACCTTTCTAAGAAAGGCGGAAACGGTGGTGGCGGTTCTGCTACATCTAACGACCCAATCGGCGATATCCTAGAAGACTACTAAGAAAGGAGCTGCTATATCATGACTGAAAAAATTCAATTATCTAAATCAGACCGTCAAAAAGTTTGGTGGCGTTCTACTTTCTTGCAAGGTTCTTGGAACTATGAACGTATGCAAAACTTGGGTTGGGCTTATTCTTTAATTCCAGCTCTCAAGAAACTTTACACTAAAAAAGAAGATCAAGCTGCTGCTCTTGAGCGTCACTTGGAATTCTTCAATACTCACCCATACGTTGCTGCTCCAATCATCGGTGTAACACTCGCCCTTGAAGAAGAAAAAGCAAACGGTGCAGAAATTGACGATGCAGCTATCCAAGGGGTTAAAATCGGTATGATGGGACCTTTGGCTGGTATCGGTGACCCAGTCTTCTGGTTTACAGTTCGCCCTATCCTTGGAGCGCTCGGTGCTTCTCTTGCTATGTCAGGAAATATCATCGGTCCACTTCTCTTCTTCGTTCTTTGGAATGCAATCCGTATGGCCTTCTTGTGGTACACTCAAGAATTGGGCTACAAGGCTGGTTCTGAAATCACTAAAGACATGTCTGGTGGTATCCTCCAAGACATCACTAAAGGTGCTTCAATCCTTGGTATGTTTATCTTGGCTGTTTTGGTAGCACGCTGGGTAAACGTTAGCTTTGCGCTTCAATTGCCATCTACAAAACTCTCTGAGGGAGCTTACATCAACTTCCCTAAAGGTGCTGTAACTGGCGAGCAACTTCAAAAAATCTTGGGTGATGTTGCAGGCGGATTGAGCTTGACTCCTGAAAAAGCAAATACCCTTCAAGGACAAATTAACTCTTTGATTCCAGGTTTGATGGGACTTCTCCTTACCTTCCTCTGCATGTGGTTGCTTAAGAAGAAAGTTTCTCCAATCACAATCATCATCGGACTTTTCATCGTTGGTATCGTTGCCCGCCTTATTGGTTTGATGTAATTAAAAAGAAGGTTTCGGCCTTCTTTTTATTATGGTATAATAGCTATAGTATTAAAAAGGGAGAGGTTCTATGGCGCAATCGCAAAATAAATCGATTGAATTTCAAACAACAGGAGTTTCCTATCTGGGTTTAGGTGGCAAGGTTGGGAAGTTTTTGATCGGTGATGTCGCACTGGAATTCTACGCTGATGCCAATGTAGAAGATTATATCCAGCTACCTTGGTCTAGCATCCAGCAGATCGGTGCCAATGTCTCTGGGAAAAATGTCAGTCGCCATTTTGAAGTCTTTACAGACAAGGGCAAGTTTCTCTTTGCCTCCAAGGACACTGGAAAGATTCTCAAAATTGCACGGCAACATATCGGGAATGAGAAAGTTGTCAAATTGCCTACTTTGATCCAAACAATTGGCCAATTCTTTAAAAATCTATTTGCAAAAAAATAGAAAATCCTGTATAATCTAGGAAACGGATAAGTAAGACTATCGCTTCTTTCAGAAAGTCTGCGGGTGCTGCGAGCAGATAGGAGCCTAGTGTGAAATTCTACCGTTGCAATACAACTACATACATAATCAAGTGCACACCTGTGAAGTTGGATGGAACCGCGGCCTAGCCGCTCCAACAGTTTCCTCGGTGTGCTTTTATTTTTGGGAGGTTTTATGTTAGATTTAAAACGTATTCGGACAGACTTTGATGCTGTTGCAGAGAAATTAGCTACCCGTGGCGTAGCAGCTGATGTACTCAATCAAATGAAGGAAATTGATGAGCAACGACGTGATTTGCTGGTGAAAGTAGAAAATCTCAAAGCAGAACGCAACACCGTTTCTACAGAGATTGCCCAAGCCAAACGCAACAAAGAAAATGCAGATGACAAGATTGCAGCCATGCAAAAACTATCTGCCCAAGTCAAGGACTTAGATGCTACTTTAGCTGACTTGGATGCTAAGTTGACCGAGTTCACTACAACCCTCCCCAACATTCCCCATGACAGCGTTCCAATCGGAGCGGATGAAGATGACAATGTTGAAGTTCGTCGCTGGGGTACACCGCGCCAATTTGACTTTGAAGCTAAAGCTCACTGGGATTTAGGTGAGGATTTGAACATCTTAGACTGGGAGCGTGGGGCAAAAGTCACCGGGGCTCGTTTCCTCTTCTACAAGGGGCTGGGAGCTCGATTAGAGCGTGCTATCTACAACTTCATGCTGGACGAGCATGGCAAGGAAGGCTATACAGAAGTCATCACGCCCTATATGGTCAACCATGACTCTATGTTTGGTACTGGACAATATCCTAAGTTCAAAGAAGATACCTTTGAGCTAAGCGATACCAACTTCGTGCTCATTCCAACTGCTGAAGTTCCACTGACCAACTACTATCGAGACGAAATTCTAGACGGCAAGGACCTGCCTATCTACTTCACAGCTATGAGCCCATCTTTCCGCTCCGAAGCGGGTTCTGCCGGCCGTGACACGCGTGGTCTCATCCGTCTACACCAATTCCACAAGGTCGAAATGGTGAAATTTGCCAAGCCAGAAGAATCCTATGAAGAGCTGGAAAAGATGACAGCCAATGCGGAAAATATCCTGCAAAAGCTGAATCTGCCTTACCGCGTGGTTGCTCTCTCCACAGGAGACATGGGCTTCTCTGCTTCCAAGACCTACGACTTGGAAGTCTGGATCCCCGCTCAGAATACCTATCGTGAAATTTCCAGCTGCTCTAATACAGAAGATTTCCAAGCTCGTCGCGCCCAAATCCGCTACCGTGACGAAGCAGATGGCAAGGTCAAACTCCTCCATACTCTCAATGGATCTGGACTAGCTGTCGGACGTACAGTAGCTGCTATCTTAGAAAATTACCAAAATGAAGATGGCTCTGTAACCATTCCTGAAGTCCTACGTCCTTACATGGGTGGCTTGGAAGTCATCGCACCAAAATAAACAATGAAAGGTCCGAAACAAATCGGACCTTTTCTTATTCTACTTGAGGAGAAATCCAACAGTTCAAAAAAATAAACGAAATATAGGATTTTCTACTTTAAAAAGAGGCTGGGACAGAAATCGGTAATTCGTTAGAATTCGATTGCGTCGTCCCACCTCCGCATAGTTGAGTAGAGCTGTAAAAGCTGATGAAATCAGCGTAGTAGAGCCCACTCAGCCACTGCGTCTTGCTCTACAATCCAAAGAAAAGAGGCTAGAACTTTTGTCCCAGCCTCTTTTCTGTTACTTAACGTGACTTGCTAACTCTTCTTGAGCTTTTTTATTTGATTCTTCTTTTTCTTTTTCCCATTTTTTCAAAGCTTTTTGATAATCAGCTACTGTTAGAACCTTATCTTGAAGCTCCATTCCCTTAAATACATAGCTATCACCCTTGATACCTACATAAGAGTAGGCTTTGGTAAATGGTACGACCTTTTGAACCATTGGTGAAGCGCCTGCAGAAGTAGATGGGATCACAATAGAACTATCTGTTAACCAAGCCTGCGCTGCTGCATATTTCGTATAGCGAGCATTGGTATCTTGCTTTTCTGCATCTGCCTGATCCAAAAGCGCTTTGTAGTCCGTTAAACCAACCTTGGAAGCAATATCTTGGTTTTGGCCTTTTGTCAGACCAATATTGTCCAAGATATCCCCTGTCTCTGGGTTAAAGATATTCAGATAAGTCACTGGATCTTGATAGTCTGCTGACCAACCAGACATATTGAGGTCATAGTCCTTTTGGGCAGCTGTTTCTGCAAAGTAAGTAGAGTTATCCAAATCATCTGTTGACATTTGATGCACATCAATCACAACGTTTTCTTGACCTAGAGATGCCTCAACAGATTGTTTGAAGGAATTAGTCCGCTGCACCATGATTTTATCAGTTTGGTCAACTGGTACATCTAGATGAATTGGGAATTCAACTCCCTGCGCTTGCAAAGCTTCTTTGGCTTTAGCAAATTCTGCCTTGGCCTTTTCTGGGTTGTAAATGCTGTCTTGGGCATCAGCTAATTTGACACCTTGCCATTCATCCCCATAAGAAGCCAGTTGTGATTCAACGACATCTGAGAAGTCCTTGCCATCTACTTGCACAAAACTAGGAGGTACAAGCAAGCTTCTGACGATTTTCGTTGCTCCTTCATTACCATTCATCTGGGCACCAAAGGATTTACGGTCAAAAGCGAAGTTAATTGCTTGGCGGAAGTCTTTATTTTGAATCGCTTCTTTGCTGGCAGCTTTTTGGGCATCTGTCTTAGAAGTGTGGCTATAAGCCTGACGATTCAGGTTGAAGCTAAAGAAATAGCTAGTTGAGTTTTGTGGAGTAAAGATGATGTTGTCTTTGTATTTCTTTTCTACTGATGCGTAGTTTGAGCTAGTCGGATAGAGACGAGCTTGCGTGTAAGCACCATCAGTAAAGTTACGGATCAACGACTCCTGGTCAGAACCATCGTAGTAAGTCAGTTTGACATCTTCAATCTTCACATTGTCCTTGTCCCAATAGTTTTGGTTTTTAGAATATTCGATAACAGACTTAGACGTAAATGCCTTTAATACATATGGACCATTATAAAGGATACCGGAAGGTTTCACGGTACCAAAGTCTTTGCCTTCTTTCTTCAGAAATTCTTCGTTAATCGGGAAGAGAATGCCCATCGTTGTCTTAGAATTCCAGTAGCTTTCTGGCTGATTCAGGGTGTATTGAACTGTATAGTCGTCAATTGCCTTGACACCTACAGTAGAGAAATCATTGCTTTCCCCTTTGATATAAGCATCTAATCCCTTGATAGAGTTTTGCACGATTGGTAATGCTTCTGATTTTTCATCTGCAGCGTGCTTGAGCCCTGTGACAAAGTCTTGCGCCTTGACAGCAGCATATTCTTCACCTTCTGCTGTGTACCATTTAGCGTCCTTACGCAACTTATAAGTATAAGTTAGGCCATCTTTGGATACAGTCCAGTCTTCAGCCAATGAAGGGATAAGATTCCCATATTGATCATTTTCTAAAAGACCGTCGACCAAATTGGCAATAACGTCAGAAGTGGAGGCGCGATTGGAGTTTACATAATCCAATGTATCTGGATCTGTATTATAGACATAAGAATATGTCTTTGTTGAGCTAGTGCTTGACTTGCCACAAGCAGCTAAGAATAGCGCTGATGCTGCAACCAAACCAGTAATAGCCAACCATTTAGATTTTTTCATGAGCAAATCTCCTTCTTTAGATTATGTATTATTATACATCATTTCTAGACAAATACAAGTCTTATTTTAGAAAATTTTAAATTTCTATGCATTTTTCTTATTTTAAATGAAACAAAATATAGGAAAATTTCTATGCATTTTCATATATTTCCATATATTCTCATAAACATGCAGGAAATCTTATAAATAAAAATTTGTTCAATATTTTACAAGGATTCTTGAATAGGTTTGGCAAAAATATCGTCTTTTTATGTTACAATAGATTTATTACTAATCTAGGGGAAAGAAATGAAAAAACTTTTTGTATTCCTACTGCTATTCTTTGGTCTGATTGCCAAGCCTGTTCTGGCAGATGACTATGAAATTGCCGCTAAAAGCGCCATTGCTGTCGATGCAAACTCAGGAAAAATCCTCTATGAAAAGGAGGCTACAAGCCCACTAGAAGTCGGTGCTATTACTAACATTTTGACTGCTTATCTGGTTTACGAAGCCATTGCTGATGGCAAACTGAGCCTAGAAACTGAGGTTGATATTTCTGATTATGCTTACCAGCTGACAGTAAATCCCTCTATCGCGAACCTACCTCTGGAAGCGCGACGCTACAAGGTAAAGGACTTGCTGAATGCCTCTCTTTTGGCCAGTGCCAACAGCGCCACTATCGCTCTGGCAGAAAAAGTTGGTGGAAGTGAAGAAAATTTTGTCAAAATGATGAAAGCCAAACTCAAGGAATGGAATATTTCTGATGCAATCATTGTAAATGCTACTGGTACGGATATTCGTTTACTAGATGGTTCGCTAGAAACTACTAATACCGAAGAGGAGCCCGCAGAGAATTCTAAAAGCAAGAAAAAACAAGAGACTGTCAATAAATTCAGTGCTTATGATATAGCTGTGATTACTTCACATCTGATCGATGACTACCCAGAGGTCCTTGGCATCACTTCTAAATCTCATGTGAATTTTGCAGGAATCCAACTAGAAAATCCCAATTTAATGTTGGAAGGATCTCCTAGTTTTCGGACAGGAGTGAAGGGTTTAAAGACAGGCGGGTCTGAGCAGAGTGGTGTTTCATTTGTCGGTGTAACAAGTGAAAAAGGGATGCGATTGATCACAGTCGTTTTAGGAGTCTCACAAGAAGATAACGACCCTAATACCCGTTTTGGCGTTACATCTAGCCTAATGACCTACGTTACGCAAAATTTTTCTCCGACAGTCCTTGTCAAAAAAGGGGAAAGATATAATAACTCACAAGTAGCTATTAGAGACAGCCAAGAGGATCAGGTCGCTGCAGTTGCTAGTGAGGACCTGGTAATTCTAGAACGGATAGCCAATCAGGCTGAACATAAGGTTACCTTTACTCCAAGTCCACAGGAGCTGCAGGCTCCCTTGAAAAAGGGTAGTGTAGTAGGTACCCTCACTTATACAGATTCTGAGCCAATCGGCCAAGGCTATATCGAAAATAAGAAAACTTCTATTTCTATGGTTACAGAAAAAAAGGTTGAAAAAGCTATCATTTTCAAAGTCTGGTGGAACGACTTCATCCGCTTTGTCAATGAGAAGTTATAAAAGAAATGAGGCTGGGACAAAAAGACTTCAACTCATGAAAAAGGGATAAGGTCAGTTTAAGATCTTATCCTTTTTTCTAGTTTTGAGCCATTTTCTTGCTCAGTTTCTTAA
>NZ_KQ969062.1:441538-535775 GCF_001578775.1 Streptococcus cristatus | reverse complement strand
TATTTGTATAGTCGTAAACGTTTAACGTAATCAAAAAAAGTTCTTTGAGGGTTAATTAGCAATATAGTATTCCGCTACTGTTTAACAGGCCCTCTGAATCTTTTAAACACTTTGCTTAAGCAAAGATTTATTCACAATTAAAAAGAGGTCAACGCCTCTTTTTATCCAACAGACCCTTCCATTTCATAGCTGATGAGACGGTTCAGCTCAACAGCGTATTCCATTGGCAGTTCCTTGGTGAATGGTTCAACAAAGCCCATGACAATCATTTCAGTTGCTTCGGATTCGGACAAGCCACGGCTCATGAGATAGTAGAGCTGCTCCTCTGAAATCTTAGAAACTTTAGCTTCATGCTCCAAAGCCACCTGTGAGTTGTGGATTTCATTAAATGGAATGGTGTCTGAGGCAGACAAATCGTCCATGATAATGGTATCACACTCGATATGGCTGACAGATTTCTTAGAATTGCGAGCAAAGGTCACTTGGCCACGGTAGTCCACCTTTCCTCCACCTTTAGCGATGGATTTAGACACGATGGACGAGCTGGTATGTGGCGCATTGTGAATCATCTTGGCCCCTGTATCCTGGTGTTGGCCAGCATTGGCAAAGGCGATAGAAAGCATGGTTCCACGCGCCCCAGGCCCGTCCAGATAGACTGATGGGTACTTCATGGTTGTTTTGGCACCCAAGTTTCCGTCAATCCACTCAACTGTCGCATCTTTCATAGCCCGCGCTCGTTTGGTTACAAGGTTGTAGACATTATCTGACCAGTTTTGAATCGTCGTATAGCGCATATAGGCACCGTCAAGGGCAAAGATTTCAACAATGGCCGCATGCAAGCTGTTGCTTGAATAAGTAGGAGCTGTACATCCTTCTACGTAGTGAACACTTGCTCCCTCATCAACGATAATCAAGGTGCGCTCAAACTGACCGGAATTTTCATTGTTGATACGGAAGTAGGTTTGAAGCGGAATGTCTACCTTAACACCTTTTGGCACATAGATAAAGGTACCACCAGACCAGACGGCGGAGTTAAGGGCAGCCAACTTGTTGTCTGTCGGCGGAACCAACTTAGCAAAATACTGCTTGAAAAGCTCTGGGTATTCCTTAAGAGCTGAGTCAGTATCTGTAAAGACGATTCCTAGCTTTTGGAACTCTTCCTTCATATTGTGGTAGACCACTTCGGACTCATACTGGGCAGCTGCACCAGCAAGGTAAGCTCGCTCCGCTTCTGGGATCCCAATCCGCTCAAAGGTTTCCTTGATCTTCTCAGGCACTTCATCCCAGCTTCTAGCTGGCTTATCAGAGGCCTTTTGGTAATAAATCAAGTCATCAAAATTAATTTCTGACAAATCTGGACCCCAAGTCTGCATCGGCATTTTCTTGAAAACCTCGTAGGACTTAAGGCGGAAATCCAACATCCACTCTGGTTCACCCTTGGCTGCAGAGAGCTCGCGAATAACCGCTTCATTCAGCCCTTTCCCTGTTGAGAGAACAGGCTCAACATCGTCATGGAAACCAAACTTGTACTCACCAAGATCAATTGGTTTTGGTTCTACTCTTTCTTCTGACATAATTTCCTTTCACATTCTTACTTTTTATCTTCTTCAATTGCTCGCTTGAGGGCATTCCAACCCAAGGTCGCACACTTAATCCGCTGCGGGAATTTGGCAACGCCAGCTAAAAAGGCTCCATCTCCCAACTCTTTCTGGCGACTGTCTTCTTGGCCCTGAACCATCTGCGAGAAGACTTCTGCTAATTCCAGCGCCTGCTCTTTTGTCTTGCCCAGAACCGCATCCGTCATCATGCTGGCCGAAGCCGTTGAGATAGTACAGCCGGAATTCACAAAGGCAATATCCTCAATCTGATTTTCAGCATTAAACTTCACAGACAGGCTGATGACATCGCCACAAGTCGGGTTATTGAGGACTACCTGCTCCACATCTTCCAGTTTCCCATGGTGATGGGGGTGAGCCGAGTGATCGGTCACAACCGCCTTGTAAAGACTGTCTAACTTAGAAAGCGCCATTGAAAAACTCCTTTGTCTTTTCTAAAGCATCTACCAACTTGTCACAATCCGCATAGGTATTGTAGATATAAAAGCTGGCCCGCACAGTCGCTGGCACCTGCAGGTAGGTGAGCAAAGGCTGAGCACAATGGTGACCCGCCCGAACAGCCACTCCTTCATAATCTAGAGCCGTTGCGACATCATGTGGATGGAGACCATCCAGATTAAAGGCAATCACGCCTGAGCGCTGGGCCAAATCCTGAGAGCCATAAATGGTCAAGCCTTCCACAGCCTGTAACTTAGGAAATACGTAGGCAATCAGGTCCTGCTCATGCTGAGCAATGGCATCCATACCCAAGTCTTCCAAATAATCAATGGCCGCCGCAAGACCGATTGCTCCTGCCATATTTGGCGTTCCGGCCTCAAACTTCCAAGGTAGTTCCTTCCATGTCGCCTCCTGTTCATAGACAAAATCAATCATTTCGCCGCCAAACTCGACTGGCGACATCCGCTCTAGCAGTTCTTCCTTGCCATAGAGAACCCCGATACCAGTAGGTCCAGCCATCTTATGCCCCGAAAAGGCGAAGAAATCTACATCCAAATCCTGTACATCAATCTTCATGTGCGGAATGGATTGAGCTCCATCTACCACCAAAAGCGCTCCTTGCTGATGAACCAACTGGGCAATTTCCTTGATGGGATTGATAATACCAAGGACATTAGAAGCATGAGCCAGAGAAACAAACTTAGTCTGCTCATTGAGCTTGGCACGGAAATCCTCCATATCCAGAGCACCATCTTTGAGATAGACATAGACCAGCTTGGCTCCAGTCTTCCTACAAGCTTCCTGCCAAGGAATGACATTGGAATGGTGCTCCATGATCGAAATCATCACTTCATCACCAGGCTGCAGCCTTTCAGCCGCAAACTGAGCCACCCAATTGAGACTCGTCGTGGTTCCTCGTGTAAAGAGAACTTCTCTGCTAGAAGCCGCATTGATAAAAGCACGAACTCTTTCTCTGGCTGCTTCATAGGCTGCTGTTGCCCGCTCGGCTAGCGTATGCACACCGCGGTGGACATTGGCATTGTCTCTAAGATAGTAGTTTTCAATAGCCGCTAGCACCTGCTTGGGTTTCTGGGTTGTCGCCGCATTGTCCAAATAAACCAAAGGCTCATCATTGACAATTTGGTCCAAAATGGGAAAATCTTGCTTGATTGCTTCTGCGTTAAATCCAGACATGAAGACTCCTATCTACTTACACGGGACAAGGCCCAGCTTTTTATCTTTTTGCGAGAATAATATCGATATTTTCAATCATTTCATCACGAACTTCTTTAACAGGGATTTCCACAATCACTGAACCTAAGAAGCCGCGCACGACCAAGCGCTCAGCTGTCGCCTTATCAAGACCCCGACTCATGAGGTAGTACATATCCTCTGGATCTACCTGACCGATAGAAGCCGCGTGACCAGCCGTTACATCGTTCTCATCTATCAAGAGGATTGGGTTAGCATCTGAGCGTGCTTGGTCAGACAGCATAAGAACCCGGCTTTCCTGCTGGGCGTCTGCACCCTTAGCACCCTTGATAATATGGCCGATACCATTGAAGGTCAGGGTTCCTTTTTCTAGGATAACCCCGTGTTGCAGGATATTTCCGATAGAGTTGCAGCCATAGTTAGTTACGCGGGTGTCAATTCCCTGAACCTGCTTGCCACTTGAGAGAGCCACCACTTTCATATCCGCATGACTTCCATTACCGTAAAGGTCGCTATCAAAGTCAGCCACAACATTGCCTTCGTTCATAACGCCGATAGCCCAGTCAATCATGGCATCGTTGTCCAGCTTACCACGACGGCTGATATAAGCCGTTACATTTTCGCCCAAACGATCAATAGCAGAAAACTTAATCTGAGCACCAGCCTGAGCAATGACTTCAACAGTGATATTGGCTGTTATTGGAACAGAGCCCTCGCCGTAAGTTTCCAAGCGTTCCAAGTAGCTAACCTTTGAATGCTTGCCTGCGATAATCAAAATATGCTTGTTAAAAGGAACATCGCTTTCGCTGTCCTGATAAAAAATTCCTTCAATCGGCTGGTCAATCTCAACATTGTCCGGTACATAAAGAACCGCACCACTGTTGAAATAGGCAGTGTGGTAAGCCGCCAATTTATCCTCGTCATACTTGACTGCGGACATAAAATGCTTCTCTACCAGCTCTGGAATCTCTTCCAAAGCAGAGTGGAAATCAGTGAAGACCACACCTTGCTCTGCCAAATCAGCTGGCAATTGCTCAAGAACTGTCTGAGTCCCCATTTGGATAAACTTGAGATTGTCCCCAAGAGACGTAAAATCTGGCACACTGGTCAAAGGATCGCTGTCAGAAATCCGTCCGTCTCCCAGATTCCAGCGGTGAAATTTAACCCGCTCAATAACTGGCAAATCCAGCTGGTCCATCTTGTCAAAAGCCTGCTGACGAATATCAGCCAACCATGCTGGTTCTGCGTGAACTTGTGAAAATTCGTGAATCAATTCTTTTGTCATGTCATTCTCCTATCTTTTATCAAAGTCAAAAGAATGTTTGACTAGACTTCTTCAGTATAGTTGAAGCCCAACTCTTCAGCCAATTTGGCATAGCCTTCTTTTTCCAAGCGAACTGCCAATTCTGGACCGCCAGAAAGAACAACTTTCCCCTCCATCATGACATGAACTACATCTGGAGTAATATAGTTGAGCAGGCGTTGGTAGTGGGTGATAATCATAGCCCCAAAACCTTCACCGCGCATAGCGTTGACTCCTTTAGAAACGACCTTAAGCGCATCGATATCCAGACCTGAGTCAATCTCATCCAAAAGCGCAAAAGTTGGCTCTAACATAAGCAACTGCAAGATTTCATTACGTTTTTTCTCACCACCTGAGAAACCTTCATTGAGGTAGCGCTCAGCCATCTCTTCTTTCATGTTAAGCAGTTCCATCTTTTCATCTAGTTTAGTAATGAAGTCACGGACAGAGATTTTTTCATCGTCTTCTTTGCCAGCATTCATGGCCGCACGGAGAAACTCCGCATTGGTAATACCAGGAATTTCACTAGGATACTGCATCGCAAGGAAGAGTCCCATACGAGCCCGTTCATCCACTTCTAGCTCCAAGATATTAACCCCATCAAAAAGCACCTCTCCTTGAGTTACTTCGTAGTTAGGATTTCCCATAATGGCTGCAGACAAGGTAGATTTCCCTGTTCCATTTGGCCCCATGATCGCTGCAACTTCTCCCGTTTTCAGAGTAAGATTTACCCCTTTGAGAATTTTTTTCCCTTCAATTTCAACATGAAGATCTTTGATTTCTAAGACAGACATTTCTTTTTCCTTTCTTTGCTTAGCTGATTTACATACTTTAGTATACCAAAAAAAAGCCTAAAAGGCTTTTATTTTGTTTAGAACTATTCTTGTTTGTGTTTCTTTTGGTATCTCTTCTCTCGAACTTCTTCTCGATAAGAGGAGTTGCCGATAAAGCGTAGAATATTGAGCAGAGGCGTCCTCTGCGGCCCCAAAACCCCTATTAGTTCTACCAAGAGTTCAACACCTAGCAGAAGACCAATTACGAGGAGGAGTCCACCGATGCGAGTCGATACATTTAGCAGGAGGGAAATCATAGAGAAAATCATCGAAATTCCATAGATAACCAGAACTGTTCCCCGATGTGTCAATCCTAAGGACAAGAGCCTATGGTGAAGGTGGTGGCGGTCAGGCTGGTAAAATTTCTGACCAGACAAAGTCCGACGAACGATTGCTAAAAAAGTATCGGTAATTGGTACACCCAAGATAATCATAGGCGTGACAATCGCTACTGCCGTCGCATTTTTCAAGCCCTGTAGAGACAGGACCGAAATCATAAAACCGATGAAAAGAGCCCCCGTATCCCCGCCATATATAATGGCTGGATGATAATTGTAAGGAAAGAAGCCAGCAATAGAGGCCACTAAAACCAAGATGGTCAAAGTCAGGAATAAATTATGGCCCGGCAAAAAAAAGTAGGAAACAATCCCCATGGTTAGCAAGGAAATAATGGAGACCCCGCTGACAAGGCCATCTAAACCATCCATGAGATTGACCGCATTGGTAATAGAGACAATCCAGAGAATGGTCAAAATAAAAGATAGCCAAGGTGGGAAAAAGAGATGGGGACCACCAAAAGGAATCTTAAAGTCATCCAAGCGGAAATCCGTCAGCCACCAAATCAGACAGGCAGCTAGCACAATCCCTCCTAACTTCATCAGGGGACTTAATTCTTTAATATCATCGATAAGCCCCGTCAGGGCAACAATCAAGCCTCCCAACACCACCGGCCAAATATAATCAAAATAAGTCTGTTCAAAAAAAGTGACGCCAACAATCTGCGGCATGAAGACCAAAGTTGCCAAGGTAAAAGCCGCTACAACTGCCAGACCGCCTGCACTCGGCATGGGCTTTTTATTGATTCGTCGAGCATTAGGATAGTCGACGGCATCCATTTTAAAAGCCAAGAGCCGAACGAGAGGAGTCAGCAAAACTCCGACAAAAAATGTCGCTAGCAGCACCAAAATGAACTTCAATGGAAAAGCAATCATACGCATTCAACTTTCTGCAACTGTTGGATGGCTTCTGTCACCAAAAGCAGACGCCCGTGTTCTTGTAGGACAGAACGAGTAATATCTGTATCCTCAGCAAACTCACGCATTTTAGCCAGTAACCAAGCTGGATAAAGAGCAGGTTGCTCTTCCAAATCTACCAAAATAGTCAGGTAGTAGGCAGAGTCATATTTATAAAGTTCTGATAAGTCTATTGGGTAGTCAACCGTTTTGGCGAAAGAAACTGCACTCTGCAAATCAGTAAATGACAAAATATAGTAGACATAACGGTCTAGATTTTCTTCCCTATCTTCTGAAGAATCTACAGAAGCCTCCTGGTCAGCCTCTGCTGCTTCTAAAGATTTGACCGCCTCAAGGTCATCCTTACTCTTTTCAAAGATATTTTTTTCCAAAGTCTTTAAGAATTCATCTGGAGACATCTGGCTAAGTTCATCCATGTCTGGTAGATTACCCAAGTCTTCAAAATTCAAATTCTTATCAATCTTGGATCTCGTCACAAAGACATCCAGCTTGTCTGGCTTAGGCGTCACTCGAAAGCTCAGCATACCACTGTCTAAAAAGCTGTCCGGCATTTCCAACTCATCCAAAATAGTATAGAAAAACTCTTCTGTTTTTTCTTGGGGAACTAGGAAATCTGCAATTTCCATTCCGTGTTCTTCTAGATCTTCCAACTGGATGGTGATTTTAATCGTCGAATCATTAATCTGTTTCACTTCCATCTCATCAACCTCATACTTTCATAGTCTTTCTATTATACTAAAATTCTAAACTTATTTCAAAAAAATAACTAGTCAAATAAGAAAAGGCTGGGAAAATTTCCCAAGCCTTGATTAGCCAATAATAACCTTAATCAGACCGTAAACCAACAAGAGGGCTCCGAGACCGATCCGATATTTACCAAAGATTGTAAAGTCATGATTCTTGACATAGTCTGTCAGGAAGCGAATCACATAAAGACTGACTCCGAAGGCCACTCCCATCGCTACCAATAAAAGGAATAATTGATCGAAACCTAAAGAATTACCCTTAATAATAAATTTCAGGATTTTCAGCCCACTTGCGCCAAACATGATTGGAATACCCAAGTAGAAAGTAAACTCTGTTACAACAGATCGGCTGACACCATTCAAGAGACCACCGACAATGGTCGCACCTGAACGGCTGGTTCCTGGAAAGAGGGACAAGACTTGGAAAAGACCGATATAAAGAGCAGTTTGATAAGGAAGTCTACTCAATTCTGTAACAGTCGGTTCCACCTGCTCTCGTTTTTCCAGATAGATAAAGGCAGCCCCGTAGATAATCAGCATGATCGCAACGGATACCAGATTATAAAAATGGGCTTCAAACCAATCGTCTAGGAAGAGGCCGATGATTGCAGCTGGCAAAGCAGCAACGACTACCTTGGCCCAGAGCTGCCATGTCAGCTGAATTTGACGAGCTGTTTTCCCTGGTTTAAAAGGGTTGAGCTTATCAAAATAAATCACCACAACCGCCAAGATAGCTCCCAGTTGAATGACTACATTGAACATTTCCATGAAGGCTGGATCTTCATTTTTATATTTGATAAAATCTTGAATCAGAATCAAGTGTCCGGTACTCGAAATGGGTAGCCACTCTGTAATTCCTTCAACAATTCCATAAATAATGGACTTTAAAATTTCAATAATAAACATAGATAACTCCTAAAACAACTTTAACATTTATTATACCACATATTGGAGGAGAGGAAAAGCTTTCACAAGGGCTTTTGCCAGCTTTTTATCAGAAAGCTCCGCCCCCGCCGCCTCCACCGCCACCAGAGAAGCCACCTCCTGCTCCGCCTCCCGATGAAACAGAAAAATGACTGGCCGTCGAGGCAATATGTCCATAATTTGAAAAACTATGGGAACTTGCGTAGAAAATAGGATGAAGATTGTATTGTAGATAAGTATTCATAGACGCGTTTTCCAAGGAAATCTGACGCAACTTCATGACCCGATTAACTCGATCTGCATAGCCAAATAGGGTAGCATAGACCAAAAGTCGGTTCCACAGGACAATGCCCTCTACCTCGGTATCGTATAGGCGAGCGATGTAGCGTAGCATATTCGCAAAGCTATTCCAGAGATAGAAATCATGGGCTCCCTCATCGCTCAAGACACCATCCCGCTGATATAGCTGCAAGGCTTTGCCCAGCAGAATGGTTAACACCGAAGCGACAGCTGCAAGCGGAAGATAGAACCAAATAAAACCGTCTAGCTTGATCAAATAGACAAAAAATGTCAAGAGAGACAAGCCAAAAACAAGGAAACTTGCCGTTAGAGCCAACCACAAGAGAAGCTTTTCTCCTCGTTTCAAAGGACGATAGTGATCCAGCAAGTTTAGCTCCCGAATCTCCTTTAATACTTGTTCAGACAAAAGGTTTAAATCAGTTGAAAAGCGATTTTTGATTCGATTTCCAATTTGGCGGATTCGCGCTTCATCTGTTGATTTTTTATTTTTATACAGGTCTTCTGAAATCTGATAAGATTCAAACAAGTCTACTACAGCCGCCTGTTTATGGTCGCCAAATGCCATCTGTAAGAATTGACCTTCAAACTCTGACAAACCTTTTTTAGAAGTTGGTTTCAAGATTGGCTTGTCTGCAGTTCCTAAAAGCTCGATGTAGCCTCGATCCATCAAATCCAGCAAGGTCGCCTGCACTAGATTTTCAAATTTTAAATGGGCCCGTCCGCCACTGGTCGGATCGACTTCTCTCATATCCACAGCAAAGATATTGGCCGCTACAATGAGAGGAGCCAGATCTTGCGGGGCTTCATAGAGGCGAGCGTCTTTTGAAAAAGCTTGGCTAGGACGAATCTTAATCCGAAAGATCAGATAAAATATTCCCGAAAGCATCAGCAAGAACAACCCCAAAAGAGGCAGATAAACTCCCCCCAAGCGATGATAAAACTGGCTCTTGGCTATAATCTCTTTCTCAACTACTTGAAAAGTCTGTAGATAGTTGGTTGCTTTTGGATCCTCTGCTGCCTGATGTAAGGCCTGGCGATGCCAATATCCATGCAGTTCAACCTTCTTCCTGCTAGGCAAATGAGATAGCAGAATCCGATAATCACCACGGTCCCTATCTATAGTGGCCGATTGGCCAAAATAACCTGTATGGACATACATGTCCGTTAAGGTCCAAGTTCCCAGACCCCAAACCTTAATCGTCACATTTTGCAACTCTTCTTCCCAATCACTGATCGGCGTCCATTTGAGCTCTGCAATATCTTTATGGAGAAACAGAAGATTGGTCAGGTTCCACGTGACTGTTACTTTGACCGTGTCGCCTTCTTTACCAGCATTGTAAATCTTAACCTCGTAGCCATCTCCTAAATCCGTGACTCGTGGCTCAAAGTTATATTTTACGACTCCGTTGGTTTTCACGGAAATTTTTGGATCTGAATCAATAGCAAAGCCTTCTGGCATCTTTCCTGCCGATCCTAAGGAGACCATCTGGCCATTGTAATCATCATCAAAATGATAAGTCACCTCTTCTGTATAGGTGGCTGTATTATCGGCGTGGATCTCCAAATTTCCTTGATAAGACTGGATTTGATAGTCTAAAGCTGACACCGTTCCAGCAAAAAATAAACTCAAAAAAAGAATAAAAATCCCTAACAAGTACCTTTTCATAAACCAAAGTCCTTTTCTAAATCTTTATCCTATTATAGCATTTTTCTCAAGTAAGGGCTTACTGGGATTGAAAAGTCGAATATTTTTCGGTAGAATAGAAAAAACTATTGTAGAAGGACTAGAAGAGAATATGAAAAAATTCATTTTAACCTTATTGACAGCCCTCCTCGTCTGTCTGGGAACCCTTACCGTAGCTCAGGCAGATGATTATCTTAGAATTGGGATGGAAGCGGCCTATGCCCCTTTCAACTGGACCCAAGATGATGATTCAAATGGTGCTGTTAAAATCGAAGGAACAAATCAGTATGCCAATGGCTACGATGTCCAAGTTGCCAAGAAGATTGCTCAGGAAATGGGCAAGGAACCTCTAGTTGTAAAAACTTCTTGGAACGGACTGATTCCAGCCTTGACATCTGGTAAAATCGATATGATTATCGCTGGTATGAGCCCAACTGCCGAACGGAAAAAAGAAATCGCCTTTTCTAATAGCTACTATACCAGTGAGCCTGTTATGCTGGTCCGAAAAGACGGCAACTACGCCAATGCCAAGAACCTTGAAGACTTCAAAGATGCTAAAATCACCTCCCAGCAAGGTGTCTATCTTTACAATCTGATTTCTCAGTTGCCAGGTGCCAAGCAAGAGACCGCCATGGGAGATTTCGCCCAAATGCGTCAAGCTCTTAAATCTGGTGTTATTGACGGATACATTTCTGAACGTCCCGAAGCTCTGACAGCTGAAGCTGCCAACTCTAAGTTCAAAATGATTCAATTCAAAGAGGGCTTTGAGGTTGGCGAAGAGGATGCTTCCATCGCCGTCGGCATGCGTAAAGACGACAGCCGAATCGAGCAAGCTAATGCAGCTATCGCTAAACTCTCAACAGATGACCAAGTCCAGCTGATGGATCAGATGATTAAGAATCAGCCTGTAGATACTGACACTGACGATGCTGAAGACACATTCTTCAACAAGGTTTTTAAGATTTGGAAGGAAAATTGGCCACAGTTCTTACGCGGAGCTGGTTTGACCTTGCTCATTTCCATCACAGGGACAATTGCTGGCCTCTTCATTGGCTTGTTGATTGGGGTCTATCGGACAGCGCCCATTTCAAAAAATAAGGCTCTAGCCTTCCTGCAAAAACTATTCGGTTGGTTCCTCAATGTTTACATTGAAATCTTCCGTGGTACTCCTATGATTGTACAATCCATGGTTATCTACTATGGAACGGCTCAGGCTTTTGGCATTTCGATTGACCGGACGGCTGCAGCCATCTTTATCGTTTCTATCAATACTGGTGCTTACATGAGTGAAATTGTCCGTGGTGGTATCTTTGCTGTTGATAAAGGACAATTCGAAGCGGCTACTGCGCTCGGAATGACCCATGGCCAAACCATGCGCAAGGTCGTCCTACCACAGGTAGTTCGCAATATTCTGCCTGCGACGGGGAATGAATTTGTCATCAATATCAAGGATACATCTGTCCTGAATGTTATCTCCGTGGTGGAGCTCTACTTCTCAGGAAATACCATTGCAACTCAGACTTATCAGTATTTCCAAACCTTCACCATTATCGCAGCTATTTACTTTGTCTTGACCTTTACCGTCACTCGAATCCTACGTTTCATCGAGCAGAAATTCGACACAGATCATTACACAACAGGTGCCAACCAAATGCAGACGGGAGAATTGAAACAATGACCGAAACAATTTTAGAAATTAAAAATCTCAAAAAATCTTATGGGGAGAATCAAGTCTTAAAAGACATTTCTCTGACTGTCCACAAGGGCGAAGTTATCTCCATTATCGGAAGTTCAGGTAGCGGAAAATCAACCTTTCTCCGCTCCATCAACCTCCTAGAAACACCTACTGCTGGAGAAATTCTCTACCGCGGAAAAAATGTCTTGGACGAAAACTACGACCTGACTCATTACCGCGAAAAATTAGGCATGGTGTTCCAAAGTTTCAATCTTTTTGAAAATCTCAATGTCCTAGAAAACACTATAGTAGCTCAGACAACCGTGCTCAAAAGAGAGCGTGCTGAAGCAGAAAAGATTGCCAAAGAAAATCTAGAAAAGGTAGGTATGGGTGAGCTCTACTGGCAAGCCAAGCCTAAACAACTCTCAGGTGGACAAAAGCAGCGGGTTGCCATTGCGCGTGCGCTTTCCATGAATCCTGATGCCATCCTTTTCGATGAGCCAACTTCAGCTCTTGACCCAGAAATGGTCGGCGAAGTCCTGAAAATCATGAAGGAATTGGCTAAAGAAGGCCTGACAATGATTGTCGTGACCCACGAAATGGAATTTGCCCGCGATGTTTCCAGTCGTGTTATCTTTATGGATAAGGGCGTCATCGCAGAAGAGGGCACTCCACAAGAATTCTTTACCAATCCTAAAGAAGAACGAACCAAGGAATTCCTACATCGCTTCTTGAAATAAACAACCAATCAAACAAACAAGACGGAAAAAGGTACATCCGCCTTGTTTTTTTATTCGCAAAATAAAAAAGCGGGTTTCCCCACTTTCCGAAGATTAGTCTTCAAACTTTTCATGATTTTTATCGTAGAAATCAATCAAGCCAAGAGCTGTTTCAAAAGAAATATTCTTTACTTTTGCACGTCCTTGAGCAAGAGCAATAATTGACATTTCACGCGCGTTTGTTTCTTTACTAATACGGTAACCTGTAATTTTTTTGTCACGAACCCATCCAACGACTGACTCTACTTTTTCAAAATTTGATTTAGCCATTTCTTACTCCTCTCTAACTTATTTCGAATACTAATATAATGGTTTTTATACAGTTTGTCAACTTAGAAAAACCAAAACAAACAAATTAAATAATTCTGAATATTCTATATTTATTTAGCTTTGAGGGCTGAAAGGATCTGGGTGCGAATACTCTCCACTCCATCAGGATTTGCTGGAAGGAAGATCGTGTTATTTCCTTGCTTATCTGCAAAATTATTCAATGTATCTAAATACTGGTTAGTCAAGAGGATGGACATAATCTGTTCTTCTGTCAACTCAACATTGGCGCCTTTAAGCTCCTTAATTGAATCTGCTAAGCCGTCTACGATTGCTTTCCGCTGCTCTGCTATACCGACCCCATGAAGACGGTCTTTCTCAGCCTCAGCCTCTGCTGCAGTGACGATTTTAATCTTATCTGCTTCTGCCAATTCCTGAGCTGCCACGCGCTTACGTTGAGCCGCGTTGATTTCGTTCATGGACTGTTTAACTTCTGCATCTGGCTCAACCTTGGTAATCAAGGTCTTGACAATGATGTAGCCATAAGTCGACATTTCCTCAGCTACCTGCTTTTGAACTTCTAGGGCGATCTCATCTTTCTTTTCAAAGAGCTCGTCCAAGGTCAGCTTAGGAACAGAGGAACGCAAAGCGTCTTCGATGTAAGACTTAATCTGCGCTTCTGGTCGCATGAGTTTATAGTAAGCATCCGTGACATTGTGTTCATTTACCCGATACTGGGTCGCCACATTCATGGTCACAAAGACATTATCCTGAGTCTTAGTCTCAACAATAATGTCGCTCTGTAGCAAACGCAACTGAACACGAGCGGCGATTTTGTCAATTCCCAAAGGCAAACGAACATTCATCCCACTTGTGCTAGTCTTGTGGTACCGACCAAAACGCTCAATGATAGCAACAGATTGCTGGCGCACGACATAAAGCGAGCTAAATGCCAATAGACCACAAAGAAGGACAAAAATGAGAAAGAAGAAAAAGAAATTCAGTAACATAAGCACATCTCCTTAATTTAATATAGTATATTCTAGCACAGTCCTCACTCACTTGCAATTAAAAAGTGGGATTTTACTAAAATATTTTTAGGATCAGACTAACATGTTGTAAAGCGTTTCATTTCCGTTTAGATTGATGAAGGAAGGATCAAAATGCTCGATTCGATTGATCAGACCCGCATAGTCATGTTTATTGGCCAGAGCAATCCCAATCAGGACCGGTCCAGTTCCTTTGCTGGCCCGCTTGATATATTCGAATCGAGTGATGTCATCATTTGGCCCTAAGATATCATTTACAAATTCACGTAAGGCACCAGGCCGCTGCGGAAAATTTACTACAAAATAATGCTTGATGCCATCATAGATGAGGGCACGCTCTTCCATTTCAGGCATACGGTTAATGTCATTATTTCCGCCCGAAATGATACAGCAGACAGTTTTTCCTTTGATATATTCTCGCAACACTTCCAAGGCTGCCACGCTAGCTGCACCAGCAGGCTCTGCGATGATTCCTTGTTTAGAATAAAGATCAATCAAGGTTTCTGAAATCAAGCCTTCATCAACCCCGATAAGTGTTTCTACATTCTTCTTCGTCGCTTCATAAGTAGAGGCCCCTACCTTTTGAACTGCGATACCGTCCGCAAATTTGTCAATTTCATTGAGTTTTACAGGACCGCCTGCTTCAAAAGCTGCTCTCATACTGCGGGCTCCATTCGCCTCTACCCCAATCACTTCAATTTGTGGCTGACTTTCCTTGATGTAAGTGGATACTCCTGCGATGAGACCGCCTCCTCCTACTGGTACCAAGACCAAGTCTAAATCGATGGACTCCCGAGCTGTATCTTCTAGGATTTCATAAGCAACCGTTCCCTGACCTGCTTGAACATGAGCATCATCAAAAGGATCGATGAAAGTCTGATTTTCCATCCGTGTGAATTCCATAGCCGCCCGAGCAGAAGCATCAAAAGTATCTCCTACTAGCTTAATCGTAACAAAATCACCACCAAAGAAACGAACCTGGCCAATTTTTTGTTGAGGAGTTGTGATAGGCATAAAAATAGTCGCTGGGATTTTCATTTCATTACAAGTGTATGCGACACCTTGAGCATGATTGCCCGCAGAAGCGCAGACAACCCCGCGTTCTCGCTCTTCTTTACTCAACTGAGAAATGGCATAATAGGCACCACGGATTTTGAAAGAACGAACACGTTGGGCATTTTCCTTTTTAAGATAAATCTTTGCCCCATACTTCTCTGACAAGTAATGATCATAATCAAGCGGTGTATTGACAACAACATCTTTTAATACCTTATAAGCACGAACGATATCTTTTGCTGTTAACATTCCTTTTCCTTTCCAAATGAGGTAAACAAACTCAGCTGGTATCCCAGCTGAGTTTTCCACACAATCTTAGTTGTAGATCTTAAAAGCGTCGTCGTCATTTTTACCAACGAATGGCATTGCTTTACGCAATTCTGCACCGACTTTTTCAATTTCTAGGTTAGCTGCTTGTTCACGGTAAGCTGTGAGTTTTGGACGTCCAGCTTTATAGTCATTTACAAAGTCATTTGCAAATTTACCATTTTGGATGTCTGCAAGAACTGCTTTCATGTTTTCTTTGACTTGCTCAGTAATCACACGTGGACCTGATACATAGTCACCGTATTCAGCAGTGTTTGAAATAGATTGGCGCATTTTCTTGAATCCACCTTCATAGATCAAGTCCACAATCAGTTTCATTTCGTGCAGCACTTCAAAGTAAGCCAATTCTGGGGCGTAGCCTGCTTCTGTCAAGACTTCAAAACCTGCTTCGATAAGGGCAGTCAAACCACCACAAAGCACAGCTTGTTCACCAAACAAATCTTCTTCAGTTTCTTCTTTGTAAGTTGTTTCAAGCAAACCAACACGAGCTGCACCAACACCTTTACACCAGTCCATAGCGATGTCTTTGGCATTTCCAGTCGCATCTTGATATACCGCGTAAAGAGCTGGAACACCGAAGCCTTCTTCAAAAGTACGACGAACCAAGTGACCAGGACCTTTTGGTGCACACATGAAGACATCCACATCTGCAGGAACTTTGATAAATTCAAAGTGGATATTGAAACCATGAGCAAATCCAACTGCGTTACCAGCTTCCAAGTTAGGAGCGATTTCTGTTTCGTAAAGTTCTTGTTGGATTTCATCTGGAGCCAAAATCATGATAACATCAGCCAATTTAGCTGCTTCTGCTACTGTGTATGTGTCGAAACCATCTTCTTTAGCCTTTTCAAATGACTTACCAGGACGAACACCGATAATCACATCATGACCTGTATCACGCAAGTTTTGTGCATGAGCATGACCTTGTGAACCATAGCCGATTACGGCAATTTTCTTACCGTCAAGTACTGCTACTTTTACATCTTTTTCGTATTCCATTGTTACTGCCATAATGTTTACTCTCTTTTCTATTTTTTATTGCCTTATAGGCTGGTTTAACAAATTAAAGGTTTGATTTAATCACGGGTAAAGCCAGTTGCTCCAGTCCGTGCGATATTGCGAATGCCGTAAGGACGGATGACTCGTAAGAGCGCTTCACTCTTTTCTGCATCGCCCGTCATCTGGATAGTGATCGAGCTTGGTGCCACATCGACTACCGTTGCCCGGAAAGGCTGGATAATGGCCAAGATTTCTGCACGCTTAGCAACTGGTGCCGATACCTTGATCAAAATAACTTCTCGCTCTAGGTGAGGATGATCTGTAATATCTCGCACCCGAATCACATCAATCTGGCGATTAAGCTGCTTGATAATCTGCTCCACTTCATTGAGGGAATTTACATCAATGATAATGGTGATCCGAGAAACATTTTCATCCTCAGTCGCACCGACAGAGATACTCTCGATATTGACCTGACGTCTGGAAAGCACACCAGTGAAGCGATTCAGAACACCCGAACGATTCTGGAGTTTAGCTGTCAACATTCTACGCATGGAACTTCACCCCCAACATCTCATGATTGCTCTTGCCAGCTGGCACCATTGGAAGCACGTGCTCCTTGCGAGAAATATCTACCTCGATAAACATCGGCATATCTTCCTTTAGGACTTCCAAATCTTGAGCAATGGTCTCGGGATTATCAAATTTATAGGATTTGACACCATAAGCCTGAGCCATCAGCTGAAAATCTGGCAAACTGTCAAAGACTGACTCGGAGGTACGACCATCATAGAAGGCTTCCTGCCACTGGCGAACCATACCTAGCGAATGATTATTGAGCATGATGACCTTAATCGGAATCTTGTAGATATTTAGGATGGCCATCTCTTGATTGGTCATCTGGTAGCCGCCATCTCCAACGAAGAGAACCACTTCCTTATCTGGATTGGCAATCTTGGCCCCAATCGCTGCTGGAACACCAAAGCCCATGGTTCCAAGACCACCAGACGTTACCAGTTGGCGCTCGTTTTTATATGGATAATATTGGGCGGCCCACATTTGGTGCTGACCGACGTCTGTTACAACGATGGCATCACCCTTGGTTAGCTCACCCACGCGCTCAATGACAGCCTGAGGCTGTACAACTCGTTCCTTCTTATCATAGGAGCGCACCCGCTCCTTGTCTCGTGTCACCTTTTCTATCCACTTGCTGGTATTGTTGTGCACCTGTTCTTCTTCAAGCAACATTTGCAAAGCTTTCTTGGCATCTCCTACAATAGGAATATCCACGCTGATGATTTTACCAATTTCTGCTGGATCGATATCAATGTGGGCCACCTTAGCACTTTTAGCAAAGGTCTTAGGATTCCCAGTCAGACGGTCATCAAAACGACATCCAATGCTAATCATGAAGTCTGCTTCCGTCATCGCAATATTAGCTGCGAAAGAACCATGCATGCCACCCATACCTAAGAACAAAGGATGATCTGTCGCAATCGTTCCCTGACCCAACAATGAGGTCACTACTGGAATCTGATACCGTTCCACAAAAGCAACCATCTCCGCTGCCGCTCCTGCGTAACTAATACCGCCACCAGAAAGAAGAACAGGTTTTTTAGCCTTAGAAAGCTGTTTAAGAATCTTCTTAATCTGTAATTCATTAGGCACAATTGTTGGCTGATAGCTTGGCAGATGCAACTGAGTGTCATAGATAAAGTCCGTATCCAGAGCTGAGACATCCTTTGGCAAATCAATAACGACTGGCCCGGGACGACCTGTGGTCGCAATATGAATGGCCTCCGTAATAATTCTTGGTATGTCTGCCGTCTCCCGTACCTGATAATTGTACTTAGTGATGGGAGTAGTAATACCGACAATGTCGGCTTCTTGAAAGGCATCCTTACCAATACCTGGCGTCGCTACCTGCCCAGTAAACACCAAAAGGGGAACACTGTCACTCATAGCGTCGGCGATCCCAGTAATGGCATTGGTTGCCCCCGGACCACTGGTTACAACGGCCACACCAATTTTCCCAGTAGACTTGGCGTAGCCTTCTGCTTCATGAACACACCCCTGCTCATGGCGACCAAGAATATGGCGGATACCTTTAAAGCTATAAATGGCATCATAGAGGGGCAAGACTGCACCACCAGGATAGCCAAAAATAGTATCAACACCAAGATTCTTCAAGGTTTCCAAGACCAGCTGCGAGCCGGACTTAGGAGTTTCTAATTGGATTCTTTCCATATTTCCCCTTTCATTTATTTACAATTTTCTAAAAATTCAAAAAGCTTTCTACTATGATAACATTTTTGAAAAAAATTGCAAGTATCGCGGATGTTTTTTTTCATTCTGATTGAAAAAGATAAGAAAATCCCGCTAAATCCGAATGTAGCGAGATAATTATTTTATATCCATCCTTGTTCTTGAGCAATCCGGACAGCTTCCGTACGATTGTCAGCTGCTAGCTTGGTCAGGATGGCCGACATATAGTTACGAATAGTTCCATTTGATAAATAGAGCTTTTCAGCAATTTCTTTATTAGAAAGTCCAGTTGCTGCTGCCTCTAAGACTAGAAGCTCCTGATGGGAGAGGGGATTTTTATGAGTCATCAGCACTTCCATAAGTTCAGGCGAGTATTCTTTTTGCCCAGCCAAGACCGTGTGGATGGTCTTCATCAGGTCAGCAATGCTACGTTCCTTGAGTACATAGGCATCAACATCCGCCTTAACCGCTCGCTCAAAATAACCCGGCCGCTTAAAAGTTGTCACAATGATGACCTTGACAGCTGGCTGATGCTCCTTCACCCATTCTAGAACATCCAGCCCTGTCTGATAAGGCATTTCTACATCCAAGATGGCCACATCGACTGGATTGGTCTTGAGCAGCTCCATAGCTTCACGACCGTCTGCCGCTTGAGAAACACTAGTAACATCCGGCTGCAACTGCAAGAGCTGGCTAAGGGCATCCCGCAGCATACTCTGATCTTCTGCTAATAATATCTTCATCGCTCGTCTCCTCTAATCCTATATGGCAAGCGCACGCGAATAATGGTTGGATTGTGATTGCTGATGACCTCCACGCTACCGTCAAGTCCCTCCAAGCGCTCACGTACCGAATGCAACTCTCGGCCCGTCACTTGCTTAAATCCTCGGCCGTCATCTTCAACTTCCAAGATCAAATCTCGGTTCTGACTATACAAATCAATTCTGGACTTCTTGGCCTCTGCATGCTTGATAATATTGGTTGCCAATTCCAATAAAATCATACTAATGGTAAACTGCATTTCTGTAGGAATGCTGGCAACATTGAGCTGATTATGAAGCTCCAAGTCAATATCGCTCATTTCCAGAATGGTTCGGATTGTTGCTAATTCTTCATCCAGCGTCCGCGTCTTGAGATTGTCTACAATCCGTCGAACATCAGCCATGGCCTGTTTACTAATCCGTCGCACTTCCTCCATCTCTTTTTCCGCCTGCTCGTAGGCCTCCATTTGTAGGAATTGCTGGGCCAACTCTGTCTTGACACTGAGCATGGCAAAGGTATGGCCCAGACTATCATGTAAATCCCGTCCAATTCGATTGCGCTCATTTTCCGCTAGAAAGAGATTGAGCTGAGCGTTCTGCTTGCTTTTTTCTTCCTTGAGCTGTTCAGCAACTTGGATACGGTGCAGACCCAGCGTCAAGAAATCCGAAAAGAGAAAGGTCGTTGAGAAAAAGACCAGATAGCCAGTGCTCAATTGATGTTGCAGATACAACCCGACCAGAAGAGCAGGTTGGACAGCTAAGAAACTCCAGAAGCGCCAAGATGTAAAGGAAATTTCCTTATAATGATAAATTAGAAGATTTGATAAATAAAAAATATACCACACAAAGCCCCCATTCAGCCAAATGGAAGTGTAAAAGATGTAAGCAAGCATGCCCCACCAGGACAGTGCCTGATAGAAAGGCTTTTTCTCTGTGAGGATGGTATAGTAAGCCCCTATAAACAATGCTGTCCAAAGCAACGTCAAAAGCGGGTATTCACCGCTGATGACACCCGCTATTGGAAAGATGATAAAGACCAGAGAGATATGAAACATATGATGTATGTTTTTGAACTTTTCCCACATAGAATTATTTAACCTCAATCCGTTTTTTGAGCTGAAGGACTAAAATGCTAAAGAAAATGGTATAGACTAGGACGATTAGCATGGCAGAAAGATTCCAGTCATGGTGTTCCAAATAGGCAGAAACCACCTGCATGAGCTGGTAACTCGGAGTTAGCTTGCCGATAGATTGCAACCAGTCTGGAAACATAGTCAGTGGAAACCAAAGCCCACCCAAGACTGCTAAAGCCATATAAACGATATTGCCAACAACAGACATGAGCTGGGCACTGGGCAGGAGACTGACCAAGACGCCCATGGCGATAAAGACCATACTACCGACCAAAAGAATCAGGGCAATCGCCAGCCAGTCCATCATGGGCATATTGACTCCACGAACGAAATGTCCAACAGAGAAGACCACGATGATGGAAAGCAGAAAGGTCAACAAAGTACTGAAAAGCTTGGATATATAATATTCTACCATAGAAACTGGCGAATGCTGAATCAATTTTTGCCAGTTATTGGTCTTGTCCGACTGCAAGGTACTGGGAATGCTGAAAAAGGCACTGGACATGATACTAAAAACCGTCATAGAAAAGAGATAGGTATGGAGCACAAGCGTCGGCACATCAGAACCTGACATCATTCCTGAAAAGATCAGATAGAATACGCTGGGTAGCCCGATAGAGAGCAGGTAGTAAGCCGCCTGCCGCTTCATCAAAATCAACTCCATTTTCATTAAACTAACCATATTTTTCATAATGCTGCTCCTTTACTCTTGTGTCGTCTCAAAAATGCTATCCAGCAGGGTGCGATTGCGGACTTCGATTTCTTCAATCGTACAGCCATGCTCCTGCAGAATTTGCCAGACTTGACTAGCGTCCTTGGTCGCAAAGGATAAGGCCTTTTGCTTGATTTCAATCTCTGTCACACCAGCTATCTTTTCCACAACTTCTTTATAGGAAAGGGGCAGGGTGAAGTGCTTTTCCTGCTCTTCCTTGCGCATGGCATAAGGCGTGGTGTCGCGGATTAGCTCTCCCTTATGGAGCACCAAAATCCTATCAGCCGTATGCTCCACTTCTTCAATATAGTGGGAAGAATAGACAATAGTCACACCTTGCTTCTTGAGCTGATCCACAATTTCCCAGAAATGCTGGCGGGTCGAGGTATCCATGGCCGAAGTCGGTTCATCCAAGAAGAGAATCTTTGGACGGCCAATCAAGGCTAAAATAAAGGAGAAGAGGCGTTTTTGACCACCAGAGAGCTTGGAAGCTAGCTGGTTCTTCTGCTTGTCAGAAAAGCCCAACAAGGCATCGATTTCCTCTTCAGACAGGCTATTGGGATAGATAGATCGAAAGAAAGCGAGGAGTTCCTTGACTTTCAAATCCCCCACCACTGTATTTTCCTGAGGCAAAATGGCAACCATCTCTTTCAAACGATTATCCGTTGGCTTTAGCCCCTGAATCAGCGCTTGGCCAGAAGTCAGGAATTTATCGCCTAGGAGACAGTCCATCAGAGTTGTTTTGCCAGCTCCGTTGGGGCCAATCAGAGCCACACAATCCCCTTCTTCAATGTCAAAGGAAATGTGGCGCAAGATTTCCTTCCCCCGAATGCTTTTAGATAGCTTTTTCACTTCAATCAATTTCATGATCTTCCTCCTTAATAAAATCATAGATGAGCGGCCAGATGACAAAAACAACTAGAATCACTCCCCCTACTCCTATATAAAATTGCCGGGGTAGAAATTCCAACAGAAAACCCGGTATCATCTGAAAACACCATACACCCATTGCAACTCCAATGAATAAGACGGACAAGTACTTTTTCATTTCTACTTTCCCCTTTTGCTTAACTTAGCCACTTCCTTTAGGACATAGCTAGCCATTCCCAAGCTAGCGAAAATCTCCCAAGGAAGGCGGTAAAGAGCTGCTCCGCTCATTCTCGCCAACTGATAAAACATCATCCCAACAAGACTCAAGACTGCTACCTTTATCAACCATATTTTCATGTAACTACTCCCTATTCTTCGTTTCTTACTTGTATTATAGACCTTCCTGCCTTTTCCGACTAGATGATTTTGTCACTAGACCATATGACAAATGTCATGGTTTCTAGACAGCAAAAAAAGACGAGATAACTCGCCTTTTAAATATTCTTATTCTTCTTTCAAGCCGCCTAATTTCATACCTAAAATAAACATTGAAGGAGAGGCGTCTTTGATGTCATTAAGTCCCAAGTCTTTAAAGAAAGATAGGCTTGCTACTTTCGCTATATCCATTTTCTCAAAATCCAGATCAACTATGGCCTGTAATTTCTTATCAGCTGTTACGGAGTATTCAATCGTCACTCCTTCCATATTCCTAGCTTCCACGTAGTTTGGTTCTGATTCCATTCTTTCTCGAATGATAGCTGTCATTTCCTCTGGGCTCATAGTTGCTGCAGCACCACTGGCTTCTTCTGGCAAATTACTCAACAGTTCCATTCGAAGTTTCAAGAGTTTGTCTCCTCGATAGGTCACCGTATCACGATGATGGATGCCTTTGAGGTCTCCGACCAAGGTTTTAGAGATAATAGCTGTACTTTCAGAAGAAGCACTCGTAGAGAAGTCACTTGAGCTCGAGCTAGAACTTGTTTTAGCAACTTTTGATTCAGCTGGAACTTTCGGGCGATGCTTGCCAGATGTTGGAAATACGCAACCTGTCAATAACACAGAAGCAGAAATAACAAGAATAAATAACTTTTTCATAGTACACCTTTTCTTTTTATTTTTTCCAGTATACCATAATACCACTATCTTGTCTAAATCTTACATATAAAAAAATCAAAGAGGCTGGGGCAAAAGTCCTAGCCTCTCAATTGTCTTTGGATTGTCGAGCAAGACGCAGTGGTTGAGTGGGCTCTACTACGCTGATTTCATCAACTTTTACAGCCCTACTCAACTGTGCGGAGGTGGGACGACGAAATCGAATTCTAACGAATGACCGATTTCTGTCCCACTCCCAAATAAATTATTCTACACTAAAAATATATGGATACACTGGCTGATTTCCTTGGTGGATCTCAACTTCTAGATCTTCATATTCTTCCATCAGATCTTGAGCCAAGCCATTTGCTAATTCCTCGTCACCATCTTCACCGATATAGATGGAAACAATCTCACTGTCTTCATCCAACATCTTCGCAAAGGTTGCTTTTAAAGTTGTTAACATATCTGGATTTGACACAAGGATTTTGCCATCAACCATACCCAAGTTATCATTTTCATGGATTTCGAGGCCATCAATCGTCGTATCACGAACCGCTGTCGTAACACTACCGCTAACCACATCGCTCAAAGCCGCTGTCATTCTCTCATGGTTCTCTTCGATGGTTTTTCCACCATCAAAGGCCAAGAGGCTTGTCAAACCTTGAGGAAGCGTACGTGTTTCAATCACTGTCGTTGGTTGCTCAAGCACTTCTGCTGCAGATTGAGCCGCCATGAAGATATTTTTATTGTTTGGCAAGAAAATGATATTGCGCGCATTGACCTGATCAACAGCCTTGATAAAGTCCTCTGTAGAAGGGTTCATAGTCTGACCGCCAGAAATGATATAGTCCACACCCTGAGCCTTGAAGATTTCAGCAAGGCCCTCACCAGCTACTACGGCGATAATAGCGTATTCTTTTTCTTCAGCTGGCTTGGTAGCTTTTTCTTCCTTCTCAAGCTGGGCTTCGTGCTGGTTACGCATGTTGTCCACTTTTACCTTTACAAGGCTACCATACTTCAGTCCTTCTTGCATGACAAGACCTGGATCTTCTGTATGAACGTGGACTTTCACGATTTCATCATCATTAACTACCAGCAAGGAATCACCAAGCTCATTCAAATAATTACGGAATTCATCATAGTCAAAGTCCTTGACATAGGTTGGTCCTTGCTTCAAGGCCACCATGATTTCTGTACAATAACCAAATGTGATGTCTTCTGTCGCCACATGGCCTGCTACAGATTTGTGGTGTTCAGCATTGATCATCTCAGTCATCGTAGCCGGAGTCGCTTGAAAATCTTCTGATGCGATATATTCGCCAGTCAGGGCAGAAAGGAAGCCTTCATAGATAAAGACCAAACCTTGACCACCAGAGTCCACAACGCCAACTTCTTTGAGAACTGGTAACATATCTGGCGTTTTAGCAAGGGCAGCCTTTGCTCCTTCAAGAGCCGCTTTCATAACTTCGACAGCATCATTTGTCGCTTCAGCTTTCTTTTTAGCACCGATGGCCGCACCACGAGAAACAGTCAGAATTGTTCCCTCAACTGGCTTCATAACAGCCTTATAGGCTACTTCTACACCAGACTGGAAGGCAAGAGCCAAAGCTTGTCCATCAAGCTCATCTTTTCCTTTTACGCTTTGTGAAAAACCACGGAAGAGCTGTGACGTGATAACACCAGAGTTCCCACGCGCACCCATCAAAAGTCCCTTGGCAAAGATAGCGGCTACTTCACCAACTGTTGAAGCTGACTTATCAGCTACTTCTTTGGCACCATTTTCAATGGTCATGCCCATATTGGTTCCTGTGTCACCATCTGGAACTGGGAAAACATTTAAAGAATTGACATATTCAACCTGTTTATTTAAACGAGTTGATGCCGCCTGCACCATTTCTTGAAATAAACTAGTAGTAATATTTGACACGATTATTCTCCTACAACTTTAATATTTTGGATATAGACATTCACTGTATGGGCAGTGATCCCAAGTTGATTTTCCAAACTAAACTTAACGCGTTCTTGGATATTCTTGGAAACTTCACTGATTTTAATGCCGTAGCTCAAAACGGTATAAACATCAACTGCAATACCACCATCCTCAGACGTTTTTACTACCACACCCTTGGCATAGTTTTCTTTACCCAAAAGAGCTTGAAAGTTATCTTTAATTGCATTTTTGCTGGCCATTCCAACTACACCAAAAATTTCTGTTGCTGCGCCGCCAACGATTGTCGCAATCACGTCATCAGTCAGCTCAATTTGACCATCTTTTGTATTGATTTTTACAGTCATCACTTGTACCTCAAAAGTATTTTATAGTTTATTTTACCATATTTTAGACAGGGTGTAAAAGAGGAAGGACAGAAATAAACTGTCTAGTCTGAAAATTCAACAACAAAAAAGGGAAGGAATAAATCTTTCCAATCCCTTTCATGTATTAAACGCGTTCAACTTTACCTGACTTAAGCGCGCGAGCTGAAGCCCAAACTTTTTTAGGTTTTCCGTCGATCAAAACAGTAACTTTTTGAAGATTTGGTTTAACAGCGCGTTTTGTTTGGTTCATCGCGTGAGAGCGGTTGTTTCCAGATACAGTCTTACGACCTGTAAAGTAACATACTTTAGCCATTAGTGTGTTTCCTCCTATTAGATCTAATATTACGGATGTGCTAGCACCACATACCGTACTATATTATCAAAAAACTTGACGTTTGGCAAGTACATTTTCCCAAACTTTGCAATTTCTAACCAATAATCCGTTTTCTTAAATGTAAACAATCTTCAAAGAGCCAAAGGCAACATTACCGCGCACATATAAAGTCTTGTCTTTCTCATTGGCATTATGCGGATTGACCACTGTACCGAAAGCATTGTCCACATTTAGCTCTACTCGCCAGTTGCTTGGAATGTAAAGCACCGCACTGCCGAAAGATACTTCCACATCAAAACTAGCAGAATCACCTAAAATTCTGGCATTATCAAAATATACAGTTGCACTACCAAAAACACATTCTACTTTATCATGGACGAAATTCTCCGAATTGATATAGCGAGTGCCGCTGCCAAAAGAAATCTCTCCTTCTGTTGTAGACAAACCATTTCTAGACAAATAACGAACACCCCAGATCCTTCTCGGCTTGAAAATCATGTTAAGCCCAATGCAGGCCAAAACACCACCCATTACCAAGGTGCCTGTAGAGATTGCCAAGAAGTGATAGACAGAATTAGCAATCACCAAAGCAATGATCGTCATGATCAGAGCAGCACCAAAATCTCGCTCCAAGAAATTTTCCAAAGCAAAATACGCAAACATGCCGACCAAAAGCAGAGGCCAGATATTAAAATTGAACATAGGAATACCAAAGTTTCCCTGAAGCAAAATCCAGCCGGCTAAAACCAAAAAACCGACGCCTAGAATTGTTTTTTTCATGATGATTACCTCACTTCACTTAACTTTTCTTTTAGTAATTGATAATAATGCCTTGAAACATGCACTTTCTTATGTGTTTCAGAAAACTGAACGGAACTGGTACCCGAGAAAGACTTCTCTAGAGAATAAATCGCTCTAGCATTAGCAATGGTTGACTTGGAAATTCTGCAAAAATAGCGGGGCAGTAATTCCTCTAGCTCATAGAGTTTCAACTTGACCTCATAGGCATCATTGCGCGCGTGGGCAAAGATTTTGGTTCCATCCGTCTCAAAAAAGAGGATCTCCGCCAAGTCCACAAAATATTCACTATTTTCCTTGTAAAAGAGAATAGCTGGAGCAGTCGCTTCATTCAAAGCATCTTGAATCTTCTGAATCCTCTCATCAATCCGCGATACTCGAATCACCAATTCTGTATCAGCCAAACGATCGTCTAGCTCAATCCGAACCTTCATAAGCACTCCTCCCCTCTTTCTATCTTCATTATAACAATTTCTTGAAAAGAAACAAGGGACTTTCAGTAAGTGGTCAATTTGGAGCAGTAAGTGGTTGTTTTAAAAGATTAAAATGAAGTAAAAAAATCTTGCCAAACAAGATTTGATCAGACCTATGCCGATTGCAAGCATTCTAATTGTTTTAACGAACTAAACTCAACAATAATAATCCGAATTAAAAGGAAAATTAACTAAATGAGACTACATATCAAAATAGAATGAACTTCAATTTGGTACACATAAGATTACTTAAGAATCTATTCTGAAAATTAGACATTCCAAATAAGTCAAGGCGTTTTTTATGAATCCAATTAATCTTTTTTATAAAATTAATCTTTTTTATAAAATTAATCTTTTTTTACAAATCCTTTATCTGTCCTTCTTTCATATTCTGCCCGATAAGGTACATTTTTAGTATTAAAAATCACCAAATCATTTTTAGGTACATCAGCAACCCATTCATACATAGTTTTAGGATTCTCTATTTTAGCAAAATAGAGATTTTGCTCCAGTAGTCCATCTTCATCGTAACTTTCGGGCTCTTGATGGTAAACCATCTTCATCATCTGCGGTTGGCTGGTCTTGGTTTCTTGGATATATAAAGGGATATATTTTGGATGTTTAAAAATGGAAATATAGAAGTCGTTAAAAGAAAAATCTAAAGCACCGAATTTAGTAATATCAAAGTCTCTTAAACTCCCTATCATGAAATTTAGAAGAAACAAAGTGTTATTTCTAATTCGTTTCATTTCTTCTATATCTTCCAAGTTGTGCTTATGAAAATATCCATTGCGAACTGAGTCTTTGTAATCCAATAAAAAATTGTTTAACAACTTTCTTCCCTGCTCACTTATCTCCCAACAATTTTCATTATCAGTTACGTACCAGATTAAAGACCCTAAACTAACATCCATAAATTGAAGATTATTACGCGTAACCAAGATTTGATAACTTCCGTCATTTTTTGGATTCTCCCTTATTTCTTCTTTCCTAGGGTATATCCTTTTTTTATTCCTATATACGTACTTTTTCCCTCTTTTAATCCATTTTTCGCTTTTATCAATCTTTAACTGATATAATAAAATTTGGTAAAGAAATTGTTCAATTGTCTTTAAATATCCAGCCACAACAGAAGTATAATCAAAGTTACAATTATCAACTAATACTTGGTACAAATATTCAGAAGTTAAATAAGATTTAGCGAAATCTGATTTTCCAAGTAACACTTGAGCTTTCCCCTCCTCAAAATTCGAACAAATTATATCTAAATCATATTTTTCTAGATTGTTAAATTTATTTTTGGAATTATATCTTAATGCATGAAAATCCACACCTTGCAAACTCTCTCTTAATTTCAGTCTAACTCTAGTTAGATTAGACATATTTAATCTAGGAATGACATCAAAACCGATTAACTTTTGTATATCATCGATTACTTCTGTTAATGAAGTTAAAAAGTATTGATATAAATTTTCATTTATGAACTCGTCTAAAAACATTTTAATTGAATAATGAGAGTTATCTATTATTTCGAAAAATGCGTTTGAGCCAATTTTCGTATCATTTGAAAAATCTAAAATAATGACTTTGTCAATTTGAAAATCTTTTATTAACTCTCTAACAACATCATCAGTATCATATAATTCGGTATACCTAACACCAATTCTAATATTATCCCTCTTAATAATAAATTGAAATGAAAAAAGATCATATTGCTCGATAGCAGAATTCCTGAAACCAACACAACTTCTCATCTTCTCTAGCGGACTTTCAATCTCATAACCATTCTCATTCAGTAACTCCTCTAAAATAGGATTTATTAAATAGTTTCGGATATCTGATTGAAGTGTTTTTTCATATTCCTGATAAATATAAAAATTGTCAGAAGCAATGTTAAATATAGAAAAATCTGAACGATTTACAGGCCTAGTATTTACAAATCTTTTAAAACCGCCCTCAAAAACTTTACGCTCGAATAGCTCTTTAAAATTATCAGCATGGCGTTTTACAATAGCTTTATATCTATCTAAAGTCATTTTTACTCAATTCTTATCTATAAATTTAAATAAAAAGCATACAGTTTGAACTGTATGCTAACCTTCTAGTCTTTTATTATTGCACTCAATTTGCTTGATTGCAATATCTTTAATAACTAAAAGGGCTGTTGTTGCTAGCTCAATAAGAGCAAGGGTTACTTTGACATCCATTTTCATGGTCAATCCTCCTTCTGGGCAACTCTAGGTCGCCAAAAAAAGAAGTCGCAACATAAAAATATTGTAAGGGTTTCTCTTTGGTTTGTCAACTATAATTAGTTTATATTGGAAAACTCCTTATGAAGCTATTCTAGGATAAAATTGTGCATTTAATTTAATAACCCAGAGTACAAATTTTGGTACAAAAAGTAATTCGATATCAAAAAAAGCCCGTCATAATAGGCTTTTTCTTGTATAGTTGGATGCCGATTGCAGGGTTCGAACCTGTGACCTACGCGTTACGAGTGCGTTGCTCTACCAACTGAGCTAAATCGGCCTCTACCTGTCTCCTATTCTAGCACTCTGAATAATTTTGTCAAGTTCTATTGCAATTTTGAAACTCGAATGAAAAATATTCTACCTAGGAATAGGCAGCTTCCATATCTAAAACAAGTTCCAGAAAACTTTATTTTTCGAGATAAAGCTATTGATGTAGCTGCTGATTTGTTCTATAATAGCTTGAATTCAAAAAAAGTGAGGGATCTTATGAAATTCTATTCATATGACTATGTACTGAGTCAGATTAGCCAGCAGAATTGGGTGATGGTGATTATATCCGCCTGCTTGGTTTTGGTGACAGGATTTTTCGCCTTTAAGGCCTATAAAGACAAACGAGGAAGTAAGTTCCGTGAACTGTCCATTATCTCTATTTTGACCCTAGTAGCCACTGTTTTGATTAGCATTACTAATTTCCAAAACAATCAGTCAAATGACAATCAATTCCGTAGCTCCTTGCATTTTATTGAGGTTGTCTCAAAAGAATTAGGCGTTGAGAAGGAAGAAGTCTACGTCAATACTTCAGCTACGACAGACGGCGCAATTATCAAGGTTGGCAAGCAATTCTACCGTGCTATTAGCGGAACCGATCAGGATAGTTATTTATTAGAAAAAATGGAACTGTACAAATCAGACGTTGAACTTGTGGAGGTTGAAAAATAATGAGCTTTTTTATTACAATTGCAATTAAGTTAGCTTTGGGGCTTGTTTCCCTCGTTTTTGTCATCAATGTGACAGGTAAGGGGAATTTAGCACCAAGTTCCGCAACAGACCAAGTACAAAACTTTGTTCTCGGTGGCATTATCGGCGGGGTCATCTACAATAGCTCCATTACTATCCTTCAATACGCAGTCATCTTAATCATCTGGACCATTCTGATCTTGCTCTTAAAATGGCTCAACACCAACGTTTCCTATATCAAACATCTGATTGACGGGAAACCAACCATTATCATCAAAAACGGCAAACTAGATCCTGAAGCCTGCCGTTCAAAAGGGCTATCCGCATCAGACGTCGCTTTGAAATTACGCTCCCAAGGAGTCTTCCAATTAAAAGAAGTCAAAAGAGCCGTCATCGAGCAAAATGGTCAATTGATCATCGTAAGAATTGGCGATGAAAATCCGAAGTATCCGATCATTACCGATGGAGTTGTCCAACTTGAAATCTTAGAAACTATCGGCAAGTCAGAAGAGTGGTTGATGTCCAAATTACAAAAAGAAGGCTTTGAAAATGTCTCCGATATCTTCATTGCAGAATATGACAAAGGCGAAATTAATGTCGTGACTTATTAAAATATTTTGTCATTTCGTAGCAGTTATTTGCTTTTTGTTACCAAAGAGTCTATACTGTATCTATTATCTCGCTTGAATGAGTATCAAACAGCATCCAACTTAGATAATACACTAAATAAACGGAGGAAATTTCCATGTCAATCGAAGAAAAATTCAACCAAGCTAAAGGTTCTCTCAAAGAAGGCTTCGGTAAACTTACTGGCGATACAAAAACTCAAGCAGAAGGAACTGCTGAAAAAGTAGCTTCAAAAGTGAAAGAAGTCGCTGAAGACGCAAAAGGCGCTGTTGAAGGTGCTATCGCAGGCGTTAAAAACATTATCAAAAAAGACGAAGAATAATCAGCGTCTATCGTTCTTATAAAAAAACACTCTTATCCAATGCTTTTAGCAGAACTAGGGATGAGGGTGTTTTTCTATATTGCTAAGGCATTAATTTTTCAGAAGAGAACAAAAGCATCTCAACAAGGAGATGCTTTCTATAAATTAGTTGAAACTATTACATAGGTATCTTTAGTTTTTTGCAACTTAAATATAAGCAATCGTAGATACCCCAATAACACCTCTCCGGAGAAAAGTAATATTAAGTGTATCCGGTTTAAAACTATCTGCATCGAATGTATCAAAATCAAAACTGTTCACTTCAAACGTATCTATATCAAATGTTTCATAATCAAAAGTTTCAATTCCAATTTCTTCTAGAAGCTCTCTTGGCAAGGTATAATCTTGTGTCACTAATCCAAACAAAGTGAATCCCGAATCAACACAGAATGAAACAACAGCCTTTTGCCCAATATTATACGTGAAAGAACCAAAAATTGATCCAAGGAAACTACCAATAAGGTAACCAAATACTGGAATTTCAATAACGCATTGAGAAACTCCCCCACCTATTAAGGAGCAAGTGGATATATACATATCTCTTACTAATTCCTCCGTTAGGTCACGCGTTTGTTTTTTCCCAATAGAAACTAGAAAAGCATTCTTGATCACATTGACAGTAAGAACAGTAAAAGTACCAATAATTGTTGGATCTATCATCTTAGCCGTTTCTCCTAAGAATCCAGCTTTACAAGAAGCAGTCAATGCTGCTGAAATTGTTCCTCTAACAAAGCCTTCACTTCCCCCCGATAAAGCTGCAAAACCTATCTTTTGAAACTGTTTCTCATCAAGTTCACCATTTTTTATCAAGTAGGATATAGCTTTGTAAACTTCTGGAGCAATTTTTAACATCACCGAGATAGTTGCAGCAGTCATTCCAGCTTTAAATGATTGTTTTAAAATATTTTTAAAATGTATTAATTCAGTTGGCGTAAGCCCAAGTTTTTCAGAATCAACTTTTCCTTCCTTTGCCAATGTTGCAAGTGATTCCGCTTCCTGTTTTGATAAAGGAATAGATTCCACACCATCGCTACTCTTTAATCTATCAGTCAACAGTGCCAGTGTCTCTCGATAACGCTGAACCTGTTCAGGTCTCCTTGTTAATTCTGTGTTAATCATTTTTTGAAGCCAAGAAACCGCCTCCTCAAGCTGATCTCTAGGAATTATTCTAATTTGCCCTGCATAAATCGGATCATTGAGTATCTTATCGATTTCATTGTAACCTCTTTTCAACAGGAAGGTTTCTAGACTATCACTTCCACCTCCTGAACGGTATTCATTAAATCGTTGAAAAACACTTACAGCTTGCGCCTTAGCACTTTCTTGCCCTGAAGAATAGAATTTCAGCCCATAATTATCACCAAAATTTGTAGAAATATCAGTCGAAGCGAAATCATGACTTCTATCCACCCAAGCTCTATTTTTTGAACCTTCAACTACTGCTTTAATATTAAAAGTACCAGCATGCCAGAATTCTGCAATATCCCCTTTTAACTTTTCAGAGGCAGTTTTAAATCCTTCAAAAGAGTTTAAATCCTTTACTAGTTTGTCTATCTCATTTTCAACATCCGCAACATAGCCCGCTGTGTAGTTAGCACCTACAAATCCCGCAGAATTGCTTCCAAAAAACTTATAACCATTTTCAAAATCTGACATAAGGATTCAACCACCTTTGACATTACATTCCTAAAAATGCCGAAAGACCTTCTAAATAAAACTTAATTATTGCGCAACTATATTGCTGTTCCCTAATTCCTTTTTTCAAGTCAATAGTTCTCTTAATCTTTAATCCTATAATGGGGGATAGCCCGACTGCTCCACCCAACACTCCTAAAGCAGCAATTCCAGCTACTTTTGCACCTACCATAGGATTTTCCTTCACCTTATCAACAAAGCTTTTATTCTCTTTTTTCTCTACTAATCTTTCTATATCCGCTTGATTGTCAAGCGCAAAGTTTAGAAATTCATCATACTCTTTAACTGATATACTTTCTTCCACCGTTAAAATAGCTTGCTTCCCAAGCCATCCATATCGCATACCGTATTTTGAAAACACGGCTTTCATATGAAGTCCTTTCTCTTTGATTAGTTTACTCTCACCAATAAATAGTATATACTGCGAAGACGAGATTTGAGGTGCATTAGATTGGTACTCTTTTTCAGACCATACTTGTGTAGCAACTTCGCCATCTTTTATTCCAACAACACAATCTTCTGTGTCATCTTCTAAACTAATCAATTGCGAAAGATAATCTCCATACTTTCTATGTTTTTCATCACAAACTATAATCAACTTCTTCAAAATTTATACCTCAGCTTTTTATACTTATTTTGCAATGTTAAGTTAAACCAAACTATTATACTGCGGAGTATATTATAGCATACTCGAAAACCTTTTCCAACTATCGATTAAATTCCATACTTTAAAACTTATATTCTAAATGATAAAAAATGTATTTCTCAGTATCAATATTGTTAGCTAGGAGGATAAGGAAATTCAATAACAATAAGAGGAAAAATATCAGAAAGCGACACCCAGAGCTTACACAAGCTACGGCATACAGGAGCCACACTTGCTAAACAGGCTGGAACGTCTATCGAAGCTATTTCTGAAGCACTAACCCATAGTGATACGATTACAACTAAGACTTATGTCAACACTTCAAATGTGATTCCAATGGCTGTTGGAGAGATTGCTTATCGCTCCCTAAATAAATAATGGTGTGAATTTGGTGTGAAAAGTGGTGTGAATTTTGCTAAAAATCATCAAAAAAACACCCCATGGTGTGAACCATGAAGTGTTGTAAATGCTGTATTGTAGCTGGTTCTTAACGTTTTGAGAACTGACTAGCTTTACGTGCTTTCTTAAGACCTGGTTTCTTACGTTCTACCATACGAGCATCACGAGTAAGAAGGCCTGCGCGTTTCAATGAATCGCGGAAGTCTGGGTCTACTTGAAGAAGGGCACGAGCGATACCGTGACGGATAGCGCCTGATTGACCAGCGTAGCCACCACCATCAACGTTTACGAAAACGTCGTATTGACCAACAGTTGAAGTAACTGCGAATGGTTGGTTGATAACCAAACGAAGGTCAGCGTGTGGGATGTACTCTTCAACATCTTTTTTATTTACAGTGATTTTACCAGTTCCTGGAACAAGGCGAACGCGTGCAACAGCGTTTTTACGACGTCCAGTACCTGCATATTGTGCTTGTGACATACTTTATTGTTCCTTTCCTTAGATAAGTCCTGAAATATCAAGAACTTCTGGTTGTTGTGCAGCGTGAGTGTGCTCAGCGCCTACAAATACTTTCAACTTCATACCTTGAGCGCGGCCAAGAGTATTGTGTGGAAGCATACCTTTAACTGATTTTTCGATCAAACGAACAGCGTTCTTAGAGCGAAGTTCACCAGCAGTGATAGACTTCAAACCACCTGGGTACATTGAGTGAGTGTAGTAAACTTTATCAGTTGCTTTTTTACCAGTCAATTTAACTTTTTCAGCGTTGATAACGATTACGAAGTCACCTGTATCAGTGTGTGGTGTGAATGTTGGTTTGTTTTTTCCACGAAGTACGCTTGCTACAACTGCAGAAAGGCGTCCAAGAGGTACATCAGTAGCGTCTACTACATACCATTTGCGTTCAACTTCACCTGGCTTAGCCATGTATGTTGTTTTGTTCATGATTTCTCCTATATGAATATCGTTTTTGTTTACAGGGCGGATGTTCCGGTCCGCGAGTTATTTGAAAGGTTCCGGGGCCTTACAAATGGGGTAAACAATACCGCCTACTATCATACCAAATTTTCTAACCAAAAGTCAATATATTTGATGCAATTATTTATAAAATAACGATTTCATTTCTATTTAGTCTGAAAGTTCACTGCCAATGCTAAAGAGTCCTAGGGTACCTGGCCCAGTATGCGTCGAAATAACCGGACCAAGAGGCAGGATAAGAACTTCTGTGATTTGTCCAGAAGCCAAAAGCTGCTCCTTGACATTTTCAGCGACTTCTTTTTCACCTGCATAGGCGACCACCACCCGTGGATCAGAAATCGTCTCTAAGGTCATCCGAACCACCTCAGCCTGCGCCTTCTTCTTGCCTCGCACCTTAGCGACCGAATCCAGACTTCCGTCAGCTGTGACTGCGATGATGGGCTTGATATTGACCAAGCTTCCCATGAGAGCCGCTGCCTTGGAAATGCGGCCCCCCCGCATGAGGTGGTTGAGGTCATCTACTAAGAAATAGGTCTGGACTCTAGGCACTAGACTTTGGAGCAAGTTTGCCGTCTGCTCTAGACTTTGACCTGCTTCCTTAGCTTCTACGGCCTTCATCACCAAGAGCCCTTCACCCATCGAAGCTGCCTTGGTATCAAGGATAGTGATGATTGCCTCAGGGTAATCATCTAAGACCATCTCACGCGCCATGACTGCACTTTGGTAGGTTCCAGACAAGGCTGAAGCAAAGGCCACATAGAGAACCGCTGTGCCCTCCTGAGCATACTGGCGGAAAACATCTTCAAATTGGCCAACATTGATCTGGCTGGTAGTTGGCTTGCTGCCGGACTCCATCTTGGCTAAAAGCTGCTCACTGGTCAGCTTATCCGGTCCGACAGTCTCGTAGGTTTGCCCGTCCAGCTGAATCGTCAAGCCCAGAACCTGCACATCATGTTCTTGGGTCCAGCTTTCTGGCAGATCTGCCGTCGAATCCGTTAAAATTTTAAAGGTCATCTTTTTTCTCCATCATTTTTTAGTTACCAAAGAGAAGGCTTCTCCATGGACATCAGCGGGTTAGTAGTGGTGATTTGCTTACCACCATATCAGGACTAGCTATTGGAAATTTCTTGCTTCTTAGGAAAGCTAGTTTCGCTCGGTTAGTCTAGAATAGGACTAACACCTTGAAAGCCTTTCAAATCAAAAATATATTGGAAATATTCATCTTGTGAATTTTTTAAAATCAGGTTTGCTTTGCCATTAAGCAATTCAATACAGGTCCATTCCCCATCCACACTCTCAACATCATATTTTTTATCTTCTAAAAATAAATTTGTTAATTGTCCTTCTGGATATTTATTTTGAAAAGAAACCATCCCAGTGTTATCACTTCGGTAAGCAAGCACAGGAACTTCCACTTTTTGATTTCCCATATAAAAGGAACTTATACATCTCTTTTCAGCAAGGCATTCATATTTTCCTTTTACATAATTCACAATCTCTTTATTTAAAATTGTAGAAAAATTGAGAATGCTGATGAGATCCGCCTTATCACTGGATAAGGTTTCGACCTCAATTAGGTATTTCAAAGCGCCATTTACCTGACTGCCTTGACCGTATAAATCCGTGCAGTTCAAGGAATATTGGATCAATAAATCCTCTAAGGGATACTGATCTGCTTCCTCAGTGATTTCAAAGCAAAAGCAATAATTATCTTCTCTTTTATTATGATAGATATCATAAATGATCGGTTCAAACGTTTCTGTTTGATATTTCTCTAACAGATAGCTTCCAAGTACTTGCATTAGCCCACCCGATTTCTAAAGACTTCATACATGAGAATGGCCGCTGCGACGCTGGCATTGAGGCTTTGGACATGGCCATTCATGGGAATGGTCAGCATCTCGTCCACCTGCTTCTTGATGTTGCTGGAAATGCCCTTACCTTCGTTACCGATAATGAGGGCTAGCTTGCCTGCCGTATTCCACTTATGAACAGGCGTCCCCTGCATATCCGTCCCAAAAATCCAGAAGCCAGCTTCCTTGAGCTTGTCCAGAGTCTGGCTGAGATTGGTCACACGGGCAATAGGAATGTGCTCGATAGCGCCCGTAGAGGTCTTGGCCACAACTGGTGTCACGCCGACTGCTCGGTGCTTGGGAATGATCACTCCCGTGACATTGGTAGCGTCAGCCGTGCGCAAGATAGAGCCCAGATTATGCGGGTCTGTCAAGCCATCCAAAATCAACAGAAGAGGATTCTCTTCCTGCTCCGCTTTTTTCAAAACATCCGCCAAATCTGCATAGGCAAACTCCGATACCCGCAAAACAAAGCCTTGGTGAACGGCTCCATCCGTCATCTCCTGCAAGGTTTTCTTGGGGGTCCAAGAGATAGAGACCTTCTTTTCTGCCGCCAAATCTTTCAGCTTGCTCACGTTTTTGCCACGCAAGTCATCCTGAATGTAAAGTTTATTTCCCGTATTGGCCATCAAGGCCTCGGTCACAGCATGCACGCCGTAAACAATATCATTTTTTCCATACTAACAGTATATCACAAGCTCCCCAAAAAAATCTGTCTAAAAGCTAAATATCTCTCTATTACAACCTAGCATTTCTCAGCAATCAGCTAAAAACTTCATTTTGTTATCCTATTTGCTTTTGAAATAATTCCTTATTTGAGACCTAGAAAACAACTAGACTAGCCAGCTCTGCTAGCTGATTTCCAAACAAGAGACATCTCTTCTCGTTAGACACTTGCTTTTGGTCAACAGCTATCTCAAGTATCATTTACCTTAAAAACTAAAGGAAAGTGACCAGCCGAGGCCTAGAATACCATGAATCTATAGGAAAAGTGACCAGCCGAGGCCTAGGTTGCCCGCATCTCTCTTGAACAGTTCTTATTTCGAAACAAGCTCTCCAACATCAAAAAAAAGAGAGAACAAATCGTTCTCTCTTGTGCTTGCATTTGTCATCCACTAGGGCTGACTAGAAGCTATTATTTTACTTTAGCAGTGCTTGTGATGACTTCAACTGCTTTCTTAACAGCGATATCATGTTTAAGCATTTCTTCTGAAAGCAATTGGCGAACGCGGTCTGCTTCCATGTTGTAGTCTGTTGCCAATGAAGTGATTTCTGCTTCAACTTCTTCAGCGCTAGCTTCAAAGCCTTCTGCTTTCGCAACTGCTTCTACAACAAGGTTCGTCTTAGTGCGTGCTGCAGCATCTGCTTCATATTGTTTGTGAAGGTCTTCTTGAGTTGTACCAGTGATTTGGAAGTACATATCAGGAGAGATACCTTGACGTTGCATGTTGCCGAGGAATTCGTTCACAGCGCGATGAACTTCTTCGTGAATCATTTCTTCTGGAAGGTCAACGATTTCTGCATTTTCTACTGCAAGATCGATCGCTGCTGCTTCAACTGCATCGTTGTAAGCTGCTTCTTTCGCTTCTGCTAATTCTTTGCGGTATTTTTCTTTCAATTCAGCAAGAGTTTCAACTTCTTCGTCGATGTCTTTTGCAAGTTCATCATCAAGAGCTGGAACTTCTTTTTCTTTTACTTCATGGATTGTTGTAACGAATTTTGCTTCTTTACCAGCAAGATCAGCTGCTTGGTAGTCTTCTGGGAAGGTTACAACAACGTCTACTGTTTCACCAGCTGAGTGACCAACCAATTGGTCTTCGAAGCCTGGGATGAATTGACCTGAACCAAGTCCAAGTGAGAAGTTGTCGCCTTTTCCACCGTCAAATTCAACACCGTCAACAGAACCAACAAAGTCGATGACAACTGTATCCCCTTCAGCTGCTGCTCCATCTTTCAGAACCAATTCAGCCAAGTTGTTGCGTTCACGCTCAATGCGCTCATCAACTTCAGCATCAGTAACTTCCTTAGAAACTTCTACAGATACTTCAAGGTCTTTGTAAGCACCCAATTTCACTTCAGGTTTTGTCACAACATCAGCAGTGATCACCCATTCTTGACCTTTTTCCATTGAAGTCACATCAATTTTTGGTTGTGCAACCACTTCAAGACCAGCTTCTTTTACAGCTGCTTCATAAGCTGCTGGAAGCAATGCATTCAAGACATCTTGATAAAGTGACTCTTCACCAAAACGTTGGTTGAAGACTGGACGAGGAATATGACCTTTACGGAAACCTGGTACAGCAATATTTTTCTTAACTGCATTAAAAGCACGATCCAAAGCAGGTTTGATTTGGTCTTGACCGATAGTAAAAGTCAATACACCACGATTTGTTTCTTTGTTTTCAAATGATACAGACATTCTGTCAGTTCTCCTTCAAATTTTTTGCATACAATCCATTATAACATAAGTAGCAGTTTTTTCAAGCGACACCTTTTATTTTTCGCCTTTTTCCCCTTTCACAAGTCAAAACCCAAGCCACTTTTTGCTCTTTTTTGACCATTTCCCCAGCTCTTAGCAGACACTATTTTCCTATCACTGTGGGATTATTTCCCTCGCCAACACGAGAATCGACTAGCAAAGTCTACCATTTGGGAAAAGAGAGTGGGACAGAAATCGGTAATTCGTTAGAATTCGATTTCGTCGTCCCACCTCCGCACAGTTGAGTAGGGCTGTAAAAGCTGATGAAATCAGCGTATTAGAGCCCACTCAACCACTGCGTCTTGCTCGACAATCCAAAGACAATTGAGAGGCTAGGACTTTTGTCCCAGCCTCTTCTCCTCTTCTACTAAGATTTCCGAATCCTATCTTCAATATATGACGCTCTAGCTCCGCCAATCAACTTGGGACGACTGGCAAGGGCTGTAACGTGAGCCTGACCTAAACTGCGCAGCTGAGGGCGAATCGGAACCTGAACATGCTTGACATGCATACCGATTGACGTATCTCCCACATCCAAGCCAGCATGGGCTGTGATAAACTCAACCTCCACAGGATCCTGCATATAGTCAAAAGCCGCTAGCTGGCCACTCCCGCCTGCATGTAGACTAGGCAGGACATTGACAATCTCTAGGTCTTTCTTTTCTGCCAATTCTCGTTCCACAACTAAGGCACGGTTGAGGTGCTCACAGCCTTGAACGGCCAAGTAAATCCCCCGCGCTTGCAGAATATCTAACAAGGTCTTGACAATGACCTGACCGACTTCCCTGCTGGAATGCTGGCCAATGTTTCCCCCCATGACTTCACTAGAAGATAGACCTAGGACAAAAATATTTCCCTTGACCAAACCTGCCTTGTCCAAGACATCCGTGGCAATCTGTCTGGTTTCCTTTTCAAGCTTCTCTAAATCCATCTTTGACCTCACTTACTCTGGCTGAAGGGCTCTTTTCAAGGCAAGGGGAAAAGCTCTGTAAAGGGCATAGCCGACCACCAAGCCAAAAATATTTTGCATGACATTGCCCCAAATCGCTGCGATAGCTGCACCTGGTCCACTCAAAATGCTACCAAAGAGAGCATAGCCGCCGACCATGGCAAGTCCAGCCAAGAGCAAACCGATGTAACGCTGCTTGTCAGTGAAGCCAGCAAAGTAGCCTTGAAGGCCATGGCAGATGAGGCTAAAGACCATCCACTGAGGATAGCCTGCCACCAAGTCAATCAAGAGACCAGACAAGCCACCAACCAAGGCTCCTTCCTTACGACCAAAATAAAATGCGGTAAAGTAAATCCCTGCATCTAGCAAGGTTAGAAAACCAGTTGGCGTAGGGATTTTGAAAAAATTCCCCAAAACAATGGATAGGGCTGTAATGACAGCCAGCAAAGCGATTTTTCTTGTCTGATTATTTTTCATATTGAATAACTCCATACTGATCTGAGCGCTGGATAGCGCGGTAAACAAAATCTTTTGAATAGTTGACGGCTTCAAGAGGGGATTGGCCTGCCAAAAGCTGACTAGCTATGCTAGAAGCAAAGGTACAGCCTGCCCCTGTATTATTATCTGGTAAAACAGGACTTTCCAACAACACAAAGTCTTTGCCATCGTAAAATAAATCAAGGGCCTGATCTTGACTGAAACGATTCCCTCCCTTAATCACGACATTTTGAGCTCCCAGTTCATGGAGGGTCACAGCCGCAGCCTTGAGGTCATCCAGACTCTTGATCTTCGACTGGGTCAGGATCTCCGCTTCTGGTAGATTGGGCGTGATAATGGTCGTATAAGGGAAAAATTTGATCAATTCATCTCGGAGGGCAGAGACTTCCACATCGTGGGTTTCCTTACAGACTAGGACAGGGTCTAGCACGACTGGTATGCCCGTTTGCTTTTTGATGAAGTCCAGAACCTGATCTGCAATGGCAACCGTTGGTAACAAGCCCAACTTGATTGCCGAAAACGGCACATCTTTGAGCGAGGAGAGTTGCTGCGCAAAGACCTGCTCGTCGGTCGGAAGAACTTCAAAGCCCTTATCCGTCATAGCGGTCAAGCAAGTCACCGCTACAAAACCATGCAGGCCATGGACCGTATAAGTAGCCAGATCCGCATGAAGACCACCACCACTAAAAATATCATTGCCAGAAAGGGCTAAAATCAGCTTATTCTTCATAGATAATCTCCTTTAGGTAAAGACCATTAGGCGCTGCGGTTGGCCCAGCTAGCTGCCGATCCTTTTCTTCTAAAATCCGTTCGATTTGGTTGACTGGCATCCGCTTATTTCCAATCTTGAGCAGGGTTCCCACCATGTTGCGGATTTGTTTATAGAGAAAGCCATTGCCAGAAAACGTAAAGACTAGAAAATTGCGTTGCGCATCAAAAGTCAGACTGGCCTTTGTAATCGTACGAACCTTATTTTCCACACTGGTACCCGAGGCTGTAAAGCCTGTAAAATCGTGTGTCCCCTCCAAGGCTTTAATGGCCTGCTCCATCAGAGGAATTTCCAAAGGATAGGGATAGTGGGTCGCATAGTGGCGCATCATCGGATTTTTTGGCCGACCAATATCCACCAGAAACTCATAGGTCTTACTGTGCGGCTTGTAACGGGCATGGAAATCTTCCGTCACTTCCTCCACAGAAATGACATCAATATCTTCTGGCGTCTGGGTATCCAAGGCAAAACGTAGCTTTTCTTCATCCCTAGCTGACGGGAGGTCAAAGTGAATGACCTGCCCAAGCGCATGAACGCCGCTGTCGGTCCGACCAGCTCCGTGGATGACAATGGGCTGGCCTTTGTTGATACGAGTTAAGGTTTTTTCAATTTCTTCCTGAACACTCCGAGCATGAGGCTGGCGCTGAAAGCCAGCAAAGTCATGTCCGTCGTAGGAAATAAGGGCTTTATAACGAGTCATGTCATTATTTTAACAGGAAAAAAAGCCTGTCGCAAGAGAGAAAGAATAGAACTGTCTGGGTACAGAAAGTGTTGACAGGAAGCTCTAAATCAAGTAAACTAAAAAACGCAAGGAGGATACTATGGCAAAGGATATTTCTTATAGGCAAGGACAGGAGCGCTTTCGCTATCGGGCTGCTGCTCTTATCATTGAGGAGGAAGCCCTCTGTGTCATATCTTCTCCTAGCGAAGACTATTTCTATTCAGTGGGAGGGGCGGTCAGATTTGGAGAGACCTCCGAAGAAGCTGTCCGGCGAGAAGTTTTCGAAGAAACAGGACAAAAGTATGAGATTGAAAAGCTGGCTTTTGTCCATGAAAATTTATTTTCAAACTCAACCGGCGTCCTCAAGGGACTAGACTGTCATGAGATTTGCTTCTATTATCTGATGAAGCCTCACGGCAAGCAATTTGACTACCAACATAAGCAAGAACAAGTCTACTGGATCCCCCTGACAGACTTGGAAAACTACAAAGTTTTTCCAAAGGAAATCACACACATCCTCAAGCACCTCCAAACAGGCATCCAGCATATCATCAGCAAAAAAGAGAGTGGGACAGAAATCGGTCATTCGTTAGAATTCGATTTCGTCGTCCCACCTCCGCACAGTTGAGTAGGGCTGTAAAAGCTGATGAAATCAGCGTAGTAGAGCCCACTCAACCACTGCGTCTTGCTCGACATTCCAAAGACAATTGAGAGGCTAGGACTTTTGTCCCAGCCTCTTTTATTCTCCCAACATGACCTGCTTAATAGTCAGTTGATCTATCCTTCTACTGGATAAATAGATTAAACTTTCATAGACTAAGACAAAGACTAGCAAAGTCATCAAGCAGACTCCAAAATCAAAATCATAGTCAACTTTCTGAGCTATTGATTTTTCCATCAATCTGAGTAAAAGCTGCATAATCCCGTATTGATAGCCCGTTCCTAAGACAAAGCCCAAAAAAGCAAGAATACGATAAGGAGCAAATAAACTCTTATGGCACTCATTTCTGCTATAACCAAAAACCTTCATAATAGCTAGGGTTTCTTTATTTTCCTGCAGGAGTACTCCCAGCGACAGATAGAGGATTGCTACTGATAGGACAGTACCGATTGACATCATCATGATCTGAATGGTTTCATCTGTCAATTCTTTCATACCAAATGATAGTTGAATCATAGCTGAAAAGCACATTGAACCGAAAATGACAAAGAATATTAATAATTTTCTAGACCAGAGCAGGCTGGCAGAAAGGTCTTTTAAAAAGGGGCGGCCTTTCCTTATTTGCTTTACTGTTTTCCTTTTTGGTGACTTTCGACTAGGTCTGACCCGCTTGAGCAAGTCTAAAGCAGGCAAGCGTAGACAATAACTAGCGTAGAGAACAGCTAAAGCAGCAAAGGCTAAAGTTGGCAAGACAACGAGAAACAGGAAAAGGGACCAATGTTGTCGAATGGTAATTTCAGGCAAAACTCCGCTTTGATTACGCAACTGATAAAAATGCGGCATCATGACAAACGAAGAGAAATAGCCAGCGCCTGTTCCCAAGCCAATTGGAAGACTAAAAATCCAAAACTTTCGAGCAATTTCCCAGTTTTTATAGCCCAGAGCCTTTAAAACTCCTAATTCTGGCTTATGCTGGTCAATAAATTGCCGAATGTAAAAAAAGAGAAGGAGTATCGATGTTAGGGATAAAACAGCTCCGCTAATGGATGCAATCAACCAAGAAATCGCAACTTGAGCATCGTAAGCAGCTCGAATCTCAGGCAACCAATTTGTTTGATCTAGTAAACGGATATCCAGATAAAAATTTAGGAAGAGATTGGTCACAAAGACCGCACAAAAGCTAATAATTGATACAACGACTAATCTATACAAATCTTTTATTGAAAACATAGCTTACCATCCAATCTCATAGGCCGTCTTGGGCTGGCTATTTCTCTCTAAGCTTTGAATCTGACCGCTATTGATATGGACAATAGTCTTAGCCATCTGAGCAATATTTGCATTGTGAGTCACCATGACCAGCGTAAAACCTAGCTCCTCTTGAAGACTTGAAATATAGGCTAGAATCTGACGACCTGTTGCTTCGTCCAAGGCTCCAGTAGGCTCGTCCAAAAAGAGGACACGCGGTCTTTTAGCTAGGGCTCGTGCAATAGCCACCCGCTGCTGCTCACCACCTGACAGCTGACTTGGATAATGCTGAAGTTTATCACCTAAACCTAAAGCCTCCAAAATACGGACATAATCTTGATTGCCTGCTAGGTTGGCGCCCATTTTGACATTTTGCTCCACTGTAAGATTTGGAAGTAAGAAATACTGCTGAAAAATAAAGGCAATCTTCGCTCGACGAAAAGCCGTTAATTGACCTTCTGTCTGCTGGGATAGATCTTCCTCACCGTAGTACACATGACCACTGTCTGGCTTTTCTAGGCCTGATAAAACGTTGAGCAAGGTTGACTTTCCAGATCCAGAAGCTCCCAAAATGACCAAGTAATCTTGGTCAGCAATCTCCAAATCAATTCCTTTTAAAACTTCTCTCCCATTGTAGGATTTGCGAATTTCCTTTAATCTAATCATTCTTGCTTTCCTTTCATTTCCTTTAGGAGGGCAGTAAATACTTGCGTTAAGCGCTCTGTCACTTCCTCCTGACTAAAAGAATAAATACCCGATGCTATCATGCTAGCCAAACCATGAGAATAGATAAATAAATGCTGATAAACGAACTCTGCACTCTCTATGGACATGGGATAATCCTCCACAATCGACTCTAATATCTGCTGATAACTATGGTCTTTCTGAGGTAAAAAGTTCTTGAAAGACTCAATGGGGTGCTTGTGAGGATTTAGATAGAGAATTTTAAAAAGCTGAGGCTCCTGACTGGCAAAAAGGATATAGGCCATGCCAACTGCTCTGAAAGGCTTGGCTCGCTCCAAAGCCGAACGAATATATTGGACCAAAACGAATTCAGCCGCCCGAACAACCGAATGACTTAGATCCTCCATATTTTCAAACTGACCGAAAATAACCTTGGGGCTAGACTGTAATCGTTCCGCTAGAGAACGAGCGGTCAAACCAGCTAAACCGTCTTCCCTGACAATCCCTAGAGCTGCTTGGATAATTTCATCACGAGTAAATTTATTTTTAGGTGGCATCAAAACTCCTTTTAGATACGATTGTTGCACAACATATGTTTCTTAAAATATAATATCACACAGAACATTAAAAAACAAGTATAAAAAGAAGCCTTTCGGCTTCGATTTTTTGTATGATAAATCGCCAAATAAAACGGGATCCTCATTTAGTCAACAAGAGGGTAACAAACAAACTCTTTTCCTCTATCTTTTAGGGATCTGTAAAAACCATGGTTGTACTTTGGTTTTTCATATTTGCGAGATAAGAACTTCAATCAAGACTTATTAAACATTCTTTCTTTAGTCTCTTCTCAAGAATTGATCCAAGTAATAGTCAAAGTAGGTTTTGCTTCCTGTAATGACTACCGCACGACCTTCAATACCATAACGCATCTTCTTGGCTTGGGCATCCGTTAAGCTTATTTCAGCTTCCACCTTAAAGAAATTGCCTTTTTCCGTTTTCGTCGCATTGTTGTCAATGTTTGAAATTTTAGATTTGAGAACAAATTCTTTATTATTTCCATCCATTGCAGTGAAACGCAGAGTCTCACCTTTTTTCAGACTAGCTACATCTTTCGAGGTCACATAGGTTGTGATGACAACCTTTTTTTCCTTGGTCAAAACAGGATACAACTGAGCGAGTAACTTCCCTTCGGGAACCAGATTCGCTCCTGCTGTTTCAGGATTTAGATGGAGAATACCATCTTCAGTTGCTGTGATCATGCCCTTTTGAGTGATACCACCTTGCACCTTGAGATTATTTTCAACTTCTAAAATCTTTTGATTCAAGGCCGTCAATTCTTGACCAACTTTAGTCAACTGCTGAGCTTTCAAAGACTCAAGCTGGCTATCCAGGCTACCAGAATAGGCTTGCTGAGCACCAGAGCCCGCATACTGCACCCGATAACCTGCAAGAGCTGATTCAAACTGAGAAATCTGACTATCAATTTGCGAAAGAACCTGACTCTTTAGCTGACCTTGACTATCTGCAGCAGCTTGTGTCTCATAAGCCTGATAGATGCTATAGCCGGCATTAGTCGAAGGGACACTTGTCCCATTTTGGATAGCATTTCTAAGGGTCTGGTAATCTGCTAATTTGGCATTTGTTTCATTGATCAAATTCCCCAGCTCTGCCTGTGAATTGCTAGCTGCTGAATTTTGAGAAGCAATGGTCGAATTTTGCTGCTCAGTATTACTACGGATACTCGCAGCTTGATTCTTGTAATCATTAAATGCTTGCTCATAGCCGAAGCGATCCTCTCCTGAAAACTGGCTAGTCCCCGTCTTCAGACTTTCTTGCAGCAGCTCCAATTGACGTTTTTGCTCCTTCAAGCTTTCTACTTGAGAGGAGAAGGTTTCTTTTTGAGTATTTTCACTATCAGACTTATACTGAACTAAAAGATCCCCTTTTTTAACAATCTTGTTTTCCTTCAAATTATTAGTGACAATGGCATTGTTACTGGTTGATTGGATGTTAGCCAGAATCTTGCTAGGCTCAATAGAAGCACCTGAAGTAATAGTGATTTCTTTTTTAGCAAATAGGGAGAATAAGACCACAAAAATCAACAAGAAGAAAGTCGGTAAAATCACGCGCACAGAAAAGCTAGAATATCTACGGTTATAAAATTCAGCACTCTCTAAGTAATGTTCTTCCATCTTCTTTCTCCTTTCTAACTATTCACCAGATGAGCATAGAAGCCATCCTGAGCAACCAACTCTTCATGCGTTCCTTGCTCCACGATTTCACCCTTGTCCAGAACAACCACTTTTTCAGATCGCTCCGCAATAGTCAATCGATGGGCAATGAAAATGATGGTCTTGTCCAACTCCAAAAGGTTGTCAATAATCTTTTTCTCTGTCAAGATATCCAGATTGCTGGTCGCCTCATCAAGGATCAAAACAGGAGCATCGGTCAAAAGAGCCCGAGCCAAGGCCAAGCGCTGACGCTGACCACCTGAAATTCCTGAACCATCCGATGTCAATTCTGTTTGGTAATTCAAAGGCATCCGTTCAATATCTTCACGGATTTCTGCAATTTCCAACGCCCGAATGATTTCTTTCTGAGTCGTTCCAGGCTTGGCACCTAGGAGAACATTCTCTAAGATGGTCCCATTAAAGACATAAGGCTGTTGCGGCAAGTAATTGATATGACGGCGCAAGACATGCTTATCAATCTGATTGAGGTTGATATTATTAACCAGAATTTCTCCCTCGTTTGGATCGTAAAAGTTCACGATCATCTTAGCAAGAGTCGTCTTTCCAGAACCAGAAATTCCTACAAAGGCCACCTTGCTGCCTCTTTCAATGGTCAAATTAATATCTGACAGAACGTTTCGTCCATAGCCATACTTGTAGCTGACATTTTTCAACTCAATGTCGCCCTTGGTCATGCTCAAATCACGGATCGCTTTTTTATCCATAAATTCAGAGTCAACCAGATAAACCTCGTTCAAGCGATTATTGGCAACTTGTGCAGTCTGAAGCTTGGTTTGTAAATTGATAATGTTTTCCAGCGGATTTGTGAAATAAACCAGCAAAGTATTATAAGTAATCAATTGCCCCAAGGTCATTTTATTGTCCATAACCAAAAGGGCTCCCATCCAAAGGATTGCAACATTCAGCAAGAGCTGAGCCGTCTTCTTCAAGCCGATTTGGATGTTTTCCATCCGACTATAGGCAAATGATTTCTTCAGATAGTCAACAAATTCTCTATCAATCTTTTGATAGCGGAAATCTTCACTTGTCAAGGATTTGATCGTCTCAATACCATTGATATCTTCGATAATAGAAGAAGACAAAATGGCATTAGATTCCATCGTATCGCGATTCATTTTTTCAAATGGCTTCATGAAAGCAAAAATCACGACGATATAGATTGGCAGCGAGAGCAAACTGATGAAGAACAAATAGAAATTTTGCGAGAACAAAACAATTGCCATAACGACAACGATAGAGACATCCAAAAAGATGGACAGAATAGTACTAGCCAAGGCATCAATGATACTATTGGCATCGTTGAAGCGCGATACGATTTCCCCTGTCCTTCTCGTCGCAAAAAAAGACATGGGCAGATGAAAGACATGCTTGATATAGGACAAAATCACATCAATCGAAAGACGTTGGCCCAAGATGAGAAGCAGATAGCTCTGAGCATAAGTTAGAACCTGTTGCAAAATGTAGACGACTATTAGACCGAGAGAAATGATCCCTAAGGTATTCCTCATCTGATTCGGTACGTAAGTATCAATAATCCCCTGCATGTAGTAAGAGCCCACGATATTGATGATCGTCACCAGCATCGTTGCGATAACGATATTGGCAATCAGTCCCTTTTGTTTCATTAAAATTGGAACAAAAGACCAGAGACCGTTTTTCTTTTCCTTGTGTGGTCTATATTCTGGCGCTGGGGCGATGAAAATAGAGACACCTGTCCACTCTTGCGCAAACTGTTCCTTAGAAAGTTTGGTCATTTTAACAGCCGGATCTGGATCCGCAATATAAACCGAATGTTTATCGTGCCCAGTCACAACATAATAGTGAAGCAATTTCTTATCTTTGATAACATGGGCGATAAAAGGATAAACGATGCCCTTCATATCAAATAAAGACATATCTGCTTTAAAGGCTCGTGTTTCAAAACCTAACTCTTCCGAAACCTTCACTAGCCCAAAAGCAGTTGTTCCTCTTAAAGTTGTCTTGGCCATTTCACGCAAACTAGCCAAAGAATAATAGGAACCATAATAGCCATATATCATGGCTAGCGCTGCTACACCACAATCTCTCGCGTCAACTTGAGCCCTATAATGACGCTTTGTAAATCTCATACAAACTCCTTTATTCACAAAAGTGTAAATTTGCTTTTATGGAGAACGACCCTCGCATAAAAACTCCTAATTAGTAAACATACTATTCAATAAAAACTGCTTGTCAACTTTATCCATAGCGGTTCTCTCTAGCAAAAAAACAAGTATAAATTAGGAAGAAAACTTTCACAACGAGCAAAAAATAGATATCTCTATCATACACTAATATGGCGTATTTTTCCAATGGTATCAGTCGTTTTACTCCATGTAAACATAAAATTACTTAAAAAACAGACATAAAGTAACTTTATCAGACCATTCTACACTAAAAAGCCTCTTGTCCCAATCAAGACGAACAAGAGGCTCTATGTCGAAACAAAAAATATTAGTTAAAAATTCCTTGGTCTGCGCCACCACCGTTGTTAGTGCCACCACCGTTGCTAGAACCAGATCCTGATCCAATTCTAGAACGAATACGACCATATGCACGAACAGCAAGTCCACGTACAGTGCGACCAACTTCACGACCGATATCAAATACGGCACGTACAAGGTCACCACCGACCCATCCACCTTCTACTTCAACCAATTCAGCTTCAGTAAGTGGCATAAATTTTTGATCCAATGATTTAAAATCTTTGTTCATGAAATTCACCTTCTTCTATTTGAAATACTAATTAGCTAAAAAGTCCTACTAAGAAGCCTGAAACCAATGAGCCACCCAAAATAGCCAATGATACTGTGAAAATATCAACAGGGACACCGTAGAATGACCATCCACCGTCGATCATCATCATTTCTTCTTCAGTCAACGCAGCAAATTGGTTGTCCATCATAGCAAAGTTTTCCATATGTGTTCTCCTTTTTTACAAGGTCTTCTTAACCTTGTTAATATATTGTTTGCGGTCAGTTTTTTTCAAACATTGACCCAACACCTATATTATACAACAACCATATATGGTTCAACATGACATTGATGTCATGTTGGGAAGAAAAATGTGTAATTTTTTCATAATCTTTTAAATATCCTATTTTTCCCATTTTCCCTAGTTTCATTTTATGGTACAATAGGGGCTATGGAAAGTATAACTTTAAGTCCTAAACAAGAAGAAATTCAGGCTTTTGTCCAGAAATATCAAGACAAGCTTGTGCCCAGTAAAAATCAGTATATCCAATACTTACTGAAATTAAACCAGGCAACTGTTAGTATCTATACTTCTGGTAAGGTTCTTTTCCAAGGAGAAAAAGCCAGGCATTATGCTGCTTTTTTCGGCCACCAAGTCGAAGAAACAGTCGACACTACTCAGAATATTGCTCTTATTGGTACTGATGAGGTCGGAAATGGCTCTTACTTTGGTGGTTTAGCAGTTGTTGCTTCCTTCGTCAGCCCAGAACAACACACTTTCTTGCGCAAGTTGGGCGTGGGCGATTCGAAGGCCTTGACCGACCTTAAGATTCGGCAGCTGGCACCAATTCTGAAAAAAGAAATCCAACATCAGACTCTGCTCCTGTCTCCAGAAAAGTATAACGAAGTGATTGCCTCTGGTTACAATGCCGTGTCTGTCAAGGTGGCCCTTCACAATCAAGCCATTTATCTGCTGTTACAAAAAGGTTTGACACCAGAAAAAATAGTCATCGATGCCTTTACCAGTCAGCAGAATTATGACAAATACTTGCAAAATGAAAAAAATCATTTTCCAAATCCTGTTAGCCTCATTGAGAAAGCAGAAAGAAAGTTTCTAGCTGTCGCTGTTAGCTCCATTATCGCCCGTGACCTCTTCCTGGAAAATCTGGAAAATTTAAGTCAAGAACTTGGCTACACCCTTCCGAGTGGAGCTGGGAGCAAGAGTGACCAGGTTGCTAGCCAAATCCTCCAAGCCTATGGAATGGCTGGCCTCCAGCATACTGCTAAACTTCATTTTAAAAATACAGAAAAAGCTAAAAAGCTCTTAGAAAGGTAGACTATGAAAAACAAACGCTTTGACTTCCGTGCCTTCCTCAAGGAGTGGGGAGTCTTTACCCTGATTATCTCTGTTATCTTACTCACTCGCTGGCTGCTCTGGGCACCTGTCAAGGTAGACGGCCACTCAATGGACCCAACCTTAGCCAATGGGGAGTATCTGATGGTTTTGAAACACCAGTCCATTGATCGCTTCGATATTGTCGTAGCCTCTGAAAAGGATGACGATGGCAAAAAGAAAGAAGTCGTCAAGCGAGTGATTGGTCTTCCGGGCGATACCATTCAGTACGAAAACGACACCCTTTATATCAATGGTAAAAAAACTGATGAATCTTACTTAACAGAATACATCAAGAAATTCAAAAAAGACAAGCTCCAATCTACTTATGTAGGCAAGGATTACACGGACAACGGAACTTTCTTCCGCAAGCTGGCCTCTCAAGCCCAAGCCTTTACCGTGGACAAGGAAGGTAGCCCCGTCTTTACCATCAAACTCCTAGATGATGAGTACCTGCTTTTAGGTGACGATCGCATCGTGTCCAAGGATAGCCGTCAAGTAGGTGCCTTTAAATCCAGTCAGATTCAAGGCGAAGCTAAATTCCGCATCTGGCCAATCCTACCTTTCAAGACTTACTAATACTTAAGAGTATACTCCATCCAAACTCAGTTGACTACTCAGCTGGGTTTGCTTTTTAAAGAGCATATATAAACAATGACAGAATTTTATTTTTCAGGCACTATTGAGCGCATCATTTTTGAAAATCCCAGCAATTTCTTTCGAATCCTCCTCTTGGATATCCAAGACACGGATTGTGAAGATTTTGATGATTTTGAGATTATCGTGACCGGAACCATGGCCGATATTATCGAAGGCGAGGATTATACATTTTGGGGCAACCTAGTCCAACATCCAAAGTACGGACAGCAGCTAAAAATTTCCCGCTACGAGAGGGCAAAACCGACTAGCAAAGGGCTGGTTAAATATTTTTCCAGTGACCACTTTAAAGGCATCGGGGTCAAGACAGCTCAAAAAATTGTGGAACTCTATGGGGATGAAACCATTGATAAGATTTTAGCTGAGCCAGAAAAACTTAAAGAAATCGCTGGCCTTTCTGCCAAGAACCGAGAAGCCTTTGTGGCCAAACTGCAACTCAACTATGGAACAGAGCTGGTCTTAGCCAAACTGGCTGCCTACGGCATTCCCAACAAACTAGCCTTTCAGATTCAGGAAACCTACAAGGAAGAAACGCTGGAAATTGTCGAGCACTATCCCTACCAACTAGTTGAAGATATCCAAGGTATCGGTTTTAAAATTGCTGACCAGCTGGCCCAGCAGTTGGGAATTGAAAGTGATGCCCCTGAGCGTTTTCGGGCTGGCTTGATTCATACCCTCCTGACCCAATCCATGGAAACTGGCGATACCTATTTGGAAGCCAGAGACCTATTGGCACATACGATTGATCTTCTGGAGAGTTCGCGCCAAGTAGAGCTAGACCCTAGTCTGGTAGCCGATGAATTAGCTCACCTGATTGAAGAAGACAAAGTCCAAAATGTTGAGACTAAGATTTTTGAAAACAGCCTCTTCTTTGCCGAGGAAGGTATCCGCAGCAATCTGGTCCGCCTCTTGGAAAAAGGCCATCAGGATCGCTTTGAAAACGAAAAAATCCTCGATGCCATCAGCCAAGCTGAAGATGACCTAGGCATCCACTATGATCAGATTCAGAAGCAGGCTATTTTCGACGCCATTACACAAAAAGTCTTCATCCTGACTGGTGGACCAGGAACAGGAAAAACAACCGTCATCAATGGTATCATCGCTGTCTATAGCCAGCTTCGAGACTTGGATTTGAAAAAGAAGGCAGATTTGCCCATTCTCCTTGCTGCTCCGACTGGTCGAGCTGCTCGCCGTATGAACGAACTGACTGGACTACCCAGCGCTACGATCCACCGACATCTCGGTATGACTGGAGATGATGATACCAGTCATTTGGATGATTATCTGGATGCTGACTTTATCATCGTGGACGAGTTCTCCATGGTGGACACTTGGCTGGCCAATCAGCTCCTCAGCAATATCTCCACCAATACCAAACTGCTCTTGGTTGGGGATGCAGAGCAGTTACCCTCTGTCAGTCCTGGGCAGGTATTAGCTGACCTATTGCAAATACCGAGTATCCCCCAAACCAAGCTGGAAAAAATTTACCGTCAGAGCCAAGATTCGACCATTGTCACTCTGGCTAGTCAAATCCAAAAAGGACTACTACCAGAAGATTTTACTGAGAAAAAAGCGGATCGTTCTTATTTTGAAGCTCGAAATGAACACATCCCGCCCATGATTGAACGAATCGCCAGCGCAGCTATTCGCAGCGGCATCCCAGCTCAAGATGTGCAAGTGCTGGCTCCCATGTACCGCGGACAGGCCGGTATTGACCAGATTAATAGCCTCATGCAAAATCTCATCAATCCTGTGGAAAAAGACCAGCTGACCTTTGAAGCACCCGATTGCCAATATCGACAAGGAGACAGGGTTATCCACTTGGTCAATGATGCCGAAAGCAATGTTTTTAACGGTGACTTAGGCTACATCGTCAACCTGCTCCCAGCTAAGTACACCGAGTCCAAGCAGGACGAATTAACCATCAACTTTGACGGCAATGAAATTAGCTACCAGCGCAGCGAATGGTACAAAATTCGCCTAGCCTATGCCATGAGCATCCACAAGTCTCAAGGTAGCGAGTTTCCCGTGGTCATCCTGCCTATCACCCGCAGCAGCCACCGCATGCTCCAGCGCAATCTGGTCTACACTGCTATTACCCGAGCCAAGAGCAAACTAATCCTACTTGGGGAAAAGTCAGCCTTTGACTACGCCGTAAAAAATACCGGAACAGCTCGCAAAACCTATCTGATTGAGCGCTTTGAAGATGTAGAACCCTCTCAAGAAATTATCCACAATCCTGTGGATAACAGCGAATCGCCTGTGGAAAACTATATCCTTACGGAGGAAAATATCCTAACAATCGATCCTCTAATCGGACTGACCGAGGAGGATATCCACAGTATATTTGACAATGACAACCAAATAGAAACAGATGCCTAGGTCTACCTTTGAAGCTGTCATAAAAGTTTACAGAGTGCCTTATCAAATATTCCCTATAAAAATAGCGTCTGAGACAGTTGTGTCCCAGACTCTTTTACATTCTTATCCAAACCCCGTCACTGTCAGTCCTAATAAGCGAACGCCTCGCGGCTGCTCTTCCAGGCTGTCATAGATTTCATGACTAACCCGCTCAATCACTTCGACTTCCTTCGTTTCTTGCTCCAAGGTCCTCCTTTTGGTTAGGGTTGAAAAGTCAGCATAGCGGATTTTGAGGACAACCGTCTTGCCAGCTTTCTGGTGTTTCTCTAAGCTGAGAGCGACCTTAGCTGCCAAGCGAGATAGTTCTTTTTTTATATCCTCCTCGCCATGGAGCAATTTAGCATAGGTTCGCTCCTTACCGATAGACTTGCGGATACGATTGGACTTGACCGGACTATCGCTGATGCCACGCGCTTTCCGGTAGAGATCAAAGCCAAAGCGGCCGAACTTATCAATCAAGGTCATTTCCGGTATCTTGAGCAAATCTGCGCCAGTATAGACCCCCATATCATGCAGTTTCTCAACACTCTTCTTCCCCACCCCATGAAATTTGGCAATGTCCATAGACGCCAAAAAAGCCTCTGCCTCTTCGGGTAAAATAACCGTCAGACCGTGCGGTTTCTCATAATCACTGGCAATCTTGGCCAGAAACTTATTATAAGAAACACCTGCCGAAGCCGTCAGCTGCAATTCATTCCAGATATCGTGCTGGATCAACTTGGCTATCTTGACCGCAGATTTAAGCCCTAGCTTATTCTCCGTCACATCCAGATAAGCCTCGTCGATGCTCATGGGCTCAATTTTATCCGTATAGCGTTTAAAAATCTCTCGGATCTGCAAGCCAACTGTTTGGTATTTTTCGTAATTCCCTGAGATGAAAATTCCCTGCGGGCAACGCTCATAGGCTTCCTTGGAGCTCATAGCCGAATGAACCCCGAACTTTCTGGCCTCATAATTGCAGGTGGAGACGACACCACGACCGCCAGTCAAGCGTGGGTCGCTGCCGATGATGACCGGATGCCCCTTTAACTTAGGATTGTCCCGCTCTTCGACCGAAGCAAAAAAAGCATCCATATCAATATGAATGATCTTTCGCGATGTGTCATTGATTAGCGGAAAAATTAGCATGCCGTCTCCTATAAGTTAGAATAGCTCTTTAGCAAATTTTATCATTTTTAAAGCAAGTTTCAAAGGATTTTTACTCAAAAGCAAGACCGGAAAATGTGAGAAACTTTCTGAGATGCATAGACAAAGTAATAAAATAGGAATTTCCGTATTGGACAAATTCTCCATAGTAACGTTCAAAGCAAGTACAAAATAATTCAACTTATCAGCTTCTTTCTACTATTTTCATTTACCATTTTCAAAATTATAAAACAGTTTGCAATAAAATATCAATCTGTATTATAAAAGAAAGCCTCTTTTAGCTCTGAAATTCGTTTGTGAAACCGATTACCTTATGATATACTTTAATTATAAATGTAACAGTTTATGTTGCTAGAATAAAGAGGAAAATCTAATGGTTGTTAAAACAGTTGTGGAAGCTCAAGACATTTTTGACAAGGCTTGGGAAGGCTTCAAAGGTGAAGACTGGAAAGAGAAAGCAAGTGTTTCTCGCTTCGTTCAAGCCAACTACACACCTTATGATGGAGATGAAAGCTTCTTGGCAGGTCCTACTGAGCGCTCACTCCATATCAAAAAAATCGTAGAAGAAACAAAAGCTCACTACGAAGAAACTCGTTTCCCAATGGACACTCGTCCAACATCTATTGCAGATATCCCTGCTGGTTATATCGACAGAGATAACGAACTAATTTACGGTATTCAAAACGATGAACTCTTCAAATTGAACTTCATGCCAAAAGGTGGTATCCGTATGGCTGAAACAACTTTGAAGGAAAATGGTTATGAACCTGATCCAGCTGTTCACGAAATTTTCACAAAATATGTGACAACTGTTAACGACGGTATTTTCCGTGCTTATACTTCTAACATCCGCCGTGCTCGTCACGCCCACACTGTAACAGGTCTTCCAGATGCCTACTCACGTGGACGTATCATCGGTGTTTACGCACGTCTTGCTCTTTACGGTGCAGACTACTTGATGCAAGAAAAAGTCAACGACTGGAATGCAATCAAAGAAATCGACGAAGAAACAATCCGTCTTCGTGAAGAAGTAAATCTTCAATATCAAGCATTGCAACAAGTCGTTCGCTTGGGTGACCTTTACGGAGTTGATGTCCGCAAACCAGCGATGAATACGAAAGAAGCCATCCAATGGGTTAACATCGCCTTCATGGCTGTCTGCCGTGTTATCAACGGTGCTGCTACATCTCTAGGACGTGTACCAATCGTACTCGACATCTTTGCAGAACGTGACCTTGCTCGTGGTACATTTACTGAATCAGAAATCCAAGAATTTGTTGATGATTTCGTTATGAAACTTCGTACAGTGAAGTTTGCTCGTACAAAAGCTTATGACCAATTGTACTCAGGTGACCCAACCTTCATCACAACTTCTATGGCTGGTATGGGGAACGACGGTCGCCACCGTGTTACGAAGATGGACTACCGTTTCTTGAACACTCTTGACAACATCGGTAACTCTCCAGAGCCAAACTTGACAGTTCTCTGGACTGACAAATTGCCATACAACTTCCGTCGCTACTGTATGCACATGAGCCACAAACACTCTTCTATCCAATACGAAGGTGTAACAACAATGGCTAAAGACGGATACGGAGAAATGAGCTGTATCTCATGCTGTGTGTCACCACTTGACCCAGAAAACGAAGAACAACGCCACAACATTCAGTACTTCGGTGCTCGTGTAAACGTTCTTAAAGCCCTTCTTACTGGTTTGAACGGTGGTTACGATGATGTGCATAAAGACTACAAAGTATTTGACATCGATCCTATCCGTGACGAAGTTCTTGAATTCGAATCTGTTAAAGCGAACTTTGAAAAATCTCTGGACTGGTTGACTGACACTTACGTAGATGCCTTGAACATCATCCACTACATGACTGACAAGTACAACTACGAAGCTGTTCAAATGGCCTTCTTGCCAACTAAACAACGTGCTAACATGGGATTCGGTATCTGCGGATTCGCTAACACTGTTGACACATTGTCAGCTATCAAGTACGCTACCGTTAAACCAATCCGTGACGAAAATGGCTACATCTACGATTACGAAACAATCGGTGAATACCCACGTTGGGGTGAAGATGACCCACGTTCAAACGAATTGGCAGAATGGTTGATCGAAGCTTACACAACTCGTCTACGTAGCCATAAACTTTACAAAGACGCTGAAGCTACAGTATCACTTTTGACCATCACATCTAACGTTGCTTACTCTAAACAGACTGGTAACTCACCAGTCCATAAAGGTGTATACCTCAACGAAGATGGTTCTGTGAACTTATCTAAACTTGAATTCTTCTCACCAGGTGCTAACCCATCTAACAAAGCGAAAGGTGGTTGGTTGCAAAACTTGAACTCACTTGCTAGTCTTGACTTCAGCTACGCAGCTGACGGTATCTCATTGACAACTCAAGTTTCACCTCGTGCTCTTGGTAAGACTCGTGACGAACAAGTTGATAATTTGGTAACAATCCTTGATGGTTACTTTGAAAACGGTGGACAACACGTTAACTTGAACGTTATGGACTTGCAAGATGTTTATGACAAGATCATGTCTGGCGAAGACGTTATCGTACGTATCTCTGGATACTGTGTAAACACTAAATATCTCACTCCAGAACAAAAAACTGAATTGACACAACGTGTCTTCCACGAAGTTCTTTCTATGGATGATGCACTTAGCTAAGCCTCTTTCCTAATTGTAAAACCAGCTGAAAATCAGCTGGTTTTCTTTTACTTTGGAGAGATAGCTTTGAGCATTTGTGTTATAATAGAGTTATTGTGAAATGAAAAAAGGGGATATAATGGCTGAGAAAATGTCTACAGATGAAAAAAATCTTAATCTGGCCGTCGATGTTATCATGCTAGCTGGAACCTTGCTATTACAAAGCGGCTCAGAGATTTATCGGGTCGAAGACACCATGATTCGGATTGCCCATTCGCAAGGCATCCTGGACTGCAATGCCTTAGCCATGCCCGTTGCCATATTCTTTTCAATTGAAAATACTAATATTTCTCGAATGAAGCGAAATATCCATATGAACTACAATATCGAGAAAGTCTGCGATGTCAATCAGGTTTCTCGGCAATTAGTCAGTGGAGCAATCAATTTGGAAGAGGCTCTTGAACAGCTAAGGGCACTTAAAACGAAAGGGGTTCCCTATAGCAAAAGAGAACTCATCGCAGCAGCTACACTCAGTGCTCCTTTCTTTTCTATCATGTTCGGTGGAAATTTTTACGATGCTCTTGGAGCCGGTATCGCGACTCTATTTGGCTTCTCTTTCTCCCTTTATGTCGATAAATATATTCGAATTCCTTTTGTTTCGGCCTTTGCTGGAGCTTTTGTCTTCGGATTATTAGCCCAGATTTGGGCTTACTATTCGGGATTCGATTCGACAGCAGACTTGATTATCGCAGGAGCTGTCATGCCCTTCGTTCCAGGAATCGCTCTGACCAACTCAGTTAGAGATATCATGACCAACCATATCAACTCTGGAATGAGCAAACTCTTTGAATCGCTCCTCATTACCCTTGCTCTCGGTGCTGGTACCTCTGTCGCCCTCATTCTTATGAAATAAGCCTATGACAATCTTGACTTTCTTACTACAAGCTCTGGCCAGCCTACTGGCTATCATCACTTTTCTAATCGTTCTAAATGTCCAGCGTAGTATGCTGATTCCTGGCGGAGTTTTAGGAATGGCTACTTGGCTACTCTATCTCTTGCTCAAGGGACCGACCAATGTCATCATTGCAACCTTTGTGGCTGCTATCATTGGTTCCTGTGCCAGCCAAATCCTCAGCATCATCTACAGAACGCCAGCTGTCGTCTTTATTTTGGCTATTCTAGCGCCTCTAGTACCCGGATATATTTCTTACCGGACAACTGCTTTCTTTGTGACAGGTGATTACAGTCATGCTATGGTCAATGCTACCTTGGTCGTCATCCTAGCCTTGGTCATCTCTATCGGCATGGCTAGCGGGACGGTTGTCTTAAAGATTTACAGCTATCTGAAGAAGCATCCTCTTCACTATAAAAAATGAGTCAATACATATTGACTCATTTTTCTTTACGCATTTTGGTTAGAATTTCCTTAGCTTTTGCCTGATTAAATTGCTTCTCTTTGAGAAGTTCTGCAACGACAGTAGCAATCTCATCTTCCTGAGCACCTGCCAATAAAGCTAGAGATTTGGCTTGGAGCTTCATGTGGCCAGCCTGAATTCCCGTGGTCACCAGCGCTCTTAAAGCTGCAAAATTTTGCGCTAAGCCGACAGAAGCGATAATCGAAGCTAATTCTTTGGCTGTCGGTTGCCCCAATAAATCAAAACTGGCGACAACCATTGGATTAAGACCGATGGAGCCTCCCTTAGCCGCAACCGGCATGGGTAAAGTCAACTGGCCATGGAGTTTTCTTTCCTCTAAATTGGCCTCCCAGTTACTCAATCCTTGATAACGGCCATCACGAGCAGCATAGGCATGGGCCCCTGCTTCAATAGCGCGCCAGTCATTACCTGTCGCCAAAAGAACTGCATCAATTCCGTTGAAAATGCCTTTATTATGCGTGCTGGCCCGATAAGGATCCTGCTTTGCAAACTGACTAGCTAAAGCGATTCTTTGAGCAGTTCGTTCAGCTTCTGCCTTGTCTCGACTGAGTGAGTGGAAATCAATTTCACAAGAGGCTGTTACAAGCGCTTCAGTCGCATAGTTAGACAGGATGGCCATCAAGCTCTGTCCACCTGTTAACTCCTCTAACCGTTCTTTTAGGGCTTCTAGCATTGTATTAAGGATATTGGCACCCATAGCTTCCTGAGTGTCCACGACAAGGTAGACAACTAGAAAGTCCGTCTCTCCCTCCAGGAAATCCGTTCTCAAATCACGCGCCCCACCTCCTCGCTTGACGATGGAAGGATGGGCTTGATTTGCCAATTCTAATAAAGCTGACTTCTCATTTTGGATTTGCTCTAAGGCTTTAGCTACATCGGGCACATCATAGAGTGCGACCTGCCCAACCATCTGCCGATTATGAATCTTGGTCTTGAAACCGCCGTTGCGCTTAATGATTTTTGCTGCGAAACTAGCAGCAGCAACGACAGAGGGCTCCTCTGTTGCAAAAGGTACCTGATAAACCTGCCCATCTATGAGAAAGTCCGGTGCAATCGAATAAGGTAAAGCCAAAACAGAAAGCACATTTTCACTCATTTGATTGGCTGTCTCCAGCGGTAAATGGCTTTGATTAGCAAGATTTTGCCAATTCTCAGTCTGGAGTAGTTCATGGGCTTTCAGAAACTCTAGCCGCTCTGCAGGCGTTTTTTTAGAAAATCCGGTCCAATTTATTTTCATGATGGTTTCTCAACTTTGATATACTTGCGCTGGTGTTGGTCGATTTGAACCAAGGCGTAAACTTGGTCATCGTAGTCAGTAAAAACAGCTGATCCGTTTTCATCTAGCTGGGCTTCTGCAAAGAAAAGCTCTTCATAAGCAGCAACAGTCAGTTCTTGACGTTGATTTAATTTCTCCAAACGATTAGTTATCAGCTGTTTTTCATAACCTTCTACCAGATTGGCACTAAAAATCTCGGCCACAGCACCACTACCATAACTAAAGAGAGCAATCTTGTCACCAGCCTTAAGATTCTCAGAGTTTTCTAAGAGGGACAAGAGCCCCAGAAAGAGCGAGCCTGTATAGATATTCCCGACCTTTTGGCTATAGAGAATAGACTTGTCAAAGTTTTCTTGCAGGCCTTTTTGCTCCTCCTGAGACAAGCTTTTATCCATAATTTTATTCAGCCCCTTAAGCGCCAATTTGGGATAGGGAAGATGGAAACAAACCGCCGCAAAGTCTCCCAAAGCTAAACCATGACGCTTTTGGTATTCGTTCCAAGTCGTCTTGAGGCAATCCAGGTACTGCTGGGTTGAGTAAACACCATTGACGTAAGGAGTCGTCGAATAATTTGGACGCCAGAAATCCATAATATCACGAGTCTGAGCCACATTATCTTCATTGAATTCAAGGATGCGTGGATTTTGACTGATCAACATAGCGACAGCGCCTGCGCCTTGAGTCGGCTCGCCTGGCGTCTCTGCCCCGTATTTGGCAATGTCACTAGCGATGACCAAGACCTTGCTTTCTGGATATTGTCTGATATGCAGCTTGGCATAGTCTAGAGCAGCAGTTGCTCCATAGCAGGCCTCTTTAATTTCAAAGCTACGAGCAAAGGGCTGAATGCCTAAAAGACCATGAATAAAGACCGAAGCCGCCTTGCTTTGGTCGATGCTAGACTCTGTTGCGACAATGACCATATCAATGACCTTCTTGTCCTCTACAGTCAAGATTTGCTCAGCCGCTGTCGCACCCAAAGTGACAATATCCTCAGTTAAAGGAGCAATGCTGATCTCCTTCATCAATAATCCCTTGCTGAGCTTGTTGGGATCAATGCCCCGCTCCTCAGCCAGATGATCTAATTTTAAAACATAATTGCTAGTCGCAAAACCGATTTGATCGATTCCGATGTTCATCATAAAGACCTCATTCAATTCATTTGATAGCTAATAGTATTCAGACATTATTTTACCATAATTAAGGCTAAAACTCTTTTAAAAACCATTTTTTAAGCCCAAATCCGACCTGAGACGGAGAAAGCTCATCATCAAAAAATGAGAGAAACCCAATTTTCCAATTCAGTTTCCCTCATCAGTCTATTCCAAATTTTGAGCTAGCAAGTTTAGGGTTTTAAAGATAAGCTTCCGCCCATGAATTCCCTGAAATCGCTCTTGTTTTTTCTTTATAAATAGTCCAAAGCAAGTCCTACTTCCGCTTCCTTGCAATCAAGTGAATCGGTGTTCCTTCAAAGACAAAGGCCTCGCGAATTTGATTTTCCAAGAAACGCAGGTAAGAGAAGTGCATAAGCTCTTCTTCGTTGACAAAGATGACAAAGGTCGGCGGTTTGGTCGCAACCTGAGTCGCATAAAAAATCTTGAGACGCTTGCCCTTATCAGTCGGTGTCGGATTGATGGCGATAGCATCCATGATGACATCATTGAGCACTGCTGATGGAATACGGGTATTCTGACTCTGACTGATTTGCTTAATCATGTCTGGCAGCTTATGGAGACGCTGCTTGGTCAGGGCAGAGACAAAAATAATCGGCGCATAAGACAAGTACTGGAACTGGTCACGAATATCTTCTTCCCAGTCTTTCATAGTATGGTTGTCTTTTTCCAGCGTGTCCCACTTATTGACGACGATGATCATTCCTTTTCCTGCTTCATGGGCAAAGCCAGCGATTCGCTTGTCGTACTCACGAATTCCTTCTTCAGCATTAAGCACCATCAGAACGACATCTGAGCGATCAATCGCCCGCATAGCCCGCATAACAGAGTATTTCTCCGTATTTTCATATACCTTGCCCGACTTGCGCATACCAGCCGTATCGATCATGGTAAATTCCTGACCTTCACTGTCCGTAAAGACCGTATCAATAGCATCACGCGTGGTACCAGCCACTGGACTGGCAATGACCCGATCCTCACCTAAGATGGCATTAATCAAGCTGGACTTGCCGACATTAGGCCGGCCAATCAAGCTAAACTTGATCATATCAGGATTTTCAACCACTTCCTCATGTGGAAGATTTTCAACGATAGCGTCTAGAACATCCCCTGTACCAATCCCGTGGACAGAAGATACTGGAAATGGATCGCCCAAGCCTAGAGCATAGAAATCATAGATTTCATTGCGCATTTCGGGATTATCCACTTTATTAACCGCTAAGATAATCGGCTTGTGGGTCTTGTAGAGCATGCGAGCCACATACTCGTCCGCATCCGTGATACCTTCCTTGCCAGACACGACAAAAATGATAACATCAGCCTCGTCCATAGCGATTTCAGCTTGGTGCTTGATTTGCTCCATAAAAGGCGCATCAACATCGTCAATTCCGCCTGTATCAATGATACTAAACTTACGATTCAGCCAATCTGCCGTCGCATAGATGCGGTCACGAGTAACCCCTTCCACGTCTTCGACAATGGAAATCCGCTCACCCGCAATCCGGTTAAATAGCGTTGACTTGCCGACATTGGGACGGCCGACAATGGCAATAGTTGGTAAAGCCATGTTTTTCCTCTTTCATTCTTTGGGACAGAGCTGAGCCCCGCCTTATTTTTTTAATTTCTTTTCTTTGAACAGTTGGTCAATCGCTTGATTTGGCTCCTGACCAAATTGGGCTGCCAAACGCTGGCTCCAAGTATCCTGTGCTCGCTCACCAGCATACTCAGCCTGCACACGGTCATAGACCTCGATGACTGAGCTGAGTTGCTCACAGTATTCTTCCTCAAAGACCACCGCTTCATACGGCAGGCGTGGCTTGAAAGCATGGTTTTGATTGGGCTTTCCTAAAGCCATGCCGAAAACTGGATAAGTATAGTCTGGCAGATTAAAGAGCTGGGCAATTTTTGAAGCTTCGTAGCGGACTAAACCAATAATAACACCGCTATAACCCAGACTTTCAGCTGCTAAGAGGGTGTTTTGCCCTGCCAAAGCAGCATCTACCGAGCTAATGAGAATATTTTCGGTTCCTTCAGGGTAAAAACCATCCGTTTGCAATTGAACGCCCTTTTGAGCACGATTGAGGTCGCCAACAAAAAGCAAAAATGCTGAAGCCTGAAGAATTGCTTTCTGCGGAACCAACTCAAAAAGGGCTTCTTTTTTCTCCTGACTGCGCACCACAATGATAGAGTAGGACTGGAAGTTTTTCCAGCTGGAAGCAGCACGTCCAGCATCGATAATGGCGCGTAGTTCTTCATTCGAAATTTGCTCTTCTGTAAAGCGCCGAATAGACGTATGAGCTTTCATCAAGTTAATTGTTTCATTCATCGACGGTTCTCTCCTTCTAGATGCACTTCTTGAGCCAAAAACTTGATCCGCTCCATAACCCGCTTGGCTTGCCAGGTCTCATCGCCATTCTTAGAATTAGCAAAGTGACGCTCCAAATCTGCAAAACTAAAGTTAGAAGTAAAGAAAGTTGGCAGATTTTCCTGCATACGGTGCTGGAGAATAACCTGCAAAATCTCATCGCGCATCCAGGGGCTAGACTGCTCTGCACCGATATCGTCCAAAATCAGCACTTGAGCTGTCTTGACCTGGTCAATCTTGTCCTTGACCAAGCCAGAACTGATCGCATTCTTAACATCCAAAACAAAGCTCGGATAGTGGAGCAGAGTCGTTGAGACACTACGTTTTTCTGACAAATCATGCGCCAGCGCAGCCATCATGTAGCTCTTACCCACGCCGAAATCTCCGTAGAGGTAAACAGCCTTTTGATAATGCGGAAAATCCGCAACAAAACTGGTCAAGAGTTCAAAAGCCTTGTAACGACCGACATCGTCTAAGTCTACTTTGGCCAAACTAGCTTCTTTTAGACTGGTTGGTAAATTGATGAGGTTGAGACGGCTTCTAATCGCCTCCTGTCTCTCCTGCTCGATCAACTCAGGCGTTTCCTCATAGGCAACATCCGCATAGCCTTCATTTTTCACCAAAATTGGCTTATAACCCTTAGCAATATAGTTCTGATCTTCTAGCAGGAAACGATCTCGTTCGGTAATGTATTGATTGAACTTAGAAATGCTACGCTGAATTTCGATTGGAGACAGTTGTTCTCGACTGATAAAGGCAGCGATATCTGGATCTGCTAAAATCTGCTGGACTAATTTTTGATAATCAAACTGCTTCACCTTATTCATATGAGGCATTGCCTGTCCTATTTTTTCCATTTAATCGCCTCCCTCTTCCAGTCTCGCTAAAAGCCTTCTTTTTTGCTCTTCTAGTTCCGCTTGTTTTTCTAAGCTGGTTTCATTTTTGTAATCCGGCTGACTCCAGTTTGGCACATTGCTTTTAGCAGCAGCTGGGCTGACTTGCGCAGGACGACTATTCGTCTGCTGATTACGCTCACGGATTTTTAGGACTGCCTCTTCAGCCGAGGTCACCTTTTGATAGGAAAAGTCATTGGCCACCTTGAGGGCATACTTTTCATTGAGGTTGGCTGAATCCACCTTATTAAAAGTCAGTAGCAGGATGATATTGATAACTTCATCCAAAAGCCCCATCTCTGCCAAATCCTGAATCAACTTCCGTTCACTACGCGTAATGGCCGCCTGACGGGTTTTCTTGATTTCTGCCAAAAAGAACAAGGGCTGCTTGCTTTTAGCCTCACGGATAATAGACTGCTCTTGCTGAGAAAAATCTCCCGAGACTGGTTTCTGCTGAATCTTTTGCTGCATCCGTTTCGTCGAAATCACATGTGACACAGCCGTTTCACGCGCTAAGACATAGGTCTCGTACCACGTCCATTTCTTCTGCTCCGCAATAGCAAACAAGTCCAAGAGGTCCGACTTCTCATCTGCAAAACGCAAGCCATCCTGAGCCATTCTCTGTTTAAAATGCGTCAAGTCAAAATCATTCTGGCGACTAGTTCTCGTCAGACTGATGTCATCCATGCCATAAATCTGGCTAAAAGAAGCACCGATTTTTTGTCCAGCTGGATTTTCCGGTCGTAGCTTATCTACTGCCGCCTGACCAATCTTTTTCTCCAAAAGACTACTGTACACATGATGAGCAAAGAAGTCCTCAGCGGACAAGGTTGGATAGAGTCGGATGAAAAATCCCGTCTCCGTCTGGTAAAGCTCTAGCAAGCCAATAGCTGATAGGCGCTCCAAGCTTCTCTCCAACACTTCCATACCAAAATCAAGATGATTTAAAATATGGCTGAAAAGTCGCTGCTGAGCTCCATTATCCCCAAAAGAAACCAGATAAAGATAAAGCGCCACTGCATCCTTGCCCACAATAGGTAGATAATAACGGGTCAGCCCGCTCATATCTTGACTGACCTGGTTATTAGACAAGAAAGAAAAATGATCATTTGGTTTCATAAGCCCTTATTTTTCCTTTTTCTTCTTAGAACCCTTGGTGATCTGCTTCAAAAGGCTTTCCAGCTCGCCAACATCTTTGAAACTCCGATAAACACTGGCAAAACGGACATAGGTAATTTCATCCAGCTCGGCCAGCTCATCCATGACCAGAGAGCCAATATATTCGCTGGCAATTTCATTTTCACTCTGACTGCGAAGTTTTTGCTCAATCCGATTGACCAATTCTTCGATCTCGTCACTTGAGACCGGACGCTTCTGAGCGGAACGGATGATTCCGTTAAAGATCTTATCCCGAGAAAACTGCTCACGCGTTCCATCTTTTTTGACAACGACTAGGGTTCTTTCTTCCACGCGCTCATAAGTTGTAAAACGATGCTGGCATTCCTCGCATTCACGGCGGCGACGGATTGTATTTCCATCTTCTGCCTGCCGGCTGTCAACCACACTTGATTTGCTTCCGCCACATTTGGGACAACGCATGTCATTTCCTCCTAGAATCTTAATACTTCATTATACCATGTTTTGACCAATAACAAAAGACGAGAGATTTCTCGCCCATAAAAAAACTAAAGCTGGCAAAGCAGCTTTAGCAAGAAAATCTTCTTTCAAAAATCCAGCAAATGGAAACTCAGCCCTTCTTGTCAAAATACTTTTTGGTTTCAGCAATAATAACCGGAGACAAGGCCAAAAGAGCAATAAGATTTGGCAAGGCCATCAAGGCATTGACAATATCGGCAATGACCCAAACTGCTTCAAGCTCAATAAAGCCCCCTAAGAGCACCATAGCGACAAAGATGATTCGGTACAAGCGAATATATTTAACACCAAAAAGGAACTCAAAGCAGCGCTCACCGTAGTAGTTCCAGCCTAAAATAGTGGTAAAAGCAAACAGAACTAGAAAAACGGATAGAAGGATTGGACCAAAATTAGCAAAGACAGTCGCAAAGGCTGCCTGAGTCAAGGACACACCGTTAAGATTGCTATCCCAAACTCCTGTGATTAAAATTGTTAGACCTGTCAGACTACAAATAATCAGAGTATCGATAAAGGTTCCCGTCATAGAAATCAAACCTTGTTCGACAGGCTCCTTGGTCTTAGCTGCAGCCGCTGCAATGGGTGCTGATCCTAAACCAGATTCATTGGAGAATACCCCGCGTGCGACCCCATTTTGAATCGCCATCTGGATGGTTGCACCAGCAAAGCCACCAACAGCAGCTGTCTGACTAAAGGCAGAACTAAAGACTAGCTGAAGAGTTGGCAGCAAACGATCTATATTGACTGCTAATACAGTCACAGTCCCCAAGATATAAATAGCCGCCATAAAAGGCACAACCTTGGTCGACACTCGAGCAATCGACTGAATACCGCTAAAAATAACTAGAGCCACCAAAATAGCCAAGATAGAGGCAGTCACAGCTGGAGGCAACTGAATCGTATTCTGCATAGCTTCTGTAATGGAATTCACCTGTGTGAAGGTCCCAATCCCTAAAAGAGCCACCAAGACACCCGCTACAGCAAAGAAGATAGCCAGTGGACGCCATTTTTCTCCCATCCCCAGTAAGATATAATGCATGGGACCACCAGCAACGGCTCCGTGGGCATCCTTGGAACGATACTTGATTGCTAATAAACCTTCGGCATACTTGGTTGCCATTCCAAAGAAAGCCGCTAGCCACATCCAAAATAAGGCGCCCGGTCCACCAACTTTTATGGCAGTCGCTACACCGATAATATTCCCCGTGCCAACCGTGGCTGCCAATGCTGTACAAAGAGCTGCAAAGCTAGACACGTCTCCATGATGATCCTCACCGGAAACAAAAATTAAGCGAAAGGCGCGAGAAAGGCGCGAAATCTGTAGCAACCTCAGACGAAGTGTCAGATAAAGCCCTGTTCCAACTAATAAAATCAAGAGGGGAGGCCCCCAGACCAAAGAATCAATTTGATTCAACAATTTCAACATAAATCTTCTGCTCCTTTTCCACACCGAGAAAAAGAAAAGTACATGTGTAAACATGTACTCTGGATGCCTGAGAACGACCGTTTCCTGTCCTTCCCTTGCTCTGTCCTTTTACCTGAGAGTTTGAGCAGTTGCCTGCCTTGCCCCTTCGGTGCCAATCATGGTCTCTCCAGAGTTCCGTCCATTTCACAGTCATAAGGCTCAAACTCTTATTTCTGAAAAACTTCATTCGGTGTTTATTCTAAATTTTCTATTATTTTAAAATAATATTCGGTTTTTGTCAATGTTTTATGAAAAATTTTGAATATTCTATTAACCCCAAAAGGTTAGACAGATAATTTATTCAAAGGTAAGATGATAGTAGCTCATAGAATTTCCTTGGTTATCTATTGATGTGGTTATTTATGGTTTACACTAATTGAAGTTCTGTAAGTTTTTTTGCACTATGTTTTACAATTTTTCATTCCTTAAAGTATTGATGACATTCTTCCAATAGTTAGGCAAGAGAAAATTTAGAAAGTTCTGCTAGTTCAGCACTGATTTCTTACTCGACTTGTAGTCAATGAAAAAGAATGGGTCGTTCTAAAAAGCCCTTTCACCCCCTCAAAGGCTAAGCATAAGGCTGCAATTCCGGATTAATTGGCGTGTTGGCTAGATTATTGGCATAATTGCAAAGGGTCGCAAGGCTGACACCCAGAACTACATCCAGAGCATTCTCATGTGTATAGCCTGCTTCTAGGAAGTCTGCCAAAGCCTCATCTCCGACCCGTCCCTTAGTATTGATGACAGCAATGGTAAATTTAGCAAGCGTATCTAGCTTCGGATCGGTGTCAATCGGAGTTCGATTGCGCAGAGCCTCCAAAAGATCATCATTCATTTGAATCTGCTTGATTGAAAAGGCTGTATGGCCCGCCACACAGAAAGCACAACCATTAGTAACTGCAGCCGTAATCTGCACTACTTCACGCTCAGTCGGTGTCAGGCTGTTACGGCGATTGATAGCTCCAACCGTCCGATAAGTTTCCAAAGCCGTTGGTGCATTGGCCAAAAGACCGATAAGATTAGGAATGTACCCACCGTTATCTTTTTGAACCGTTTCTAAAACCTCTTTCACCTCAGCTGGTGCAGACTCAATCGTATGGATAGTAAATTCTGACATATGAAACCTCATTTCTTTTAATTAGAAACTATCTTAACATAGGACCAATGACTTGTATAATATATATTTTATATGACCTCTATAAAGAGAATATATTGCTACATGTCAAACCAAAATATATTACCCACCTTAACTGCCCCCATACCTCTCTCAAGCAAGAAAAAGAAGCCCTAAGGCTTCTGGCTAATATTTTCTAAAACGTTGATAGCGATCTTCCAAAAGTTGCTCGAGAGAAAGTTTGGAAAGTTCCGCCAGTTCAGTACTGATCTCTTGCTTGACTGCAGCTAAGAGCTCATTTTTATTAAAGCCGCGTTCAGGGATGACCTTATCAACGACACCCATCTGCAAAAGTTCGTGCGAGGTGATTTTCATCATCTCCGCCGCCTCCATTGCTCGGCTGCCATCCTTCCATAAAATCGAGGCAAAGCCTTCTGGACTGAGAATGGCATACATAGAGTTTTCCAGCATCCAGACCTTATCAGCAACTGCTAAGGCCAGTGCCCCGCCAGAGCCACCCTCGCCGATGATAATGGCAATAATGGGCACTTTCAAATCACTCATTTCCATGAGATTACGGGCAATTGCTTCACCCTGTCCGCGCTCCTCAGCACCGACACCAGGATAGGCACCAGCCGTATTGATAAAGGTCACGACTGGACGGCCAAATTTTTCAGCCTGCTTCATGAGACGTAGAGCCTTGCGATAGCCTTCTGGATGGGGCTGACCAAAGTTCCGCCGTAAGTTATCCTGCAAATTGCGACCTTTTTGAATGCCGACCACTGTGACTGGCTGACCATTTAAGGTTCCGATACCGCCAATAACAGCACCATCATCACGGAAACCACGATCTCCGTGCAATTCCACAAAATCATCAAAAATTCCTTGGGCAAAATCCAGAGCCGTCAAACGGGACTGATCACGCGCTGCTTTGATAATCTGACTGATTTTTGTCATTGGTCACCTCCATGAAATCTCAAGAGAGTAGCAATCCGATCCCGCAATTCACCACGTTTTACAATCGCATCAACAAAGCCATGCTCCAGTAAAAACTCTGCCTTTTGAAAATCATCTGGCAATTTTTCCCGTACAGTAGACTCAATGACCCGGCGACCGGCAAAGCCTACCAAAGCCTGCGCTTCTGCCAAGATAATATCCCCTTCCATAGCGAAGGAAGCTGTGACACCGCCTGTAGTCGGATCTGTCAAAACAGTCAGGTAAAAAAGACCAGCCTTTGAATGACGTTGCACAGCAGCTGAGGTTTTAGCCATCTGCATCAGGCTCATGATACCTTCCTGCATACGAGCACCGCCAGAAGCCGTAAAGAGGACAACCGGCAGCTTATGCTCTGTCGCAAACTCAAAGAGGCGGGTAATCTTTTCACCCACAACCGTTCCCATGGAAGCCATGATAAAGTTAGAATCCATGATCCCAAGGGCTAATTTTTGGCCTTTTATCATAGCGGTTCCAGTCAAAACAGCCTCATCTAGACCAGTCTTTTCCCGCATCTTTGCCAGTTTTCCTTGATAATTTGGAAAATGTAAGGGATCTGTCGTCTCAATACCTGTGAACAATTCCTCAAAGCTTCCTTCATCCACCGTCAAACTCAGACGCTCAAAAGCTGAAATCCGAAAAGTGTAGCCACAGCTTGGACAGACACGCTCTGCCCCCAAATCCTTTTGATAAATGGTATGCTTACAACCTGGACACTTGGAAAAAAGCTCATCTGGAACTTCTGGTTTTGGCTGAGGCAAGGCACGAGAGGAACGATTAGGATTGATCCGAATATATTTATCCTTTTTTGAAAACAAAGGCATTGCTTACTCCTTCATCAAATTGTAGAGTGATTCTGCTTCTTTCAAACAAAATCACTCCTTGTCATCTATTTTTTCTCTTGATAAGCCGGAAGGAACTTCTCCATGAGAAAGGCTGTATCATAATCACCAGCAATCACATTAGGATCTGAAATCAAATCCAGCTGGAAACTGCTATTAGTCACGACACCGTCGATTTCTAGCTCATAGAGAGCCCGTTGCATCTTCATCAGGGCATCAAAGCGATTTTCCCCGTGAACGATGATTTTGGCAATCATACTGTCATAGTAAGGAGGAATGGTGTAGCCAGGATAGACTGCTGAATCCACACGCAGTCCCACTCCGCCACTTGGCAGATAAAGATTGGAAATCTTGCCTGGGCTCGGTGCAAAGTTAAAAGCTGGATTTTCAGCATTGATCCGACATTCAATCGCATGGCCGCGAATTTCAACATCTTCTTGACTAAAGGACAGCTCCTGACCATCCGCAATCTTAATCTGCTCTTTAACAATATCCACACCGGTGACAAACTCAGTCACTGGATGCTCTACCTGCACGCGAGTATTCATCTCCATAAAGTAGAATTCACCCTTGGCTTCATCTAACAGAAACTCAATCGTTCCGGCATTTTCATAGCCGACTGACTCAGCAGCCCGAACAGCCGCTTCCCCAATCTGCTGGCGCAGGGTTTTCCCAATTGCCACAGATGGACTTTCTTCCAGCACCTTCTGATTATTCCGCTGCAAAGAGCAATCCCGCTCGCCCAAGTGAACCACATGCCCCTGCTGATCTGCCAAGATCTGCACTTCAATATGGCGAGCTGGATAGATGACTCGCTCCATATACATGGCACCATTCCCAAAGGCCGCTTTGGCTTCACTAGAAGCAGACTCAAAGGCCGCTACTAAATCCTCAGACTTTTCAACCTTACGAATGCCCTTGCCGCCGCCACCAGCAGAAGCTTTGAGCATGACTGGATAGCCAATTTTTTCGGCTACTTCCAAGGCTTCTTCAGAGGTATGAACTTCCCCATCAGAACCTGGGATAACTGGCACTTTCGCCTTAATCATCTGAGCCCGAGCATTAATCTTGTCCCCCATCATGTCCATAACAGCACCTGAAGGCCCAATAAACTTAATTCCGACTTCTTCGCACATGGTCGCAAATTTAGAGTTTTCGCTCAAAAAACCAAAACCAGGGTGAATGGCTTCTGCACCTGTCAGAACAGCAGCAGATAAGACGGCATTCATGTTCAGATAAGAATCCGTAGACTTGGCTGGCCCGATGCAGACTGCCTCATCAGCCAGTAAAGTATGGAGCGCTTCCTTGTCAGCTGTTGAATAAACAGCGACTGTATCAATTCCTAGCTCGCGAGCTGCACGAATAATTCTGACCGCAATTTCCCCACGGTTAGCAATTAAAATTTTACGAAACATGGTGAAATCTCCTCTTTCTTATTGACCAATCGCAAAGGTCAAGGTTCCGCTGGCTGCAAGTTTACCATCAACTTCGGCCTTGGCCTCTACCACTGCAATAGTGCCACGACGCTTGACAAACTTGGCTGTCATAATCAGCTGGTCACCTGGCACAACTTGCTTCTTGAACTTAACCTTGTCCATGCCAGCATAGAAGACCAGTTTGCCCTTGTTTTCTTCTTTAGACAATTCCAGCACACCAGCCGTTTGAGCCAGTGCTTCCATGATTAAGACACCCGGCATAACTGGATACTGGGGAAAATGTCCGTTAAAGAATGGCTCGTTGATTGTCACATTTTTCAGAGCGACAACCTCATCTTCGCTGACTTCCAATACACGGTCCACCAACAACATAGGATAGCGGTGCGGAAGCGCCTCTTTTATTGCATTGATATCAATCATTTGATGCGTACCAGCCCTTTCCCAAACTCAACCATTTCTTCATTCTGAACCAGAATTTCCGTTACCAGACCATCTTTAGGTGCTGGAACTTCATTCATGACCTTCATGGCTTCAATAATCATCAGGGTTTGACCTTTTTTAACTTGGTCCCCTACACTGACAAAAGCTGGTTTATCTGGACCAGATGCTAAGTAAGCGACACCAACCAAGGGACTTTCCACGACATCGCCTTCAGCAGCTGGAGCTGGAGCCTCTGGAGCCACCTCAGGTGCTGCAGTTGGAGCTGCTTGGGAAACTGTCTCAGATACAGGTGCGCTTGCTGGCTGCACAGGAGCTACAACTGGAGCTGCACTGACTGATGGAGTTGCTGCGACTGCGGCAGAACTTTCATTCTTGCTGAAAGTCAATTCATCACTTTGATTTTTATAAGAAAATTCACGCAGGCTTGACTGGTCAAACTGAGCCATCAAGTCTTTAATTTCATTGATATTCATCTAGCCCTCCCAACGCTTGAATGCCAGAACAGCATTGTGACCGCCAAAACCAAAGGTATTTGAAATAGCATAAGGGATTTCTTGCTCCAAGCCTTGTCCATAAACGACATTCGCTTCGATATAGTCTGACAATTCACTTGTTCCAGCTGTCATTGGTACATAGTTATGACGCATGGCTTCAATTGTAGCGATGGCTTCTACCGCTCCTGCAGCCCCAAGCAAGTGTCCTGTAAAGGACTTGGTTGAAGATACAGGTACTTCTTTACCAAGAACAGCTACGATCGCACCACTTTCTCCTTTTTCATTAGCAGGAGTTGAAGTACCGTGGGCATTGACATAAGCTACTTGCTCTGGAGAGATCTCCGCCTCTTCCAAAGCCAATTTAATTGCCTTGATGGCACCTTGACCTTCTGGATGAGGTGAAGTCATATGGTAAGCATCACAAGTATTTCCATAGCCAACTACTTCAGCCAAGATAGTCGCTCCACGCTTTTCAGCATGTTCCAGACTTTCAAGCACCAACAGACCAGAACCTTCTCCCATGACAAAGCCGTTACGATCTTTATCAAATGGAATAGAAGCACGAGTTGGGTCTTCTGTCGTAGAAAGAGCTGTCAAAGCTTGGAAACCAGCAATGGCAAATGGAGTGATAGAAGCTTCTGATCCACCAACTAACATGACATCTTGGAAACCAAACTTGATAGAGCGGAAAGCATCCCCAATCGCATCATTTGATGAGGCACAAGCTGTATTGATTGATTTACAAATCCCGTTTGCTCCGAAGCGCATAGCAACATTTCCTGAAGCCATATTTGGCAAAGCTTTTGGAAGAGTCATTGGCTTAACGCGTTTTGGACCTTTTTCATGCAAACGGATAACTTGATCTTCGATTTCCTTGATACCACCGATACCAGAAGCCACGATGACACCAAAGCGGTCTTTATCGATTGATTCTACATCAAGATTGGCATTTGTCACCGCTTCTTGAGCTGCATACAAGGCATACAAAGAATAGTTGTCAAAACGATTGGTATCTTTCTTGATAAAGTATTTATCAAAAGGAAAGTCTTGGACTTCTGCCGCATTATGAACAGCAAAATCACTGTGGTCAAACTTGGTGATGGGACCAATTCCAATCTTACCTTCTTTTAAACTATTCCAAAATTCTTCTGGTGTATTTCCGATGGGAGAGGTTAAGCCATAACCTGTCACAACAACTCGATTTAGTTTCATAGTGAACTCCTTTATGATAATTGGTAAACTGTCAAATCCAAATGCATGTAATTACTGCATTGTCAGTCCGCCATCAATCGCGATGACCTGACCAGTAAGGTATTCCTGATCTGCTAAGAATAGGGCAACATCCGCTACTTCTTCGGTATTGCCGAACCGTTTCATTGGGATTTGAGCCAGAGAAGCTTCTTTGATTTTTTCAGAAAGCCCGTCTGTCATATCCGATTCGATAAAGCCTGGGGCAATCACATTGACACGAATATTGCGCCCAGCTACCTCACGAGCAACCGACTTAGAAAATCCAATCAAGCCAGCTTTAGAAGCTGCATAGTTGGCCTGACCGACATTACCAGTCAAACCGACAACACTTGATAGATTGATAATTGCTCCCTGACGAGCCTTGGTCATTGGTTTCAAGACGGCTTGCGTCATATTAAAGGCTCCAGTCAGATTGACCTTCAGCACTTGCTCGAAGTCTTCCTCTGTCATCTTGAGCATAATCTTATCACGGGTAATTCCAGCATTATTGACCAAGACATCTACAGATCCCAAAGCCACAATCGCCTCATCGATCATTCGCTTAGCATCAGTACCATCAGACACATCGCCTGAAATAGCCACGACTTTGACCGGATAGCCAGCAAACTCAGCCAAAACTTCGTCTGAAATTTGACCGCGACCGTTCAAGACAATATTGGCACCTGCACTTGCAAACTTATGGGCAATAGCCAGACCAATCCCACGGCTAGAGCCAGTAATAAAAACATTTTTATTCTTTAATTCCATTGGTATTCCCCATTATTTTTCCAGTAGGGCTGTCAAAGTCTCCACACTTTCAACATGATAAACAACTGCTGATTTATCAATTTTTTTCAGAAAGCCAGACAATACTTTACCTGGACCAATCTCGATAAACTCAGTCACACCAGCTTCCTGCATTTTAGCGATACTATCGTAGAAACGAACCGGTTCCATGACCTGACGAGTTAACAATTCCTTAATTCTGCCAGTTTCCATGATATCCGCCTCTGTATTGCCCACTAGCGGAAGCTGAAAATCAGCAAATTCTGTTTCAGCCAAAACCTGAGCTAATTGCTCACTGGCTGGTTTCAAGAGAGCTGTATGGAACGGACCAGAAACGTTTAGCGGAATCAAGCGTTTCACACCTGCTTCCTTGAGGAGTTCTACCGCTTTATCCACCGCTGCCACATCTCCCCCAATGACGATTTGACCTGGAGTATTGTAGTTGGCAGGAGAGACCACTCCTAGCTGACTAGCTGTCTGACAGGCTTCCTCAATAAGAGCCACGTCCGCATTTAGGACCGCAACCATCTTTCCAGAGCCAGCAGGAGCTGCTTCCTCCATGAAAGCTCCGCGTTTAGCGACTAGAGCTACCGCTGTTTTGAAGTCCAGCGCACCAGCAGCTACCAAGGCAGAGTATTCGCCCAGAGAAAGACCAGCCACCATATCAGGCTGGATTCCTTTTTCAGCCAGCAGGCGATAAATAGCAAGAGAAGTTGTCAAAATTGCTGGTTGAGTATAGCGAGTTTGGTTGAGTTTTTCTTCATCTTGGTCAATCAATGCCCGAACATCATAGCCCAGAACTTGACTCGCTTCCTCAAAAGTCGCCTTAACCACATCATACTGCTCATAGAGGTCACGAGCCATTCCCAGATATTGGGCTCCCTGACCAGCAAATAGAAAGGCTGTCTTAGTCATTTCTAGTTACTCCTGCCCAACGTTTTGCTTCTTGCTGAATCTTCTCAGCAGCGCCATAATAGATATCCTTGAGGATTTCTTCGACTGTTTCTTCCTTGCTGACCAAGCCGGCAATCTGACCGGACATGACGGAACCATTTTCCACATCGCCACGGACAACTGCATTGGCCAGAGCACCAGCACCCAGATTTTCAAAAACAGTCAAGTCTGGATTTTCTTGCTTGAAGGCTTCTTTTTCAGCCTTTTCAAAATCGCGAGTCAGCTTATTCTTGAGCGCACGAACCGCATGACCGAAGTGTTGAGCAGAAATTGTCGTATCGATATCACGAGCCTTCAAAATCATATCTTTATAATTTTGATGGGCATTGGATTCCTTAGCTACAACAAAGCGCGTCCCGACCTGAACCGCTTCTGCTCCTAACATAAAACCAGCCGCAGCACCAGATCCATCCGCAATACCACCAGCCGCAATAACTGGAATGTTAACTGCTTCTACAACCTGACGAACCAGGGTCATCGTTGTTAACTTACCGATATGACCACCAGCTTCCATCCCTTCAGCAATGACGGCATCTGCTCCGATTTTTTCCATCCGTTTAGCCAAAGCCACACTTGGTACAACAGGAATCACCGTAATACCTGCTTCATGGAAACGAGCCATGTACTTGCTTGGATTGCCCGCACCAGTCGTTACCACTTTTACACCCTCTTCGATCACCAAATCCACAATGTCATCTACAAAAGGCGACAAAAGCATGATATTGACACCGAAAGGACGATCCGTCAAAGACTTAATCTTGTCAATATTAGCTTTCACCACTTCCTTAGGAGCATTTCCGCCACCGATGATCCCAAGACCACCAGCCTTTGAAACAGCACCAGCCAAGTCACCATCTGCGACCCAAGCCATACCACCTTGGAAAATAGGATATTTAATATCTAATAATTCTGTAATTCGTGTTTGCATAATACCTTCCTCTAATCATTGCTTAAGTAATAGCTTGAGCTCAAACCGCTAGATAGCAGCCTTTTTACTTTGAAATTCAAACTATTACCTAAACAAGAGAGAATATCTTGCGATACTCTCAAATCTTTATTATTTTGTTTTTTCTTCTACGTAGGCAACCAAGTCACCAACTGTTTTCAAGCCTTCTTCAGTTTCGATTTGGATGTCAAATGCATCTTCGATTTCTGAAATTACTTGGAACAAATCCAATGAATCTGCTTCAAGATCATCGAAAGTTGACTCAAGTGTAACTTCTGATGGCTCTTTACCAAGTTCCTCAACGATAATTTCTTGTACTTTTTCAAATACTGCCATGGATAGACTCCTTTAAAAAATATATTTTTTATCTATGTGTTTCCACATGATTAACTAAATTGTAACAATAAGCGTGCCCCATGTCAAACCTCCACCGAAACCTGACAATAAAATAGTCTGATCCCCGTTCAGCTTAATCAAGTCCTGTTGGACACACTCAGATAATAAAATCGGGATGCTAGCTGCACTAGTATTACCATATTCCATCATATTGGCAGGTAGTTTTTCCCGAGAAACTCCGAGTTTCTTAGCCATTTTATCTAAAATTCGGATATTGGCCTGATGCAAGAGCAGATAATCAAGCTCCTCCACTGAAAATGGACTCTCTTCAATGGTATTTTTGATAGACTGTGCCACATCGCGAATAGCAAAATCAAAGATTGCTCGGCCTTCCATTTTCAAATAGCGATCATCAACTTGCTTTTCCGAAAATGGAGAGGACAAACCAAGTCCACCACAGGTCAAACTCTGACCTCTCAAGCCATCAGTAAACTGACTTTCAGCCCAAAAATACTGCTTTTCTGCCGCTTCAAGCAAGACTCCCCCAGCCCCATCACCAAATAAGACTGACGTCGCACGGTCCGACCAATCAACGACTTTCGAAAGCGTTTCGCTACCGATCACCAAACCTCTTTGATAGCGACCAGAGGAAATGAACTTTTCTCCAGTTGATAAGGCAAAGATGAAGCCACTGCAAGCTGCCGTCAAATCAAAAGCAAAAGCTTTGGTAGCTCCAATATTGGCCTGCACCCTAGCTGCAGTTGACGGCATCATAGAATCCGGAGTGATCGTCGCAACAATGATAAAATCAAGCTGAACAGCAGACAGTTGGGCCCTTTCTAGCAATTGCTCAGCAACCCTTGTAGCTAAATCACTTGTTGACTCAGTCCGGGATAAATGTCGCTGTTTGATACCTGTTCGACTTGAGATCCATTCATCACTTGTATCCATCATCTTGGCCAGATCATCATTTGTGACAACCTGCTCTGGAGCATAATGAGCTACTTGAGTAATTCTTGCATAGTTCATTATTTCAACTCCTCTAAAAAATTATACAAGTTCTGCAAACCTTTTTGCATTGCATTTTTTTCTTCTGAGGACATTCCTTCCACTACTTGCATGACCATGCGATTGTGGAATCGTTTATGAAGACGATACAAGAGCCTCCCCTTCTTAGTCAAACTCAGATGAACTACACGACGGTCAATGGATGAACGGCGACGCTCGATATACCCTTTACGCTCCAAGTTATTCAAGCTGGTTGTGACAGTCCCCAAAGTGACTAACAATTCCTTTGAAATATCGCTTGGAGTCGCATTAGGCATGGTACCAATAACATCAATAGTGTGCATTTCTTTAATGGAGACATCTTTAAATTGACTGCCTCGGAGGCTGGACTCTTCAATAACCAAAACATTATTAAAAATGGATGTTAAATAATCATTGACTAATTGATAATTCAAACCAACACCTCCTTCATAAATACTTTGACATTCAAATTTTATCAGATCTCAAAATAATTTGCAAGTCCTTTTGAAAATTTATTTGATTTTCAAACAATTTTCTTATCCTGCAAATCCTTACTTACCTGCAAATTGTGGACGACGCTTCTCAGTATAAGCTTGGACACCTTCTTTGAAGTCCTCAGTGAAAGCAAGAGACTTCTGTAAAGATAGCTCCAACTCCGCATATTCTTTCCAACCGCTGAACAGGCTCTTCCAGACCATTTCTTTCATAGCTCTGTAAGAATTCAGCGAACCGCGTTTTAGCTTCTTCAGCAACTGTTCCGTTGTTTTTTCCAGTTTTTCTACTTCACAGACCTTATAGAGCAAACCATAATCCAGAGCCTTCTCAGCAGTCAAGGCCTCTCCCGTCATGACCAAATGAGTCGCCCGAGTCACACCAATTGCCCGAGTCAAAAGATAAAGTCCACCGGCATCTGGCGCTAAGCCCACTCCCACAAAAGCTTGAATGAACCGAGATTTTTCTGTCGCAATGCAGAAATCTGCAGCCACGACCATATTGGCAGCTGCACCAGCAACAGGGCCATCCACACTCATGATAACTGGCTTGGGTAGTCGTTTCATGGCAAAAGAAATATCATTGACCAGCTCTGCAATTTTTACCAAGGATTGAATATCGTCAGCACTGACAGCTCTTTGCATCTCAGCTAGGTCGCCACCGACAGAAAAGACCTTCCCATTGGCATTGATCACTAGAAACTTCACTGCCTCATCATTTGCGGCCAGCTCAATCGCTTCTAAAATCTCCTCACACATAGGGATATTGAAACCATTTGAAACTTCAGGACGATTGAAGGTAATAGTCGCCACTTCATCAACTACCTTATAAAGAATACCATTAAAAGTCATTCTAACTCCATTCCAGACTGGGTAATTACAGCCATTTTATTTCATAATTAAATAATTTGATAGTCAAATTACATTTATTCTAGCATAAAAGATGTAAGAAAGAAAACAAAAACTGGAAAATTTGATTTTATATTCGTTTTTTGCTTATTTTTGCAATAAATTTATATAAAGCGGTGCTTCTGATAGATTTGCAAAATTTTCAGAATTTTGTTATAATTTTTCCTAAATCATGTTTAGGAGTTTCTATGAAAGTTGTAAAATTTGGCGGAAGTTCACTTGCTTCTGCTTCACAATTAGAAAAAGTCTTACATATTGTAAAGTCTGATGCTGAGCGTCGTTTCGTCGTCGTTTCCGCACCAGGAAAAAGAGATGACCAGGATACAAAAGTCACCGATGCCCTGATTAAGTATTATCGCCAGTACATTGCAGGAAATGATGTTTCCAAGGAGCAAAATTGGATTATTAAACGCTACTCCGATATGGTCTCTGAGCTAGGCCTGAAATCTGCAATTATTGAAAAAATCTCTAAGAGCATCATCTCCCTAGCTACTCTGCCAATTGAAAATAATGGATTTCTTTACGATACTTTCCTAGCAGCTGGTGAAAACAACAATGCTAAGCTCATCGCAGCTTACTTTAACCACAACGGCATTCCGGCTCGTTACGTCCATCCTAGAGAAGCTGGGCTAGTGGTTTCAAGCGAACCAGGAAATGCTCGGATCCTTCCTTCAAGCTATGATAAATTGGAAGAACTAATCCATTCCGATGAAGTCCTTGTCATCCCTGGCTTCTTTGGTGTCACTCAAGATGGACAAATCTGTACTTTTTCTCGTGGTGGCTCAGATATTACAGGATCAATTATTGCAGCTGGTGTCAAAGCTGATGTCTATGAAAATTTCACTGATGTAGACGGCATCTTTGCTGCTCACCCTGGGATTATTCATAAGCCACGTTCCATCGCCGAGCTTACTTACCGTGAAATGCGGGAATTAGCCTATGCAGGTTTTACTGTCCTTCACGATGAAGCCCTGCTTCCAGCCTATCGCGGAAAAATTCCACTCGTTATCAAAAATACCAATAATCCAGAACACCCCGGTACGCGCATCGTCCATAAACATAGCGAAGATCATCCCCCTGTTGTAGGAATCGCTGGTGATTCTGGCTTCGTAAGCATTAACATGTCCAAGTATCTCATGAACCGAGAAGTTGGATTTGGCCGAAAGGCGCTTCAGATTTTGGAAGATCTAAATATCGGTTGGGAGCATATGCCAACAGGAATTGATGATCTTTCCATCATCCTTCGTGAACGTGAATTAACTCCAATCAAAGAAGAAGAGATTCTACGCCAGCTTGTACAAAAAGCAGAAGTAGACTATGCTGAGATTGAGCATGACCTCTCTATTATCATGATTGTCGGCGAAAAAATGAAAAGTCATATCGGGGTGACCGCTACTGCAACTAGAGCTCTTTCTGACAACAAAATCAATATCCAAATGATGTCACAAGGTTCCAGTGAAGTTTCTATCATGTTTGTTGTCAATAAGAACCAAGAAAAAGAGGCCATCCGTGCTCTGTACAAAGCATTCTTTGGCAGCTCAGAAAGCGATGAATAAACCGAATAAGTAAACAACAAAGACCTAGCTCTATATGGAGCCAGGTCTTTCCTTATTCTTTCTTGCTTATAATAAACCTTTTTTCTTTATTCTTTCTTGCTTATAATAAACCTTTTTTCTTTTCCAAGATTAAGTCCTTGACAGATATCAATAGGACAGCTAGCAAAATCATGCCCATACCTACAAAATCAAGTAGATAAAAGCGTTCATTCATAATGACAAAGGCAAAAAAGACCGCTGAAATTGGCTCAATCGAAGCTAAAAGACTAGATTTAACAGGGCCAACCAAGCTTGTTCCCTTCAAAAAGACGGTGTAAGCAAAGATTGTCCCGATGACAATGATGCCGACCAAGGCTAGAAGGATATCCAAACGGAATTGCCACTGATGCTGGAAAATACCGCTGAAAGGAAGGAGCAAGATACCTGCAATGGTCATGCCAATCCCGATAACCAGCATGCTTCCCCACCTTTTGATGAGCCCAATCGGCAAAAGAATATAAAGTGCATAAGTAAAGGCTGAGAAAATACCTAAAAATAAGCCTTTTGGCGTCATCGAGAGCTGATTGATCTGACCGTGGGTCGCAATCAGAAAGGTTCCTCCGATAGCCAAAATCATAGAGCAGACCTGAGCCACAGTCGGTGCTACTCTATCTTTGATACAAGTGTATACCAAGACTCCCACTGGACAGAGATATTGTAAGACCGTTGCTGTTCCTGCATTCGTCTCATGAATGGCCGCTAAATATGCATATTGATTGATGAATAAGCCTAGAACTGCAAAAAGTGAAATGTGTAGAAGAGAGCTCTTGTCTTTCCAAATCTCTTTAAAAGAATCTTTATTTGTCGCATAAGCCAACATCATCAAAACCAAACCCGCTAGCAACAAGCGCACATTGGTCAAGCTCAGTGCCGAAAAACCATGCTCCATCAGATATTGACCACTCGTTCCCGATAAGCCCCAAGCAATCCCCGCGGCCAAGGTATAAAGGGTTCCCCTCAAAACTTTTGACATCTCAAACCTCTTTCTGTTAGCTCTGATCATTATAACATAAACCATAAAGAAAAATCAGTCTGTTTTGACTGATCTTTTATGATTTAGTTGAGCTTAAAGATGTTTAATTCTCTATCTCAAGAAGTAAATAAGGCAAACCTAAGATATGCCCAATAATTCCTAGCATAGCCCGCATTCCAGAAGCTGTAACGAGTACTTTCTGACCATCTTTCACTTGAATCTTATGCGATTTCATAAAGCTTTGTCCAACCTGTAGTTCAACACTGTTTCCCTCAAAAGTCAGCGTTTTACTTTCATCATTCGCAAGTCTATCCACAAGTTCACCATTTAGATATACTGCAACATTTTGAGCTACTCCGACCATACCGGTAGCACGCGTAATGGTAAATTTTGGCATCAAAAAATCCTTTATTTCAAGCTAACCTATCAACAAAAACTCTTCAGTTTATTCTTCAATCCTAGCTGAGTAAAAAGGCAGAAGAAACATTAAAACAATATAAAGAATTAAGAGAATTGCACGCACTAGACCACCAAAGAACAGGCCGAGCAACAAAACTCCTAGACAGATAGAAAAATTAGTAAAATTTGTTTCAACCAGCAAGGTTTGCCCTGCTTTAACTGTCACTGGCTTGGTTCTCATAGGAGCTGCTCCTACACGAACAACCGCTTCTTCTCCCTCAATAGGAAAGGCCGCCTCGTCGCCATTCTGGATTGTACCAACCTTTTGACCATTGATTAAAATTGGAAAATTCCCAATGATCCCTACAAAGCCTGTTCCGCGTTTTACTTTAATTTCTGACATAAGAACTCCTTTATTTTTTATTTATTTTACCATAAATACCATTCAAATAAAAGGTGAAAACCAGCCTCACGACTGGTTTTCTGCTTATTTCTATAATTTCTCCAACTCTTCGTTCAGCAGTTTTTGTGCTACTTGTGGGTTGGCTTGGCCCTTGGTTGCTTTCATGAGCTGACCGATCAGGGACTTAGCCGCATTCTTATTGCCACCCTTATAGTCATTGATAGCTTTTTCGTTGTTGGCAAATACTTCTTGGATGATTGGCAGAAGCTGCGCAGGGTCTGAGATTTGAACCAGGCCTGCTTTCTGTACATATTCCTTAGCAGAACCGCCATTTTTAGCCAGATGGACAAAGACCTTCTTAGCGATCTTAGAAGAAATCGTTCCGTCTGCAATCAAGGCAATCATTTCAGTCAGATTCTCAGGCGTCAGCTCAATCTCAGCGATAGTCTTACCTTCTGCATTGAGGTATTGAGCCACTTCTCCTTGGAGCCAGTTAGAGACAGCCTTAGCGTCTCCACCTGCAGCAACAGCTGCTTCAAAGAAGTCTGACACAGCCTTGGTCGCGGTCAGCTGCTTGGCATCGTAGTCAGATAGGCCGTAATCGCCCACATACTTGGCACGGCGCTCTTTTGGAAAGGCTGGCAGACTGCTGCGTACTTGCTCAATCCAAGCATCTTCAATCTCAAAGATAGGCAGATCAGGCTCTGGGAAGTAACGGTAGTCCGCTGAACCTTCCTTGACCCGCATGAGCAGGGTTTCGCCAGTCGCTTCGTCATAACGACGGGTTTCCTGACGGATTTGACCACCGCTGCGTAGGATTTCAGCTTGGCGTTTTTCCTCAAAGGCCAGACCCTTGCGGACAAAGTTGAAGGAATTAAGGTTTTTCAGCTCAGTCTTGGTACCAAACTCTTTCTGGCCGTAAGGACGGATGGAAATATTGGCGTCCACCCGCATGGAGCCCTCTTCCATCTTGACATCCGAAATGCTCGTGTACTGGATGATTTCCTTGAGGGCAGTCAAATAGGCATAAGCTTCTTCTGGACTGCGCATATCTGCTTCCGATACGATCTCAATCAACGGCACCCCTTGACGGTTGAGGTCCACATAAGAGTAGCCATCGCTGCCGTGGGTATTCTTTCCGGCATCTTCTTCCAAGTGGGCCCGCTCGATACGGATTTTCTTGGTCGTGCCATCTTCTAGTTCAATCTCAATCCAGCCATTGTAGCCAATCGGCTCATCAAACTGAGAAATTTGATAGGCTTTTGGATTGTCCGGATAGAAGTAATTCTTGCGGTCAAAGTGCATCTTCTGGTGAATGTCCATGTTCAAAGCCAGAGCAGCCTTGATTCCATAGTCGATGACACCCTTGTTCATAACAGGCAGAACACCTGGGAAGGACCAGTCGATGATATTGGTGTTGGCATTTGGATCTTCACCGAAGTGAGCTGGAGCCGGTGAGAAAATTTTTGAATTGGTCTTCAATTCAACATGGACTTCCAGTCCGATAACTGTTTCAAAGTTCATTATTTTTCACCTCCAAAGATAACTGGCTGCTGTTTGTGGTAGTCAGTCGTTGCTTCAAATGCTGCGGCTGCCTGATAGATAGTCGCTTCATCGAAGTGGTTACCAATCAACTGCAGGCCGACAGGAAGACCATCTACGAAGCCAGCCGGGATTGAAATCCCCGGTAGGCCAGCCAGATTGACTGGAATGGTCAAAAGGTCCGCCAGATACATAGCCACAGGATCTTGGTTTTGACTGCCTAAGTCATAAGCAACAGTTGGTGCAGTTGGACCTAAGATCAAGTCATATTTTTCAAATACCTTGGCAAAATCTTGCATAATCAAGGTACGAACCTGACCAGCCTTCTTGAAGTAAGCATCGTAGTAACCAGATGACAAACTGAAAGTTCCCAGCATGATGCGGCGTTTCACCTCTTCACCAAAGCCTTCGCTACGAGATTTAACATAGACATCTTCTAGATTTTCAATGCCTTCTGCACGATAGCCATAGCGAATACCGTCAAAGCGCTGCAGGTTAGAGCTAGCCTCAGAGGAAGCAATAATATAGTAGACTGCCACGCCGTACTTGCTGTGAGGCAGGCTAACCTCTTCAACGATAGCTCCTAGACTTTCCAAGTGCTTGGCTGCTGCCAGAATCGTTTCCTTGACCTTGCTGTCAATTCCCTCACCCATGTATTCCTTAGGCAAGGCAATCTTCATCCCCTTGATGTCTTGGCCAATCTTGCTTGTAAAGTCTGGCACAGCTTCTTGTGATGATGTAGAATCCTTAGGATCATTACCAGAAATAACATTCAGAAGCTGTGCATTTTCCTTAACTGTCTGAGAGAAAGGCCCAATCTGGTCTAAAGAAGAACCAAAAGCAATGAGACCAAAACGGGAAACCCGTCCGTAGGTTGGTTTGAGGCCGACTACGCCGTTAAAGGAAGCCGGCTGGCGAATAGAACCACCCGTATCTGAACCTAGTGATAGACGAACCTGACCAGAAGCAACAGCTGTCGCTGAACCACCAGATGAGCCACCAGGAACCTTGCTAGCATCCCAGGCATTCTTGGTCGTCTTGAAGTGAGAATTTTCACTGGAGCCACCCATGGCAAATTCGTCCATGTTGGTCTTGCCCACGATAATCATATCCTTGCCGTAGAGCTTTTCCACGCTGGTCGCATCAAAAATCGGCTTATAGTTATAAAGCATTTTTGAAGCAGCTGTTGTCAGGATACCCTTGGTAGAGATATTATCCTTGATCGCCAGCGGAATCCCGCTCATGAGATTGTCCGCATCAATCCCCTTGGCATCCAGGGCAGCAGCCTGGGCCAGGGCTTCTTCCTCGCTGACCGTGATAAAGCTGTCCACGGCAGCCTCCCGCGCCTTGATATCGTCCAGGGTCGCCTGGGTCAGCTCAACTGCAGAAATTTCCTTTTTGACCAGCAGGTCATGCAGTTCTTCAATGGTCTTGTGATTAAAAGTCATTAGGCATCTCCTCCGTCATCTAGGATGGCAGGCACTTTGATGTAGCCCCGCTCTTTTTCAGGTACATTTTGGAAAAGCTCTTCTCGGTTCCAGCCCGGCTGAGCCACATCTTCTCGCATATAGTTGATGTTAGCTGCCACATTGGAAGTGAAAGGCACACCCTCCGTATCCACTTCATTGAGCAATTCGACCATGTCGACAATTTTAGACAAGGTTGTCGCAAACTCATCTGTCTCTTCTGGTGAAAAAGCCAGTTTTGACAGTTTTGCAACGTGACTTACTTCTTCTTGAGTAATCTTCATTTCTGATTCCTTTCATAAGATAGACGAGCCTGAATACCAACCGAAAACGATAAATCTAAGAAAGATCTTTGTTTTCGAGGTATTTAACTCGCATTGTTTTGCTAAGATAGAGGCACCAAGCTCTCGTAGCTGCGACCTCTTTCTTTAGCTTCTTCCTGATTTCTTCAGGAATTCGCATCATTTCATTTTACCATATTTCTGGCTAATTCTTCAATTCCAAATGCAGTTCTTTCACTTGTCTTGGATCCACCAGACTTGGACTTTCCAGCATAGGGTCAAAACCAGTACCATTTTTCGGAAAAGCGATGACTTGGCGAATATTTTCTTCCCCAGCCAAAATCATAACCAAGCGATCTAAGCCAAGAGCCAAGCCACCGTGTGGTGGGAAGCCGTACTCCAAAGCCTCTAGGAAGAAACCAAAGTCCCGCTCATAGTCTTCTCGGCTCATGCCCAATAGCTCAAACATCGCTTCCTGAGCCTTCCTGTCATGAATCCGTAGACTCCCCCCACCAATTTCATAGCCATTCAAGACGATGTCGTAGGCATGGCTGCGGTATTGATCTGGCTCCTGACCTTCTTCAAAAATGCCTTGTGTGAAAGGATGGTGCATGGCTTGATAGCGGTTTTGGTCTTCATTCCACTCCAGTAGTGGCCAATCCACAACCCAGAGAAAATGAAGCAGACTCGGGTCAATCAAATCCAAAGCCTTTGCGACTTCTATGCGCAGATGTCCCAAAGCTTCCTGAGCCCGACGCTTCTTAGCCATAACTAGCAGAATCAAATCTCCATCCTTGGCCTCAAAACGTGCTAGTAAATCCTGACTCTCAGCCTCAAAGGTGCTAGCCAAATCTCCAATTAACTGGCCATTTTCAACCTTTAGACTGGCGAAACGACTGCAGCCAAATTCCTTCATTTCTTGATAGTAGTGACTGAGCTGTTTCTTGCTAAAAACACTAGCCGCATCTGGCACACAGATTCCCATCACTTCCTCTTGGTTGTCCAAGGCTTTCTTGATGAGAAGAGAGTCATTGGACTGGCACAAATCCGTCAAATTCTTCAGCTCTAAACCAAAGCGTGTATCTGGCTTATCAGAACCAAAGCGGCTCATAGCTTCTTCATAGCTGATAGTCGGAAAAGCTTCTGTCAACTCTAAACCATGAGTTTTCTTGACAACTGCTTTGAGCATAGCTTCAACCAGAGCTCGGATTTCTTCCTCGCTGGCAAAACTCAACTCCAAATCCACCTGGGTAAACTCTGGCTGACGGTCGCCCCGCAAATCTTCGTCACGGAAACAACGAACAATCTGATAATAGCGCTCGAGGCCAGCTCCCATCAGTAACTGCTTGAGCATCTGAGGGCTCTGCGGCAGCGCGTAGAATTGATTTTTAAAGACCCGACTAGGCACCAAGAAATCCCTAGCTCCTTCAGGAGTTGACTTGGTCAGATAAGGCGTCTCCACTTCCAAAAAGTCCAAACCATTCAAATATTCCCGAATAGTTGATGTGACCTGATGGCGCAGTTTGAGGTTATGTGTCATCCTCTCACGCCGCAAGTCCAGGTAACGGTATTTCTGACGCAGGTCTTCCCCAGTATGGGCATGCTGGTCCAACTCAAAAGGCAGAGGCTTACTGCTAGCAATGACCTCAATCTTCTCTGCCCTTAGCTCAACCTGACCAGACTTGATGGCCTTGTTGACAAAGCGCTCTTCCCGCTGAACGACTTGCCCCGTCACCGCAATGACATCCTCTTTGCCAATTTTTTCCAGCTTAGCAAAATCTTCAATCTCACCGCCAACAAAGACCTGAAGCAAGCCCTCGCGGTCCCGCAATTCAATAAAGGCCAGCTTACCATGATTGCGGATGTTGGCCACCCAGCCAGTTGCGGTCATGGTCTGTCCGACCTGCTCTAAACCATAGTTTCCGATAAAAATTTCTTTCATATACTTTCCCTCTCACATCAATTTGTAGCTTCGCCCTGTTGTTCAGGATATTACCACGTTCTTCCATCGTCTTCACTTGAATCGCTACAAAAGAAAAGGGCCTTCGTCTCTGAAACAGACGAAAGCCGTGGTACCACTGTTATTCGCTACCCTAAAAGGCAGCCTCTGAGCTCGTAACGTGAGCGACGTCTGTGCTTAATCACACAAAAGATTACGAAACATGTTCTTCGGTTTTTGCTTTCTTGGTACTGCTCTCAGCTATCAGTACTCTCTGTGCAAGTCAGCAAGCCTACTCTGCTTCTCTTTTACTCTTAAATTGTATCTATTATAGTCGAACCCAGGACATTTTGCAAGTGGTTTAAGGCAAATTTGTGATTTTCCTCTGACAGAGAAGCCACTGCTGGCTCTACCACCTGAATCTGATAACCAAGATTATATGCATCAATCGCTGTATGTAGGACGCAAATATCCGTCAAGACTCCTGTCAAAATAACTGTATCTACCTTTCTTTCCCGCAATCGAATATCTAAATCCGTACCAGAAAAAGCAGAATAATGACGCTTATCCATCCAAAAGACCCGAGAGTCTGCTTGATGCTTGTCATAAAAATCAGCCAAAGGACCATAAAGATTGCGACCGCTAGTTCCTTTGATATTATGAGGTGGAAACAGCTTACTTTCTGGGTGAAAGGCGTCATTTTCATCATGGGCATCAATCGCGAAGAAGATATAGTCCCCTCGATCAAAAGCTGCCTCGGTCACTTGAGCAATGGCTTCAGAAATTGCCTGAGCCGGCGCTCCTGCTGTTAATTTCCCCTCGTCTGCAACAAAATCAACTGTATAATCAATGGAAATCAGCGCTCTTGCCATTAGTAATCCCTCTTTTTAATTTCCTCAAAAACATCTGGAATCAGTACTTTCAGATAAGTTCCCTTCATCCCCAGCGAGCGGCTTTCAATAATCCCCGCACTTTCCAGCTTGCGCAAGGCATTAACAATCACTGAGCGGGTAATCCCGATGCGATCAGCAATGACAGAAGCCGTCAGTTGCCCTTCATTGCCATTGAGCTCGCCCAGAATAGCTGAAACAGCTCTTAGCTCTGAGTAAGACAGGGTATTGACCGCCATGGTCACAGCTGTCCGGCGACGGATGTTCTTCTCGTCCTCTTCTCGCTGGAAGTTAAGCAGCTGGATACCGACCACTGTGCTGGCAATCTCGACCAAAATCAGGTCGTCATCCAAAAATTCTTTATCATTGCGCCAGATAATCAGCGAGCCCAAGCGAATTCCTGAAACATGAATCGGTGCGATAGTAGTCAAACCATCTGGAAATTCATCCTTGGTTTCCACTGGGAAAATAGTCAAATCGTGAGTTACAGGCAGATTGGCCTCTGTCTCATACACCATGTTTGCTTCTTGGACATATTCTTTGGGGAAAGTCTTGTCTTGGAAAAAGGCTTCTACACGATCATTATTTGTCTTGTAGCGCATGAAATAGCCCAAGAGACGGCCCTTGCTGTTGATGATGCAGGCATTGCAATGAATAATATCAGCAAGCTGGCGAGTGATCGCATTGTAAGGAAGTTCCTCCTGAAGTTGCTCCTCTGAACGTTTCAAGATAGAAGTAATCTTCCTTGTTTTTTCTAATAGTTTTGCCATACATTTACCTCGTATTTAGTCCCCTTGATTGTACCATAATCGACCGAAATTTTCAATAATTATCTGAAAATTGTGTATTGAAAAAAAATTCGCTACAATTCTGAAAGATTCAGAATTTGGCGATTGCGAAAAGAATCACTTCATCAAAAAAACCATTTAAAACAATTCTAAGACGAATTTGTTTTAAACGGTTTATGACTTGTATTTTATGCTTATCTGCGGTATTGGCGCAGGAAGCGTGTCATTTTTTCTTGGATCTGAGCTAGTTCATCTACCCGAGGCAGATAAACGATTCGGAAATGATCTGGATCCTTCCAGTTAAAGCCTCGTCCATGGACAAGAAGGACTTTTTCCTGCTTGAGGAAATCCAAGACAAGCTGCTCATCATCATCGATACGGTACATTTCCCGATCAATTTTCGGGAAGATGTAAAGACCCGCCTTAGGTTTGACTGCAGACAAACCTGGAATATCTTGAATAGCATTGTAAATGAAGTTTCTTTGTTCATAGATACGACCGCCTGGTAAAAGCAATTCATCCACTGACTGGTGCCCACCTAGTGATGTTTGTACGACTTGCTGGGCCAAAACGTTAGAGCAAAGACGCATATTGGACAGCATATTGAGACCTTCGATATAGCCTTTGACATGCGTCTTAGGACCAGATAAGACCATCCAGCCAACACGGAAACCAGCGATACGGTGAGATTTTGAAAGACCATTCATGCTGACACAGAAAACATCTGGTGCCAAACTTGCCACAGGCGTGTGCACATGCCCATCCATCACCATACGGTCATAAATTTCATCCGCAAAGATGATAAGATTGTTCTGGCGAGCAATTTCCACAATTTCTAGCAAAAGTTCCTTAGGATAAAGTGCCCCTGTTGGATTGTTAGGATTGATGATAATGATAGCCTTAGTATTAGAAGTGATTTTTGACTTGATGTCGTCAATATCTGGATACCATTCTGCCTGCTCATCACAGACATAATGCACAGCATTCCCACCAGCCAGACTAACTGCAGCCGTCCAGAGCGGATAGTCCGGCATTGGTACTAAGACCTCATCTCCATCATCCAAGAGTCCCTGCATAGACATAACAATCAGCTCGCTGACTCCATTTCCAAGATAAATATCATCGATATCAACATTAGGGAAATTTCTGAGCTGGCAATACTGCATAATGGCCTTACGGGCTGAGAAAATCCCCTTAGAATCAGAGTAACCCTCACTGTCACGCGCATTCATAATCAAATCATGAATGACCTCGTCTGGAGCGGTAAAGCCAAATTCAGCTGGATTTCCCGTGTTCAAGCGGAGGATTTTTTCTCCGTTGGCCCGCATCCGCATCGCTTCATCCAACACCGGTCCACGAATATCATAGGCTACATGTTCCAGTTTGCTGGACTTATTAAATTCTTTCATCCTATTTTCCTCAATTCATCTGAATGATTTTATTATACCACCAGAAAAAAAGATTGACAATTAGGAAGAATCTAAGAAAGCTCCTTTCAACTAAAATAAGGCTTATAACTTAGGAAAATACACTTGTCCATCATGATAATTTCACTTGATTTCTGAATTTCATTTGCAGCTTTACTTTTTTTCTGAAAAGGTTTACAATATAAGTGAAGATATAAGAAGCTCGAATCTAGTATTCGACAAAAGATGGAGGTAGCTTTATGACTCAACAAAAATATGAAAATATCATGGTCGCTGTTGACGGCTCTCGCGAAGCAGAACTCGCTTTTGAAAAAGGTGTTAATGTAGCGCTGAGAAATGCTTCTCGTTTGACAATTGCTCATGTGATTGATACCCGGGCTCTCCAAAGCGTCTCAACATTTGACGCTGAGGTCTACGAAGATCTCCAAGAAGAAGCACAAAAGTTGATGACAGAGTACAAGGAAAAGGCGCAAAAAGCTGGGGTCAAATACGTCGATATCGTCATTGAATTGGGCAATCCCAAAACCCTCCTTGCGACTGACATTCCTGACGAACACAAGGTTGATTTGATTATGGTCGGAGCTACCGGTCTCAATGCCTTTGAACGCCTCCTAGTCGGCTCATCATCTGAGTATATCCTTCGCCACGCGAAAGTGGACTTACTGGTCGTTCGTGACAAAGAGAAAACATTCTAAAATATCTAGTAGGTTGCTGCGATAGCTATGCCCTACTTCCCTCATAACTATAAGTTAAAATCCCTCATTAGGTTAGCCTAGTGAGGGATTTATGTTTTAGCAGGATAAAAATCTTATTTTAGCTTGCCTTTCAAATATTGGCCGGTATAGCTGGCTGTGTTGGCTGCGACTTCTTCTGGTGTACCAGTCGCAATGATCGTACCACCACCGACACCGCCTTCCGGTCCTAGGTCGATGATATGATCAGCTGTCTTGATAACGTCCAGATTGTGCTCAATGACGAGGACTGTATTGCCATCGTCAACAAAACGAGCCAAGACTTTAAGCAAGCGAGCAATATCCTCTGTATGAAGCCCTGTCGTCGGCTCATCCAAGATATAGAAGGACTTACCAGTCGAGCGCTTGTGAAGTTCGCTGGCCAGCTTCATCCGCTGAGCTTCACCACCTGACAAGGTTGTGGCTGGCTGCCCTAGAGTCACATAGCCTAGTCCCACATCCTTAATCGTCTGAAGTTTGCGGGCAATCTTGGGAATATGCTGGAAGAATTCTACCGCATCATTGACCGTCATATCCAGAACCTGAGCGATATTCTTTTCCTTATAGTGAACCTCTAGAGTCTCGCTATTATAGCGGGTGCCGTGGCAGACCTCGCAGGCTACATAGACGTCAGGCAGGAAGTGCATCTCAATCTTGATAATCCCATCACCCGAGCAGGCCTCACAGCGACCGCCCTTGACGTTAAAGCTGAAACGGCCCTTCTTGTAGCCGCGAATCTTGGCTTCATTGGTCTTGGCAAACAGATCGCGAATATCGTCAAAAACTCCAGTATAGGTAGCTGGATTCGAACGCGGTGTCCGGCCAATCGGGCTTTGGTCAATATCAATCAAGCGGTCCACATGCTCAATGCCACTGATTTTCTTGAACTTACCTGGTTTGGCAGAGTTGCGGTTGAGTTTTTGAGCAATGGCTTTTTTAAGAATAGAGTTGACCAGCGTTGACTTACCGGATCCAGAAACTCCTGTCACAGCGATAAATTTGCCCAAGGGGAATTTAGCTGAGATATTCTGCAAGTTATTCTCCTGAGCCCCTGTCACTTCAATAAAGCGGCCATTGCCTACACGGCGGTCCAATGGTACGGGGATCTCGCGCTTACCTGACAAGTATTGGCCTGTGATAGATTTCTTGCTCTTGGCCACTTGTGCAGGAGTGCCGGCTGCAACGATTTCACCACCGAAAACACCAGCTCCTGGTCCCACATCAATCAGCCAGTCAGCCTCCTGCATGGTGTCCTCGTCGTGCTCAACCACGATTAAAGTATTGCCCAGGTCGCGCATCT
>NZ_KQ969062.1:380517-441357 GCF_001578775.1 Streptococcus cristatus | reverse complement strand
AATCAGGCGGTCATTGTCACGCTGGTGCAAGCCAATAGAGGGCTCGTCCAGAATATAGAGGACACCACTCAAGTTCGAGCCAATCTGAGTCGCCAAGCGAATCCGCTGACTCTCCCCGCCAGAGAGGGTGCCCGCTGAGCGCGACAGGGTCAGGTAGTTGAGGCCGACGTTGTTGAGGAAGGTCAGACGGTCGTGAATTTCCTTGACAATAGGCTTAGCAATAATCGCTTCATTGTCTGTCAAGGTCAGGCGGTCCAGCTCCTCCAAATGATCCGCAATGGACAAATCGGAAATCTGACCGATATGGAGCCCCTTCTCTCCGCCAATCTTAACAGACAGGGCCTGGTCATTGAGCCGGTAGCCCTGACAGGCTGCACAGGTCAGCTCATTCATGTAGAGCCGCATCTGATTGCGGGTAAAGTCACTGTTTGTCTCATGATAGCGGCGGTTGATATTAGCCACCACTCCCTCAAAAGGAATGTCAATATCCCGCACACCGCCGAATTCATTTTCATAATGAAAATGGAACTCTCGGCCCTCAGAGCCAAAGAGAATCAGCTGGCGCTCTGCCTCGGTCAGCTCCTCAAAAGGCCTATCCATATCAATCCCGAACTCCTGCATGGCCTGCTCCAGCATCTGCGGATAGTAGTTAGAGGAAATGGGATTCCAAGGAGCTAAAGCCCCTTCTCTCAGAGTCTTGCCGGCATCCGGCACCACCACATCCAAGTCTACCTCCAGCTTGACTCCCAGACCGTCACAGTCCGGACAGGAGCCAAAAGGAGCATTAAAGGAGAAGAGCCGCGGCTCCAGCTCAGGCACCGTAAAGCCGCAGACTGGGCAGGCATAGTGCTCGGAAAAGAGCAGCTCCTCACCGTCCATGGTGTCGATGACCACATAGCCCTCCGCAATCCTGAGAGCCGCCTCGACCGAGTCAAAGAGCCGGCTGCGGACCCCTTCCTTGATGACAATGCGGTCCACCACGACCTCGATATCGTGCTGCTTGCTCTTGGACAGCTCAGGAACCTCGGTCACATCGTAAATCTCGCCGTCCACGCGCACCCGGACATAGCCGTCTTTCTGAATCTTGTCAAAAACCGTCTTGTGCTGGCCCTTTTTCTTGCGGATGACCGGCGCCAGGATTTGCAGCCGCTGACGCTCCGGCAGCTCCAAGACCTTGTCGACAATCTGCTCGACAGAGGAAGCTGTGATGGCACCGTGACCATTGATACAGTAAGGCGTTCCGACACGCGCGTAGAGCAGACGCAGGTAGTCATTGATTTCGGTAGCTGTTCCCACTGTTGAGCGAGGATTTTTGCTGGTGGTCTTCTGGTCGATGGAAATAGCCGGGCTAAGACCATCAATCGAGTCAACATCCGGTTTTTCCATGTTGCCCAAAAACTGCCGGGCATAGGCCGACAGGCTCTCTACATAGCGCCGCTGCCCCTCTGCATAGAGGGTGTCAAAGGCCAGGCTGGACTTGCCCGAGCCGGACAGACCGGTCACCACGACCAGCTTGTCTCGGGGTATTTCTACATCAATATTTTTTAAATTATGAGCTCGCGCTCCATGAATCACAATTTTATCTTGCATCTCTTCCACACTTTACCTTTAAACTTCTTCTATTATAGCAAATTTTTCTGCAAACTTTTGCCCAAAAGACTAGAATTTGTAGTATAATAAGACGGTGCTTATAAACGATTCTAGGAGGAGATATGAAGCAAGTATTTTTATCAACAACAACCGAGTTCAAGGAGATTGATACACTTGAATCGGGAACTTGGATAAATATGGTCAATCCTTCCCAAAATGAATCTTTAGAAATCGCAAACGCCTTTGGCATTGACATAGCTGACCTACGAGCACCACTCGATGCAGAGGAAATGTCTCGGGTCACCATCGAGGATGAGTACACACTGATCATCGTAGACGTACCCATCACCGAGGAGCGGAATAACCAGACTTACTATGTCACTATCCCGCTTGGTATTATCATCACAGAAGAAGCCATCATCACGACTTGTTTGGAAAAGTTGCCCCTGCTGGATATTTTTATCCACCGTCGCCTGCGCAACTTTTATACTTTCATGCGGTCACGTTTTATCTTTCAGATTCTCTACCGCAATGCCGAGCTATATCTGACAGCCCTGCGTTCTATTGACCGCAAGAGTGAGCAGATTGAAAGCCAGCTGCACCAGTCGACTCGAAACGAAGAACTGATCGAGCTCATGGAGCTGGAAAAGACCATCGTCTATTTCAAAGCCTCCCTCAAGACCAATGAGCGCGTGATTAAGAAACTGACCAGCTCTACCAGCAATATTAAGAAATACTTGGAAGATGAAGATCTGCTGGAAGATACCCTGATTGAGACCCAGCAGGCCATCGAGATGGCTGATATTTATGGAAATATCCTCCACAGCATGACAGATACTTTTGCTTCCATTATTTCCAACAACCAGAATAATGTCATGAAGACACTGGCTTTGGTAACTGTTGTTATGTCCATTCCGACCATGCTCTTCTCTGCCTATGGGATGAACTTCAAAGATAATGAACTACCTCTAAACGGCGAGCCACATGCCTTCTGGATTATCATGTTTATCGCCTTTGCTCTGAGTGGCTCTCTGACCCTCTACCTCTTCCATAAAAAATTATTCTAACCACCAGAAAGGACTCACATGTCACAAGTAGTATCAGACAAACTAACTAAGAAAAATAAGGAATTTCTCCACATCGCCACTCACCAACTCCTCAAAGATGGCAAATCCGATGAAGAAGTAAAAGCAATCTTAGAAGAAATCATTCCAAACATTTTAGAAAATCAGGCCAAGGGCATTCCTGCCCGTGCTCTCTATGGTGCACCAACTTACTGGGCTTCTTCTCTCACTGCTAAGGAGCGCTATGACGCCGAGAATCCAAAACAAAACGATGATCCAAAATGGATGATGCTGGATTCCGTCCTTTTCATTTTCGGTTTCTTTACCGTTCTGACTTCCATCGTTAATTTGGCGTCTTCTCGACCGTCTGTTTACGGCATGACGACACTTGTCTTTGGTAGTATTGTTGGTGGTCTCGCTTTCTACGCCCTCTATCATTTCGTTTACCGTTTTTACGGACCAGATACTGAGCGTAGCCAGCGTCCACACCTACTCAAATCTATCCTTATCATGCTAGTAGCCATTGGTCTTTGGACCCTTTCAATCATTGGTTCTAGCTTACTGCCCGACTCTCTCAACCCACATTTGTCAAACAATGTCGTTGCCATCATCGGAGGAATTACCCTAGCGCTCCGTTTCTACCTCAAGAAACGCTTCAATATTAAGAGTGCAACCATGGGGCCAGCGAAATACTAAACAGCATAAAAAAGAGGTTTTTCAACCTCTTTTATTTTGCTCTTTTTGAAAAGTATAATACCAACTCATCGTTATTCTCGCACGAAGCATAGGGCGTGAGTGGCTGATTTTGAAACCAAACTCCTGACCCATCTGGCATATACCCGCGACCTACATATAGTCGTTGTGCTGGGCCATAGCCTTTATGCAGCTCAACACCCAAGCTGACCACATCTGAATAATGCTGTGCTACTTGCTCTGCTTTGTCCAATAAAGCTGTGCCAATTCCTCGCTTTTGGAAACTTTCAAAAACATTAAAATCCGTTAACTCAGGATAAAGACCAGCAAAGGGTCCATGCTTTGCCAAGGGAATAACCGTAATATAACCAGCCAAAGATTCCCCAACAACCGCCACCAAAACTTGGCGCTCACCCGCCTCTTGCTCCAGAAAGTAGGTTTTTAAAATCTCTCTCCGACCAGGCCAGCTTTGCTGGATAAAAGCATTCGATAAGCCTTCAATATCCTCAAAAAGCATCTTTCTGATGGCTAGTTCTTCTGTCATGGCAAACCTCCCATATCTCGATAGTTGCTCCTATTATAGCACTGTCCCTTCCTATCATCAAGACAGCAAAAATCCCTGCAAAAAGCAGGGACTCTCATTAGTCTTCGTTTACGAAAGGCATCAAAGCCATTACGCGAGCGCGTTTGATAGCTGTTGTTACTTTACGTTGGTTTTTAGCTGAAGTTCCTGTTACACGACGAGGAAGGATTTTCCCACGTTCTGAAACGAAACGGCTAAGAAGCTCAGTATCTTTGTAATCAACATATTCAATCTTGTTTGCTGCGATGTAATCAACTTTTTTACGGCGTTTGAATCCGCCACGACGTTGTTGAGCCATGTTATTCTCCTTTATATTATAGTTCTAGTTTTGTCCATTATTAGAATGGTAAATCATCGTCTGAGATGTCCATTGGGTTTGAATTGCCGAATGGGCTTTCATCACGAGAAAAGTTCGGTACTTGGTTGAATGAGTCAGCATTACCATAGCTCGGCGCAGAATTTCCACCGAAGCCACCGCCACCAAAGCCGCCTGAGGGCTGCCCTTCACGGCTTGCACGACTTTCCAGAAGCTGGAAGTTGTCTGCAACGACTTCTGTGACATAGACACGCTGGCCTTGCTGATTGTCGTAGTTACGAGTCTGGATGCGACCAGTAATTCCGATCAGGGCTCCTTTTTTAGCCCAGTTTGCAAGATTTTCTGCCTGCTGCCGCCAGATAACAACATTGATAAAATCCGCTTCACGCTCACCACTTTGATTTTTAAAGTTGCGATTAACAGCCAGAGTAAAGGTTGCGACCGCTTGGTTTTGCGGTGTATAGCGAAGTTCAGCATCACGGGTCATACGTCCCACAAGTACAACGTTATTAATCATAATTTACCTTCTTAAGCGTCAAGTTTGACGATCATGTGACGAAGAATGTCAGCGTTGATTTTTGAAAGACGGTCAAACTCTTTAAGAGCTGCATCGTCGTTTGCTTCAACGTTAACGATGTGGTAAAGTCCTTCACGGAAATCTTGGATTTCGTATGCAAGACGACGTTTTTCCCAGTCTTTTGATTCAACAACAGTTGCACCGTTGTCAGTCAAGATAGAGTCAAAGCGTGCTACCAAAGCGTTTTTAGCTTCTTCTTCAATGTTTGGACGAATAATATAAAGAATTTCGTATTTAGCCATTGATATGTTCCTCCTTTTGGTCTAATGACCCCAAGACGCTGCAAGGGGTAAGTGAGGTTCACTCACAAATAATAATTATACTAGATTTTCCAGCAAATAGCAAGAATAATTTTCGCTTTTCCTTGAATGATCTGCTAAAGCATTTTATCAACTAGATAAAGCATATAAGCCGGTGTTTATTGCACCTGTTCGGCTCCTTCTTTTAAGCGACCGTAAAGCAGATAGGGAACGGATGTTAATTCTTCAAGGTTGCGACAAGACAGGGCACACATCAATAAACGTAAGTCTTCCTTCCAACCATTTACAATAGCAATGACCTCTTCGACTGAGTGTTTTTCGACCAAGTCTAACATAGTCCGAGAAAGGCCGACTGCCTTGGCACCCAGAACTAAGGCTTTAACCATGTCTAGAGGATGGCGAATGCCACCGCTTGCCAGCAACTCCACCTTGTCCACCCAGTCTTGCACTGCCAGTAAGGCCTGGGCTGTAGTCTGCCCCCAACCGTTGAGATAGTCTCGCTGACCGCTCCGCTGATTTTCAATATAGGCAAAGCTCGTTCCACCACGACCAGAAATATCAAAGGTCGAAATACCTAGTGCCTGAGCTTCCTCAATCGTTTTCCGATCCATGCCAAAGCCTACTTCCTTGAGGACAAGGGGAACTGGAAAATCTTTTCCATAGGCTTCCAAATGCTGCTTCCAAGTTCTGAAAGTCCGTTCTCCCTCCGGCATTAGCAATTCTTGCATGACATTAATATGTAGCTGGAGAAACAAAGGTTTCAAATCCGACACCGCCTGTAAGCCTGCGGCTACTGGTTTGTCAAGACCGATATTGCTGGCCAAGAGTAGACTAGGCTTATCCTTTGCCACAGTATAAGAATCATCATCTGGATTTTTCAGGGCTGCACTGTAGGAACCTGTCACAAAGAGGATGCCACAGGCCTCCGCCACTTTAGCCAGTTTTTCATTGATTTCTCGCCCTTTTGGACTTCCACCTGTCATAGCATTGATATAAAAGGGAAAATCCCAGTCACGCCCGGCGAAATGAGTGGATAAGTCAATCTCGTCCAAATCATAGGCTGGCAAAGAGTGATGAATCAATTCTATATCATCAAAGCTATTGTAGCCAAGGGGCTGTTCTAGGGCGTAGTTGATATGATCATCTTTACGACTTTGGCTCATGAGCACCTATCCTTTCTTGGTAGAGTAATTCCAGACCAGCTTCTTGCCAGCGTTGGATCAAGGTTTGGCTATCTTCGGCAGCAAAAGACAGGGCGAAACCACAGTCTCCACCGCCAGCACCACTGCTTTTAGCGACACAATCCAAGCCCTGACTCGCCTCTCTTAAGGCCTGTAATTTCTCCGTGTAAATTAGCGGACTGAGGCTATCTAATAACTGACTGGCAGTCAATAGACTATTTTTTACAGCTGTCTTATCAGCCGACAAAAAAGCTTCTTTCAGACAGTCCACCTGAAGCTGGGTTTGAGTCAGGAAATCTTCGTTTAAACTCGACTTAACCCGCTTGACAAGGTCACTAGAAATAGCCGGTTCTCTCGTCCAACCAACCAGAAAATCACAGGATAAAGCAGGATGGATAGGCTTGATTTCATAGCCCCAATCTTGCTTTAAAATCTCTAACAGATTTGTTTCGACCAATCGCTGACGGATTGCCATCCGATCAAAAGAGCGGTAATAAACCAGTTGTTCATAAGCAATGCAGGCCAGATCTCCCATGGAGCCATTATCCCCCCGCTCGAGAAGCACTACTGCAGCTAGTCTAAAGAGGAGGTCAGAGCTTAGTTTCAGTTGATAAAAAGCGGCCATCGCCTTGATCGTCAAGACAACCACGCTGCCACTAGAACCCAGCCCAAATTTGCGCCCGTCTTTCTCCATTTTTCCCCTGATAGTCAGAGCAAATGGGTGCAATGGGCGTTGCAGCAAGCTGAGATAATCGTTCATCAGTTGAATGGTCTCTTGAACCAAGCCATAGTCCGCGTCTGGCGATAGACTGGCTTTGTGGCTAAAGAGATCCGAATCCAGCTCATAGGCATCCGCCGCCTCAATCTCTGCCCGCATATAGATGGGAATATTCTTAATCAAAGCCGCATGATCAGGGCTCAGAACAGCGTATTCCCCAGCTAGATAGAGCTTCCCGCAGGTCTGGACTTGCATCTTAGTTTCCATCAGGCAATTCCTTCGTTTTGGAGACAATCAGACGGTACTGATCCGCAAAAAGGGGCACCAAGTCTTCCAAGTCCTCTTCAAGACAGAGAACCTTGACATTGGGACCAGCATCCATGGTGAAATAGCAAGGATGTCCCTGGTCTCGGAGCTGGCGAACAAAGTCCATCGCAGCATAGCTTTCCTCTGTCAGATAAGTAAATGGAGGCGTAGCTGTATCGGTCGTTGCATGCATCCGCAGGGCATTCTCCTCGGTCAACTGCCCAACTTTCTCAAAATCATTATCCTTTAAGTAGGCCAGCATATCCTGATAGTCCTGAGCTGACCGATCAATCCAAGCTTGAAAATTTTTGGACGTTTCAGCACAGAGCTGCATGCCAAGTCGACTAGAAATCGGCTTTTTCTCATCATGAAGCACCAACATAATCATGGCCAGCTTAAGGTCGGTTGGCACAGGGTAAATCGCTCCGCTATCCTTGTCCCATGCTGCCAAAGGACCAAAGAAGGAGCGGGCTGACGAACCTGAAGCAAACTTGGCCAACTGAGCCAGCTCCTCAGTATTGTAATGAGTTTCAAAATAAGCATCACAAGCCTTGACCAGAGCAGATAAACCGCTGGAACTAGAGGATAAACCTGCTGCTGTCGGCATATTGTTACTGGTGTCAATCCGAACCCAATCACTTGGCTCCGTCCGAAAACGATCAATAATCCGACTGACCTTAGCATGCTCTTCTGGGCTTTGCAGTTGCCCATCGATATAAAATTCATCGCCAGCAGCCTCAGCCGAAAGCGGGCTTAACTGGGTTTGGGTGTACATATTCTCTAAAGTCAAGGAAATACTACTAGTAGCAGGAATCATCCGCTCAGCATCTGCCTTGCCCCAATACTTGACAATAGCAATATTGGCGTAAGACTTGACACTTACAGGCTTTCTATCCATATATTGCTGGCTCCTTTCTCTCTCAAAAGACGGGCTAGGTCTTCCGCCTCTTTCTTTTCTTTTATTAGCACAATCACGCAGCCACCTAGGCCACCGCCACTCATTTTGGCTCCGAGAGCCCCATTTTCAAGCGCCAGCTCGACCAAGTCATCAGATAGCTGGCAGGAAACTCCCAACTGGGCTAGTTTGCCGTGAGCCTTGGTCATGGCCTGTCCCATGGTTAGCAAATCCTTTAGATGGATCGCCTTCTCAACGATTTTTGTCAGATTTCCCAGCTCCTGTAAGAGGGGCAGAGCCTCTTGACCCAAACTTTCTACCTTTTTGATGGCTTCCCGCGTATGTCCGTGAATACCTGTATCCGCAATCAACAGATAAGCGCTCAAATCTAACTCAATCTCTGAAAATCCGACATTGCGGATAAACTTGATGGCTACATCACTAAGACAGGTCTTGGCATCCAGACCACTTGGATTCATATGGGCAATCATCTCTGCTCGATTGGCCAGAATTTCCAACGTTTCATGATCCAAGGATTCTTCAAAGTAGTCAAAAACCGCACGAATAGCTGCAATGCTGACAGCTGCAGACGAACCCATGCCCCGCTTTTCTGGCACCATAGAATTCACCTGGCAACGAATCTGAGCACCTTGCTTCCCCAAGTGCTCCAGACAGGCAAAAACAGCCATGGACAAGGTATCTTCCTCATAGAGAGTCCAAGGCTTCTCAGAAGGAAATACCTGACAAGTCACTTCGATATTATTGAGAGGCAAAGCCAAGGCTGGATAGCCATAGACCACCGAATGCTCCCCCATCAGAATAATCTTGCTATGTGCCTTGCCGACACCCTTCTCTTTTGTCATACTTTCTCTCTATTTCTTCCTTCTATCTTCTATATTTTAATATACTTTTGGAAAAAAAGCGATCTTTTCCCATCTTAACTGACAAAGTCACGTTAAGCAGTCAAAAACTCCAAGCAAAAGCTGGAGTTCTATCCTATTTTATCATCAGCGACGGACCTTTGGCTTCGGTAGGGAGGAGGCTACCACTCTTTCCTGATTAAATCCATCAGTTCATTGCGGTCTAAAATCCACTGGGCACGTTCATCCTTTTCATAGGTGCGATTGGACAGAAAGATTGCGGCTTTCTGCTCCGCCCGATTATACATGATAAAAGTACCCGTATAGCCAGTATGATCCAGCCAGTTCCCCTCCAAATTCCAAGCTAGACTGCGCGTCTTGCCCAGCTCTAAAGCAAAATTTTGGCTCAATTTCTCTGCAAACTCATCCTGCAAATAATACTCTAAAAAGATCTGCAAATCCTCAAGTGTTGAAAAAAGTCCAGCACTACCGGCATGATGGCCTAGGACACGCGCTTTGGGATCATGAACCACTCCCGCTTTCACGCCACGAACAGTCGGCACCGCAGAAGCTACTGGTCCAAAGCTAGTGTTCTGCATCGCCCACGGCTTAAAAATCTTGTCTTCAAATAAGCGGTCCAAGCCCTCCCCATACAGCTCCTCCAGCATAAAGCCCAGCAGGAGAAAATTAACATCTGTATAATGGAAGGTTTTGTCATCCAGCACTGTCAAGCTATTGAGGGCCGCCTTTAGTTCTTGAGCATTGAGCCTATCCCGATTGGGAATAAAGGGATCGAGCCCAGAGGTATGGGTTAAAAGCTGGCGCAGAGTCACCCGATCATCATGAAAAGCTGGATAGTATTGCCGCAAAGGCGCATCGATATCCAAGTCACCAGTCTGAAACAAAAATGCCACCAAGGTCCCTACGCCAACCACCTTACTAACGCTTGCCAGATCATAAAGCAGGCCTGCTCGCGTTTCTGATTGAATGGCCGGGTCTGCTAAGCCAAGATAAAAACTCTGCCAGTGTCCATCACGATAAAGAGACAAACTAGCCCCAGGATAGAGACCCGCAGCAAGCTGCTGATCGATCTTTTCTAAAATCCGCTGGGTCATAGTTGCTCAAACCATAGTTCAATATTACTTTGGTCTTGGCTGACTAAGAATTTTTTAGATTTAGGTACAAAAAATTCCTGTGTCGCAAAAATCGATGACAATTTTTCCACATCAAAGTCCGCAACCAAACATTTGAGCATAGCCAGATCCCAAGTTTTCGTATTATCAGCCGTCAAATCTTCTCCTTGGGCTTCCTGCACATCTAGGAAATCCAAGACATTGCTCACTGGCTGATAGAAAGCCTTGACAGCCTGTAAATCTGGGACACGAAGCTCAATCTTTTCCACATCAAATTGACTCAAGCCGATAAAATCGTCCTGCCCTTCAAATGCAGGAGTTTCTTGGACTGGTTGCAAGCTACTCAAATCCTCTTCTGCATGGAGCAAGAGGCGATCACCTTCCGGGGAAGTCGCTTCAAAAGCATAACCTTTCTCCCCACGATATAAACTATCAACTTCAATCCCTCGAGCCAACAAAGCCTCAATTTCTGACGCTTGTGCCACCTTGATCACTAAGCGAGCCAATTTCTTTGCCCCTTTGACTCGGCGAGAGCGCATGCTTGGAGATTCTTCTAAGATCAATCTTTCTGTTTTGGTTTGATCGCCCAAAGACAACTGGGCTCCTTCTTCCAATAGGGATTTCATCCCCAGCGTTTTGCTATAGAAATCTTGATTTAGGTTCCGATTATTTACTTTTATTACTGGAACGATTCTTGCAACACGATTCACACTCATAACTTCCTCCAAACTATTTTATTGTAATAAATTTTCATTTTTTTGACAAGAAATTATGCGCAAACCAACAATTTTCAGAACATTTCCACTATCCTAATCTAACAGACCAAAAATATAAACCAAATCGCATTTTTCTATTAGTCAGAAACTAACAAAAAAAGACCGAGATTTCTCTCAGTCTTTTGATAAATATTATCCGTAAATTGCTTTAAATAAAGCTACTGCTGCAATACCAGCCGCAATTGGTGCCACAACCGGTACCCAAGAATACCACCATTTTGAATCACCCTTGTGTTCACCAAGGATTGATTTTGGCAAGATAAAGTGCAAGATACGAGGTCCGAGGTCACGGGCTGGGTTAAGGCCTGGTCCAGTAGGACCTCCAAGTGAAGTTACCAAAGCCATGACAAGGAAACCAAGTGCCAAGTGAGCGACAGCAGATGAACCATTTGTTGCTTGTGCAAATGTATTGTGAATAAGACTTTGAACATCTGATTCTGCTACTTTTTGGCCTGCTTGAGCTGCTTGAAGAGCTTGTTGTTGTACATTCTTCTCGATAAGAACCTTCAATTCCGCACCGAAGTGAAGTTTAGTCAAGCCCATCGCTGCAAAGAAAAGAACAAAAGAACCAACAAACTCATTGATAAAGCCATTGATTGTTGCTGCTTTACGAGATTCAGGTGTTCCGTGATCTAGACTTGAAATGGTTGAGAAAGTACCCAAGATATTGTTTGGATTTTCTGTTTTCAAGTAGTAAGGGCGGTGTGTCGCTACGACCAAAGCCTGTCCGAAGATAGCACCCAAAACTTGAGCAAGAATGTAAGGTGCTACATGCGCCCATGGGAAATAACCACTAATCGCAAGTGCTAAAGTGAAGGCAGGGTTGATGTGGTTACCTGAGGTATTTCCAAACATCAAAGCTGGAATCATAACCCCCATACCGTAACCAACAGCAATGACCAACCAGCCACTTTGATGACCTTTAGTTCCTTTTAATTCAACATTGGCAACAGCACCATTCCCCAAAATGATAAGGATAGCTGTTCCTAAAAATTCCGTGGCATATTTAATAGCCCAACTGAAATCCATCTAATTTCTCCTTTTAAATTTTTTAGACAATCTATATTTTATCAAGTATAATGGATAATGTAAAGGTCATTTTAAATAAAAACCAGAAAAAGAGGGAAAAATATGCGCTTTAATCAGTATAGTTATCGCAAGACAAATCCAGACACTATGCGCCAAGAATTAGCCGAGTTGGGCTTCATCTATGAGCCGCACCTTTCTGACAAAGACAATATCCAAAGCTTCCTACGACGCTGTTTCTTTCTCTATCAGGATACTGACTACTTGCTTCGAGCTTGGGCAGCTGATAGCGAAACTGACCTATTGACCTTCTTCGAGTCAGACCGTGAACTGACAGCTGAGGTCTTCTACATGACTGTCTTTCAGCTATTGGATTTTGTGCCTTTTGTTGATTTCACCGATCTTGAGAAATTCCGAACAGAAAGCAACTTCCCTATCGTTTATGGCGATCTGCTAGAAAACCTCTACCAGTTGCTCAACACTCGAACAAAAAATGGCAATTTGCTGGTTGATAAGCTGGTCAGCGAGGGTTTGATTCCCGAGGACAATACCCACCACTACTTCAACGGTAAGAGCCTGGCAACCTTTTCCAGCCATGATGCCATTCGTGAGGTGGTTTATGTAGAAAGCCGAGTTGATACTGATGGAGATGGCCTGCCAGATCTAGTCAAGGTCAGCATTATCCGTCCTCGTTACCAAGGGCAAGTCCCTACTGTCATGACCGCTTCTCCTTATCATCAGGGAACCAATGATCCGGCCAGCGACAAGGCTCTCCATAATATGAATGTGGACTTAGTAAAAAAAGAGCCACATCACATCACAGTCCAAGACCCTGAGCTTAAATTGCTTCAACTGGATGCGCCAGCTTCTGCCCAAGAAGTATCTGAAACCGAGGAAAAATTGGGGCATATCGGCACCTACACGCTCAATGACTACTTGCTGCCCCGCGGCTTTGCCAATCTCTATGTGTCTGGCGTGGGAACTAAAGACTCTGAAGGACTGATGACCAGCGGCGACTATCAGCAGATCGAAGCCTATAAGAACGTTATTGACTGGCTCAACGGCCGCTGCCGAGCCTTCACCGACCACACGCGCCAGCGGGAAATCAAGGCTAGTTGGTCCAACGGAAAAGTAGCTACGACCGGTATCTCCTATCTGGGCACCATGTCCAACGGGCTGGCAACGACTGGCGTAGATGAGCTGGAAGTCATTATCGCCGAAGCTGGAATTTCTTCTTGGTACAACTACTACCGCGAAAACGGTCTCGTCACTAGTCCCGGAGGTTACCCAGGAGAGGATTTTGAATCCTTGACCGAATTAACTTACTCCCGCAACCTGAGGGCTGGTGACTACCTGCGTCATAATGATGCTTATCAGCAAAGTCTAGAGCAACAGCGCAAAGACCTAGACCGGCAAACTGGAGATTACAATCAATTTTGGCATGATCGCAACTACCTGCTCCATGCAGATAAGGTCAAGGCCGAAGTCGTCTTCACACATGGCTCTCAAGACTGGAATGTCAAGCCTCTCCATGTCTATAATATGTTTCGAGCCTTACCGCCTCACATCAAAAAGCACCTCTTCTTCCATAACGGTGCCCATGTTTACATGAACAACTGGCAGTCCATCGACTTCCGCGAAGCCATGAATGCCCTCCTTAGCAAGAAACTGCTAGGCCATGCTTCAGACTTCGAACTGCCGCAAGTCATCTGGCAGGACAACAGCCAAGCTCAAAATTGGCTAACTCTGGAAAACTTCGGCGGACAAAAGAACTACGCTCATTTCCAACTAGGTGAAGGCTCTCAAGAGATTCAAAACCAATATTCAGAAGAAGATTACAATCGTTTTGCTAAAAACTACCAAAGCTTTAAAAACGAACTCTTTGACGGCAAGGTTAACCAGATTACTCTGGATTGGACTTTGGAAGACGACCTCTTCCTCAACGGAGCCACCCAGCTCAAACTGCGCCTTAAATCCAGCACGGACAAGGGGCTGATTTCTGCCCAGCTACTGGACTTTGGACCAGCTAAACGCCTCACTCCAATTCCGATACCGCTTGAGCCTAGAGTCATGGACAACGGCCGCTACTATATGCTGGACAATCTGCTTGAGCTGCCTTTTGCTGAAACGCCACACCGTGTTATCACCAAAGGCTTCCTCAACCTGCAAAATCGGACAGACTTGCTGACGGTCGAAGAAGTTACTCCTGGCCAATGGATGGAATGTAGCTTTGAACTGCAACCAACGATCTATAAGATGAAAAAAGGCGACCAACTGCGTCTCGTCCTCTACACCACTGACTTTGAGCACACCGTCCGTGATAAGACAGACTATCAGCTGACGGTAGATCTAGAGCAGTCTAGTCTAGACTTGCCGACCATGGTATCACTTGCATAAAACCTAAAAGACGCTGAAATTCAGCGCCTTTTTCTTCTACTGTACATTGAAATATTTTTCTGCATATTTTTTATAATCCGGCTTTTCCTTGCGGTTCATAGCAAAGAGCATACTACCTGTGAGATAGTCATCGTCTGAATCAGGAATTAGCATAATAGCAACATTTTTATCTTTCTCAGGAAAGACGATAGAAAATATTTTTCCATTATCTTTCCGAGTCAGACCATAATAACTCACCCCATTTTTAAAACCAACAGCATTTTGAGTATACTTATACTCTTCTTCGTTGACAATGATGGTCTTGTCTTTTATTTCAATGGTCGTTTCTTCACCTCTAACATCCTGAACATTCCATTTCCCCTGAATTTTAGGGCTACCACTACAGCCGATTAGGATGAAGAGGGATGAGAGCACTACCAACAGCAAAGCTTTTATTTTCTTATTTTTCAAGTTATCTTCTCCTTGGGATATAGATTCATGACCATTCTACTATAAAGGCTAAATCTTTGTCAAACCTTCTAGAAATGTTCTTCTTGCCACTTTTCTAAAAAATGATATAATTGAAGAGTGAAGGTTACTAAGGGCTCAGCCCTTGCGAGAGAAAGGAAAGAAAATCTTATGATGAATATGCAAAACATGATGAAGCAAGCCCAAAAACTTAAAAAAGAAATGGACATTGCTCAAGCAGAATTAGCGGCAACTGAATTTGTTGGAAAATCTAGCCAAGATTTAGTTGTAGCAACTCTTACTGGTGATAAAAAGGTTGTCAAAATTGACTTTCAGCCTGCTATCGTAGACCCAGAAGATATGGAAACTCTGTCTGATCTGACTAGTCAAGCTATCAATGCTGCTATCGATCAAATCAACGAAGTAGCTAAACAAAAACTCAGCGCTTTCCAAAGTGGACTTTCTTTCTAATTCTGTTAAGCCCTTTTAAACATCAACTCCCAAAAGATGAACCACTCATCCTTTTGGGAGTTTTTTTACGCAAAAAAATTGGAGAAAAGATCTAAGCATTTTCTCCAATATAAATCTTCTTAATGTCTAAAATGTCTCACTCCTGTGAAGACCATGGTCAAGCCGTATTTATCCGCTGCTTCGATAGATTCTTGGTCACGATGATTACGTTTAATACCTTACCTTCAACATTCTTTTAATCTTACTGATATATAATGTTTTTCTCATTATCGTCATTAAAACTAATAGACAGTAACTTTCTCAATCCATAGTGGACAACAAATCTTGTATAGATATTTACTGGCTTGTCAATATTATAATCTCGATATCTAAATTCAATATTTCCTGTATTCAACCTAATACCCAATACTCCTAATTGTACAAGTAAAGTTAACAATTCCAATAATTCGTCCGTATTGCCTTGACGTTTTTGCATAAAATCGAATAACTTATGATATGTAAACTCATATTTACCAAGCTCAGAAATTGATTTTAATAGCTTATCAACTTCATCAAATTTACCTGTTATCTTCAATTCATTAGATATTTCCTTGTAAAACCACTCTGAATATTCTTTTTCAACTCGTTGCATATTATTAAGAACAATTTTTTGATCCTCAGGAAATTTTTTTTGTATATGTTAAAGAACGATACTATATCCCTAGGTCGACCAAAACTTCTAGACATCATATATTTAAATATTGTATCTTTTGTAGGAAAGAAATTACTTCGTATTTCGCTCAAAGGAAGATTATCATCAATACTTTTACTCATTTTATATAAAATCATCTTAATTAGAGGACTATCTGAGGCAGCGGCATTAGATTCATACCAAATCAACTCTATTCCTCCAGATGTTATCGGCTTATTAACATCGCCTGATTTCCCAAATAATAGCTTAAGAATGTCACTTCTTAAAAGCAACACAATTTTTGAATTTCCTTCAATTTTTCTGTTGAGTGATTGGGCTCCATAAATCATAGAAATCATTAAATCTATAAATTCATCTAAATCCATGGTTTCTTCTAATCTATCCATATCATCAAAAAAAATAAAATATGCTTTTGAAGACGCTTTCAAATAGTTTAAAACCTCTGTTTCAATTTCCTTATATTTCTTAAAATATGGAGATTCAATACTAGTAGTTTTTTGTGTACTTCCAGAGCTAGAGTTCACCTGTAATTCCGCACCTAAATCAGATATTTTTGAGTTAATTTTCCCGTTATTTTTAATTTCCGTAGAATCTTCGTTTATAAATTGTTGAACCTCTAAAAATTGTCGTGTCACTGATTCAATTAGTTTTTTTATTTTCCGCTTCCTATAAAATTGCCAAAAACGGGCATACTCATAATCTTTTTTTATTAAGTCAACAAACTGTTGCAAAAATACGTATCTCCAAAACAATGATTGTTCTTCCTTCTTAACAGAATCATACTTGAACTCTTTCAGTTTCTCATAGATATATTCATCATAGGAAACTATTTTACTAGACTGATTAGCATTATGCCTCATTTGTTCATTTAGGTATGAAGCTAATAAAGTCTTACCAGTACCTTTTCTGCCATAAATGATAAATTTCTTTTTTTTGCTTAGCTCTTTTTCATAAAAAGAATCTTCATCATAAAATAAATCTTGAAATTTAGGTTCTAACGATTCATCACTTCCATCAACATCTCCAAAATTAAAATCTTTTATTCTTACTTCATTTAATTTCATAATAACTCCTACCACATAATAAGAAAACTGGTGTGCCTAGTGACATAACTTCATCGATAACTCGATTACTGACACTAAAATTACCACACCAGTTTCTTAAATTAATTCTTAGATTATAACTACATTCTACTTAATTATTCGTAAAATGTCAACTATAAAATATTATTTCAAGTAATTTTTCTTAATGTCTAAAATGTCTCACTCCTGTGAAGACCATGGTCAAGCCGTATTTGTCCGCTGCTTCGATGGATTCTTGGTCACGGACGGAGCCACCTGGCTGGATGATGGCCTTAATCCCTGCTTTGGCGATTTCTTCCACGTTATCTGCAAATGGGAAGAAGGCATCGGAAGCGAGCACAGCACCGCCAAGACGGTCTTTAGATTGGTCAATCGCAATACGAACAGAAGCCACACGGTTGGTTTGACCAGGACCAACACCAAGTGTCATGTGGTCATTGGTCACGATGATCCCGTTTGATTTGACGTACTTGATAGCCTTCCAAGCAAATTCAAGAGCAGTTGCTTCTGTCTCGGTTGGCTGGCGTTTGGTCACCACTTGCCAGTCAGCTGGGCTCTCTTTGACCACGTCTTGGTTTTGCACGAGGAGTCCACCGACCACGCCTGTGTACTCAGCTTCCACTTCACTGGCCTCTTGAGCATCAAATGGCAAGGCAAGGATACGCAAGTTTTTCTTTTTGTTGGTCAAAATGGCTAGCGCTTCATCCGTATAGCTTGGTGCGATGATGATTTCAAGGAAGACACCGTGCATCTTCTCAGCAGTCACAGCATCCACCTCGCGGTTAAGGACGACAATTCCACCAAAGATAGACACTGGATCAGACTCATAAGCGTAGTCCCAAGCAGTCTCGATGTCATCAGCCTGACCAATCCCACATGGGTTCATGTGTTTCAAAGCCACAACGGTTGGACGGTCTTTGAAGTCACGGATAATACGGATAGCCGCATCCGCATCACGGATATTGTTAAAGGATAATTCCTTACCATTGAGCTGTTTCGCTGATGCAATCGAATAGTCAGTCGGCAAAGCTTTTTGATAGAAGTCCGCATCCTGTTGAGGATTTTCCCCATAGCGCATAGCTTGCTTGAGGTCATAAGTCAAGGTCAGTTTTTCAGGCTTTGCTTCACCCACTTGCGCTGTGAAGTATTCTGCGATCAAGGCATCATAAGCCGCTGTGTGACGGAAAACCTTAGCTGCTAAACGTTGGCGAGTTTCGTAACTTGTTTCGCCGTTTGCTGCCAATTCGTCCAAAATCACAGCATAGTCAGCAGGATCTACTACAACTGTCACGCTGGCATGGTTTTTAGCCGCAGAGCGAAGCATAGATGGCCCGCCGATGTCGATATTTTCCACCGCATCCGCATACTCTACACCTGGCTTCAGAATGGTTTCCTTGAAAGGATAGAGATTGACCACTACAAGGTCAATGAGTTCAATTTGATTGTCTTTGGCCGCTTCCAAGTGGCTATCCAGGTCACGACGAGCAAGGAGTCCGCCATGGATATTGGGGTGGAGGGTCTTGACACGACCATCCATCATTTCTGGGAAACCAGTCACATCGTCGATAGCAATGGTCACCACCCCAGCATTGTCAAGGGCAATCTTGGTGCCACCGGTTGAGATAATCTCCCAACCAAGTTTTTTAAGTTCTTGGGCAAATTCAACAATGCCCGCTTTGTCTGAGACGCTGATTAAGGCGCGTTTAGTCATAATTCCTCCTTTGGTAATTCAATTTTTGAAAAATTTTTATCTATTTCGTCAAAAAATTTTTCCACCCTATCTTTGCCAAATTTAGTGATTAAAGCTTCCTTTTGAAACTTAAAACTCTTAATTTTGTCCGTAAAAATAGATTCCATTTTTTTATTATATTCTACAATCATATCCTTATAATTTTCGAGCATCATTTTTTGCAGTTTTTTTGTGAATTCTCTAGTTAAAAAACCTTTGCTTTCATGACCAGTAAATGGGTCTAAAATTTGGGGTAAATATACTACATTCCATGGGGCAGCAAATGCGTAGTAATTAAGTGTTTTACCAAATATATGTGATATTTGGTAATTTACTAATTTCTTTTTCTTATTACTATTCTTTTTACTATAGTCCGTGTATTTTTGTAAAACAGAAGTTGGCTTTTGGTTATTGCTGTTATCTATTTTAATAAAGTCAATACCATAAACGTGCTTATAAAAACACCTCAGCAATTCCTCAGATTCTCTATCTTTCTTATTACCAAATGTACGAACATAAACAGTATTGCCTCGCTTGTTTATGCCTTTACTTCTTTCATCAATTGACTGTTTTAAATCTTTCCAAGCTTCCCCTGCCTTTGGATACTCAATTTTATGAAGCGAAGTATTTGCAAAATTCCACAGCTCATTTAAGATATCTGTATCAGACATATTTGGAAAGACTTTCTCAAAAAAAAGTTTATAACCATCCAATTCGTTATAATTCATCATTTCCTCTCCACTCCCAAGCTATCCAGAACCTCTGGATACAGCTTGTACTCCGCTTCATGAATGCGAGCTTCAAAGCTTTCGATGGTATCATCAGCTAGACGTGGTACACGGACTTGTTTGATGACCTTGCCTGTATCCACACCAGAGTCCACCCAGTGAATGGTCACGCCACTCTCAGCGACACCAGCATTCCAAGCATCCTCAATCCCATGAGCACCTGGAAATTCTGGCAGGTAGGCTGGATGAATGTTGATGATTCGATCTTCATAAGCCTCCAATAAGGTTGGCCCAACGATTTTCATGTAGCCGGCGAGGCAGACCAAGTCAATCTGGTGTTCTTCCAAGAGTTCGACTAGGGCTGCTTCGTAGTCTGCCTTGTTCTCAAATTCCTTAAGTTCAAAAGCATGGGACAAAACGCCGAGCTTATCTGCCCGTTCCAGCACATAGGCATCACGATGGTCTGAAAAGACAAACTCCACCGGAAACTCTTCGGCAATCACCTGAAAATTCGAGCCATTACCAGAAGCAAAAACCGCTATTTTTTTCATTTGATGATGACACTTTCGTTTTCTTTCTTAACGATGCGACCAATTTCATAGACTGGTTCATCCAGCAATTCTTTGATACGATCTACGTTTTCAGGGCTAACTGCCAGCATGAGGCCTACACCCATATTAAAGATTTCAAACATTTCTTCATGCTTGATCTGACCGTATTTTTCAAGGGCTTTGAAGATTGGTAAGACTGGAACCTTGTCTTCTTCAATTTCCGCAGCCAAGTCAGCTGAAAACATACGAGGGACATTTTCGATAAAGCCCCCACCTGTGATGTGGGCAATGCCGTTAACCAACCCTTCCTTGATAAGTGGCAAGACAGCCTTGACATAGATACGAGTCGGCTCAAGAAGAACTTCCTTGAGTTTCTTGCCTTCCAATTCTGGCAAGACTTCCTCACCTGTGTAGTCGGCAAAAACACGACGGACGAGCGAGTAACCATTTGAGTGGATACCACTTGAAGCAAGCCCGAGAAGGACATCACCTTCTGCCACCTTTGAGCCGTCAATGATTTGAGATTTTTCAGCCACACCGACTGCAAAACCAGCCAAGTCGTAGTCATCTTCGCCATACATACCAGGCATTTCAGCCGTTTCCCCACCGATGAGAGCAGCGCCTGCCTGCACACAACCTTCTGCCACACCAGCAACCACTTGTTCTAGTTTAGCTGGTTCATTCTTGCCAGTTGCGACGTAGTCGAGGAAATAGAGGGGCTCTGCACCCGCAGCGATTATGTCATTGACACACATGGCAACACAGTCCTGCCCGATGGTATCGTGCTTGTCGTACTTGATAGCCAGCATGAGCTTGGTTCCGACACCGTCAGTTCCCGAAATCAAGACAGGCTCTTTGACACCTGTTTTTGAAAGGTCAAACATACCACCAAAGCCACCCAGAGCCCCCATGACACCTGCACGCTCCGTACGAGCCACGTGCTTTTTAATCCGTTCCACAACTTCATAACCCGCTTCAACATCCACACCAGACTGCGCATAAGCATTTTTATTCGTCATTTGTTTATTCCTTTCCTTTAATGGAGAATCGTCATCCACCTATTTGTAAAAACTGGTCTTTTCATCCAAACTTCTACGATAGTCTTCTTCATAGTCGTAGAGAGGTGTTGGGTAGTCACCGTCAAAGTAAGCGACACAGAGACCGCCATTTGGCGCATCTGTTTCAATCCCTATAGAGTTAATCAAGCCATCAATCGAAAGATAGGTCAGACTATCCGCACCAATGATTTGGCGAGTTTCTTCGACCGTATGATTGGCCGCAATCAGCTCCTGACGCGTCTGGATATCAATCCCGTAAAAACATGGATAAGCTAGCGCTGGACTACCAATGGCAACATGAACCTCAGACGCACCTGCTTCTTTCAAGAGCTGAACGATACGGCGAGAAGTTGTCCCGCGAACAATGGAATCATCAATCATCACCACACGTTTGCCTTTGACAACGCCTGAAACAGCAGACAGTTTCATCCGCACCCCTTGCTCCCGCAATTCTTGAGTCGGTTGGATAAAGGTACGTTGCGTGTACTGGTTTTTGATCAGACCCATTTCATTTGGCAGGCCTGATTCTTCTGCAAAACCCATGGCTGCGCTGAGTGATGAATTTGGCACACCGACCACAATATCCGCTTCGTGCTTGAACTCACGCGCCAATTGGGCACCCATACGTTTGCGAGCTGTATGGACGTTGACACCATGGATATTAGAGTCAGGTCGGGCAAAATAGATATACTCCATAGAGCAAATAGCCAACTGGGTATCATTCGTATAGCTATCGTACTGAATCCCATTGTCATATACTATTACAATCTCTCCTGGTTTTACATCGCGAATCCACTCGGCACCAATGACTTCAAAAGCACAGGTTTCTGACGAAACGACCACCGCTCCGTTTGCCATTTTCCCAATAGAAAGTGGACGAAAACCATTAGGATCAAGAGCCGCAATCAACTTGTCCTCAAACAGCAGGATATAAGCAAAGCCACCTTTGACAAGGCTAAGTGCTTCCTTGATTTTACCCATCAAGTTGGGATTGTGACTCCGACGAATGAGGTGGGCCAAGATTTCCGAGTCAGAGGTTGAGCTGAAAATAGCGCCACTTTGTTCCAATTCTTTCTTGAGCGATTCGGCATTGGTCAAGTTTCCGTTGTGAGCAAGTCCAAACTGCATATCATGAAAGCGAAATAGGAAGGGCTGGATGTTGTCAACAGAAGCTTCGCCAGCAGTCGCATAACGCACATGCCCAATCGCGCTCGTTCCAGTCAATTTATCCAAATTAGCTGGATTTTTGAAGACTTCTGATAAAAGCCCCATATCACGATGGCGCTTCAATTGCCCCTGATCATTGGAGAGGATTCCTGCCCCCTCCTGACCACGGTGCTGAAGACTATGGAGACCAAAATAGGTCAATTTAGCAGCATCTGGATGTCCCCAGATACCGAAAACACCACATTCTTCATTAAGAGATTTTACTTCGTATGTCATTTTTTATACCTAATTTTTATTTGTGTAGCACCAAGAGCTAAATCTACATGACTTTTACATTACTGATACTATCTATTAGAAAATCTGTAAGTCTTATTTCCCAGTAAAGTATTTAACCGCCGACGCGAACAGGTGCTGGTCTTTATTTCCTGGGATGTTTTGGAAGAGACCATCTTCATAACGTTCTGAATGGCCCATCTTACCGATGATTTGACCGTTCTTGCTGGTAATTCCCTCGATAGCATTTACAGAACCATTCGGATTGTACTTAGAATCCATACTTGGTTTGCCGTCAAAGTCAACGTATTGGCTAAAGATTTGACCATTGTCACGGAGCTCCGCAAATTCCTCAACCGTCACAACAAACTTCCCTTCACCGTGCGATACTGGGATGGCATGGATATCGCCCACTTGTACTCCAGCCAACCATGGTGAGTTGGTATTGGCAATCCGAGTTTCCACCATCTTGGCCACGTGTTGGTTGGCATCATTGTAGAAAAGGGTTGGGCTAGTACTGCTGGCATCTTCAAAGTTTCCGTATGGAAGAAGACCTGATTTGACGAGGGCTTGGAATCCATTACAGATACCGATAATCAAGCCACCACGAGCGATAAAGCTATCAATCGCTGCACGCACTTTTTCATTAAGAAGGATATTGACAATAAACTTAGCTGACCCATCTGGCTCGTCTGCAGCGGAGAATCCGCCTGCAAAGAAGAGAATGTTTGCCTTGCCGATGTTGTCAACCATAGTTTCAACTGACTTGACAATGGCTTCTTCATTCAAGGTTACAAATGGCACCAAGTTAACCTCTGCACCTTCTTTTTCAAATGCCTTAGCTGAGTCATATTCTGAGTTGGTTCCTGGGAAGACTGGGATGTAAACCACTGGTTTTTCAATAGTTTCCTTGGCTTTGATGACTGCGTCAGAAACGACAGCTGGAACTTCGTCCAGTTCTTTAGCTTGGGAAAATTCAGTTGGGTAGACTGCTTCCAGTTTTCCTTGGAAAGCATTATCGAGTTTGTCTCCATCTAGCTTCACACCGTTGACAAGGAGAGCAAAGTCTGCGCTCGTTTGACCGATTTTCTCCACTCCAGTGATTTCTTGAGGTGATGTGAAAACAAAGCCACCCAATTGTGCTGTCAAAGAACTTTCAAGTTCAGGCAAGGTCACCTCTGCACCGATATGGTTCCCAAAGGTAGCAAGAGCCAAGCTCTCAAGGACACCACCATATTTAACAGCTGATGCAGATGTTACTTTGTGGCCAGCTTGGATGGCTTCAAACTGAGCAAAATTAGACTTAATCAAGTCAAAATTAATCTCTGCAGAGAGGGCTTGGCCTGGGATGTAGTAGATGTTTTCACCAGCAGCTTTGAACTCAGGAGAGAGCACCTTCCGGCTATCTGCCGTCGTCACCCCAAAGGCAACCAAGGTTGGTGGTACGGTTAATTCTTCAAAGGTACCAGACATAGAGTCCTTCCCACCGATAGATGGCAAGCCAAGCTGGATTTGTGCTTCGATAGATCCTAGGAGAGCTGCTACTGGCTGACCAAAACGCTCAGCTTGCTTGTCCATCCGCTCGAAGTACTCTTGGTATGAGAAACGAGCCTTGGACCAGTTTGCACCAGCAGCCACTAAACGAGCAGTTGCTTCGATAACCGCATAGGCAGCACCATGGTATGGAGACCATTCTGCCACATAAGGGTTGAAACCTTGCGCCATGACAGACGCAGTATTGGTCACCCCGTGCTGAACTGGCAATTTCTGGACAGATGCCTCAGTTGGTGTGAGTTGGTAGCGACCGCCAAGTGGGTGATTGACTGTAGAACGACCGACCGAACAGTCAAAGATGGTTTGCAAGCCTTTTTGACTCGCATGGTTGAGGTCAGACAGAACTGCAAGGGTATCTGCTTCAAGTGTGTCAGCATTGGTTGTGCGTTCTTCTGGAAGTTTGGCATCCTTGTCCACAACCTTGGCATCAACGACTACGCGCACACCGTTTGTATCAAGAAAACGACGTTCCAAGTCGACAATCGTTTCGCCATTCCAGTGCATGACAAGATTTGGTTTTTCAGTCACTGTCGCAACCACAACCGCGTCAATATTTTCTTTATTACATTCTGCAACGAAGTTATCTACATCCTGAGGACGAACCACAACCGCCATCCGTTCTTGTGATTCAGAGATGGCAATTTCTGTCCCGTTCAACCCTTGGTATTTAAGAGGAACCTTGTTGAGGTCGATTTCAAGACCGTCTGCCAATTCACCGATGGCCACACAGACACCACCTGCACCAAAGTCGTTGGATTTCTTGATAAGACGAGTGACATCGCCATTACGGAAAAGACGTTGAATCTTGCGCTCTTCGATGGCATTCCCTTTTTGAACCTCAGCTCCAGCAGTCTCTACAGACTCAACTGTTTGAACCTTAGAAGAACCCGTCGCACCACCGACTCCATCACGTCCTGTCTTGCCTCCAAGAAGGATAATCACATCGCCCGCTTCAGGTTTTTCACGGACCACATTGCCCTTGGGAGCAGCGCCAACAACGGCACCAAGCTCCATGCGTTTAGCTACAAAGCCTGGGTGGAAGTACTCACGAACATAAGTCGTCGCAAGACCAATTTGGTTACCGTATGAAGAATAACCGTGAGCCGCTGTTTTAGAAATGACTTGTTGTGGCAATTTCCCAGTACGAGTCGCTGAAATCGGCGCTGTAATATCACCCGCACCAGAGATACGTATGGCTTGGTAGACATATGAGCGACCTGACAACGGGTCACGAATGGCGCCACCGATACAAGTAGCAGCTCCACCAAATGGCTCAATTTCTGTTGGGTGGTTGTGGGTTTCGTTTTTGAACATGAGAAGCCACGGTTCTTTGACACCATCAACGTCCACTTCGATTTCAACCGAGCAGGCATTGATTTCGTCTGACACTTCCATGTCGTCCAAACGTCCATTAGCACGCTCATAACGACCGAAAATAGTCGCCATATCCATCAAGGTTTGTGGTTTCTCCGAACGCCCCAACTCCTCACGCATGGCAATATACTTGTCATAGGTCGCCTGCAATTGCTTTTGGAATTTTGAAGCTGAGAAGTCGATATTTTTCAACTCTGTCTCAAAAGTCGTGTGACGGCAGTGGTCAGACCAATAAGTGTCCAAAACCTTGAGTTCCGTCTCAGTTGGCACGCGCCCGATTGACTTGAAGTAATCTTGGATAAAGAGCAAATCGTCCACTTCCATGGCCATACCTTGTTCGGCCTTGTAGCGAGCAAAGTCTTCTGCCGTATAGCTTTCAAAGAAAGTCAATTTTGGAATGGTCTTGTCTGACTCTGAAAATTCCTGCTTGGCAATCCCTGTCGTAATGTCCTTGAAACGAGAATCAACTGGATTGAGCAAGTAGTTCTTGACCGCTTCCAACTCATTCGCATCAATATCTTTATTCACCAGGTAAAGTTGAGCCGTGTTGACTGTCACGTCACTCGAACTTCCCAGCAAAAGCAAGGCTTCTTGCGAAGATGCTGCACGTTGGTCAAACTGCCCCGGAAGGCTTTCAATGGCAAAGAAAGCATAGTTGGCAAGATCCGCCTGCACAGCCGCTTCATCCAAGACATGGTCTGTCACCTGCTCAGAGAAGATGTGTTTCTCTGCAGGCGCAAACAAGTCCTCTGCCAAATCAAAGACATCATAAACCTGCACAATGCGAATACTTTTTAAAGTTGAAAGTCCCAAGTTATGCTGGAGCTCCCTTACCAAACTCTCTGACTTGACCTGAAAATCGGCCTTTTTTTCAACAAAAATACGTTTATTCATCAATTCTTATTCCTTTATTTTAGCTCTTGCAATGTTCCCAAACAGCCTTGAGGTTGTTATTTCAACTCCTGCAATTTTTCCCAAACAATCTCGTAAACGTCTGTCAATTCACCTAGTCCTCTACGGAAAACATCCTTGTCCATGTGGTTGCCATCTGCGTCCCACAAGCGGCAATTATCTGGCGAAAATTCGTCTGCCAAGATAATCTCGCCATCCTTGTCAAAACCGAACTCTAGCTTAAAATCAATCAACTTAAGACCAATCTCAGCAAACCAAGCTTTCAAAAGTTCATTGATACGACGCGTTTCTTCCTTCAAGTAAGCAATCTGCTGATCATCCGCAATCTGTAGGAATTTCACATGCTCATCATTGATAAAAGGATCATCCAAATCATCATTTTTATAGTAAAATTCGACAATCGGAGTCTCAAATGCGATACCCTCATCTACACCAAAACGCTTTGAAAAGGATCCAGCTGTGTAGTTGCGAAGCACCACTTCCAAAGGAATGATATCAACTTTTTTATTGAGCTGATCTGTATCTGAGATTTTCTTGATAAAATGCGTTGCTACACCGGCAGCGTTCAACTTTTCAAAGATAAAGGCTGAAATCTGATTATTTAACACTCCTTTGCCCGCAATTTGCTCCTTTTTGACACCATTAAAAGCAGTCGCCTGATCCTTGTAGCGGGACAAAATCACCTGCTCATCTTCTGTCGCAAAAATATCCTTTGCTTTTCCCGAATATAACAAATTGTTTGACATTTTATTATTCGCCTTTCGTGCTTTTATGCTTTAAGTTTATCACTTTTGAATATATTTTACAAGCATTCCCCGTACATTGCAGACAAAAAACATGAAAAAGATTGGAAATAAAACAGTTAAAAACTGAAAATATCTTGTTTCCATACAAAAACAGGACTTTTTCAAGCCCTGTTCTAGAATTCATTAATATAAGTCCAAATAATTATCAATTTCCCATTGGGAAACGAAGGTCGCATAGCTAGCCCATTCAATCCGCTTGGCTTCAACAAAGCTAGTGTAAATATGGTTGCCCAAAGCTGCCTTGACGACCTCATCTTCAGTTAAAGCCTTAAGGGCATTATGGAGAGTAGACGGCAGGTCTGTAATACCAGCTTCCTTGCGCTCCTCAGCTGTCATCACATAGATATTTTCCTCGATTGGAGCTGGCGCTTCGATTTTATTTTCCACTCCATGCAGTCCCACTTCTAAGAGCACTGCCATAGCAATATAAGGATTAGCCATAGGGTCTACTGAACGCAACTCCAAGCGAGTTCCCATGCCGCGCGATGCCGGTACTCGAACCAAAGGTGAGCGATTTTGGCCAGCCCAAGCGATGTAAACTGGTGCTTCAAAGCCAGGCACCAAACGTTTGTAAGAGTTAACAGTTGGATTCATGATAGCTGTATAGTTATAGGCGTGCTTAATCAAACCGCCCAAGAAATAGTAGGCTGTCTCAGACAACTGCATTCCTTTTGGATCCTCTGGATCATAAAATGCATTATTTCCATCTTGGTCAAAGAGGGACATATTGCAGTGCATACCAGAACCAGCAATACCAAATTTTGGCTTAGCCATGAAAGTCGCATAAAGACCGTGCTTACGAGCAATGGTTTTCACTACCAACTTGAAAATCTGAATCTTATCACAAGCACGAAGCACTTCATCATACTTAAAGTCAATCTCGTGCTGACCAACTGCTACCTCGTGGTGACTAGCTTCCACTTCAAATCCCATTTTTGTTAAGACATTAACGATTTCTCGACGGGTATTGTCTGCCAAGTCTGTCGGCGCCAAGTCAAAGTAGCCACCCTTGTCATTCACTTCCAGTGTCGGATCGCCATTTTCATCCAATTTGAAAAGGAAAAATTCTGGCTCAGGACCAAGATTGAAAGACTTGAAGCCCAGTGCTTCCATATGTTTGAGAGCTCGCTTAAGGTTACTACGAGGATCTCCTGCAAAGGGAACATGTTCTGTCGTATAAACATCACAGATCAAGCCTGCTACACTGCCATTTTCATCTCCCCAAGGAAAAACTGTCCAAGTATCCAAATCAGGATAAAGATACATATCAGATTCATTGATCCGAACAAATCCCTCGATAGACGAACCGTCAAACATGGCCTTATTTGATAAGACCTTTTCAAGCTGCTCATCCGTTGCTGGAATTTCAACGTTTTTCATGGTTCCCAAAATATCAGAGAACATCAGACGGATGAAAGTGACGTTTTTTTCTTTTACTTCGCGACGAATATCAGCTGCTGTAATGGGCATGGGTAACTCCTTATAGTTTTAAAAAATAGTTTATGGCCGACGCATGTGACCAAAGGTTGGCAGAGAAGAGCCAAAACGACCTTGATGTAAAATATCATTGTGGAGAGCTCGACGAACTTCCTTTTCACTAATCGTTTTGTGGGATTTAGCTTCACGCTCAGCATATTTCTTTTTGATAGCGGCGATATTATAACCTTCAGAAATATAATCCTTAATTTCCAAAAGTCGGTCCATATCATTCAGGGAATACATTCGGCGATTGCCCTCATTCCGAAGGGGAGTGATGAGGTTTTGCTCCTCATAATATCGAATCTGACGGGCAGATAAGTCCGTCAACTTCATAACGCTACCTATGGGAAAGACTGCCATATTTCGGCGAAACTCTTTTTCCTTCATTTTTTTCCTCTCTATGCACTATTATAACTAATTTTTTTTGTATGTCAATAATCAATGTGAGATTTTCTCACACATTTTAATTTATAGACTTAAAGAAATTCTTAATTCTATCCACATCCGAATTTACCACTATTGCAACAAAGACACCCATAAAGGTTTCAAAAACTCTAGCAAAAACGTATAAAATAGTATCTTCCGGACTAATGGAGAGAGTGATAATCAGCATAGCTGAAACACCACCAATCACCCCAGCCTTATTGTTCATAGCAACATTGGTCATGATCGTCAGCATCGTACAGATTGGCACAAATACCAAGGTCACCCAAAATTGGCCGTTCAATAAATTTCCCAACAGATAGAATAGCAAGGCATAAAAGCCCCCGACACTATTTCCTAAAATACGAGAAGTTCCGAAATGAACACTTTTATCAAAATCTTCTCGCAGGCTAAACACCGCTGTCAAAGCCCCAATTTGGAGCCCCTTCCAGCCAAACATGCCAAAAATGAGTAGGACAATAAAGACTGCTATCCCTGTTTTCATCGTCCGCATACCCAAGCGAAATTTTGATTTATCAAATTTGTACTTACTAAAATAGCTCATGCCTTTTCCCTTTTAAAAGTAAACTATCTTTATTCTAACATATTTTCTAACAAAAAGGCTCTGTCCATCCAGTTTATTGTTTGTATCCTACAAGAATGCATAGCCAGCTTCTACTGTATTTCTAACTACATTCCCCATTATTGATTACTCGCTAGGAAAATAGAAGCCAAAAATCCATTTCCTCAGAAGCCTACGCGTACAAAAGAAAAAGAGTTGGTCTCCCAACTCTTTCCGTTTCAAAGATTATTTTTCAGTCAATGCTGCAAGCCCTGGAAGAACTTTACCTTCAAGGAGTTCCATTGATGCTCCACCACCGCGTCACAAATACCTCCACTAACACAAAAAGGTGACATAGCCACCTTTTTGTTAACGTTTTAGTTTTGTTCCTTTTTCTACAAAATCAGGATTTTGTAGAGACTAACGGGCTGAAATTATTTTTCTGTAAGTGCAGCCAAACCTGGCAATACTTTACCTTCAAGGAGTTCCATTGATGCTCCACCACCAGTAGAGATCCATGAGAACTTGTCTGCACGACCAAGGTTGATGGCTGCGGCAGCTGAGTCACCACCACCGATGATTGATTTCACACCTGGTTGTTTCACGATAGCGTCCATCACACCGATTGTACCAGCTTGGAAGTCAGGGTTTTCAAACACACCCATTGGTCCGTTCCATACAACTGTTTTCGCACCAGTCAAGGCTTCGTCGAATTTAGCGATAGATTTAGGACCGATATCCAAACCAAGGAAGCCTGGATCTACTGCTTCACCTTCAGTATCTTTCACTTCAGTGTAGTCAGCAAATGCGTTTGCTTCTTTTGAGTCAACTGGCAAGATCAATTTGCCGTTTGCTTTTTCAAGAAGAGCTTTGGCAACATCCAATTTGTCTTCTTCTACAAGCGAGTTACCGATTTCGATACCTTGCGCTTTGTAGAATGTGTAAGTCATCCCACCACCGATAAGGACTTTATCAGCTTTTTCAAGCAAGTTTTCGATAACACCGATCTTGTCTGAAACTTTTGAACCACCAAGAATAGCTACGAATGGACGTTCTGGAGTTTCAACCGCTTCTTGGATATAGGCAATTTCGTTTTCAAGAAGGAAGCCAGCAACAGCATTTTCAACGTTTGCTGAGATACCAACATTTGATGCGTGTGCACGGTGAGCTGTACCGAATGCATCATTTACGAAGATACCGTCTCCAAGAGATGCCCAGTATTTACCAAGTTCAGGATCGTTTTTAGATTCTTTCTTGCCGTCAACATCTTCAAAACGAGTGTTTTCAACCAAAAGAACTTGTCCATCTTCAAGAGCATTGATAGCTGCTTCCAATTCAGCACCACGCGTAACGCCTGGGATAAATTTAACTTCTTGTCCCAATTTAGCAGCCAAATCAGCAGCTACAGGAGCAAGTGATTTACCTTCTTTATCTGCTTCTTCTTTTACACGTCCAAGGTGAGAGAAGAGGATAGCACGTCCACCTTGTTCAAGAATGTACTTGATAGTTGGAAGTGCTGCAGTGATACGGTTGTCGTTAGTAATCACGCCATCTTTTACAGGAACGTTGAAGTCAACACGAACGAGAACTTTTTTCCCTTTCAATTCAACGTCTTTAACAGTCAATTTTGCCATTAGATATGACTCCTTCTTTTTTTATACGTGTTAATTATATCACAAAATCTACAAAAGTGATAGCAAAAATTCATGGCTTTTCCTTTTCTCTAATCAAAGACAGATGAAAGACTACACAATTCTCATTTTTCTGATAAATGCTAATGATGTTACATGAGCAAGTTGATTTCCAATAGCCACTCCTTCAAGCTGTTCTACAAAACAAAAAAGAGATCCATTCGGATCTCTTCTTCATACAATTGAATTATTTAGCGATTTTTGCGAAGTATTCAAGAGTACGTACAAGTTGTGCAGTGTATGACATTTCGTTGTCGTACCATGATACAACTTTAACCAATTGTTTACCGTCAACATCAAGAACTTTAGTTTGAGTTGCGTCGAACAATGAACCGTAAGACATACCTACGATATCTGAAGATACGATTGGATCTTCTGTGTAACCGTATGATTCGTTAGCTGCTGCTTTCATAGCTGCATTTACTTCATCAACAGTAACGTTCTTTTCAAGAACTGCTACCAACTCAGTAACTGATCCAGTTGGAGTTGGAACGCGTTGTGCAGAACCATCAAGTTTACCGTTCAATTCTGGGATTACAAGACCGATAGCCTTAGCAGCACCAGTTGAGTTAGGAACGATGTTAGCAGCACCAGCGCGAGCACGACGAAGGTCACCACCACGGTGTGGTCCGTCAAGGATCATTTGGTCACCAGTGTAAGCGTGGATAGTAGTCATCAATCCTTCTACAACACCGAAGTTGTCTTGAAGTGCTTTAGCCATTGGAGCCAAACAGTTTGTAGTACATGAAGCACCTGAGATAACTGTTTCAGTACCATCAAGAACGTCGTGGTTAGTGTTAAATACGATTGTTTTAACATCGTTTCCACCAGGAGCTGTGATAACAACTTTCTTAGCACCGCCTTTAAGGTGTTTTTCAGCTGCTTCTTTCTTAGCAAAGAAACCAGTTGCTTCCAAAACGATTTCTACGCCGTCAGTAGCCCAATCAATTTGTTCTGGGTCACGTTCAGCAGAAACTTTAACGAATTTACCGTTAACTTCGAATCCACCTTCTTTAACTTCAACAGTACCATCGAAACGACCTTGAGTTGTGTCGTATTTCAACAAATGTGCAAGCATAACTGGATCTGTAAGGTCGTTGATGCGAGTAACTTCAACACCTTCTACGTTTTGGATACGACGGAAAGCAAGACGACCGATACGACCGAAACCGTTAATACCAACTTTAACTACCATTAGTGATTTCCTCCTTATGAAAATCAAAAAAAATTTTATGTGAAAAGAGTAACTTGAATCACTACAAATCACCTTTCAACATATCTATTATATACCTTATTGAGTAAAATTGCAACTGATTTCATTATTATTAACAAGTAACAAATTTTCTTTCATATATTTTCGATATTTTTCATAAATTTCATATTTTGATTCCATAAAGAAAAAACGCCCGCTAGAAGCGAGCGTCATGTAGTGAATTATTCACCACGGTGTTTCTTAATGATTTCTTCTTGTACTGACTTAGGTACATCTTCGTAGTGGTCAAATACCATCATGAAGGTACCACGACCTTGTGTTGCAGAACGAAGAACAGTCGCATAACCAAACATTTCAGCAAGTGGAACATAAGCACGAACGATTTGGCTGTTACCATGTGCTTCCATACCGTCAACACGTCCACGACGAGCTGTTACGTGACCCATAACATCACCAAGGTTTTCTTCAGGAACAGTGATGGTTACAAGCATCATTGGCTCAAGGATAGCTGGTTGTGCAGTCTTAGCAGCTTCTTTCAAAGCAAGTGAAGCCGCAACCTTGAAGGCTGTTTCAGATGAGTCGACATCGTGGTATGAACCATCGTAAAGTTTAGCTTTCACATCAACGATTGGGTAGCCAGCAAGGACACCATTCGCCATTGACTCAATCAAACCTTTTTCAACCGCTGGGATGAATTCACGAGGAACCACACCACCGACGATAGCATTTTCAAACTCGAAGCCTTTTCCTTCTTCGTTTGGAGTAAATTCAATCCATACATCACCGAATTGACCTTTACCACCAGATTGACGTTTGAAGAATCCACGTGCTTGAGTAGAAGCGCGGAATGTTTCACGGTAAGATACTTGAGGAGCACCTACGTTTGCTTCAACCTTGAACTCGCGACGCATACGGTCAACAAGGACATCCAAGTGAAGCTCACCCATACCAGAGATAACTGTTTCACCAGTTTCAACATTTGTTTCAACGCGGAATGTTGGATCTTCTTCAGCCAATTTTTGAAGGGCAATACCCATCTTGTCTTGGTCTGCTTTAGATTTTGGCTCAACCATCAATTGGATAACTGGTTCTGGAACGTTGATTGACTCAAGGATGATTTTAGCTTTTTCATCTGTCAATGAGTCACCAGTTGTCGTATCTTTCAAACCAACGGCAGCAGCGATATCACCTGAGTAAACAGTGTCAATTTCTTGACGGCTGTTAGCGTGCATTTGAAGGATACGTCCGATACGTTCACGTTTACCTTTAGAAGTATTCAATACGTAAGAACCTGATTGAAGTACACCTGAGTAAACACGGAAGAATGTCAAACGACCTACGAATGGGTCAGTCATGATCTTGAAGGCAAGAGCTGCGAATGGCTCTTCGTCAGATGCTGGACGAGTTTCTTCTTCGTCTGTATCTGGATTGATACCTTTGATTGCTGGGATGTCAAGTGGGCTTGGAAGGTAATCAATAACCGCATCAAGCATCAATTGAACACCTTTGTTCTTGAAGGCAGAACCACACAATACTGGGAAGAATTCAACGTTGATAGTTGCCTTACGGATACCAGCTTTCAATTCTTCGTTAGTGATTTCTTCACCTTCAAGGTACTTCATCATCAATTCTTCATCAGTTTCAGCAACTGCTTCCACCAATTTTTCACGATATTCTTGTGCTTGTTCAAGGTATTCAGCTGGAATATCTTCTTCAAGGATATCTGTACCAAGGTCGTTAGTATAGATTTCAGCTTTCATCTTGATCAAGTCAATGATACCACGGAAGTCATCTTCAGCACCGATTGGCAATTGAATTGGATGAGCATTTGCTTGAAGACGGTCGTGAAGTGTGCTTACTGAGTAAAGGAAGTCAGCACCGATTTTGTCCATTTTGTTGGCAAATACGATACGTGGAACTCCGTACTCAGTTGCTTGGCGCCAAACTGTTTCAGTTTGAGGCTCAACACCTGATTGTGAGTCAAGAACGGTAACCGCACCATCCAATACACGAAGAGAGCGTTGTACTTCGATTGTGAAGTCCACGTGTCCTGGTGTGTCGATAATGTTTACGCGGTGGTTGTTCCATTGAGCTGTTGTCGCAGCAGATGTGATAGTGATACCACGTTCTTGCTCTTGCTCCATCCAGTCCATTTGTGACGCACCTTCGTGAGTTTCACCAATTTTGTGGATTTTACCAGTATAGTAAAGGATACGCTCAGTTGTAGTTGTCTTACCAGCATCGACGTGAGCCATGATACCGATATTACGAGTTTTTTCAAGTGAAAATTCGCGTGCCATGAGGTTAGTTTCTCCTATTTTTTTATTTTACAATCTATTATAACATTATTTAGAAAAAACGGATAGGCAGGACCTACCCGTTCTAAATGTTTATCTTGTTTTTTGTTGGTTTCAACTTACAAGACGATCAGTTGAATTGTAGCTAAGAATAATATTTTTAGCTAATTTGAACCCGAGCGAGGCCCTGCGCAAAAAAGACAAACTGCTTTGTGTTCTTCAAACACTGCATCAGTTTCCTATTTTTGCCTTGTGCCTTTAGCGCTCTTGGTATCATGATATTACCAACGGAAGTGTGCGAAGGCACGGTTAGCTTCAGCCATACGGTGAGTATCTTCGCGTTTCTTAACTGCTGCACCAGTGTTATTAGCAGCATCCATGATTTCTTTTGCAAGACGATCTTGCATAGTGTGTTCACCACGACCACGTGAAATTGTTACCAACCAACGAAGTCCAAGTGTAGTACGACGTTCTGGACGAACTTCAACCGGTACTTGGTAGTTTGAACCACCGACACGGCGTGCACGTACTTCAAGAACAGGCATGATGTTCTCCATCGCTGTTTCAAATACTTCAAGTGCATCATTTCCAGTAGCTTCTTTGATTTGCTCAAAAGCTCCGTAAACGATAGAAGCTGCTGTACCACGCTTACCATCAAGCATAACGCGGTTGATAAGACGAGTAACTAATTGTGAATTGTAAAGCGGATCTGGCAATACTTCGCGCTTAGGCGCACGGTTTTTACGACTCATTTATCTTTATCCCCTTTCTTTATGCTTTTGGACGCTTAGTACCGTATTTAGAACGGCCTTGCTTACGGTCAGTAACACCTGCTGTATCAAGTGCACCACGAACGATATGGTAACGTACCCCTGGAAGGTCTTTTACACGTCCACCACGAAGAAGCACCACGCTGTGCTCTTGCAAGTTGTGTCCGATACCTGGGATGTAAGCTGTAACTTCGATCAAGTTGCTCAAACGTACACGGGCAAATTTACGAAGGGCTGAGTTAGGCTTCTTAGGTGTCATAGTTCCGACACGAGTTGCAACACCACGTTTTTGTGGTGAAGATACGTTTGTTTGAACTTTTTTGTGGCTGTTGTAACCAACGTTCAAAGCTGGTGATTTAGATTTTTCTACTTTTGATTTACGCGGTTTGCGAACCAATTGGTTAATTGTAGGCATCTACATTCTCCTGTATTTTTTTAATTTTGGTGATGATACACTTGGTGACAGCTATCATCTGTGTGTACTTTTGCAACATTTGTCAGCACGTCTCTGTACACTTTTGAGAGACCAAAAGTAAAAAGTACCGTTTATCATTGTAACATAGAAGCCTATCCTCGTCAATAGATTTTCTTGATTTTTTACTTATCTTTACTTCTTAATCAACCCTTTGCTTGATTATTATCATCTTAAAGATCTGAAAATATGCTACAACTGATTGTTGATATTTACTTAAATACTACCAAAAATAACTATTCAATCTTATTTTTCACTTGAAGTCTGGGAAGGAACCACCGTATTTGAAGAGGCGCCCGAAGTATCTGAAGACGGGCTTGGTATCTCCGAAGATGGACTTGGGGTAACTTCTGGACTAGAGGATGGTGCAGGAGTCGAACTTTCTTGTGGCTGTATTCGTGGTTCGATGGAGATGGCAGGTGTTCGATAAACTGGCGCAACAGGCGTAGGAGAGAACGACTGCTGCTGGTCTGAATCAGGTTCAGTGGATTCCTCAGGTGTCTTCATTGCATCTTTTACGGCTTGAATTCGACCTTGGAACTTAGCTTTGGCTTCCTCATCTTTTACCTTGTCAACCGCTGCTTGTGCTTGAGTCAAACTTTCATCGGTACGCTCTTCTTCTAACTTTTTAACAGCTACTTCAGCATCCTGAATCGTATTATCTTCTGACGATGCTTTCTTAGTAGAACTAGCTTTACTGGAGCTTGAACGTCTACTATAACTGACTGTTTTGGCGGAGCCCGTATTCTTCTGAGCTGGTTTTAAAAATATAAGTCCAGAAACCAAGATAAGCAGCATTATTGCCAGGATCCCTAAACGAACAAGGTTAGAAGCTCTCTCTAATTTATCAAAAATATTTCTCATAATTCTTTCCTAAAGTTAATCAAATATATTCCCAATCTCAACATCAATCTTATTTGATTTAACATCGATATTGGTCACCTTTAACAGCGATTTGTATTCCAGATGATCGCGATTGGCTTGCGCATTGTCTGCAAAGACCGCTACTCCTGCCAACTCCGAATCAAACTCGGACAGAAGGCTAATCATCCCATTAACTGTTCCGCCTCCTTTTAGAAAGTCATCAACAATCAGTACCCGACTGCCAGCTTTTAGGCTACGTTTTGAGAGGAACATTTTCTCAATTCGATCTCCGCTAGAGCCAGAGACATAGTTGACACTGACCGTAGATCCCTCAGTAATTTTCAAATCGCGACGGACAATGACAAAGGGAACATTCAAGACATTAGCGACAGCATTGGCCAAGGGAACACCCTTGGTCGCCACTGTCATAACGGCATCAATCTTTTGGTCTTTGAAAGCTTTGGCAATGATGCGGCCAATATTATTGAGGATAGATGGCGTACTAAGTAAATCTGACAAGTAGATATAGCCGCCAGGCAGGATTCGATTGCTTTCAGACAGTTGATCGCGGAGGTCTTGAACGATAGCCTTGGCCTCCTTTTCTGAAATGGAAGGAGTGAAGACCACACCTCCTCCAGCACCAGTAATTGTCTCAATCGTACCAATTTCGATTTCTTCAAAGGCACGTTTGATAATCACGATGTCTTCTGAAATGGAAGACTTGGCAGACTCATATTTCTCTGCAAATGTGTTTAAACTTGTTAATTGGTAAGGATGGTTAATCAAGTAATTGGAAATAACCACCATGCGCTCACTTCTTCTTAATTTCATTTTTTCACCAATTCGACTCCATCAAAATCAGCCACAAACTAATCTGAGAACGTAGCTCTTCTTGCATAGAGCAGTAATTCAATTCTTTCTATTTCAAAGTTTGGAGTGATTTCTATGAATATTTATTTTATTTTTTTCATTATATCATACTATATCAAAAAAACGAACATTATACTAAATATAATGCCCATTTTTCGTATTTCACTTATCAATTTTTGGTTTATAGAAGGAACGATTTTCCAATGCGAATATTTTATTGGTCATTTCTCCTGGAGCAACAAGAGACAGAGCCGTAGTCATCATCATCATTTCCGCATCCAGATTGTCAATCATGTGTAGGATTTCTGCTTCCATAATCTTTGGACGAACGGGACTGCCGTATTCGAGGAGACCGTGATGACTGAGGAGGACGTGGCGCAAAACAATGACATCTTCCTTGGTATCATCAATTTTCAACTCCGCCAAGGTTTTGGTCAGTTCCTCATCAATCAGTGCAATATGACCAATCAGATTGCCTCGCACGGTATATTCCGTATTTTCTGGACCACTCAACTCAATGACTTTGGCCAAGTCGTGCAACATAATCCCCGCAAAAAGAAGGCTTTTATTGAGCTGAGGATAGATGTTACCAATTGCATCCGCTAGCTTGACCATAGTAGCTGTATGAAAAGCGAGTCCTGATTCAAAAGCATGGTGATTGGTTTTCGCTGCGGGGTAAGAATAGAATTCCTTATCGTATTTACTGTAAAGGGAGCGCACAACCCTTTGCCAGACTTGATTTTCAATCTTGAAGATCATTTGTGACAAATATTCCCGCAGTTCTTTTTGATCAACGGGTGGTTTTTCTTTAAAATCGGCAGGATTATTGGGCTCACCAGCCTTTGGCAGACGTAGAGTCAACTGATTAACCTGAGGGGTGTTATTGTAGACCTCGCGGCGGCCTTGCATGTGGACGACTTTCCCCGCTGTAAATTCTGCCACATTATGGGGCTGGGCATCCCACAATTTCCCTTCAATCACTCCAGTGTCATCTTGGAAAGTGAAGGCGAGGTAATTCTTCCCAGCTCTGGTCTGTCGGACTTCGGCTGACTTAATCAGATAAAAGCCTTCAAACATCTCATCTTTTTTCATTTGATTAATTTTCATAGTCTTCCCTTTCGTCTGGAATATCGAGCAAGTGTAAGTGAAGGTCTTGGTCAGACAATTCAATATGCCGCAGCGTTCTTTCAATGGCATTGGTTCGGCGAGTCAGTAATTCATCGATGCTACCAGAAGCGTTCTTGAGGTGCTTCTGAGCCTTGGCTAAAATACCTCCAAATTTATTGAATTCCAACTTGACACTGCCCAGAACCTTACTGATGTCATCTGCGCTTCGCTGAATGTTCAGAGTTTTAAAGCCAACTGAGAGAGAGTTGAGCAGGGCTGACAAGGTAGACGGCCCTGCCACAACAATCTGCTCATCTCGCCGCAAAACATCGAAAAACTCTGGATTGCGAACCACCTCGGAATAGAGTCCTTCCGTTGGCAAAAACATAATCCCAAAATTAGTCGTAGCTGGCGGAGCTAGATATTTACTCTTGATATCCTTGGCAAAGCGCTTAACACTAGCCAACAACGACTTGCGGTGAAGTTCAATTTCTTCCTTGTTGCCCGATTCATAAGCCTCTTCCAAGCGGTAATAATCCGCCAGAGGAAATTTGGAATCGATGGGCAGATAGACATAGTCCTGATCCGTCTGTCCAGGCAATTTGATGGCATACTCCACGCGCTCACTAGAACCTGCCACTGTGGCAAATTCCCGCTCATACTGACTAGGTGTCATGATGTCTTCGATAATTTGTCCCAGCTGGAGTTCGCCCATAATGCCACGGGTCTTGGTATTGGAAAGAACCTTATTGAGACTGCCCACATCCCGAGCCACTGTCTGCATCTCTCCTAAACCACGATTAACAGACTCTAGTTGTTTGGACACCGTCTCAAAGGAGGTCTGCAGACGACTCTGCAAAGTCTTCTCTAATTTTTCCTCAACAGTTTGGCGCATCTGCTCCAGCCGTAAGTCATTTGACTCCTGAATCTGACGCATCCGCTCATCGGTCTTGTCTCGATTTTTACTGAAACTATCCGCCATTTCGGTTCGCAAATCCGTCAAATGAAGGTGCAAATCTGTTCGAACTTCTGCCAGCCGATCTCCCAGAACAAGTTCCAACTCTTTTTGCCGAAGAGCCTCCTGCTGTCTTTCCTGCTCAAAGCGGTAATCCAGCTGGTCGGACAGATGATCTTCCTGCTCTTCTAACAAGACTTTGATTGCCTGCTCCTGCTGCCCCCGTCTCTGCCAGAAGAAATAGAGAAAGACCAGATTGATGATAAGCAGGATGATGATGATATACTCCATATCAACTCCTATCTTTACTGTAAATAACAACCGTATAACCCCCGTCAAAGGATAAAAATACAGGTCTATCTATAAATTCGTTAGAAGCATAGACTTTTTTGAAGAAAAAATTCCTTTCATTTAAAGGATATTTAGCTCCTTCAATGGTCAGAGCCACATCCTCTGTCGGCAGAAAGGCCAGATAGTCCATGCCTTCCACCGGCTTGATTTCATGACGGCCAGAGGGCACATAGCGAATGCAATTCTGGGCATCTACTAAGATCAGCTGTTCCATATAGGGAGCGATTTTATCATTGCTGGGCAAGAAAACATTGGCCAGAGCATGGTCTAGACGACCGCCAAAGGCGCCGAAAATCGTCAGATAAGCATCTGGATAGCGCGCAAAGCAAGCCAGAACAGCCAATTCCAAGTCCGTATCATCCTTTTCAGGCTGAGCCTGAATGACTTCCTTGGCGCCAGCCTTTATGCGCAGCAATTCTTCGTCAGAGACAGAATCAAAATCACCAACCGCTAAATCTAGAGGCAAGCCCTGCTTTAGCAAATAAAAGGCACCACGATCAACTCCGACAAAAAGATCAAAATCCCGATTGACCGCAGTCAAATCACCGCCAGCAAACAGAGCAATCCTAGGCATCTAGCGCATCCCTCAAGGTCTGAACCTGATGGCTGACATCACCTTTGAAGACATAGCTACCTGCTACGAAAATATTGGCGCCAGCTTCTCTAGCCATCTGAATCGTCTTATCGTCAATCCCACCGTCCACTTCAATATCAAAGCTCAGCTGATTGGCCTCTCGCAGAGCGACCAGTTCACGAATCTTACCCATGGTTTCGGGCAGAAAAGCCTGACCGCCAAATCCTGGATTGACTGTCATAACTAGGACCTGGTCCACTAGATTCAAGACATTTTTAATCGCTTCAACCGGTGTTCCAGGATTGATAACCACACTAGGCTTGACGCCTGCCGCACGAATCTTCTGCAGAGCCCCATGAATATGCGGCGTCGCTTCTACATGGATGCTGATAATATCTGCACCTGCTCGAGCAAATTCCTCAATATGGTGCTCAGGATTGGACACCATGAGATGGCAATCAAAAACCATCTTGCTGTGGGGACGCATACTGGCCACGACACCAGCTCCAAAGCTGATATTAGGGACAAAATGGCCATCCATAACATCCAAATGGGCATACTCTGCTCCGCTAGCTTCTAGCTTTTTCAACTCTGTCTCAAAATTAGCATAATCCGCACTCAGAACAGAGGGAGCAATTTTAAATGTTTTCATGATAGTTCCTTTCTTTATTTAGGAAGTTTTTTAGCCGTCTTTTTATAAGTTTCACGACGATTTTCGATTTCACTGAGAAAGTGCAGGTAATTTTCAAAACGAAAAGCAGCAATTCGCTCGGCTTCTACGGCTGGTTTGACAGCACAAGCCGGCTCGTGCGTATGGGTACAAGTGCGGAACTTGCAGTCCCGACTGATTTCGGTAATTTCTGGAAAGGCGGCGTTCAGGTCTTCTGCCTTGTCTACTTCATAGTCTAAGGAAGAAAAGCCTGGAGTGTCCGCAATTTTTCCGCCATTTAGGTTATAAAAGCTAACCGCCCGTGTCGTATGACGCCCCCGCCCCAGACTTTCAGAAATTTCTCCTGTTTCTAATTGCAAGTCTGGTGCAATTTTATTGAGCAGGGTGGACTTCCCAACACCAGTCTGACCCATAAAAACAGTGACTTCCCCTGTCAGAAGCGGCAGTAACTTCTCAGTGGTTTTAACGACCTCATAGCCGATGGCCTGATAGGCCTGTACATAGACATCCAAGCTCTGCTCATCTTCAAGCAGGTCTAACTTGCTGATGTAGATAATAGGATGGATCCGTTTATGCTCTAAAAGCACCAAAAAACGATCCAAGAGATTGGCATTGAAGTCTGGCTCCTTGGCACTCATGATGACAACTGCCTGATCAATGTTGACAATAGGTGGCCGTACCAAACTATTTTTACGCTCGGCAATTTTTAAAATGTAGCCTTCAGAATCCTTGTCCGCTGAAAATTCGACATGGTCACCAACATAAGGCGTCTGACCTTTTTTGCGGAAATTTCCACGCGCTCTCGTCTGATACACCTGCCCACCTGACTCTACATAATAAAAGCCAGCCAAGGCTTTGATAATTATTCCTTGCAAGACTGCTCCTTTAAAGTTAATACAATTATTATATCAAAAAATGATTGATTTAGCTTGCCAGTTTGATAGTAAAGGCGGAAAATTATTTATCATAAAATTTTTTGGTAAAATAAAGATATGTTATTGCAAGCGCTTTCCGAAAGTATTATAATAGAGACGATGAATAGCAAATGGTTACTACCTCATTTGGGGAAAGGGGCAAGGCCGATTAGAAAGGAGAGTGAGCATTTAGAGGTTTCTTGTCCATCTGCTTTTTTACTGGAACATCCTACAACGCGAAAGTTCCTCTTATCCTAGAAGGAAGTTCTGACTACTTGGATGCTCCATGCTAGGTATAAGGAGGTTATTTATGAGCCTTTCATTTCTATCAAAGAGCAATCCGCTCATTTCCAACGTAAAAAAAGGGAAGTTTTTAACCCCTTGGTTTCTATCTCCCTTTATCCTCTACTACATCACCCAGTACATGTCTCCAATTAGGAAGGCCTCAACTGATTTCTTTTTAGACAAACAAAGTTGGATCCCAGACTGGTGGAATATTTTAGACCTTTTGTCTTTCCTTTACACTATCATTGCCTTCTTCCTTTGGGTCAGGTTCATTGAAAAGCGGCCGATACGGACCATGGGATTCTCCAAAGGAAATGGGCTATCAGAATTCGCAAAAGGTGTCTTGGTTGGTGCCATCATGATTACGACCGTTCTAGTAGTCTTCTTTATCACAGGAGATGCCAAATTTGAACGTATTCAGTTTAGTCTGCCTTTCCTTGTTTCTTGGATGTTAGTTCTCATCGGCTATATTTTGCAAACAGCTGCGGAAGAAATTTATATCCGCGGATGGTTGGTACCAATCATTTCTTATCACAAAAATGCCTATTTAGCGAGTCTGATTGCTTCAACCATGTTCTCTTATTTCCATTTGGACAATAACGGAGCATCTTGGCTTTCGACGCTTCACCTGTTTATTTTCGGCTTATTCACCGCTGTCTATGCCATGAAGCGTGGAAATATCTGGGGACCTTGTGGCTTCCACTTTGCTTGGAATTTCATTATGGGAAATGTGTATGGCTTCCACGTCAGCGGATATGATAGCGAGTCTTCCTTGATGTACTTCACAACTTCCAATCGTACCTTCATTACCGGCGGTCAATTCGGTCCCGAGGGAGGTATTCCGGGCTTGGTTGTCTTCATCTTGGCACTGTTATGGGCCATCTTTATCCTGAAAGATACTTCCAAGGAGCAAGGAGCTCTCTATCCGCAAGCTATCGAATAAATGAAAATACACTTGCAAACAATCACTGCTTAGACTTTGATAGCCGCTTTTAATTTCTACAATCAGCTTTCAAAATCCTCTATTTACCACTATTTCCCTGTGCCTGCCCCAGCCAAAACTTACCATTTTCTCTTGCCATTTTCAAAAAATATGTTATAATAAAAAGCAAGCGGAGGTGGTGGAACGGCAGACACGCATGCTTCAGGCGCATGTGCCCGTACGGGTGTGAGGGTTCAAATCCCTTCCTCCGCATCGAACAAGAACTCTTGTCCCAGTTGACAAGAGTTTTTCTTTTAAAAAATTATGAAATCTTCTTGAAATTTCTTTCAGAAAAACCAGCCCTTTTCAAAAAGAGCTGGTTTTCAAATCTTATAATCCTTGTTCTTTCAAGGCATCCGCCAGACGGGCAAAATCTGCCAAAGTCAAGGCTTCTCCCCGAACACTTGGAGACAATTCAGCTTGCTCTAAAGCAGCTGTTAACTTAACTTTAGTCTCCTCTGACTTGCCAAAATGACTGGTCAGATTATTCCAGAGCGTCTTGCGGCGGTGGACAAAACTAGCCTTGGAAACCTTGAAAAAGAATTTCTCGTCTTGGACTTCAACTGCAGGCTGGTCTCTGCGCACCATCTTGAGAATGGCCGAATCCACATTTGGCGCTGGCACAAAGACTGTCCGTGGCACGATAAAGGCAACCTTGGCCGTCATGTAATACTGGACCGCAATCGACAAACTGCCGTAAGCCTTGGTATTCGGCTGAGCCGAAATCCGATCCGCCACTTCCCTCTGCATCATCACGACAAACTCACTAAAAGGAATCCCGCTCTCAATCAAATGCATGAGAATCGGTGTCGTGATGTAGTAGGGCAGATTAGCTACTACCTTGATAGGCAGGTCTGGATTCTTAAACTCTGCTATGTACTGAGCCAGATCAACCTTGAGAATATCCTGATTGACCACTGTCACATTGTCAAAATCGCGCAGGGTATCCGCCAAAATCGGGACCAAACGGTCATCAATCTCAAAAGCCATGACCTCGGCGGCACTTTCCGCCAAAAATTCTGTCAATGCCCCAATTCCAGGCCCAATTTCAATGACATTGACATTTTTGTCAATCTCAGCTGTATCCACAATCTTCTGGAGGATATTGGTATCCGTCAGGAAATTCTGACCGAAAGATTTTTTAAAAGTGAAACCGTGACGCTCCAGAATGGCACGGGTCACACTATAATCTGCAATTCTCATTTTTTCTCTTTTCTAATTCGTTATTCGTTATCTTTTAAGGAGGTCATTTGCTCAAGCAAGATGTAGAGTTTTTCTTGCTCCTCTTCTTCATAAGCAGATCTATTTGCTTTTACTTCCCTGCATTTCTCGTCATACAAAAAGCCCTCATAGCCATCTTCTGTAGATAAAGCTGTATAGACTTTCGCCATTTCTTCAGGACTCATCGAAAATCTTGACTTAACTTTATACAGATTTTTCATAAAAGCGCTGAGGTGATCATAGCGGCGCATATTAACTTTGACATTAGTTACACGGATGGCCTGAACCTTGATACCTTTCCACTGTTTCCGGATATAAAGCGACAGCATCAACAAGGCCAGCTTATTTTGATAATAAGTCTTAGCAGGGCTGTAATGTTTTTGACCAGATAAATTTTCAAAATCAAGCTTCATGAAAGGATAAAGCACTAGCCCTTGGGAAGAAATATTAATAATCCGACCACTTTCTGACTTTTCTAACAAGCCTCTCAACAAGGTAGAAAGCAAGAAGGGAGCTACCACATTGGTTGCAAACTGCTTCTCCAAACCGTCTTTGGTCAGAATCGGCTTTTTGACCGATAAATCAAAATCGGCCGCATTGTTAATTAAAATATCTAAAGTCTCTTCCTTTTGGATATACTGTTCTACCGCTTTCTTGATACTCTCCAAATCAGATAAATCAGCCAAGATATAATCTACATGCGGATTTGCTGTTTGTTGACGGATTTTCTCACAAGCTTGCTCAGCAGCTTCTTTCCGTCTACAAAATAAAGTTACTGACCACTCTTTTTCAGCTAACTGTTTAGCAGCTTGGTAGCCAATACCACTATTGCCGCCTGTAATAATTACTTTTTTCATTTCTGACTCCGTTAGACCGAATACTTGAGCATGGCTTCTTCCACTTCCGCCAAAGTCACGCCAAACAGTTCCAAGCGTTTGAGTAGCTGTTTGCCATTGGAGTAGCCAATACGAAGCTCTTCCCCCAGATACTCTCGGCGCTGACGGCTGTCGCTTCCTAGGAGCAATCCCAGCCGCATGAGGTCATTCTTCGTCACATCAAAATCACTGCTTGACTCAAAATGGCTGGTTACCTCAGCGAGGGCTGTCTTTAAGTCTTCAAAGCTAGCATGCTCAATGCCTAGCGAGCGTCCTTTAGTCTTGGACTTGGGAGCTGCTTCGTCACGCTTGAGAAAGGCATGTTGGACTGCGGGAATTTCCGTCATGATCAAACGGCGAATCCGCTCGCCATTGAAATCAGGATCTGTAAAGACAATCACACCATGCAAGTCCTGTAGGCGACGAATCCGTTCAATATCCGCATCGCTAATGGCAGAACCTCTCGTTTCATAAGTCTCAACATCAAAATAGCGCTTGAGATTGGCCGTGTCATCACGCCCTTCCACAACGACCACTTGGGGGATTTTTATCTTTTCAGTCAAGCCCAAACACCTTCTTTGCATTTTCATAGGTCGCTTGAGCCACCTCCTCGACAGTCAGCCCACGCAGTTCCGCAATTTTTTCCACAACATAGCGAGTATAGGCTGTTTTGTTTTCTCGGCCACGCTTGGGAACAGGTGCCAAGTAAGGTGCATCCGTCTCGACGAGGATTTTGTCCAAAGGTAGGTTCTGCGCGGCTTCTTGAATATCCGTCGCTTTTTTAAAGGTGACGACTCCAGAAAAGGAGATCATCATCCCCAGCTCGATAAAGCGCTCTGCCATTTCCAAAGAGCCAGAATAAGAGTGCATGATACCGCCCCGAGGGCCTACACCCTCACTCTTGATAATCTCATAGGTGTCTTCTAAAGCGTCGCGCGTGTGGACGACAAAGGGCAGGTCTAACTCTTTCGACAACTGGATTTGTCGGCGAAATACTCGCTCTTGCACTTCCTTGGGTGCTGTCATCCAGTGATAATCCAGACCAATCTCACCCAGAGCCACCACTTTTGGATGACCAAGCTTGTCCAGTAGATAGGCTTCCACCGCCTCATCATAAGTCCCAGCCTCAGTCGGATGCCAGCCAATCGTAGCGTAAATCTGCTCATAATTGTCGGCCAACTCCAAGGCGCGCTCGATGGTCGGCCGGTCAAAACCGACAACATTCATATTGCTAACGCCCATTTCTGCAGCCAACCGAAGCTCTTCTGCCTCTCGACCAGCAAATTCTTCCACATTTAAATGCGTGTGTGTATCAAAAATTTTCATGCTTTACTTCCTTGTATTTCCTGTTCTTCATTATACCAAAAAAGTCAGATAAAGGGGCAAGAGCTTTACTTTCTCTCCGCCTACTTCAGCGGGTATTTGTTATTTTTTCAGCACCTATCAAAAATATTTTTACTGTTTTTTGATAATTTTTTATTATTTTTCGATATTTTGTTATTGATTATCGATATATTTTGTGATATAGTAAATAAAAATAGAAATTTATTTGGAGGAATCCATGTCAAAGACAAGACAAAAAACAGCTGAAGATATAAGCATTATGCTTACAAAAATCAGCCTCAGCATTTTATTTATTGCTTCCATTGTCCTGATAGCCATCGGACCTTGGGTGGTCAGCCTAGTCATTGAATTTCCCTCTCCTTTCTTTCAGGGAGAAAGTCGCTATTGGATATTGTTGCTCCTAGGCTATGTCTTGGGCTGCCTGGCTCTGACCTGTATCGTGCATCTCTATCGGCTCCTTAGCCGCATCGGGAAAAACCAGGTCTTTATCAGACAGAATGTACAGTATATGCGCTATCTGGGCTGGGAAGTTGGAATAGTCGCCCTCATTTCTTTCTTTATGGGCTTGACAGTCTATATGCCCATGCTCCTCGTAGCCGTTTCTTGCTGCATTTTAACCTTGATTATTCGGGTTATCCGCAATGCTTTTGGTAAGGCAATTGAGCTGCAAGAAGAAGTAGACTACACGATTTAGGAGGGACTATGATTCAGATTAATTTAGACCTTGTCATGGCTCAAAAACGGATTAGCGCTGGACGCTTAGCAGAATTGATTGACCTCACCCCTGCCAACTTGTCCATCTTGAAAAATAACCGAGCCAAGGCAATACGCTTTTCAACACTTAATGCCCTTTGTCGGGAATTGGACTGCCAACCCGGCGATATTCTTGAATATATCACAGATGAAATCGAGGAGGAATAAACATGGAAACACCATCACAAGAACAGATAACGGGGCAACCCTACCTTCCTTTTGAAAAAAACCAAGAACGAAAAAGCATCTTCACAGCTTTAAACATAAAGGAACTGAAGAATTTTAGAATCAGCTCTCTCATTCTCTATTTCTTGGCCTACTTTTATACAGTTGCCATCGACGGCAACAAAACCATTTACTTTTTTCCTATTGCGATTGGTCTGATTGGCCTGACCGAGTGGTTAGTAAGAAAAACGCCGAAAAGCTTGTCTCAAATCGAAAAGGATGCTTCTACTGGGCTCGAGTCCAAGCTTTTCCTGATTCTCAGTCTGACTCAGGCACTGGCACTCAGTATCTGGGGGTTTCATCCACAATTAGAGATTTTTCAGACTTTGGCTCTCCACATCTCCTTTTCTTTTTATATCCTGTCACGGACAGGATGGCTCAATCAAGGCCGCTTGGGGATCATGGTTTGGTACGATAGCATTCAAGCTTTTGTGATTCTACCTTTTAGAAACTTTTTCGCTGGTCTTCAAGTCTTTGCTCTGAGTGATAAGGCTTCAGATGCAACTACTGAAGACGGCGATTCTTCTAAAAAAGCACTCCAAAGTACGATGATCGCAAGCAGCCTTCTTATTGCTGGTACGCTTGTCTTCTTCGTTTGGTCACAACTCAGCCAAGTCTCTGATCGATTTGCTCTTTTCTTTAGTGATACAGCTGATGCCTTGCATCTTTTCTTTGACTTGATTTTTGCCAATCTTGATACAGACGCCATCGCTCTTCACCTCTTCTTGGCCCTACCTATCGGTCTCTATCTCTACAGTCTGATTGTTGGCAGCTTACTGAATCAAAAAGATATCAAAGTTACCTATCAAAGCTTCCAAAATAAAATTCAGCCACTGCGAATGTTTCCTGCTTTTACAGCCTATATCATCATCGGCAGCCTCTGCCTGACCTACACTCTCTTTTTCCTCGTTGGTTTAGGAGAATTAAGCGAACTCCTTAGTGCTGGTACGAGCCTCCAAACCATTTCTCCACAAAACGCCTCAACCGTTGCTGTTGCTGGTTTCTGGCAGCTTGTTCGTGTATCACTTCTAAATTTCGCTGTCCTAGCCGCCTTTTATTTGCTGGCTCAAAAACCTCTCTGGGACCAGAAAGGCACTCGTCTAGCCAGCGCTGTCCTCTTTATTTTCGCCTTTTTATTGGCCTTGCTTGCCGGCTGGAAACTCTTTGGCATCTACATCTATCTTTACGGTCCAACACCATTGCGCCTGATCTCCGCTTGGTTTATCCTCGTTCTACTGGTCTGGTGTATTCTGACCCTAATTCGTTTCTACAAGCCCATCCAAGCGATCCGAATCGGTATCTTCTACGCCCTTATTAGTTTCACGCTGCTCTGCTACCTCTATCCCCTGCTCTTAGCTGCTTGATAGAGAGCATACTTATATGCCAATATAATTATCAAAAAGAGGCTGGGACAAAAGTTCTAGCCTCTCAATTGTCTTTAGATTGTCGAGCAAGACGCAGTGGTTGAGTGGGCTCTACTACGCTGATTTCATCAGCTTTTACAGCCCTACTCAACTGTGCGGAGGTGGGACGACGAAATCGAATTCTAACGAATTACCGATTTCTGTCCCACTCTCTTTTCTTTTATTCAAACTAGATAAGATACACCTAGAAACCACCTAGACTAGCCCGTTTACCTTCCATTTCATGTAAAGTTCCTATTCTGCACGGACTCCTTCATAGCAATACTAGCCACCTTTAAACCATAGAAGCCTATTTATCAAGAACAATAGAAAAACCAGCGGTCTCGAGTCTCCACTGGTTTCTTTATGGTAATCGTTTGGATTATGCAGCCAAAACTTTGCGTCCTTTACGACGACGAGCTGCCAATACGCGACGACCGTTTTTAGTTGACATACGGTTACGGAATCCGTGTTTGCGCGCACGACGAAGTTTACTTGGTTGATAAGTACGTTTCACGATGAATACCTCCTCATAGATTTTGTATTCGTTTAGCCGGCTATAAAGTGATCAGTTACTAAACATACTTTACCATTCTATCTGATTCTCTCCTGTTTGTCAATAGTATTGGACGAATTGTTTCTTTTTGGAAACGAAATCATTCAAATCGTGTCGCTTCATAGAAGGGAATCAAGGCTGTCATAGCCTGCTCAAGCTCCGACAGAACTTGCTGCTTACTTGTAGCCTCAGAAAGGTTGACGTCATATTTGATCAAAACCTTGCGGACTAGCCCAGCAGCCACCTCCTGGCTTAGATGCTGCCTATTTGCCTCAGTAGCCTCGAAGCGTTGACTCACACCTTCTATCTGGGCAAAATAGTAAGCTGGCGGTTGAATGGGCAGATTCAATACCCGGTTTTGCTTGCTAAGACTATGCTCATCTTTCTTGCGCTCCATGAAACTCACCTCTAGCGAGACCCCAAAATCTTCTGCAGTTCCATACAAGCGCAGAGCGAACATGGGCTCTGTGATTTCTCCATAGCCTCTTAGATAATTCCAAAAATGTGGGCGTAAAATCTGAGCCTGATTCAGCCAATTACTGGTCCGCTCCAGACTCAGCTTAGGATAGAGAGTCTGAAAGTCTCGGACTAAGTTCGCAAACTCCTGCCGAGCAGCCTGACCTCTAGCTTTCAAATCCAACATTGTCTCTCGCAGTTCCCCGGCCTTATCCGGTGAAATGTATTTACTTCCTTGAACGGTTAAAAATGACTCAATAGCTGGAAAAAGTGACATAGAATTTTCTCCTTTCTGTATCTAAAAACCAGCTGAGCAGCTGGTTAAGATTTATTCCGAATCAATATCTACAACAACGTAGCGGTTAGGCTCATCGCCTTCTGAATAGCTAGTCACACCATCAATTCTTGAAATAATCCGATGGATGATTTTACGCTCACTATTGGACATAGGATCCGTATGCTGGCTGCGACGGTCTTCTAGAGCACGCTGAGCCAATTTTTGCGCATAGCTTTGTAAAACTTCTGCACGATGCTCCGCATAGTCATTCACGTTGATAGAAATGTAGAAACTCTTGGAATATTGATTGTAAAGATAATTCTGAGCCAACAGCTGCAAGGCTTTCAAGACTTTACCGTGGTAACCAATCACGCGCCCTGGCTCATTCGTATCGATTTGCATATTGATTGTTCGACGATTGTGGCTGCTAGAAAGAGTCGCTTCAACATCCATTTCATCCACAATCTTTTGCACATATGTGGTCACACTTGCGACAACTTCTTCAATATCACAATCATCCTCAATCTGGATACCCAAGTCAAAGAAGGACGACTCAGCTGTCTCTTGCTGACTAGGTGCCACCTCTGCTAAAGAGCTATCTTCCTCTGAGTCTTTCAGAGGCTGTGCTTCATCAACCGCTTGACTGGTCTTTAAGAAATCAATTGCACCTGTTTCTTCCAGAATGGTACTGGCGTCTTTATCGTTCTTAAGAATTTCAGCCTTGACTTTTTCTGAAACAGCTTCACCTTCGCCTTCGGCCTTCTTGATAGCTGTCACAGCTCGCCCTAAGTCGACTGTTGCTTCACTGACACTTTGTACCGGCTCGTTTTGTGCATTGATTTCCTCAGGAACTCCTTTTACCGCCTGTTGGTTGGCTTTGGCCACAGTCGTTTCAGCAATCGGCTCCACATCTACCTGCGCAGGCTTCTTGCCAAATAAACCGAGAAAACCTTTCTTTTCACGCGAAACAACGGTAATATGTGCTCTCATTCGTGGGATATCCAGCGTTTTTAGTCCATTTTGAATCGCTTCTTCAACACTTGCTCCTGTAAAAATAACCATCTGCAAGGGTCCTCCTTTTTACTTTTTCTTTTTCTGTGCTTTTTGAAGGGCACGTTTTTTCTTCATTTCCAATTGGCGCTCTGCCTTTGCCTTTGCTTCACGTTCAGCAATAATCTTAAAAGGATTGCTCAAAAGCAGGGTCTGACCGACTTGATAGGCGTTAGAAACTGTCCAGTAAAGAGCGACCCCACTCGCTGCATACACCGCAAAGAAGAAAATCAATACTGGCATCAGGTAGGTCATCACTGCCGTCCCACCATTTTTTTCTGGCAAGGCTTTATTGGATAGCCAAGTGCTAAAGAAAGTAAAGAGAGCAGCGAGAATAGGTAGGATAAAGGTCGGATCTGTTGTTCCTAGATTGAGCCAGAGGAAGTGACCTGTCTTTAGAAACTCAACTCGTGTCAGAGCTTGGAAAAGTGCCACAAGCACAGGCATTTGGATAAAGAGCGGAAGAAAAGCAGCATAGGGATTGACTCCCATTTCTTTATAAAGCTTGCTGGTTTCCTCTGCTAAAGCTGCTCTGCTATCCATATCTTTGCCCGGATATTTTTCCTGAAGTTTCTTGATATGAGGCTGAACTTCCTGCATCTTTCTAGATGAGGTCGTCTGAAATTGAAAGACTGGCAACAAGACTGTCCGAATAATCAACGTAAAGAGAATAATCCCGATCCCTGTACTTCCATTAAAGGACAAGAATTGAATCATCTCCGCAAAGAAATAAACTAATTTCTCCCAAAAATCACTTGAATTAGCAGTCACTTCGCTGGTGCCACAAGCTGTCAGAATGAGCAGCGAAGCCACTAAAAGAAATCCTATCTTACTCTTCTTTTTCACAAACAAATCCTTCCTGATAAATTTTTGAAACTTTTAAGACATGCAATAAATTTTGTTCCACTTGATGGTAGTCTAGAGTTTCAACTCCCTTGCGAGCAATAACAACAAAGTCATCCTTGGTCAAATCTGCCCGATGCTGAATCAAGACATGACGAATCTTTCTTTTGATACTATTACGAACAACTGCATTGCCCAGCTTTTTACTGACTGAAATCCCCACTCGAAAATGGCGCTGTTCTTTTTCTAATTTATAAACGACAAACTTTCGATTGGCAAAATTCTGCCCAGCTTTAAAAATCGCCTTGAAATCTTTTTCGCTCTTGACGCGATAGTTTTTTCTCAAAACTCAACTCCATCCACCAAAATTAACTCTATTATACCATATTTTCCCAAAAAGCCAATAAGGGCTAGGTGCGAGACGAACCCTCTTTTTGAATAGTTTTACCGAATGAAAGAAGGTGTTCGGAAAGAAGAGATCGGCAGTACAGCTCCAAAAAAGAGTCCGGGACAAAAGTCCTAGCCTCTCAATTGTCTTTGGATTGTCGAGCAAGACGCAGTGGTTGAGTGGACTCTATTACGCTGATTACATCAGCTTTTATAGCCCTACTCAACTGTGCGGAGGTGGGACGACGAAATCGAATTCTAACGAATTACCGATTTCTGTCCCACTCTCATTTTACACGGTAAAAAACGTCTGGGTGCTCTGAGATGCCTTGGGCAATGATGAAGCGATCTCGACTGCTATCAGTCGGATCCTGCCCACTAACAGTCTCTCCTGCTGGCAATTTTTTCCCTGCTGGAATAATAGACAAGGCAGCACCTGTAAGATTATGCCAACGAATATTTGTACGATAAATTCCGTTTTCATCCAGACCAGCGTAAACCAGCTCCAACTTGGCAACATCTGACACCAGTCCCTTGGCATCAAATGTATAAGTGACGCCATTGGCATCCTGCCAAGTACCAGCCATACTAGAAAAGTCCCCAGAAGCAATGGCCTGCATATCTAAATTAGAGGTTGCGGCAGGCTCTTTTTCCACCTTGCTTTCTGACTTAGCAGAAGACTCCTTAGTTGCTGGCTCCGAAGGCTCCTGACTGCTAGAGATAGAAGTGTCCGAACTAGTTGTTTCGGTAGAAAGCTCTGTCGAACTTTTGCGCGTCTCAGACTTTTTGGAAGAAGCCGAGCTGGTCGAGGTCGAGCTAACTTTGAAACTGTTAGAAGGCGAAGTCGGCTGGTCTTTCTTTTGACCACAAGCCACTAACACAGACGATGCCACCAGAGTTCCAGCCAAGAGAATCATCCATTTTTTCATCTTTAGCACCTCGCAATATTTTCCTGTTCTTGTAACATTATTGTAACATAAATACAGCTTTTTAGAAAGCATAAACCAGCTCGAAAGCTGGTTTATCTTATTGAATTTTTTTCAACATATTGTCGATATGCTGGATAGATTTTTCACGTCCTAATAGATAAATGGTATCTGGTAATTCTGGACCGTGCATTTCACCTGAAACAGCGATACGAATTGGCATGAAAAGATTCTTGCCCTTGATACCTGTTTCTTTTTGGACGGCTTTGATTTGTGGGAAGATGTTTTCTGTCACAAATTCTTCATCTGTCATTGCTTCCAGTTTTGCTTTGAAAGCTTCCAACACCACAGGAACAGTTTCACCGGCCATCACTTCTTTCTCTGCTTCCGTCAATTCTGGGAAATCTGAGAAGAAAAGGTCTGTCAATGGCACAATCTCATCTACTGACTTCATTTGTGGCTTGTAGAGTTCTACCATTTTTTCAGCCTTGTCGGTCAAGCGTCCTGCTTCTTCTAAGTATGGTTTGGCCATTTCAAAGATAGTAGCAAGTTCTGCTCTCTTGATGTAGTCGTTGCTCATCCAGTCTAGTTTCTTCTGGTCGAAGGCTGCTGGAGACTTGCTGAGGCGGTTTTCATCAAAGAGTTTAATCAATTCCTCACGTGAGAAAATTTCATCTTCGCCACCTGGGTTCCAACCAAGAAGAGCGATAAAGTTAAAGACTGCTTCTGGCAGGTAACCTTTTTTACGATAATCTTCGATAAACTGGAGGGTATTGGTATCGCGTTTGGATAATTTTTTACCAGTTTCAGAGTTGATAATCAGGGTCATGTGACCAAACTCTGGTGCTTCCCAACCAAGCGCCTCATAAACCATGAGCTGTTTTGGTGTATTGGCAATATGGTCGTCACCACGGATAACATGGGAAATTTGCATGTCGTGATCATCGATGACAACGGCAAAGTTGTAAGTTGGATAACCGTCTTTCTTTTGGATCACCCAGTCGCCACCGATATTGCCACCTTCGAACTCAATGTCGCCCTTGACCATGTCCGTCCACTTGTAGATACCAGCTTCATTGACAGCCAGACGAACCGTTGGAATGATACCCGCTGCTTCGCGCTCTGCGATGTAAGCTGCTTTCTCCTCTTCGCTCATGCCAAGGTATTCGTTAATGTAGCGAGGTGTTTCACCAGCTGCTTCTTGGCGCTCGCGCTCAGCAGCCAATTCTTCTTCTGTAACGTAAGATTTGTAGGCCTTGCCTTCAGCTAGCAATTGGTCGATGTATTTTTGATACAATTCCAAACGCTCTGATTGGCGATAGTTCTCATGAGTTTCTGGACTTTCATCCCAGTCCATGCCCAACCAACGAAGGTTTTCAAGCTGTGAACGTTCACCATCCTCAACATGGCGCTTGCGGTCAGTATCTTCGATACGGATGATAAATGTTCCGCCATGATGACGAGCATAAAGGTAGTTAAAGAGCGCCGTCCGCGCATTTCCGATGTGTAAAAGTCCAGTTGGACTTGGTGCATAACGCACTCGAATATCTTTTGTCAATTTTCGATCTCCTATTGGGAATAGCAGGAATGTCTCGCTCCTGCTTTCGTATTCAAACGTTATTATTATATCACATTCTCGACCCAGAATCTGCTGAATCGTATGATTTTTTAAGACAGTCTTTCTTCGAGGACAAAATCAATCGGCAGCCAAGCTAAGACCCGCTCCAATTGCTTTTCCCAGTAGTACCATTCGTGCTTACCAGGACTGTGACTATAGCTAATATCCAGACCTAGCTTTTTCAAATTTTCCACGGCATGGTTATTGGCCGCATAGAGGAAATCCTCCTCGCCGCACCAAGCCCAAAACTTAGTTTTGCCATCCGACTGCTTGGCCAAAGTTTCCAGCGAATAAGGGCTGCTGGTCCAGTCCTCCAAATCACCAAAAATACCACGCCAGTATGCCGGCTTAGCTAGGTCAGTATCGTCTGGATGCCGATCGTGAAAGCTGAGTGCCCCAGACAAACTAGCTGCATAAGAAAAACGATTAGTCTTAAGCGCCAGCATAAAAGAGCCATAGCCACCCATGGACAAGCCAACAATAAAGTTTTTCTCCCGCTTGTCAGACATATTGGGGAAAAAGCGTTTGAGCACCCGTGGCAGCTCCTCAGCGATAGCTTCATAGTAATGATAGCCATACTGGGTATCAGTGTACCAGCCATTGTTGGTATTTGGCATCACAATAATCAAGTTAGTCGAGCGAACGAGGCGCTCAATATTTGAGCGTTTGAGCCAACTATTGTGGTTGCCACTCATACCATGAAGCAGATACAAGACAGGAATATCTGTATCATCTGGTTCGTCCACGCGCGACGCATCTGGATAAAGGACATTGACTCCCCACTCCATCTCCAAGGCTTCTGAATAATATTCTATCTGCATCACTGCCATCTTTTTTCTCCTCTTGTAAAAACTACTGTTCTTGGCTAGGCGTCACCGTTAGCCACTCTCTGAAATCAAATCCTGTTCTGCGACCGCCAAAAGATAAGAAAAAGCCGATATTCGACTTTCTCTCTGCAAAATACTGGGAAAGCTCTTCCCTCGAATAATCTAGCGAACTTCCATGACAACCGGAAGAATAGCCGGTCGGCGCTTGGTTTGCTCAAAGAGGAACTTAGCCAAACTATCACGGACTGTTCCCTTAAGCTCGCCCCAGTCAAAGTTATCCTGAGCCAGATAGTCTTCCACTGTCTTATTGATCAGGTCAGTGCTCTCCCGCAGGATGTCACGGCTCTTCTTGACATAGACAAACCCGCGAGTATGAACCTTGGCTTTGGAAATGATTTTCTTCTCCTTACGATTGACCGTGAGCGCCACGATAAAGATACCGTCTTCTGACAGAACCTTACGGTCACGCAGGACGATATTGCCCACATCACCGATGGCATTTCCATCAATCATGACATCGCCTGCTGACACTGCTCCAGCTGGCACAAAGTCGCCATTTTCGTAGGACATGATGCTACCACGCTTCGGTATCAAGATATTTTCTGGTAAAATCCCGACTTCCATGGCTGCCTTAGCATGGGCGTCCAGACCACGGTATTCTCCCTGAATCGGGAAGAGATACTTGGGTTGCAATAAATTGAGCATGAGCTGCAAGTCACGCGCATTGGCATGGCCAGATACACGCAAGTTTTGGGTGATCAGCTTAACCACGCCACCAGCTTGGTAAATCATATTTTCCACACGCGCTACGACTGCTTCCTTGGCAATAGATGGCGTTGTAACGATGTAAACCAAGTCTCCGTCTTTGATTTCTACATAACGGTGACGACCAATGGACATCTTGCGCAGACCATTAATAGGCTCGCCCATCCGACCCGTCTCCAGGATAATCAGCTCGTGGTCCTCAAACTTAGACATTTCCTTAGGCTTGATCAACAGGCGCTCATCTGCCAAGGATAATTTCTTGAGGCGGATAGCCGTACGGACGATATTTTCAATATCAAAACCTGTCAAAACGACGCGACGACCTGTTTCTGCCGCAGCTTCAAAGACCTGCTGGATCCGAGACAGGTTGCTGGCAACCGCTGCTACGATGACACGGCCATCCCAATCAGAAATCGTGTCCGTGATCTCACGGCCAACCTCGCTCTCACTAGCTACTTGCACAGTACTATCAGCGTTGGCTGAATCGCTTAGCAAAGCTAGAACGCCCTCACGGCCAATCTCAGCCAAACGGCCAAAATCTGTCGCATAAGATTCGCTGGCAGATTGGTCAAACTTGAAATCTCCTGTATAAACAATATTGCCTTCACGCGTCTTGACAACGATTCCCAGACTCTCTGGAATCGAGTGGGTCGTCCGGAAGAAAGAGACAACCGTTTCGCCAAACTCAATCTCGGTATTTTCATCGATAACATGAAAATCATTGAACTTCTTAACAGCATCATTGTTTTTGACAAAGAGCTTAGCTAGCTCAATCGTCAACTCCGAACCGAAAACCGGTACCTTGGCTTCTGTCAAAAGATAGGGCAGTGCACCGATGGCATCCGCATGACCGTGGGTCAGAAAGACACCCGCAATTCGGTCTTTATTTTCAAACAAATAGTCCATGTTGGGAATGACTACATCTACTCCCAACTGCTCATTTTCTGGGTACTTGAGCCCAGCATCCAATACAAAAATGGAATCATCCACTTCGGCGACATAGAGATTTTTCCCATTCTCACGAACGCCGCCCAAAGTAATCAGCTTAATCGTGCTTTTACTCATTTTTACTCCTATCGATTTTAGAATCTCCTTTATCAAAGATTCCTTGATTTTATTACTAACGGTCCTTGGCAAGCCAAGTCGAATTACAGTTTTGCAAACAGAGTTTGCACATCTTAGTCATTATAGCATTTTTTCACGTTTTTTTCAAAACAAAGGAAACCTATAGAATGAGCGACAAATCTAAGGATAGTAGTTTGATACAGCAAGTTTCTGGCCACTTCTTTCTTCCTGATGTAACATGCGAAGAAAGGCATCCTCCCAGTTTCATTTTAGAAGACAGCTTTTAGAAACTAGATCTACTCACAAGATAAAAAATAATAGAACCTAGTCTGAGATTAGATTCTATTATCCGAGCAAGATACCCTAAGCTGATCTCCTGAAATCGATCAGAAGAATAGTTGGGAAGCTGTCCTATCTTATATAGGCTAAATGGATGAACAGACTTACTCAAAGCCATTGTTTTGACTCAACTCTTTGAACCAGTGCCCTGATTTTTTGATAGTCCGTTCTTGGGTTTCTAGATTGAGCTCAATCAAGCCGTAGCGGTTCTTATAGCTATTGAGCCAAGACCAGCAATCGATAAAGGTCCACATGAGATAGCCTGTACAGTTGGCCCCGTCCTGAATGGCACGATAGAGCTGGCGCAGATGGCCTTTAACAAAGTCTATCCGGTAATCGTCTTGAATCATACCATTTTCACGGAATTTCTCTTCACCCTCGACACCCATACCATTTTCCGTCAGCATCCACTCAATATTGCCGTAGTTCTCCTTGATATTCTGTGCAATATCGTAGATTCCTTGTTCATAGATTTCCCAGCCACGGTGAGGGTTAATCTTGCGACCAAGCATGACATAAGGCTCATAGAAATGATCTGGCAGAAGCGGTGACTCTGGATGCTTCGAATACTTAGGCGCTGCAACCCGCAGAGGCTGATAATAATTGACACCCAAAAAGTCGACCGTATTTTCCCGAATAGCTTGCAACTGCTCCTCAGTCGTAGCTGGTAAAAGATCGTGCTCACGCAAAAGATCGACCAGCTCTGCTGGATAATGCCCCAAAACAGATGGATCCAAGAAAGACTTGGCTTGGAATAGCTCGGCAATGCGAGCCGCCTTCAAGTCCGCCGGATGCTGGCTGCGTGGATAAGCAGGTGTCAGATTCAGGATAATACCGATTTTGTAGTCTGCTCCAACCTCATGACAGGCTTTCACTGCTAAAGAACTAGCTAGCTGGGTATGATAAGCCACCTTAACCGCAGCCCGAGCGTCCACTTTATTAGGATAATGTCCATCGTAGAAATAGCCAAACTCAACTGGTACGATAGGCTCGTTAAAGGTCACCCACTGATCCACCAAGTCACCGTAGCTTTCAAAGCAAAAACGAGCATAATCTACATAAGCATGGACTGTATCCAAGCTTTCCCAACCTTCTTGCGCTTCCTGCAAGGCAAAGGGCAGGTCAAAATGATACAGATTGACAATCAAGTGAATGCCCTTAGACTTGATTCTTTCAAAAACCTTGCGGTAGAAGTCAACACCGACTTGATTGACCGGACCACGACCATCTGGAAAAATCCGTGACCATTGGATAGACGTCCGAAAGGCTGTGTGGCCTGTTTCGACTAAAAGATCGATATCTTGCTCCCAATTTTCATAAAAAGTAGATGCCTTGGCAGGGCCAATTTCGTTATAGAAACGATGGGCTTCTTGGCTAAACCAGTAGTCCCAAAGGTTGTCTCCCTTTCCATCTCCTGAAATCCGACCTTCTGTTTGCGGACCAGATGTAGAAGAGCCCCAGACGAAACCTTTTGGAAATTGAATCATATTTTATTTACCTCTCGATTTATCTTTACACTTCATTATATAAAGACCTTCTGCAAAAAGAAAGCAACAGTCTATTCAAATTTTTCTACTGATTAAAGACATTTTTGATTTGGAAAACTTAAAGTTCATTCAAAAAACGCAGACAAATCTGTCTACGTTTCATTATTTTTACTGAGTTAATAAACGGTTTTCTCTGTTTCGAAATCAAAGAAATGCGCCTTGTTCAGGTCAAAACCAAGGTCAATTCCAGCACCTGTTTCTGAGTAGTCACGAGCATCTACACGCGCGATAAACTCACTGTCACCAACTTGACAGTAAAGGTGAGACTCAGAACCCAAAAGCTCAGAGACAGAGATGGTCGCATGAACCACAGAGTCTGGGAAGGTCTCTAAGAAGGCAGGCTCTGTATTAATGTCTTCTGGACGAATACCAAAGATCAACTTCTTGCCGTCATAACCCTTCTCACGCAGAACCTTCAGTGCTCCTTCTGGCACGGTCAAACGCAATCCAGAAGCAACGATTTCATTCCCCTCAAGTGTTACGGTGATAAAGTTCATGGCTGGGCTGCCAATGAAGCCTGCCACAAACTTGTTGACTGGATTTCTGTAAACTTCCTGTGGACTACCGATTTGTTCTACTCGACCAATCGTTCCAGTTCCAGCAGGGTTCTTGGTTGCTGACATGATAACAATCCGGTCAGCCAGCGTCATTGCTTCTGTCTGGTCA
>NZ_KQ969062.1:359305-380398 GCF_001578775.1 Streptococcus cristatus | reverse complement strand
CCCGACCCATGGCAACACGCTGACGTTGACCACCTGACAAGTCCGCTGGCTTGCGATCCAAGAATTCTTTCAAACCAAGGATTTCAGCTGCTTCTTGCACCCGTTTGTCGATATCTTCCTTGCTGTACTTGCGCAGTTTAAGCCCGAAAGCCATGTTGTCGTAGACTGTCATGTGTGGGTAGAGGGCATAGTTCTGGAAGACCATGGCGATATCGCGGTCTTTAGGCGCCACGTCATTGACCACTTTTCCATCAATCGACGCTGTCCCTTCTGTGATATCCTCAAGACCCGCAATCATACGCAGCGTTGTGGATTTCCCGCATCCTGACGGACCGACGAAAACGATAAATTCCTTATCCTTAATGTCCAAATTAAAGTCTTCAACAGAATAGTGCTCACTATTTGGATACTTCTTATAAATATTTTTCAGATTTAATTCAACCATAAGCTTCTCCTAACTCCTTTACCATATTGTAAGTTCTTTCTGCTTGATTATACCACGAATAGCAGGCCCTCACACTGACTCTTCTATATCTTTTTTTCTACTTTTTTTAGCATTCGATAAAAAAGAAATGGAGAGGCAGTCGTCTCAGCGATTTTCATCAGTCTACTTGCTTCCGATAGGCCTTAGGAGATTTACCACATAACTTCCGAAAGACTTTATAGAAATAACCAACATTGCTATATCCAACTGCATAACAAACATCTTCTATACTGTCATTTTTTGCGAGCAGAAGCTGCTGGGCAGCCTTGATGCGCTGCTTATTTAGCAACTCTGCAAAAGTGGAATTCGTCTCACGCTTGATCAGCTGGCCCAAATAAACTGGATTGATATAGAGTTCTTTGCTGATATCTTTTAGGGATAAATCTTTTTGATAATCACGACCAATCACTTCCAAGACGTTAGCAACATTCTCATTCATTCGATACTGGGCAAACAAATCTGAGAGCTGAGCCTTCAGATAATCCAACAAATCTTCAAAGGTATTCGTGCTTTCAATCTTTTTGATAATGGTTGTCATATCGTCTGGTTTCAAATGCTGAAACAGATGGTAAACATCCATGATAAACTGAATGAACAACTGCTTGGTAATTGAAACTTCAGGCGTATTTTGCAGCACGATATCTTTAAGCAAGTCCAATTCGTCCAAAATCTGACCAATATTTCCTTGGATAATCACGCGATACATGGGCTCATAGTAGCTAAAAAGCGGATTGGTTTCCTGCAAGCTAACCGTTCCATAAAAAAGACTTTTTTCTAGATTAAGCTTGAAAGTCTGCAGGCCTTGTTTATAAGGAACTGTGAATTCTTCCAGATAGAGCGCTTCTTCCTTTTGCGAAGACAAAAACAAATAGCCTGTCTGCCCCAAAATATTATAAGGAACCGAAACTAGCCCTTTTTCTTGAGCAGCTGCTCCAAGCCAGACATTATCGAAGGATTTGAGATAGGTAGCTATCTCATCTTCGCTTGTCTCTTCTTTAAAAATCAGCTCTAGTTGATTATTGGAAGAACGATCAAATTCCTTTTCCAATTTTTCTAGGATTGCTGCCAGTTCGACCTTATCGACTGGCTTCACCAGATAATCTGCCACCTGCAAATTAAGGGCCGTTTTGACATATTCGAATTCCTGATAGCCTGAGAGGATGATAAAAGCTGCATTGGGCAGGGAAGTCTTCATCTGCTCAATCATCTGCAAGCCATTCATCCCTGGCATATTGACATCGGTGATGACCAAATCAACAGGATTGTCCGCAATATAGGCGAGGGCCGTCTCTGCATCATTTGCCGTAGCTACGACCTGCATCTTCCACTTTTCAAAAGGAATCAGCACTTTCAAGCCTTCTGTGATCATGTATTCATCATCAACTAGTAATACTCTGTACATCTTTTTCTATTCATCCTTAATTTCTATAATGTAGGTTGCTCCCTGATCCGTTTGAGATTTCAGCTGGATACTGTAGCGGTCACCAAAAAAGAGCAAGAAGCGTTCATGAATATTGCGAATACCAATGGATGTCCGCTGCTCTCGATTCTGAGCATCCATAAGCTCTCGGCTGGCAAGTATCTCTTGAATCTCAGCCAGACATTCAGCTGGGATGCCTCGACCATTGTCTTGGATCATCAGCCTTACAGCGCCGTCTATCTTTTGAGCCTTGACACTGATGACATTGTCCTGCCTGCGATAGTCGATACCATGGGCAAAGTAATTTTCAATCAGTGGCTGAATACTGAACTTGGGAATCATCATTCCTTCTAAACCTTCTTCAATTTTGAAACCATAGGCCACTGATTTGGGATGCCGAACCATGCAAAGATAGCTATATTTCCGACAGAATTCCAATTCATTTTTCAAACTACTTCTGGATTCATCTGAGATATTATTTCTCAGTAAACTGCTAAATTCGTAGATAATATCTGCCAACTCTTCCTGATGCTGCATGACTGCATACATCCTGATAAATTCCAAGGTGTTGTACATAAAATGGGGATTGATTTGTGCCTGCAGAGCCCTCATGTTAGCATCTTTTTGACTGATCTCCAAGCGATAGATATCCCGAATGCTCTTATCCATACTATCCAACATGGTATTGGTCGTTGTCGCAATCAAAAGCAGCTCCTGCTCCTTAGTCTCTGTCGCAATACGTTTCTGATTATCACCATCTGTGATGAGATGGAGCGTATCCACAATATCAACAACCTGCCTTTGGTAATTGAGAAAAATCCTCTGCAAAGCAGCATATAAAACTCCAACCAAAATCAGACCAGAAAAAATGATCAAACCAGTGCTGAAAACTGTCTTCTCTATCACATAATGCGCAGGCACTGCTGTCTGGACAGTGTAATTGTAGATAGTTTCTTTTTTAATCCAATCATTTTGGCCAATTCCTTTTGTATCACCAAAATGCAGAATTTCTTTTTTGTAAGGCGAAAGGACACTCAGAGCGAGTGGAACATCGCCCCGCATATTATCTACAACCTTGTTGAAGACTTCCCCATCAATCCGAATGTAAATCGTTCCGATGACTTGATCGACTGCCTTATCATAAATCGCGATTGGAAAGGCATCGCGTGCAGGTCTAAATTCCTCAGCAGGAAGCTGTTTGCCACCCCTCGCTTGCCTTGTGGAAACAAAAACAGTTTTGTAATCATTTAAAGCAATGTCAATGCCTGTAACAAATTCATTTTCAACATAAATATCATTGATATTTTGATGGAGGGATACTTGAACATAAGTAGGTACGTCTGCCGATAAGCGCCAACTAGCGTACTCAGAGGGGCTCATGATAAAGTAGTTATAAACCCCGTCCAATTTTGCTCGATTTTCAACCAGACTTTGAGCCAGTTGATTCGCTCGGCGGTTATAATAATCCACTTCGTCAGCCAATCGCGTCACTGCTTGCTGCGCAATCTGCTCAGTTTCCTTATAACGACTGTGCCAATCAGAATAAGACAAAATGAGAACCAAACATCCCACAATAACCACCATAATGACAGCATAGACTTTTAGTAACGAATGGAGCCAAAATTTCTTCATGGTTTTTCTGTTATCAACTTAGACTGAATGGTTTGGTAAATTGGGTCTAGAACATCACTAACAAAAAAATGCCAAAGCCCAATAAAAGCAAAGAAGAGTAAAGCCGGCATGAAGTAGCTGGCAATCAATAGCAGGACTGTCCCTAATAAGAGTTTCAACATGGCTGAAATATTGAGAAAGACGCCAATCAAAGATAATTTCAAACTATTTTTATAAGAAAACTCAAAAAAGACTTGCAATTTCAGATAGACTGCGTATACTGCTGGTGCCAAAAGCAAAAAGAGCAGATTTGCTATCGTCAATAAAAGGTAGAGAATAGTTTGGTGAGGAAGCTGGATAAGGAGATAAATCCCATAAGATAAAAGAGCCTGCACTACAAGCAAAGTGAAAAATACTTTGTTTGTAGCAAGGAAATTTTCTTTAAACAGATCCCATGCTTCTTTCCAGTGATATTTTTTATAGTCATAGCGATATTGCTGAAACAAAGTCATGAGCACACACCCCGCTGGAGCAAGTCCAAAAACAAGACCTCCACACAGAGCCAATACCCAAAAAATTGCGGATGCAAGCATAGCCATATAAACTCGTTGAAAAATCCACTCAACTAATTTTCCCATCGTTCTTCCTTTCTACTGGTTAAATTTCCACACATTATAAAATTATAACACATTTTAACCGTTTACAAAAATTCCTATTACTCCAAAAAAGAAAAATCCTCCCCAAAACGAGACGAGGAGGATTTATCATGTTGCTTATTTCTTAGAAGCAAGGAATTCGTCGTATTGTTTTTGCATTTCTTTCAATACTTTATCGTATGCTCCTTCAGATTTCAGTTTGTCCATCATCTTAGGAATTTCAACATCAGGATCAACTGTACCAGTATTGATAGCAGTGTCGTATTCTTTCATTGTATTCGTAATGCTAGATACTTCTGCTTTAACTGGGTCTACATTGAAGTTAAATCCAAGAGCAGGTGACTCTTGTGCTTCTGCAAGAATCTTCTTAGAATCTTCGATTTGTTGATCTGTTACGTTTTCATTGATGTAAAGAATCCAGTTGTTACCTGTGTTCCAGCCAGACATGTGGGTATTACCATTGTAGGCTTTCAAAGTACGAACGCGGTTTTCTTTACCTTCAACTTTTTCCCAGTTTTCGCCTTCTGGACCATATACAAGGCCGTTTAGCAATTCAGGATTTGTGTTAAGCAAAGTCAACAATTCCATTGATTTTTCTTTGTTCTTAGAGTTGTTTGAGATAACGAAGTTCGCTACTTGAGTAGTTTGGCTCTTCTTGTAGTTCTTAGTCAGTTGGCTGATTTCGATCTTACGATTGGCAACACGTGAAAGCAAGCTATTTCCATAGTCAGCAGGTCCGACGGTTTCTTCGCGAACAAGCCAAGTATCTTGTGAAAGTTCGTAAGTTGTATCGCTCGTTGCAACATCTTTTGGAATGTAACCAGCTTCGTAGTACTTGTGAATAGTCCGTAAACTATCTAAGAAGCGAGGAACTTCATAACGGTTAACAATCTTAGTCGTGTCGCCTTCCAAGTCAATAACAAATGGAAGTCCGTTTGTCACTGGATAGTCAAAGTTGTCAGATGGAATAAAATTCTTACCGATAGCGAAAGGAACAACTTTTGGATCTTTTTCTTTAGCAGCTTTCAAAACCGGTTCCAAATCTTGGTAAGAATGGATATTTGAAACATCGCTGATACCATATTTTTCAAGAAGTGGTCCGTTGAAGGCAAAGTTTTGTGAAGAAGTCACATTGGCATTAACTGGAACAGCATAAATTTTACCGTTTACAGTGTTTCCTTTGATGTAAGCTGGGTCTAAAGAATCGTAAAGTTTTTTACCTTCTTTTTTGTAAAGCTCAGTCAAGTCAGCATAAGCACCTTTTTGGGCATTGATGACATAGTTTTGAGCGAAGGCGATATCGTAGTTTTCACCTGATGAAGTGATAACGTTCATTTTTTGTTCGTAGTCACCCCAACCAATGTATTCGATATCCAACTTAGCATCGATTTCTTTGCCGAGAATCTTGTTAGCATTTTCGAGCAATTTGTCCAAATTATCTGGTTTATCACCGATTTGGTACATTTTGATAACCGTCTTACCATCATCCGTTTTAGATGACTTTTGGTTGCTACCAGTAAGACTACCGCAGCCTGCTAGAAGGCCTGAGAAAGCCAAGAAACTAGCAGAAGCTAGAGCATATTTTTTCCAATTTTTCATAGAAAAATCTCCTTTAAATTTTTTATATACAAATTTAATAATATGAGTTTTTAATGCTACCAGTAAAAACTCTGAGACTAAAGTGGCAAGCTATTCTTTGACGCCCCCGATAGTCAATCCCTTAACAAAATAACGTTGGAAGAATGGATAGACGCAAGCGATCGGCAAGGTTGCAATTACGACCATGGCCATACGACCAGACTCTTTAGGTAGAGATCCTGTCAAGCCTGCAAGCTGAGCACTCGCTCCCGCACTCTTAGACAAGTAGTCCATATTTTGCTGAATCTTCATCAGCAAATATTGAAGGGGAACTAAGTTGTCACTGCGAATGTAGAGCAAGGCGTTAAACCAATCGTTCCAATAAGCGAGGGCAGTGAAGAGTGTGATCGTAGCGATACCTGGAAGAGATAGTGGCAAGCAGATTTGGAAAAAAATCCGAGTCTCACTGGCACCATCAATCTTAGCAGATTCAATAATCGCTTCTGGAATCGTTCTCTTGAAGAAAGTTCTCATCAAAATGATATTGAAAGGACTAAGCAGTAGCGGCAAAATCAAAGCCCACACCGTATCTCCTAAGCCAAGCAAGTTGGTCATAACGATGTAAGTTGGAATCATCCCTGCTTGGAAGAGCATACTTGCCATTGCAAACATGGTAAAGAAGCGTTTGAATTTAAAGCTGCGACGTGAGATAGCATAGGCATAAGTTGTTGTGAAGAAAACATTCAAACTAGTGCCTACTATCGTAATCACTACTGTCACAAAGAGTGACTGCAAGAGCTGATCTTTCAAGCCAAATAAGAATTCATAGCCCGCTAGACTAAACTGTGACGGCCAAAAGGCAAAACCATTATGAACCAAACTGCTTTCATCTGTCAGAGAGATGATGATGACAAAGAAGAAAGGCAGAACACAGGAGAGCGAGAAGATGGCAATCAAGATGTTAAAGAAAAAATCGGCTTTTTTGCTAAAGGAGTGAATTCCCACATTATCGACTTTTTCTTTTTGAATTTTTGGGGATTTCATAAGTTCCTCCTTCTAAAAGAGAGCAGATTCTTTATCAATTCTGCGGACAATTAAGTTGCTGACGATAACGAGGATACAGCCCACAACTGATTGATAGAGACCCGCAGCTGAAGCCATCCCGATATCACCTGTACCGGTCAATCCACGATACACATAGGTATCCAAGACGTTGGTTACGCTAAAGAGTGATCCTGAATTATGCGGAACAGTATAGAACAAGCCGAAGTCCGCTCGGAAGATATTTCCGACTGCTAGAATGGTCAATACTGTGATAAGAGAAGCCAAAGATGGCAATGTGATATTCCGGATGCGCTGCCATTTTGTAGCACCGTCTACCGTTGCTGCCTCATAGTAAGTCGGATCAATTCCCATGATACTTGCATAGTACAAAATACTACTGTATCCTAAGCCCTTCCAGATACCAATGAAAAGGATGAAGGCTGGCCAGAAAGAAACCACTGTATAAAAGTTGATATTCGGATTGTGCAATAAATTGTTCAGCAAGCCCTTGCCAGGGTTCAAGAAAGCATCTACGAAGAAACTAATGATAACCCAAGAAAGGAAATACGGGAACAGCATGGTTGTCTGATAAATCTTTACCATCTTTTTCGAACGAAGTTCACTAAAGATAATGGCAATTCCGACAGAGAAAATCAATCCTAAAATGATGAAACCGCCATTATAAAGAATGGTATTTCGTGTAATCGTATAGGCATCCTTGGAATTAAACAAGAACTTGAAGTTATTGAATCCCACCCATTCACTGCTCATAAGGCTATGGATGAATCCTTCACCACTTAGTTTAAAATTCTTAAATGCAACGACGTTTCCTAAAACTGGTATATAGAAGAACAAAACAAACCAAACAACTCCTGGTAAGACCATGAGCAAGAAAATGAAGTTTTCTTTCAGTGTTTTGATGACCTTATTCATTCAAATCTCCCTTTCTATTGTTTTGATATCGTTTTCATGTCTCTATTATATGCCTTTTTCTATTCTCATTTAAACTCCTAATTATAGAAAAAACTATACAAATTATTTATCTAATATACAGATAAAAAGTAGAGTAGGGACATGAAAACTTTGACCAAACAAAGTGTTTACGTTGTGTAAATCGTTGATGCTGTAGCGATGGTATGCCACTGATTGGCTGTTGTGGCTGCAAAATCCTTGTCTCCATAAAAGTCATTGAAAGGCAAGATTTCTTGCTCTAATTCTTCTACAGAATCAAGCTGACCAGTCGTGTATTTTTCTAGGCGTTCCTGCGCCCGTTTGATGCGCTTGAGCAAGCCTCCAAAGCGGATATCAATGGTATCCAGTCCGAAAATTTTATTTTCTAGCTGCCATTGGCGGCTGAATTGCTCGGCAAAGTCTTCCACTTTTTGATAGAGCAAAGGCAAGTCTTTTTCAGCTAGTTCTGCCAAGCAAGCCTTGTCTCCTGCACGATAGGCCTCTTGAATGCCAGATGTAACGGCAATTTTCAAGGCCAAGAGCGCATTCAACTGAGTCTGAGTCTCAAAGAGATAACTATATTCACCAGCTTTGCGGCTGACTTCTTGCAAGGACTGAGCGGCAGCTTCAAAATGCTGGCTGTCCTCCTCAGGTCGGATATGACGTTCCAGCAAAGGACAGAGAATATCCTGATAGAGGATATAACGATTTGGATTGATACCGCTGAGGTTTTCTGGTAAGCCTGGCAATAGATTGGCCAAGTCTACTTTCATAAAATCATCAACATCAAGGCCTGTGCTAACTAAGAAATGCTCGGCTAATTTATCTAAAGTATTTCGGTAGGCCAGTTCTGCCCAAATCTGCAGGGCAGGCAAGATTGAGAATTGAGAAGTTTCCCCACCGTTATCCCCCCAGCCAGTCACAATCACTTCCTTGACATGATTTTGGCGACAGGCTTTATTGGCTTCGATAGCCACTAAGCGACTGAAATGGTTGTGCGGTGTGAAGCCAATCCACTTCCAAGCACCGCCAGCAAAGGCAATGTCTTGACTGATTTTGTGATGATTTTGGAAGTTGCGGTTGTATTTTTCTTCGCTATCTTGATAGTAATCCCAGTAAACCAAGGTCACACGGTCTTTGAGCCGCTCTAGATAAACTCGAGTTTCCTCTGGAATTTCCACATCACGATCGTACTGGCCATCTGCTGACATGAGCTTGAAGAACATATCGCTCCACATCTGACAGTGGAAACCATACTTATCAGCGATATCTAGCACGCGCTCAAGGTGTTGGCACATGAGGAGACTGCGGTTTTGGAAACCATGCTGAATCAAATAACGTCCGAGACCAACCAAGTGGGCTTCGTCCATCCCGATATTTATCTTACGTGTGCGAAGCTGAGACATTGTCTTAAACATGCCTTCGATAAGATCGTAAACCTTTTCTTCCCCGATCAGTAAGATATCCTCAACATCTCGAAGTTCCTGCACTTCCTTGACACCCCATTTGACAAAAGCTGACAGATGGGCCAAGGTCTGAATGCAAGGCACGAAGGTTAAATTAAAATCTGCGGCATAGTCCTCAATCTCTTGCAATTCTGCAACAGTGTACCGGCCTCTGAAATAGCCAAAATAGGGCTGGTCTTCTATCTCATAGGTATCTTCCATGTAAAGTTCAAAAGTGGAATACCCCATCAAGGCCAAGACTTCAATCATTTTCTTAGCCGAGTTCAGATTCAAGACGGCGTTGCGAGAGCAGTCGGCCATATAGGCCAAGTCCTCATAAGCCGCTCTTTCCTCAATCTGCACCTCATCCTGCCCTGCTTTAAGGGCGGCAGATAAAAGGGCTAAAGCACGATAGAGCTGATGGGACTTATGATAGCTGACTTGATAACACCCCTGACGGCCTTCCACTTTGATTGATACAGCTGAGTTAGGGACAAGACTGACTTCAATCTCGCCTAAGTTCAAATATTTTTCTAAGCGAGCAAGAGCCCTTTCTTGCTTGCTTGATAATCCTACAAATGTGGCCATTGGCCTTCCTCCTGTAACCAGTTTACTAAAGCACCATAAAGATTAGCCTCCCCCTTGTAGGTACACGCTAAAATTTCTGGCGCCACCGAATACTCTTCATAACGTTCAACATAATAAGCAATCGCTGAGCGGACACCTTGGATGAAGTCTGGATTTTGACTAATAGAGCCGCCCAAGCTAATCACATCTGGATCGATGAGATACTGTATATTGAGCAACCCCTGTGCAAGATTGCGATTCATCCGCTCGATGGCTTCTTGGCAAAGAGCATTTCCTGCCGCAGCCTCTTGGTAAATCTTGCGACCATCCCAGTCTGCCTGCCCCGATTTTTCAACAACGTAAGCTACCATGTTGCCAGTTGAGGCAAGTTGCGACCAGTTGTTGAGTTTTTCAGCGGGTGCTAGGGTTGTCATATAGCCAAACTCCCCACCCAAACTGTGGCGACCACGATGAAGCTTGCCATTGATAATCATAGCTCCGCCAATCCCAGTGCCAATAACCACACAGGCTGCATTTTCCAGCTCTGGATGGGCCAGAAGTTCACTCAAACCAACACAATTGGCATCATTTTCTAGACGGACTGGCAAACCATAAGAAGCCAGCTTATCATACCAAGAAAAACCGTGAATATAAGGAACAGCGCTAATCCCACCAATGACTCCTGTCTCTCGGTCAACCGCCCCGGGCACACTCATGGCAATGCCCTGGTAATCCCGCTTGGAAAGACAAGAATCCAGCCAAGCCAGCAAGGCATCTAAATTGTCTGGCGTAGCAATGTTTTGCTTTTCCAGTATTTCTCCTTCTTTGGACATGGCCGCAAACTTGATACCTGTACCGCCTATGTCAATTGTTGCAATAAGCATTTTTTCTCCTTTCTCTGTTTTCTAGTTCTTGAAAGGCGATAGGACAAGGAACTAAATGTTCAAATATTTAGTCCATTGCCCTAGTCTCCTCTTTTTAATCTTTTTTCAAGAGCTCTGTGCGAATTTCCTGTGGCCCTAAGATTCCATCCCTTTCTGGAAGCACTTCTTCCAAAAGGTTGACTAGGGTTTGGGAAGCAGTTGTCACTTCTTGCTCTTCTTGGGTCATATTGTAGTAACGCAGTACGATACCTGACTCATCTTCAGCCACTTTCAGGGCCGTCGGACAGATTTCAGGCAGGCTGAGAGCTGGATGATCCAAGGCCTGTCCAGCCGCTGCAACACTTCCTTCTTGTTTGGAAATTTGCAGAGCTGTCAACGGTGTTTGGAAGGCTTTGGCCCGACGGTAAGCAGCAAATCGCTCTTGCGGCTGGTGGCACTCCACCATGTACTCGACTTGGAAGTCACGCAGACACTGCGCTTCTGGCGTTGGGAAGTAGCCCCAGTCACCCAGCTCACCAGTTGCCCGCAGAATCGTTACAGCAATCGTATCATCGCCTAAAATCTCGTATTCATTTAGACCTTTATTAGCTACTGTAACTGCTTTTTGGTCATCATAAAGGCTGACGAAGGCTTGTTGGTGCTGTGGATTTTCTGGATTTTCCCATGAGGCAGCCGGTTGGTTGTTGCGGCAAACCACTTCGTAAATGCTGTCTGAATCGTTGGTTTTACTGCTGTTGTGAGTTCTGAAAAGAACACGGATGCGGTGATCCTTAGCAGTATTGGTAAAACGAGTCTTAAAGCGCAATTGTGGGCTGTCCGCAAAGACTGTCAACTCAGTTGTCAAGATCATAGTTGTCAATTCCGACGAACGGCCTGCTGAACGCTTCATAAACTCAACGATGCCCTTTTGTTCTTGATCCAACAGTTCATCTGCACTTACTGGCAAGGTCAATTCATGGCTTAATTCCACCTTGGCATAGCGGGCATTGTTTTCTAACACCTTAACGCCAGCCAGTTTAGCATAGATTGGCTCTGTATTTTTTGGCTGGAAGTAGATATACTCATTTCCAATATCGCCTCGATCTTCAAAGCGGAGGAAATCTTCATAAGCTTCTTGGGTCGTCTTATCATAAACAGTCAAATTTTCATCAAAGCTGATAGTCACAAATGGAGTGTCAATCACACCATTGCGGTAGAGACTTTCATGTTCTTCTTTTGCACCAGGAAGCAATTGGAAGGTTTTCCAAGCCAGGGGTGCTAGATGAATTGGCAATATCACGCGCAACTGACGAGCGATATAAGCCTGACGGAAGCGGTCTTTTGGAAGATCATATTGGAAATTAGCTCCCAAATCCTCAATTTTGGCTTCAACATAACGACCATCCAAATCCTTAACAATCAAGTCTGGAATCGTCAATTCTGCCATTCTCCGATAAGCTTCTGTCGGATGTGCCTCCTTGAAATCACAAGTCGCAAAGGTCACATCCACAGAAACGGTATCAATTTTGTCATGGAGTCCAGTATTGACAACGGTGAAGAGTAGATTGCTCTCAGCTTGACGGCTATCCAGCTTTTGCTTCCATTCTTCCAGCAGGTTGCCTTTGACAAATTCGCCCACTTGATTAACCTTGGCGAAGCGGATCTCCATCTCGCGGTGGACTTCATCGACACTGCAGCCGCAAATGCTGTCATGTGGAGCATTTTTCAAGAGGGCCTTCCAAGCATAAGTCAGCTGGTCTTTGTGATTGTGACCGCCTGTAATAACAGTCAGTGGCTCAACCACCTGCTCTAGCAAGTTACTGTTTTCTTGGAAAGCCTGCTTCAGATAAATGCGAGCCGAAGAAGTATTAGCCAAAGTGTACCAACCATCAGTTTCTTGGCTGGTCAATTCGCCTTGAACTGTTGACAGTTCCTCAGGCAGGGCCGCTTCCACAGCTTGCATATAGTCATCAAAAGAGCTGTGGACAAAGTTAATTTCTGGATAAAGCTCATTGGCTACTCGGATGGCTTCGCTAAGATCGCGCTGAACTGGCTGGTGGTCACAGCCGTTCATCATCAGCCATTGATTGGTAGAGGCATAGCTCTTCACGTCAGCTAGTTTTTGCTCCCAGAAAACTTTCGCTTCTTCTGGATCTACTGGGATTTCATTCCCATTGCTGTACCAGTTGGCAAAGAGAATGCCTAGGACTTTACTGCCATCGGCACCTTGCCAGTACATTTCAGAATACTGAGAAGTAAACTGCTCGTCCTCCAAGACTTGGTTGTCAAAGCCAATCGGCTTAACCCCACGGCCGAAAGCAGCTATATGAATGCCTGATTGCTGCAGAAGTTGTGGCGCCTGCCCCATATTTCCAAAAGTATCAGGGAAATAACCAAGCTGAGTGGACTTGCCCCATTTCTTGCACTCTTGCTGACCAATCAAGGTATTGCGGACATTGGCTTCACTAGAAATCAAATAATCATCCTGCAAAATATAGAAAGGCCCGATTTTCAGTTTGCCTTCATCAATGTAGCGCTGCAATTTATCCCGATTTTCAGGACGGATTTCCAGATAATCATCCAAGACAATGGTTTGCCCGTCTAGGTGGAAGCTCTTGAAATCTGGATCATTCTCAAAAAGATCAAAAAGATTGTCAAAAAGCTCGACCAACTGCATACGGTGGGATTCAAAGGGGAGATACCATTCGCGATCCCAGTGGCTGTGAGAAATGATATGTACAGTAATATTTTCCATTTTTGTTCCTCTATTTGTTAATTCTATACCTCAATTTTTAAATCATAATAATCTAATACCAGTTCGCAGAACATCATGTTGGCCCAGCTGAACCATTCGCGAGAATACTTGGTTGGGTCGTCCACATGGAAGCTTTCGTGCATGACACCTGTGCCACCATCGCAGGCCACGAGCAAGTCTAGAATCCGACGTTTTTCTTCCTTATCGTGCGTGGTTAATCCTTGAATGGCTAGGGCAATTGGCCAGATATAGCGGTAGAAGGTGTGTGAGCTACCAAGTCCCGCAGCATATTTACCCTCATAATAGTAAGGATTCTCTGGGCTTAGAATGGTGCGGCGTGTCGCTTGGTAGACTTCGTCGTCAATTGAGCAAAATCCTAGATATGGCGCTGCCAAAAGGCTTGGTACATTCGGATCGTCCATGATGCTGGCATTCCCCAGACCGTCTACCTCAAAAGCGTAAATCTTTTCGCCTTTAGAATTTTGGGTGTAGGCGTGGTTTTCAATTCCTTCCTTGATTTCCTTTTGCAGGCGCTGCGCATGCGGAACGATCTCCTCAGCACCCTCTAAGTTTAATTTTTCAAAAATTTCTGCCACATAGCCCAAGACAACTGTTGCAAACATATTCGACGGTACCAGATAGCTGTAGATACAAGCATCATCACTTGGACGGAAGGCTGACCAAGTCATGCCTGTCACTGCAAAATCAGGGCCTTTGCCATCATTGACCAAGGTATCTTCCTTGCGATCTGTATCACGGACAAAGCGATAAGAAGACTGGCTGTGGTCCTGCTCGATCGTCCAAACTCGTAGAATTTCTCTAACTCCAGCAATAAAAGTAGCGTCTAGATGACTCGTTTCCCCAGTCTCTTTCCACAAGAGATAAGCCAGCTGCAGAGGATAGCAGAGAGAGTCCACTTCGTACTTGCGTTCCCAAATCCAACCAGACAAGTCTGTATGATCTGTCTCATGGTGACCTTTCCAGTTGTCAGCGATATTAAAGGCATTGGCATAAGGATCTTTGAGAATCAGCGCCATCTGGCGTTTGACCAAGCCAGCAATCGCTTGACGGATTTTTGGATCTTGCTTGGCTACAAAGAGGTAGGGCTTGAGCTGAGCAGTCGAATCCCGTAGCCACATAGCTGGAATATCGCCTGTCAAGACAAAAGTAGACCCATCTTCCAATATTTCGACTGTGTTGTCCAAAGTATCCGTATAGCAACGCTCAAAAACAGAGACCCAAGCTGGATGATCCTGAGCTAACTGGGCGATAGACACCAACCACTTCCCAACAATTTCTTTAGAATAAACCATATTCATTCTCCTTTTTCATACTCGTTTACATTCTCTAGTATAGGCTAAACAGTTTTTAAAATATATACACAAACTAAAGGCCTTTCGATCATATATTTTTGCCTTGTCCGCTGCTTCCTGATTCATGTTATAATCAAGACAAAGCAAGCTGGATCAAAGGAGATTTTCCATGAAAACAATACTAGAAACGATTGATACCCGCTATGGAACGGACAATTCCCATAGCTTTTCCCACGGCAATACCTTGCCCTATACAGGGGCGCCATTCGGCATGAATTATTTCGTTCCTCAGAGCAGCCATACAGATGGCTCTTGGTTCTTTAAACCAGACTTACCCATTTTCCAAGGTATTCGTCTGACCCACCAGCCCAGTCCTTGGATTGGGGATTTCTCTTGGCTCCTGCTCACGCCTGTCATCGAAAAGATAAGCAAGTCTGATATCTATCACCGCCAGTCGTCGTATCGACCGGACGAGAGCATTTTTCAGCCACATTATCTAAAAATTCACTCCAACCGCTATCAAGTCAGCACGGAACTGACTCCGACTACTTACGGAGCTCACTTCCGCCTCACAAGCCAAGGGGCCCAGCCTATCAGCCTTATCCTGCACAGTGAGACTCAGACTCATTTTCGGATGCTGGACGCCTACACGCTTCTAGGCAGTTTGAAAGAAGAAACCAATCCGGCCAAGCAAGCTCTGACCATGCATATTTGCCTGCGTTTTGACCAACCCATTCAGGCCGGTCATGGACTTGGAGAGGACTTGGTGCTAGACTTTGGACAAGGAAAGCTACAATTCACCCTAGCCACTTCCTTTATCTCGGAAGAGCAGGCCATGACGAATCTGCCCCAAGCTGACTTTGATGCGGTAAAAGAGCAGACCAAGCAAGCCTGGGAAAGTTACCTCCATCGATTTGATGTTGTGGAGCAGGGGAAGGTTGACCGCCGCATGTTCGACCAGACTCTTTACCGCCTTTTCCTCTTTCCTCAGACCTTTTATGAAATCACTCCTGAAGGACAAGAAATTCATTGGGACTTTACCCATCAAACTGTCCAGCCTGGTAAATTCTTTACTAATATTGGATTTTGGGATGGTTTTCGCACCAATTTTCCGCTGCTAGCTCTTATCGCACCCGACACCTATCACGACTTTCTCCAAGGATTTCTGAATTTCTACAAAGAAACGGGCTATCTACCCAAGTGGCTGGCTCCCGATGAACGGGGCATGATGCCAGGAACCTTGATTGACGGTGTGATTGCGGATGCCGCTGCGAAAGATCTCATTCCTGATCTAGAACAGGAATTGTTCCAAGCCATGCTGAACACATCAGAGAAAGAAGATCCTTCCAAACGTTACGGCCGACACGGAGCTAGCGACTACAAAACCTTGGGCTACCTGCCAACAGATTATCATGAAAGTGTCAGTCATACGCTGGACTATAGCTATAGCGACTTTTGCATTGCCAGCCTAGCCAGCAAACTCCAAAAGGAGCAAGTAGCCCAGCGATATGCCCAGCAGGCGCTTCATTACCAAAACCTTTTCGATTCAGAAACGGGCTATATGCGGGCCAAAGACAGACAAGGGCAATTCCGAGCCGACTTCTCTCCTTACAGCTGGGGACGAGATTACGCCGAATGCTCTGCTATTCAAAATACGCTCAGCGTCTTTCATGATATCGAAGGCTTGAAAGAGCTCATGGGCGGTGAGCCAGCCTTTACCGATTATCTGACTAGGCTCTGTCAGGACCAGCCCTATTTTGATGTCACAGGCTACGGCTACGAAATTCACGAAATGAGCGAGATGGCGAATGCTCACTTTGGCCAGCTAGCCATTTCCAATCAGCCTAGTTTCCATATTCCTTATCTTTTCCGCTATAGTAGCAGGCCAGAATACACTAGTCTGTTAATCAAAAGCTTGAGAGAAGAGGCTTTTCAGGCTAGTTGGCATGCTTTTCCTGGCGACGAAGACAATGGCAGCCTCTCTGCTTGGTATATCTGGAGCGTCTTGGGCCTCTATCCGACTTGTCCTGGCAAGCCCCAGTATGACTTAGGCATTCCTCTCTTTGACCATCTGCGCCTCTATCTGCCACAAAGTCAAAAATGGCTCGATATTTACGCTCATGACAACTATCCCCACTTCCAGTTTGTGAAAAAAGCAGAATTAGACGGACAAAGCCAGCAGCGAATTTCCCATGAGGACTTACTGGCTTCTGACAGGCTGGACTTCTACCTGTCTTGGTTGCCAAATTCATCTTCCACCCACGTATAAAAACAGCAAAAACGCAGACACTAAGTCCGCGTTTTTCTTATTCTAACTCCCCTTGACCTCAATCTTGAGTCTGCTTTGACGACCATCCTCTCGGCTAGCACAAAGGTAAAAATTCAATTCTTGCTGACCTGTGAAAGCCAAGGTTGATAAGGTCAACTCTTTTCTCGTCTCACCTGGAGCAAAGGTCACATCCCAGATTTGATCCTCATAAGCCGTTCCGTGCGTTCCTGTGCCAGGCTCCGTAACCAATCGAATCTGCTCCGCCTGCTCCAGTCCATCTAAACGGCGTAGACTAATCTGAGTCGATTGCCCCCCGATTACTGTGTCCACTGCTTGTGAGAACTCCAAACCAGAAGGCCTCTTCTCTTCCTCCATAATCGCTGGTGTCCTGTACACGGCCAGCTTACTCAACAGTGGCAAGGCTTGGAAATCCGTCAAAATCAAGCGCAAGTAACGAGCCTCGACCATCTCGCTCAAAAGCAGACGCTTGTAGCCAATCGTCTGACCTCGAGCAAAGACAGCCCAACCATCCTCTTTCTTCACTTCTAGGATAAAACCTGCGACCCGTTGCCCTTTGGCAATCGGTTCTCCGATTTCTACTAGATTAAAAGTACAGCTGCGCCCTAGGTCAATCTCCAAGACATAGGAAGTCTCCTCCGTATTCGGAGCCCAGAAGCTATCCCTTTTACCATCCGTCAGATTGCTTGCTGGGTAGTCTGCCCTTTCACTGCTACTTGTGACTTCAGCCTCCGCAGCCAAGTCTTCATCGTAAAGGCTAGAAATCACCTGATGAAATTCCTGCAGGCGCTGAACATCGACTTCCGCCAACAAGCCCTCCTTAGTCGGAGGCACATTGAGCAAAAGTGGTGTCCCCCGCCCCACCGAAGCCAGATAAATATCCAGCAAATCCACCAAGGACTTGGGTTGCTGACTGTCGTGGTAAAACCAACCCGAACGCAGGGACACATCTGCTTCTCCGACAGAATAGTGCGTACCTTCTGGGTCACCATGGCAAAGATAAACAGGCGGTGTCTGCTCACTCAACTTTTCCGGCCGAATCTTCTGCCACAAGGGATCGCCAGCTCGGCCACTCTCATTGCCAATCCAACGCAATTCAGTCGCCTCAGTTGAGAAAATAACAGCGCCTTTTTGATAGCGACGAATAGTCTTAAACCAAGCATCAAACTCATAGGAAAGCTTTTGAGCTCCTTCGCCACGCGCCCCATCCATCCAGATTTCGACAAATTTTCCTTTATTGCCATACAGCGGATTGCTCAAGATTTCTTCTAATTGCTGCTGATAGTATTCATTGTAGGCTTTTTGAGTGTCTATGTTATAGAGCGGACTGTGGGCATCCCAAGGCGAAAGGTAGAGCCCCAAATCCATATCATAGTAACTGGCTGATCGGGAAATCTCAGCCAAAAGATCCCCCTGACCATCTCTCCAGGGACTAGAAGCCACCGTATAGTCTGTATAACGACTCGGATAAAGAACAAAGCCATCATGATGCTTGACAACGACAATGACCCGTTTAAAGCCTGTTTCTTTCAGAACCTTGATCCACTGGTCTGTATCTAGTTTAGTCGGATTGAAACGCTTGGGATCTTCTTGACCATTTCCCCATTCCTGCTCGTAAAAGGTATTGATGCCAAAATGGATAAAAGCGGCCAATTCATCTCGATGATAAGCCAGCTGAGCCACCGAAGGCAAGGGACCAAAATCCGCTATTTCTTCCAATTTCTTCATAAACCCGCTATTCCTCATTTCTTCTTAGTCAATCTCTTCTCTAACTCCACTATAACAAAAAAAGAAGACGCTAACAACACCTCCTTTTTGACTTCTTAAAAAGCCACTCTTTCTTCTATAATTTGTTGAAAAAACTTTATGAAATGTATCAAATCTGAATATAGAAAATAGCTTAACCTGATTCATCAGACTAACAACGCAATAACTATAATTTTTTAAAAAGCCATATTTTTTGTGTGCTTATTTTAATTTATTTTCTTCTCGATACTCCGAAATGGTCTTTCCTGTCCACTTTTTAAAGGCTCGTGAGAAGGAGGACACTTCCGAATAGCCCAGCAGATAGGCGACTTCGTCGGTGGTGATTTCTGGCTGTTTGAAATAGCTAAAGACCAGAAGTTTTTGCACATTGTGCAGTTCTTGGTTAAATTTGGTGCCTTCTGCGGTTAGGTTTCGCTGGAGGGTCCGGCTGCTGATACCTAGGGAAGCTGCAATATCCCCAATCCCAAAAGCACCGCTGGGAATCATCTGGTAGAGTTTTTGCTGGACAACACCGGTGAAGCTCTCGCTGGTCATGGCCTCTGCCAAGCGCTCCTTGAGCTGGGGTTCGAGGTAGTCCAGCATGACATTATTGGCGGTGAGAAAGGGCTTCTCGAGGTCTGCTTTGTGAAAGACGATTTCATTGCCCTCCATCTGCTCCACATGGCAGGCAAAGGTGTCTACACTAACCGCTTCATAGCTAAAGGGCGTTCCCACATGGATGGGAGTAATAGCTTCGCCTGTCCCTGTCCGGATCAGATCCAGCAGGAGCAACTGCTCATTGAGGACCGCAAAGCGGGGCAGGTCCAGCCCGGCATAGTCATAGCGGTAGCTGATCCGCACCAAGTCGTCGAAGACTTCCATGGTCACTACGATAGGACCTGTGATTTTCTTGTATTTTGCGAAATGCTCAATGGCCGCAAGCCCATTTTTTGAGGACAGAGCCGCAAAGAATGGGGGCATGAACATCTGGATGTCCTTGATCCGGCTCATGGCAAGGATCTGCTCGTCGCTAGCCACCTTGTCAAAGGCTGTGAGGAGATGGTAATAATCCAGAGTGGACAAGGCCATCTCCTCTTTCCAGCTGGTATCTGGCAACTGGGCCATGTCAAGGATGGACTGAAAGTCCAATCCAAGGGCCTTGAGATTTTCTAGGTATTGTTGGCTGAGGTTGAGACGCATAGGCTTCTCCTTTTTAACGCATGGACATGAGCATCATCCGGTCGAAGAATTTATCACCAAAGATGCGGCGGATGCCGACCAAGAGTTTACCGCCGCGACCGACTAGGTAACGGGTTTTAGGGTTACGGGCATTGATGATTTTCAGAACGGTGCGCGAGATGACTTCTGGGCCTGACCCTGGGGCTGGGTTGTTTTCCATAGCTTTGATGTAGCCATTGACCAAGCGGCTATAGGCGCCATTTTTGGACTCATAAGAAAAGTTTTGGCTGACGCCAGCGTTAAAGCCAGTGTTGATCATGCCTGGTTCCAAGACGACCACTTTGATCCCAAACTCCTTGACTTCCATACGGAGGCAGTCGCTAAAGCCCTCGATGGCATGCTTAGAGGCATGGTACCAAGATCCAAGCGGGGTATAGATTTTCCCACCCATTGATGAGGTGTTGATGATGAGTCCCTCTTTTTGGGCCCGCATGTAAGGCAGGACTTTCTTGGTCAAACGAGCCACCCCGTAAACATTGACTTCCATCTGTTGCTGGACTTTTTCCATGGACAGGTCTTCGACAGGACCGTAAAGGCCATAACCAGCATTGTTCCAAAGGACATCGATCCGCCCTTCTTCTTCAATGATTTTAGCGACCACTTTTTCGATATCCTCTTCATTGGTCACGTCCATCTTCATGATGTGGCCACCGAGTGCTTCCAAATCTTTCATCTTGTCCACGCTACGGGCAACGGCATAGACCGTGTGACCTGCTTTGATGAGATCTTGGGCTGAGAGTTTCCCCATTCCTGATGATGCGCCGGTGATTAAGATAACTTTATTTGCTGACATGTTTGTGTTCCTCTTTTGTTTCATTTGATAAGTCTAGTATACAGGAGAATTTCCGCCAAGTAAATGATAATGTCTGACAGGTCATTGACAATTTACGACAGTTTGTTTTATTTCACCATATCCTTGTAGCGATAAATCGTTTTTGGATTGGCGCAAATAGCATTGGAAACCATGGCGCTTGCGACCGCTTGAGGCCGGATGCCCTTCCAGCTAGATAGGGGCCCTAGTAAAAAGGGTGAGATGACTTGGAAAATCTTAATCCAAACGGCTTCTCCCAGTTGGAGGTTTGCCCTCTTAGGCGCGATTAACATCGAAGGGCGGTAAAATCGCACCTGTCCAAG
>NZ_KQ969062.1:320962-358912 GCF_001578775.1 Streptococcus cristatus | reverse complement strand
ATCTTTCCTTGACAGAGACGGGCAAAAGCGACCGCATAACCGTAATCGACCCTTTCAAAGTCAGCCCGCACCCCAGTCCCAATGGCAAAAAAGACATCTGCCTGTTTGAGGATTTCGGGATCCACTTGTGGGTCTTCCAGGTTCGTGACAAGCGTGATCATCTTGGGATGATGGGGCAAGCGGTTAATGGAAGAACGCCCAAGGACGTAGACAGTCGAATAGGCTGGACTAGCCAGCAGTTCCTGTAAGATAGCGCCTCCGACTTCTCCCGTCGCTCCCAGTAAAATAGCAGTTGTCATATTTTTCCCCAATCTGATTTCTTTATAGAAAACATTATAAACCTTGACTAAAGAAAAGCCCATAGCAAGGCATGCCATTGACTTGTCAATTTACGACAGGCTACTACTGCTCTTCACAGAAAAAACACAACAGAAAATCTGCTGTGTTCATTAGAGACGGGCTCTTATTCCATATTTCCCAGTGTGAAGTTGATGACCTGTTGGTTCATGGCATCTGTGGCTTGGCGGTCATTGTATAAGAAACCAGTAGCCGCAAATTGTTCGATCAAGATGGATTTTTCAACCTGTTCAAAGTTGAGAGCGTTTCCGAAGTTTCCAATCCCTGAAACAAAGTTTTCTTTGGTCTCTTTGCAGCCTCCCCAAGTCAGGTAGGCATTAAACCAAACCATTGGAGGGGTGGTGTTGACCGTAATCCCACCGTAGTTGAGTTCGCTAAGGGCTGTTTGAAAGGCGTCTTCATGCTTGGCACGGGTTTCATCATCAATCAGGATCATACATCCTAGAGTCCCCAGCAATGCATCATTGGCAAAGGCGGTTGCTGCTGGTAAAAAGGCTTCGGCAGTCGCTGGTACATCAAGCGCTACTTCTCCCATGATTTGGCAGAAGGCTTCATGCGTGACACCGTAGGCAGACTTGTCCATATCGGGGATAAAGAGGAAGTCTGTGTTGGGGTATTGGCCGCCTTCTGGTTTGATGATTTCTGCTTGTGGGTGAGCTGCTAGGAAAGCCTCCCGTACTTCGGCACTCTTAGGATAGTAGGTCCCAACGGCAAAGGTTGATTGGGCTGCTTGACGGATGGCATCCAAAAATTCTTCCCGTTGTGCCCAGTGTTTGGACGTGATGAAGGTCTGCGGACGTCCACAGGCTGCCCCACCATTACCTTTTGCAATCGATACAATGAGTTCTGCCTGATTTTTGATTTCTTCTGCAGTCCAAGGACGATCGCCAGGAACGATGATGGCAGGGTTATTCCCACCACATTCTGACACTAAGGGAGTATCTGTTGAGTCCATAATATTTTTGGCAACAGCTGTTGACCCTGTGAAGTAGATGGCATCCAGCCCTTCTAACTGGATCAAGTCACGGCTATAGTCCACCCCGGCAAATGAGAGAGCTTTTCGTTCCACAAGGGGTGCAAAAATCTTTTCCCAGACCTTGTCTGTTGCTTCATTTAAGCGGTGGGCCTTGTGAATGACTGTCTTATTGTCAAAGAAGATGGCCTTAATGGTCTCAATAGACGAGCTGTAATTTCCCGCACCTGAAACGGCAATGATACCAGCTTCTTTATCAAGTGGGCTGACTTGCTTGGGCTGGCCGACAAGGCGTAGGTAGCCATGCTGAGTTGCAGCCGTCATCTGATCCACTGGTGCTGTTGGAAAGACTTCCACCTCAAAGGTTCCATCGCCCAAATCACGAATAGATTTGGCTTCTGGCATCTTTCCTGTCTCTGCCAAGGTTTGATAGATAAAGGTGCTGGCATTGATGACATTTCCTACGGCTACCAAGGTCTGCAACATGCCATCTGTTTGAGAGTAAAGGTCTGCCCCCGTCAAACGGTTCTTCATTTCCATCTCTGCTTGACCCAGTTCTGCGCCGTATTGACGCATATTAGCTTGAATCTCAGTCAGGATTTGTAGGCGCTCCTCGATGGAAACCTTGGTCCAAGCTTGGGGATCTAGTTGGTCAAATGCTTCTTGTGCTGTTTGTGTCATAGTGAATACCTCATATTCTGATTTATTTTATACTCAATGAAAATCATTAGCAAACTAGGAAGCTAGCCACAGGTTGCTCAAAACACTGTTTTGAGGTTGCAGATGGGAGCTGACGTGGTTTGAAGAGATTTTCGAAGAGTATTAGGTCTTACTCAACCTTATGGAGCTATTATAGTCCTTTTAACACTGCAAGTGAATGACAGTAGACGCCATCAACTTGTCAGTTTACGCCAATATAGACAGACAATTTCCAGACTTCTCCAAATAAAAAAGACCAGAGCAGGGATGCTCTAGTCTAGAAGAATGCTTTCGTCGCTATTAGCTAGCCCGTTTCATAAGGGCGTCAAACCAGCGGTCTGGTAGGATAGCGTGCAGGAAGACCAAGGGTTTTGCGCCCATGCCGACCAGGTAACGGGTCTTAGGACGGCGGCTGTTGACCGCTTTTGAGATGGCATTTGAGATGACCTTAGGATCTGACATCATGTTGCCAGAGTACTGGCTGCGCATGCCTTCCGCTGCCTTGGTTGCGGCTGCTTCATAGGCACCACCCTTGGCTGACTCGGCCAATTTGTCCGCTGCGATAAAGCCCCAGTCCGTCTTGATGCCACCTGGCTCTACCAAGACCACGTCGATACCAAAGTCTGACACTTCCATCCGCAAGCCATCTGAGAAGGCTTCAAGGGCGTATTTGGTCGCATGGTACCAAGCGCCAAAGTAAGAGGTCAAACGACCGCCCATAGAGCCGATGTTGATGATGCGACCTGACGCTTGTTTTCGCATGTAAGGAAGGACTAGCTTGGTAAGGCTGGCTAGTCCAAAGATGTTGACTTCAAACTGCATCTTGGCTTCTTCGATGGTCACATCTTCGACCGCACCGTATGAGCCGTAGCCAGCGTTATTGACCAAGACATCAATGCGTCCTTCTTTAGCGATGATAGTTTCTAAAGCTTCCTTGATAGAAGCTTCATCCGTAATATCGAGACGGACAGGGGTCACGCCAAAGGCCTTGAGTGGTTCCATGGCATCCACACGACGGGCAGCCCCATAGACGCTGTGGCCTTCTTTGGCCAATTGTTCCGCTGTTTGGTAGCCAATTCCTGATGAAGCGCCTGTGATCAAGATAACTTTTTTGTTTGACATGTTGATTTCCTCTTTTGTTTCATTTGATTGATGAGACTATTATACGATACCAAGCCTGACAAGTAAATGATAATGCCTGACAGTTATTTGACAATTTACGACAGAGACGTTTTCGCTTATGGAGACGCCGTTGCGGCATGGAAAAAAGCCCAGTCACCTGAGCCTTCTTCATTTTCGTTCATTTTTAAACGTGACCGACTTGTTTGTCAGCAATCAATTCTCTAAAGCCGTAGATGTCCAAGGTTGATTTTCCTGCCTTGATGTCAGCTAGAATTTTCTTCTCGCGCTCAAACTTAGCAAAGGCTTTTTCCATGACCTTGTCCTCATCCTCTTTTGGAATGATGACAATCCCGTCACAATCGCCTACGACCAGGTCTCCCTGATGAATAGTCACCCCACCGATGGTGATTTCCTGTCCCATCTTAGCCAGACTTTCCTTGACTGTTGGGGCAGGATTGTAACCCCGAGAATAGACAGGGTACTCCAGCTCATAGATGTCTTGGTAGTCACGACAAGAACCGTCGATCACAACACCTGCTAGTCCTCTGACCTTGCAGGCATTGGCCATCATATCACCAAAATGCCCTGCTTGGTCGAAGCCTTTGAAGGCCAGAAAGAGGACATCGCCTGGCTCTGCTTCATACATGGCTTGATGAATGGCTAAGTTATCTCCTGGCTGACAGTCTACCGTAAAAGCACGACCCACCATATGAACGTGGGGATTGACAGGTTTGATGGCTGTATCCAAGACTCCACGCACTGTGTTTGAGTCTGCGATATTACCTGTTGGTAGTTGACTGATTTTTGCGATAAGTTCATCGGTTAATTTCATCTTAAGCCTCCTCTTCTAATTCTGCAAAAGCAAAGAAATAAACAATCAAGAAGGACAAGACAAAGGAAACCAGGATTCCGACGATAATGGCCACCATGGTCGCTTGAAAAATCGGAATAGCAAGGACACTAGAGTAGCCCATGATAAAGGCCTTGGCACCAAGGAAACCTGCAATCAAGCCACCGATACCTCCACCGATAACAACGCCATACAGAGGTTTTTTCAAACGAAGCATGATCCCGTAGAGGGCTGGTTCGGTAACGCCAGCCATGACACAACCGACCCCACAACTGATAGCCTCTGCACGGAGATCTTGATTTTTTGTCTTGAGAGCAATGGCAAAACAGGCGCCACCTTCAGCAATGTTATGAAGGATCAATGCAGGTCTAAAGAATCCGTCGAATCCTAAGCTTGAAAGACTTTGCACCATAAAGGGACTAAAGAGGTGATGAATCCCGGCCACAATAATAAAGGGAAGACCAGCTGCCAAAATTCCGACCGCAAAAGGACCAACCGTTGATTGTAAAAAGCTGAGTCCCAGCATGATGTAGTTTCCAATATAGGTGCCGATTGGGCCAAGAATAATATAGCCTAGCGCCTCTGAAATAGCAATAGTCAAGACCCCAACAAAGACGGCACGGAAAATTCCCGGAATAATTTTATTAAGAATGCCTTCCAATTTCCCAGCCACATAACTGATCAAGATCGCAGGAATTAAACTGCTGACATAGGTATCCAGTAAGACACCAACTCCAAACAAACTGATGGGTTCACCCTTGGCAACCAAAGCCACAAAATCCGGTGAAATCAAGGCTGCGCTTGCGGCCATGGCAAAGATCGGTGTCGTTCCCATGTGTTTAGCAACCCCAAAAGCTACAAAGATAGGCATGAAGTAGAAGGGTGTATTGGCAATAAAGCTCAAAAGAGCATAGGAAGAAGTCCCTTTAAAGCTCGGCACCACTAAGATAGCAATCAAGAGAAAGAGCTTGAACATTCCTCCAGCCACCAGTCCAGGTACCATAGGAGTCACGGAACTTCCGATAAAACCAATCAAGTCACTAATGACTTTTTTGGGTGTTCGTTTTTCTTTTGATCCATCCCCTACTGGCGCCTCTACGGCTAATTGTTTACTTTTCTTATTGTAAATCTTCTCTACCTCAGAATAGATGGGAAGCAGATTCATCCCTAACACAATCTGGAGTTGCCCTGTGGCATCCACTACTCCCAAGACTGCCTCCACCTTTTCAAGCTTATCTGTGATTTTGCTTTTGTCCTTAATGACAAAGCGCAGACGAGTCATACAGTGGGTGACAGAGGCGATATTGTCAAGTCCCCCTACTTCTTTAATGATTTCTTTGGCAATGCGTTTGTTGTCTAACTCTTTAGCCATAGTATTATCCTACTTCTTTATAAATTTTTTCCATTAGTTGCGATGACAGCCTTGTACCAGTCAAAGCTATCTTTTTTAATGCGTTCTAAGCTACCGTTTCCGTCATTGTCTTTGTCCACATAGATAAAACCGTAGCGTTTTTTCATTTCGGCTGTTCCAGCAGACACGATATCAATTGGTCCCCAGTAGGCATAGCCCCAAACCTCTACCCCGTCTTTGATGGCTTCCTTAAGGGCTTTGAGATGGGCTTCTAGATAAGCCATTCGGTAAGGGTCATGAATCTGACCATCTACCACCTGGTCCACAGCTCCTAGCCCATTTTCAACTGGAAAGAGTGGCACTTGGTAACGATCCCAAACTTCATTAAGGGTGTAGCGGAAGCCTGTCGGGTCAATCTGCCAGCCCCAGTCAGAGGTTTCAAGGAAGGGATTGGGAGTTCCGATATCGCCACCTGTATCCCCAAAGAAAGGTTGCCCCAGTTCATGCGTGGTAGTTTTATAGTAACTAAAGGCCAGAAATTCACTGGTATAAGTTCTTAAAAGTTCTAAGTCCCCTTCTTGGATCTCAATGTGAACATCATTTTCCTGCCACAAACGGTAAACATAGTTCGGGTAAGTTCCTCGAATCATGACATCGGAGAAAAAGAGAGTTCTGCGACGTAGGTTCATGGTCTCAAGCACTGTTTCTGGGTTGCAATCATAAGGATAGACATTACTTAATGATAACATACATCCAATCTTGACGTCATTTCCCATAATTTCTTTCCCCATCTTGATAGCCAAGGAATTGGCGACAAACATGTGGTGATTGGCCTGGTAAACGATTTCCATCTTGTTAGTTTCTGTCCCATCAAAGAGAATCCCTCCCACATAATCAGGATTTCGGCGCATATTGTTAATTTCGTTAAAGGTCATCCAGTACTTGACCTTGTCCTTATAGCGGGTAAAGATGGCCTCTGTATAGCGAAGATAGAAATCAATCATCTTACGATTACGCCAACTACCGTATTTCTCCACCAAGCCCATAGGCGTCTCATAGTGAGAAATAGTAATCATAGGTTCAATACCGTTGGCAAGCAATTCATCAAAAAGGCGATCATAAAAAGCCAAACCTTCTTCATTCGGTTTTTCTTCGTCCCCATTTGGAAAAATGCGCGTCCAGTTGATAGAGGTCCGAAAGATCTTAAAGCCCATTTCCTTAAAGAGAGCGATATCTTCTTTATAACGATGGTAAAAGTCTATAGCCTCACGACCTGGGAAATAATCGGTGTCATTGGGCAAACCACGAAAATGATGGTGAATTCCCTTGCGGAAACAGGTGGCCAAATCTACCCCTTTTCCACCCTCGTCCCAAGCACCTTCTGCCTGATTGGCTGCAATAGCACCACCCCAGAGAAAGTTTTTTGGAAATTCACTAATTACCTGATAGGGAAATGTTGTCATCATACTGTACTCCTTTTTATGATTAAGACTTGATAAATGCATCAAGATAGTGTTAAATGATAGTAGAAAGAAGAGGACTCCTTCATGAACTATGCTGAAATTGAAACCTTTTTAACCGCAGTTGAGCTCAAGAGCATCTCGGCTGCTGCCAAAAAACTCTATATCTCTCAAGGAACCGCTAGCCACCGCATCCAAAACCTAGAAGCTGATCTGGAAATCCAGCTCTTTTTCCGGCAACCGGGGCAAAAGCAATTGGTGCTAACCAAGAGTGGCGAGGAATTTTTGTCTCTAGCCAAGCAATGGAAGAGCCTCTATCAAGAAACCCACCACCTCAAGTTTCAGCAGCACTTGACCCACTTGTCTGTGGCTGGGATCGAGTCGGTCAATACCTTTGCGCTTCTCCCTTTTTACAAGGACTTTGCCCTCCAGCATCCTGAAATCAAACTCAAACTCTCGACCTACCACTCCAATGAGATCTACGAACTTCTCAACAAAGGAGCCATTGACCTTGGCTTCACCTACGCCTATGCCAACTACCCAACCGTCCAGGTCGAAGCCCTCTTTACCGAGCCTATGGTCCTGGTAACTCAGCAGACAAGTGTCCTACCAGAAGTGCTCTCTTTAAGAGAACTAGATCCTGGAAAGGAAATCTACATCAACTGGGGAGTGGATTTTGAGATTTGGCATCGGGAGCAATTTCCCTCTTCAGCGGAACAATGGATCACCGCTGGAAACTGCCACATGCAACTGTCCCTTCTTGACTTCACGGACTCTTGGGCTTTTCTACCCTTGAGCGTCGCCAAGCAACTGGATCCAAACCACTACCGGCAAGTAGACTTCATTGAAGATCCGTTGCAGAAAACCTGCTACTGCCTAACCCCAGCCTCTCTCTTACCTGATAAAGAGGCGGTGCTAGGAATCTTGCTAGAAGATATGAAGCAATTTCTCTCCGTCAGAGGTTTTTGATTACGCTTTCATTATATCGGTTTAACCTATATTTGTAAATCGAATATTTTAAATAGATAATATTTATAAAATCGATATTTAAATTTAAAATCTAGTCCATCCTTCTATGATCCCCCTCTTCTTAACCTCCCCTAAAATGCTTAACGAGCATTTTTAGGAAAAAGCAAGAGGCTGGGACAAAAGTCCTAGCCTCTCAATTGTTTTTGGATTGTCGAGCAAGACGCAGTGGTTGAGTGGGCTCTACTGCGCTGATTTCATCAGCTTTTACAGCCCTACTCAACTGTGCGGAGGTGGGACGACGAAATCGAATTCTAACGAATTACCGATTTCTGTCCCACTCTCTCAAAACCAAAAAACCTGAACTCAAGTTCTCTTAATGCTCGAGTTCAGGCTTTTTCTTTATTTTCCTTTATTTAAAGAGCAAGATAGAAATCAAGGCCAAAATCGCTGGGCCACCTTGCTTGAGGATGATTTTCTTGTCGGCTGTAAGCGATCCATAAGTGGCTGCTCCGATAACAAAGAGGACAAAAATGGTCACAATCTCAAGACTGCCAGAGATAAAAATGCCATAGAGGAGGAAAAGGGCAATCAATAGATTGTAAATTCCTTGATTTTTAAAGAGGGAGGTGACGGATTTTCGGGCCAATTCTTCCTTTTCCATGTTAAAGACACGGCTGGTTGCATCTGACTGGGTCGCGATGCTTTCTAGATAAAAGATATAGATGTGTTCTAAAGCGACAAGACTTGCTAAGATAAGGGTGATAAGTGACATGTGTATTCCTACTTTCTAATGTTCCAGGCTGACTTCTTCCAAGCCAGTAACTAATTTTTCCAACAATCGAGACAGCTCCTTGCTTTCGCTCGCTGTCAAAATACTTTCCATCTGCTCCTTTGTGGAGAGATGATGCGCAGACGGATGGGTAAGTAGCTGCTCACGCGCATCCTCTGTCAAGGCTACAATCGACTCTCTTTGGTTCAGTGGGTTACGTTCTCTAGTGACATAGCCCTCTTCCTCCAAAATCTTAAAATGGCGAGCCAAAGCTGCTTGGTCAATCCTCAAGATATCCTTGAGGGCAATTTGACTTGACTCCCCATGCAACAAGAGATACTGCAACATCTGGTAGCGGGTCAGGCTGATTCCTAGCTCCTTTTCAAAAAGGTGGGTCGTCGCCTGGTCAGCCAGATGAAGCTGGTAGAGGAGATCATTGATTGAGATCATCTTCAGCTCCTTTCTATATTTGATAAATCAACAGTTGATAAGTCAATTATAACTTCATTTTTTAAAAAAGCAAGTATCTTGCTCAGAAAAAGAATAGAACAAGAAGCTGCCCTTGAGTCACTAGGGTTTCTTTTGATATATATAATAGAAAGAAAATGAAACGTCTGGAGGCTTTATGACATCTGAATACCAAAAAATGATCGCCGGTCACTACTACTTGCCCGGTGACCCTGAACTCAGACAGCTTGCTCAAGAATCTCGTCGCCAACAATACGCTTCTAACCAAGAACAAGATGCGAAAAAGCGGACGGCTATCATCCAATCTTGGTTTGGAAGCACCGGCCAACACCTCCACACGGAAACAGGCTTTTGCACGGACTATGGAATCAATATCCACGTCGGCGAGTACTTCTATGCCAATTGGAATCTGACCATGCTAGATGTCTGTCCCATCACGATTGGGAACAATGCTATGATTGGACCCAACTGTCAGTTTTTGACTCCCCTTCATCCTTTGGATCCTGAGGAGCGCAATTCCGGCATCGAGTACGGAGCACCTATCACGATTAGGGATAATTTCTGGACTGGTGGGGGAGTGACGGTTCTACCTGGTTCACCTTGGGAGACAATGTCGTAGCAGGAGCGGGGGCGGTCATCACCAAATCATTTGGAGACAATGTCGTGCTAGCTGGAAATCCTGCCCATGTCATCAAGACCATTCCAGTGAAAGAAAAAAAGCAATAAAAAAATTTGATACCTAGGATAAGATGGAGAAGGTTTGAAGAGTTTTCAATTTTTTCTCATCATTGGACGATTCTCTAGTCTGAATTAGAATTTTCTCCTTTAGGACCATAAGTCTAAGAACCTGCATTCACAAAAAAATGTTAAACTAAAGTTATGACACGAAAAGCATATGATACTGATTTAAACGATCAAGAATGGGCAAAGCTTGAACCCTATTTCTCCAAACACCGCACCTATAAATGGTCGAAACGAGAACTTGTTAATGCGACTTTGTACATCACTAAAACAGGCTGTCAATGGCGCATGCTCCCTCATGACTTTCCTCCTTATCCAACGGTATGGAGTTTCTTTCGTCGTGCTAAGGCGAGTGGTCTGTGGGATACCATCTTGACTGAGCTGGTTAAAAAAAGCGACTAAAAGCTGATAGGTCAGTCTCTCCAACCTATGCTATCATAGTGAAAACAACGGATGCTGCAGAGGAACGAGGTATTGACGGCGGTAAAAAAGTAAAAGGGAGAAAGCGCCACATTGTGGTTGATACCATGGGGAATCTTCTTGATGTTGTGGTTCATGCAGCTAATCTTCACGACACAAAATCAGGGATTTTAGTAGCGCGTCAAGTGATGGCACCATTCCCGACAATCAAGGCTTTTTCAGCTGATGCTGGTTATAGGAAAAGTTTTGAAGAGATGATGGCACAGGAGTTCCAGTGTCCAGTAGATATTTCTGAAAAAATCAAAGGAAGTTGGCGAATCATACCAAAGCGTTGGGTAGTAGAGCAGACTTTCTCATGGTTGAACCACTATCGAAGATTAGCCAAGGATGTTGAAAAATCTGTATCATCTGAAGTTGCTTTTGTAAAACTATCTCACATTCATCGGATTTTAAGGACGTTATGATGTTGTGAATACAGGTTCTAACTTTTTTTATCCTCTTCTTTTTGATATAATAATGAATTGACATTCACACTTTGAAAGGACTATTATGACATCCCTCATCAAGCACAAACGAGTAGAGTATAGTGAACTCTTTTATGATCTGGTCTTTGTTTATGCCATTTCCAAAACAACTGCCCTTATCCATCATCTTCACCATGGTGTCTTATCGTTAGATGCCATCTTTGGTTTCCTGATGATGCTTCTGGTTCTGGTCAATTCTTGGATGATTCAGACCGTCTATACCAACCGCTATGGAAAGAATTCCCTTTTCAATATGACTGTCATGTTCATCAATATGGCCATGCTGCTCTTGATATCAAATATGATTACTAATGACTGGCAGTCCTATTTCCATACCTTCTGCTGGGCAGTTGGAACTTTGACCCTAACCCTATTTTCCCAATATCTAGTAGAGTATTTGCGTAAGTCTACCACTCCGGCTAATCGGAAAAGTATCAAGGGTTTTCTTTGGATGACGGGGCTTCGAACCATTTTGGTCTACCTAGCTGCTCTTTTGCCAATTCATATTGGGATTCATATTTACATGACTGGGATTCTTTTAACCTTTATCATGCCCATCACCTTGACTCGACATGCTAGAAGTTTTCAGATCAATCTCCCCCACCTGATTGAGCGTATCTCATTACTGGTTATTATTACCTTCGGAGAGATGATTATGGGACTAGCGGACTTCTTTACAGTTGAAAATTTCTCTATCCACTCTATCCTTTACTTTATCATCATGGTCAACCTCTTTATGAACTACTTTGGTCAGTTTGACCATGCCATTGATGAAGAAGGAAAGAACAAAGGAATCTTCTTAATCTACAGCCATTATCCAATTTTCATTGGCTTAATTATGGTGACTGTTTCTATGAGTTTCTTGGTCAATCCAGATGTCCATCACCTTTTTGCGACTAGTTTCTTCTATACGGGTATCGGCCTCTTTCAAGCTGCTATCCTTGCAAATGGCTATTTTAACAAGAGTTACCTCAAGTATGACAAGCTCTATTATGGCTTGCAAGTCGCATTCTTCCTTATCGGACTGGCTCTCTCCCTTCTTTTTTCAGCCAATCCTACCATTGTCATCACCATTGCAACCTTGATGACCTTAGCAATGGAAGTCCATTTCACACATTTTTATATGACCCGAACTAAGAAATTCTCAACTCCAGATTGGGATTTGTATTAAAAAAAGAGGCTGGGACAAAAGTCCTAGCCTCTCAATTGTCTTTGGATGTCGAGCAAGACGCAGTGGTTGAGTGGGCTCTACTACGCTGATTTTATCAGCTTTTACAGCCCTACTCAACTGTGCGGAGGTGAGACGACGAAATCGAATTCTAACGAATTACCGATTTCTGTCCCACTCTCTTTTTTGTTTTCTTATAAACTCATTTACCCCACAAGAAAGCAATCATCGGCTCATCAACTAAAGCTGTTTCATGAAGTTTACTGTGTTGGCCATCAGGACCTGTGATTTCCTTTTCTTGATAAGATTTGACATGTCCTTTAAGCAGGTAGCCCAAAGATTGACTAGACAAATTGGTCACGCGCTCATCACTCCCTTTACCTGTATTGCCATAGATGTTAAGAACTTCAACCTGACCTTGAGGGTAGTGATTTCCAAGAGACAAGAGCTCTTGATAAGACTCTGTCATGCTAGATGGTTTTCCTTCGTCATCTAGTGTGATATTTTTCGGTTCATCCATACCAATGATTCCGTTAAAGTGACCAGCAATATCCACTTGTTTGATCAGTTTAGGTAGACTCGTATCACTGCCGTGTTGGAGCATATAGTAGACGATGGCCATATTCCCGTATGAGTGAGCAACCATATTCATCTCCTTAATTCCATAAGTATTTTGGAGAGCTTTGACAACAGCGTAGGCATAGTTGCCCTGATCCTGAGTGCTAGCCCCTCGATTATTGTCAAAATTGACTAGGACAATCGGATTGACAGCATCTTTAGGAATGGTTCCTTTTAGAGTGACTGTCCCATCCTCAGCTACCTTAGCTTTGATAATAGTCTGAGTAACGCCAGCTTTTTTAGCCGCATTAGCCATATGTATTTCTGCACGACTGCTTGAACCCCAACCATGGAAAAAGATAGTCGGACGGCTTGATTGGATATATGTTTTTCTTGCTTCTGCTTTTACGGCCTGCGCTTGGTTTTGGTGAATGAAATACCAACCACCTGCACAAACAAGGGCAAGCATTGCAAGAATACCGATAGTAAACGTCTTTTTAATCATAAACACCTTTCTTATTTGCCTACATGAATCAATTGCCTCCTTTTTATCCTATTTTCAAATCTTGTGACTATTTTTTAGTACGATAAAAAAAGAGTAGTTCGTAGTCAATTAGTTTTAAATTTATCTCTCTTTTATTTTTAACTCAATCAAAACAGTTCTCCAACTCTTTCGATTTCAAACAATCCGACTCTTGCACTCAATGATTTTTTAGAATGTCCCCCTACTCACCACAAGTTGGGGTGTCAGTACTTGCAACCTTTTATCTAAAACCATATCTTTAGTTTTCTGGATATAGGTTTTAAAATGTGAGGTTTCTCGATGTTTGTCGTAAGCCTCTTGGTCTTGGTATAGTTCAATAAAAATCCACTCATCTGGTTGTTCCGTCACACTAGCTGCAAAAAGCAGTTGTACGCCTTCTTCAAGTTTAATAGACTGCTTCATCTCCTTAGCTACAACCCCTTTGAAGGCAGCAATCTGATTTTCCTTAATCGTTAAATGTTCGATTCTGAGTTGTTGGTTAGATGCTTGCAAAAGACTTAGTCCTCCCTCTTTCTCCACCAAAACCTCTGGTGTCAGATTGACTACCTGACGGCCTTGTAGATGGTCTACTGCAAAGGAGGCGAAGGCTTGAAAATGTTGAGAAGCCGCATGTGTTTTATAAGCATTTTCATCAGCATATATTTCAATCACATAGGTTCGCTCAGGTTGCTCTTTTTCAGCACCCATTGCCATAAAGAATGTTCCTGGTTCTTTCTCTATTGAGGTTTGAAAATTTTGACGACCAATTTCTTGCAAGTCCTCTAAATCTTCAAGTCGCCAATCGAGTGTAAAAAGTCGCATTTGCAATTCTTTGTTCATTTTGCTCTTCCTTTTCCTAGTAGAGTACTGAAATTATCAGCTAAAATAGCTTCCTGTTGCTCATTTGTCAAAGTCATATTCTCAATGGCTTCAATTATCTCATGGGTTGCACCTGCCGGTGCGACACCTAGTGGGGCATCTGTCCCAAAAAGAATACGGTCCACTCCAAAGAAATCCGCTGCTAATTCCAGTGCTTTTGTATTGCCTAAAATAGCTGTATCTACATAGAATTTTCGGAAATCTTTAGCTAAGGTTTCAGATAAAATACGGTCAATCCGACCTGCAAAATAGGGAGCCATGGCCCCAGCATGGTGGACAATCACCTTAAGATTCGGGAACTCTTGGAAATAACCCGCCTCTACAATCTGGTACATGGCTTGAGTTAACTCGTATTCCCAAGAAAAGACGATGTTGTTGTCTGGCTTGCGCTCATCAAATACAGGATGAAGCCAAATCGGAAGGTCTAATGCAGCACATTTGGCAAAAATTGACTTGAAACGTTCATCTGCCACAGACTCACCAAGATGACGTGTGAAGAGCTGAACCCCTAAAAGTTCCTCTGTTTGAGCAACCTGTTCCAGAATTCCCAAACTTGCTTCAATATTATTCAAAGCCAGCATGGCGACACCACCCACAAAGATATCTGAGTTGACACGCACAGTCTTCGTCAATTCCTCATTGGCCTTCTTAACCAAGAGTGGTGCTACTTTTTCATTGGCATAGTCTTCAGGATTAGCATTTACGTAAGAGATGACTTGTTTGACCCCTTCCGGCATGAGCTTACGACGAAGTTCCATATCGCTCAAGATAGGGTTTTGAATAAAGGGCATCTTCTGGGGCAGTTCGGGATCTAGCATCAGCATACGCTTGTAAAATTCAGGCAGCAAAACGTGTGCAAACACATCGATTTTTGTCATGGGAGTCTCCTTTTGTATTTCTCCATTCAATTATAGCAGATTATTTTACAACATTTGATAATTTTTGATAATTAAGGAAACGATAGAGGACAGTGAAAAAAGAAAGCTTGTGATATAATGAAGTCATTAGAAATCAAAGGAAAATACAATTATGGAGCTAAGAGTCTTACAGTATTTCATTACGATTGCTGCGGAGGGGAATATTACCAAAGCATCGCAAATCCTTCATGTATCGCAACCAACCCTATCTAAACAACTGCGTGATTTAGAAGACGAATTGGGAATCCAACTATTTGATCGTGGTAACCGTGGTATGACACTGACACCGGGAGGGGAATATTTTCTGGGGAAGGTAAAAGACATGATATCCCTATTAGATGGTACTTTAGCCAATCTCCGAACTCAGGAGACTTTGACTGGGGAATTGCATATTGGAACAAATGAGAGCCCCAAACTCAAGGAGTTAACAGCTATATTCGCTGAGATTGAGAAGGACCATCCTGATACACAACTCCATTTACATGGTTTAAGAATGGAAGACGCTTTTGAACAGCTAGATAAAGGCTTATTAGATTTTGTTCTCTCAGTAGGTTTGGTCAAAACTGAACGCTATGAACATATCCGGCTCCCTTGGATGGACCAGGCAGCTATTGTTCTACCCAAAGACCATCCTCTAGCTCAAAAAGAGACTATTGAAGCGAGCGACCTTGAAGGACTTCCTCTCATCGTGTTTGGCCAGAAGGAAGCCTACCATGATCTGAGCAATTGGTTTGGAAAGAGTATCGATCAACTTCATATCGTCGGCTCTTTCAATATTCCATCCATCGGGATTCAAATGACCCTTTCCAGCTTAGGTTTTGCGTTCAGTTTAAGCGGCTTACCCTTGCCAGCCGAGCTCGTATCTCGACCTCTAAAGCCACTAGCAACACCGACACTGCGCTTAATCTGGAAAAAAGATCATACCTTATCTGATTTAGCTCAAGCTTTCCTTCAGCGTATCAAAGACTTACCAGCAACGGATTAACATTCCTTCAAGATCAAGGCCTTCATAACTAGTGGCCTTGATTTTTTATTTCCTTAGATATTTAACATAGTCTTTGGCTTTCTCTTGCAACTCCTCATCTGAAATACTTAAGGTTCCAGATAGAATGAAGGGCTTTTGAAAGACCAGCCCTGTATGGTAAGAAATGGTCTCAAAAGGTTTAAGCAGTGTTTCAGTGGTCACATGAAATCGACCATCTTCTGTATAGTCAACATCACTGGCACCTTGAGTGATTGCTAAAATCACTTTTTCCCCTTGAAGTGCATGTCCATTTGAACCATAGGCCCAACCGTATTCTAAAACAGTATCCAACCATTCTTTCATAAGAGCTGGTGATGAATACCAGTGCATAGGAAATTGAAAAACGATAGTATCCGTATCTTCTAGGACAGATTGCTCAACCGATGCATCCACTTTAAAATCAGGATAGAGCTCATACATATCACGCACCTCAACTCCCTCTTTTTCTGCTTTGTTGGCAAGGATTCGGTTCACACGAGACTGTCTTAGGTTTGGATGAAAAAGGAAAATTCTCGTTTTCAACATTGACAACACCCCTTTCTAATTTAATTGATTCAAAATATAAGATGTATTTTTTTCAACAGTTAGACCATTTTCGGCCATGAGTTGCGTGCAATCGTAACGGTCATGGTAGTTTTTGGAAATTCCAAAATTTTTGACCTTGAGTGCTGTATCACCTAGGTAACTGGCTACCATCTGTCCATACCCTCCTTCGACAATCCCATCTTCTAAGGTGACTACTAGCTCGTGTTTTTCTTGCAAATTGTCCAGTAAGGTCTCATCTAAACCTGTAATATAGCGAGGATTAACAAGGGTTGCTGTGATACCATGTTTTTCTTTTAGTTCTTGTGCTACTTCTTCAGCGAAGCCATAGAAATTACCCAGACCAAAGAGTGCGACTTGACGACCTACCTGCATCACTTTATTTTTGTTCAATTGAGAATAGTCTGTTTTGTCTGCCTGACCTATCTCTCTTAGTGGACCCACGGGGACACGAATAGCAACTGGATGTTCTTCTTGTTCAATCGCCCAATCCAACATAGCTAAATGTTCTTCCTTAGAAGTTGGTGCTAGATAAACCACATTGGGAATATGAGACAAGAAAGGGATATCAAAGAAACCAAGGTGGCTCTCATCATTCATGCCATTGACAGAGGCCATATAAACCAGCACTGTCACGGGTTGATTGTTTAACGCAATATCATGTGACCATTGGTCATAGGTTCGTTGCATGAAGGTAGATGCTACTGCCCAAACAGGTTTGGCACCATTCTTAGCAAGCCCCACTGACATGGTTGCGGCCTGCTCTTCTGCAATGCCAACATCGATAAATTGGTTACCGGCTTCTTTTCTTTGGTCTTGGTTAAGAAGAAACATTGGAGTTCCTGCAGTCAAAGTTACGACAGTTGGGTCTTTTTTGATTTTATCAAGAACCAGATTCGTCGTGATGCTGGAATACGTTTTACCACCAGTATTAAAGGATTTGTATTCACCTGTTTCTGGGTCATATGGCCCACCTGCGTGATAGGCCTCCTTATTTTTCTCCATGAAAGGCATACTGTGTCCTTTAATGGTATGAATATGTAAGAGCACTGGATGATCTGTGTCTTTTACCTCTTCAAACAGGGCAATCAATTGATCTAAATCATTTCCTTCCTCTAAATAGTGGTAGTCAAACCCAAGTGCTTTAAAGAGATTATCTGAAGTTTCCCCCTTACTCTCACGAAGTCTACGAAGGGCTGTGTAAATGCCACCGGTTGGATTAGCTGCAATAGACTGGTCGTTGTCATTAACAATTACAATGGTATTGGTATTGCTAGTAGCAATCATATTGAGACCTTCATAAGCCATTCCACCTGACAAGGAGCCATCCCCAATAATGGCAATGACATTATTTTTCTCCCCCTTAAGGTCGCGCGCCCTTGCCACACCTGAAGCTAAAGACAAAGAGGTTGAGGTATGCCCTACGGTAAAGAGATCATGGTCACTTTCCTTCGGATTGGTATAACCAGACACATCATCATAATGATCAGGGTCCAAAAAGGCCTGTGCACGTCCTGTCAGCATCTTATGCACATAAGACTGGTGAGAGACATCAAAAATAAACTTATCAATTGGAGAGTTAAAAACATAATGAAGCGCGACAGTCATCTCAACAACACCAAAGTTTGGACCGTTGTGCCCACCATGCTGTGATGTTTTTTCTAGGAGGGCTTGGCGTGCCTCCTCAACTACTTGATCAAGTTCTTCTTTGCTTAATCGTTTTAAATCACTTGGGGATTGAATGTTTTCTAACATATTAAAACCTTCTTTCAAATTCGTTAAATGTAGTCGCAAATGATGTTAGGCTTGACCTTCCCAGCCACCACGCGTATCTACACCTGAGTTAACAGCCAATTGTTCGAGGTAAGAAACCTCTTGCTCTGTCAATTTAATGGATGCTACTTTGGCAGCATCTTCTACTTGTTCAACCTTTGTTATCCCTAGAATTGGTGTTGTGTCGCGGCCAATCGCCCATGCAGTTGCGATTTGAGCCACTGAAGCATCATATTTTTCTGCGACTGCTCGAAGACCAGTGAGGAGAGAACGAAGTGCTGGGAAGAGTGGATTATAAGTTTTTCCACGTTGTGAATCAGCTGGAAGTAAGTTATTTTCATCGTATCGACCAGAAAGTGCCCCTTGCTCCAATACCATATAAGAAAAGAATTGAATATCATTTTCTTTACAGTAATCAAGGAGGCCATCATCAATCGAACTACGGTAGAGGAGACTAAAGTGGTTCTGAATGGCTGAAATTTTAACTCCTGAAGGCTCCAAAATTTCTTGAACGCGTTTGAGCTGTTCCAAGCTATGGTTTGAAACCCCAACACGTTTCACCTTTCCTGCCTTCACAAGATCTGGTAGATATGGCGTCCAACGTTCCACATCTACTGAGTTGTGGATCCAGTAGATATCAATATAATCGGTCCCCAGACGTTCCATACTGCCGTCCAACATTTTTTTAACAGGATTTTTTGCAGTATCATCTTGCATTCCTGGGGTAAATTTTGTTGAAATGATAAGGTCTTCGCGGTTATAAGGTTCTAGTGATTGACCTAGAATCTTTTCAGATTCACCGATACCATATGCATAAGCTGTATCAAAGACATTTAAATGATTCTCCAAAGCAGCATCTACGACAGCCTTTAGATCATTTGCTCCAAGTGTGTTGCCAAATACAGCATCTCCTCCAAACATTCCAGATCCCCAAGACCAAGTGCCAAGTGCAATTTTTGCATCCTTCGTATTCATTGTTGTCATGTTTATTTCCTTATTATTCCTATTTGGAATACCTTTCTAGTTATATGAGACACTCGCCTCACATGATAAATTTAGTATAAGTTTCAATTATTTAGATACGTAAAACTTCATTCCTATAGCGAACGATTCTTTTTTGTTAAAGTCCACTTACTGTCCTTTATAGTCTGAAAGATGATTTGCAATTAGGTTAGCTTGAAATTCACTAACATCATATGTGGCATAATCGGGATAGTAAGCATCTTGTGAAAGAATCTTATCTAGCCTAGCACGATCTCCCGCCTTGGCAATGGCAATACCTGCCATTCCTTTATCTTTATATGGACCAACAATTAGGAAATTGCCCTTATCAAACTGGTCAGTAAACCAAGCGCGATGTCGACGTAATAAGTCATCCTCATCTTCTTTAGCAATCTTTTTAGTCTTTATCGTAATAGTTACTAAATACACGGTTAATACCTCTTTCTTTTTGATGCAACTAGTATACTGCCATAGCTAAATCTTGTAAAATACTTAGAAATCATACCCAACTATTCGTTTTAGTTATAGTTGAACAAATAGTTAGATAGCAATGGCAGAACAAAGGCACACAATCCTTTTATGTTCTTCAAAGCAATCCATTGCCTCTTTTACAACAAAGAAAAAGGCTTGAAAGCACAACTATCTGTTGCATTCCAAACCTTTTGTAGAACTGAACTAATCCATAACAATCATAGACTTAATAGACTTGCGTTCATCCATATCTTTATAGGCTTGATCAATATCTTCCAATTTATAGCTTGTGGTAAAGACACTTTCTGGATTAATATCACCATCAAGGACAGCCTTAAGCAAGAACTGTTTGTCATAGGTGGTGACAGAGGCTGCTCCACCTGCCACTGAGATATTTTGGGCAAAGGTCAAACCAAGAGCACAGACAGTATTGTTAGATATTTAACCTGTCTACTTGACAGGGGGCATATCATTTATTGGTGCACTATATTTTACAATTTATCATTTTAAATGTTCACCCTTCCTGTGCTACCTGCTTTTAGGTTGATTATCTCACGATTGGTCAGATAGGCACAAACTGATCAGTAGAAAGAATCACAGACTAATATAGTTACTGCATCAGCAGGTTCAGCTGCAGTCAGCCACGGGAGGCACTAGAAAGAAGAACATTTCGTCCTGTCCTCTATTTCTTTTGGGTTCCTTTCCTCAATTATAAGCAGTTAACTTGCTCCAACCCAACTTCTATGATAAAATTACTCCTTATAAACTACTAATTAGTAAGGAATAGATATGAAGAAACAATTTCCAGGGATAGCTTTGATTCTCCTTAGCATCCTCATCACAGCTTTTGCATGGGCGTCTAACGCTGCCACCAGTCCCTATACAGGGGCTGGCATCGCCCTTACAACTCTCGCTTTAACCTTTATGTTGGCGACACGCTCTCGCATCCTTGAAAAATGGTTCCATGGGATTGAAAGCATGTATTTTTACCACAAGGTTCTCGCCATCTTTTCCATCGTCTTTCTGATTTTCCACCAGTACATGATGGGGATTTCTGGGACCAGTATGGCCGGTATCATCGGTGAAATGTCTATCCTTTTCTTTCTTTCCATCATCGGGATGGCTTACCTCGGGCATAAAATTAAGTACGAGATTTGGCGGACGGTCCATCGCTTGGTTTATGTCGCTTATCTTTTAGGTCTGGTCCATGCCTACATGCTCAGCCCTGTTAGCCTCTTTAGTTTCAGTCTCCTGTCCTTGATCGTCAATGTCTTTGCAATCTTGGGCATTTGGTCTGGCTTTTATATGATTTTCCTTTACCAAGAGTTTGGTTTTAGCTACTACGGTCGGGTAGCAGGGATTCGCCATCTCAATCATGACACGACGGAAATGAAACTCCACTTGAACAAGGAGTTTGACTACCAGTTTGGACAGTTTGCCTTCATTAAAATATTGGAAAAAGGTTTTGAAAAAGCTCCCCATCCGTTTTCCATTTCTGGTGGACGGGGCAAGACCCTCTATTTCACGATTAAGGGTTCTGGAGACTATACGGGGCAAATCTACCGTGAGCTTCAAGTTGGGGCCAGAGTTAAGGTAGACCGAGCTTACGGCCATATGATTTTGGAAGAAGGCCGCGACAAGCAGGTTTGGATTGCTGGAGGGATTGGCATTACGCCTTTTATCTCCTATCTGCGTGAAAATCCTAACTTGGACAAGCAGGTGGATTTCTTCTATGCTTATACAGGAGCTGAAAATGCTGTGTATCTGGAGGAACTCCGTGCCTACGCTGAGAAAAATCCCAAACTCCATCTGACTCTTACAGACAGCAATGTAGACGGCTACCTCAACTTTGAAAACTATGACCTGACGGATGACACCACCGTTTTCATGTGTGGGCCCCTGGTCATGATGACTAATTTTGCCAAAATCTTTAAGGAAATAAATCCCAAGGCTGAGCTGGTATACGAAGGCTTTAGCTTTAGATAAGACGAAAGGACAAGATGAAAGGGCCTGCTCCCCTTAACCGCAAGTTTATGAAAAAAAATACCCAAAACCTTATCCTTGGTTGGGCGGCCTTTACAGCCGTCGCTGCCAATGCTGTTCTCCTTTTGACCAATAACCTCGGGAAAAGCGACAAGGCGACGACTGCTAGTATTTCCGCTTCAAGTTCTGCTTCAGGCACTACAACGAGCACCAGCGCAACCAGCAATGCTAGTCTGACAGACGGCACCTTTACTGGGGCTGTCACGTCGACTAACCGAGGGGACTACCAAGTGCAAATCACAGTTTCTGCTAATCAAATCACCGCTATTGATGTATTGGAATTTCCAAACGAGAATGCTCGCTCGCAGCAAATCAATGCAGATGCGCTGCCAGTTTACACGCAAGAAGCCTTGGCCAATCAATCGTCTACTGTCCAGCTAGTTTCAGGTGCAACTGAAGCCTTCAACGGCTTTACAGGCTCCCTGCAAGATGCTATCAATCAAGCCAATGCCTAAGCTAGAACTGGTCACTCAAACCCTGCAGGCCATGACCTTGCCCTTTACCATTAGCCTGATGGCAAAGGATAGGGCTTTTGCTGAGAATAAGATCGCAGGGCTCATCCCCCATGTTCAGACTGAACTAGAGCGCTTAGAAGAGAAATTTTCAGCCTTCCGTAAGACCTCCTTGGTTTCCCGTTTTCAAGCGGGGGACCAGACTCCTATTTTCGATAGTGAATTTCAGGAAGTCTATGCCCAGGTCATTGCCCTCAAAAAACGCAGTCAGGGCTATTTTGACCCCTATTTTCAGGGAAGTTACAATCCAACTGGCTTTGTCAAAGGCTGGCTGGTTGAAAAACTTTTTAAGGAATGGCTGCAACCTTTGCTCAGTCATCCAGAGATCATAGCCGTAGCCTTTAACGGTGGCGGAGACATGCAGGTAAAAGTCAGAGAAAATGAAGACTTTACTTGGCAAATTGGCATCGAAAATCCGGATAAGCTGCAGGAACTTTTAGCCATTTATCCCCTGAAGGAGGGCGCCCTTGCCACTTCTGGACTGGCCAAGCGGGGCCACCACCTAGAGGTGAGGGGTGAAAAGGACCTGCTCCAAGTCACCGTCCTCTCAGATAGTCTGGCTTGGGCTGACAGCTGGGCCACAGCCCTTTTTTCCGCAGGAAAAGAGCAAGCTGCCCAACTCATCCAGCAAGAAAAGCTCACCGCCCTTCTGGTGACTAAAGACCAGCTGATTTCTTACCAAAACGGGCACCATCTAGAAAACAAGCAAGGGTAATAGCTTTGGAATAACTCTTTATCGCATTAGAGCAATTTGACTATACTATCGTTGCGACCTACAACCTTCTCCACACGGCCAGTCGCTTGGTGCAAGCTGGAATGGGGTTTGCTGTCTATATCAACGAAATTATCGACAATCCCAAACTGACCTTTGTCCCTTTTCAGACGGAGGGTGACAAACGGTTCTACCTTATTTGGCCGGAACGACAGGACCAAACCGCCACAGAAAAAACCTCTTTAGATGAAATCGAGGCCCAAGTCTATGAAATTGAGAATTGAAACTCTCTTTGCTGACTATTGGTACGGTTCTTTTCCAAAAACAAATCACAAAACCTCTCGTCTATGGTGTACGAGAGGTTTTGATTTCTCTGATAAAAAATTCTTTTGGTGCTGTTGGACCCCTTATTTTCAGTGTCACCTTCTTCAAGGTTCAGCTCTCGCTATCGACTTGGTTTTTGGTCTTCTTGCTCAAAGAGAGGATTATCGGCATTAAGTTAGCTAGTACGCGTTAGACAAGCTCCCCCCAAAAAGTAGCCAACCAGCTTCAATCCCATCGCGAACACCACCGATGTAGCATACGCCCATGCCAAGTGACTCAGCAGCCAGAGTCATATTTTGCGCAGCCAAACTAGCATCAACTGAGCCCACAATGACGGCATCGATGCCCTCAAGAGTATTCTGAATATCAACACCTTTCACCTGAGCAAAGTCAGCATGCTGCCTAAAACCGCCACAGAAAACAAAGAAATGTCCGGCATTTTGGATAAAAGGTTGCAGATGTGTTTTCTTGACCAGTCTATCCAATAAGATAGGGTTATCAACACTGATAATAGAGTAAGCCTGCAGAAAGCTGGTAGATGAAGCCATTTGAGCTGACTGCACCATCAGATCAACCTCTTCTTTGGTCAGTATTTTAGGGAAACAATGCTATAAATTTCAACTCCACCTATAACATATCTGTTTATAAAAAATTATGCTCTTTTTTATTTTAAATGCGTATTACTTTTGATTCCCCCAAAAATAGTTGGCTGTTGCTCCACCATCTATCAAAAAGTCAGCACCAGCTACATAGCTTGCTTTATCACTCATGAGGAACTCCGCAAGATTGGCGATGTCATCTGGTGTACCACCACGGCCTGCCGGTGAATTTGCCAACATCTTACGATAAAAATCTTTATGGATACCATTAAGTTCATCATTTGCTAGTGGTGTATACACAATACCGGCTGAAATACAATTAAATCGTAGGTGTTTATCAGCCCATTTAGCTGAATCAGCTGCACACCTCAGGGCATTGCCACGCTTAGCGATCTGGTAAGCCCTTAAACCATCTGATGTTTCCTGGATAATAGGAAGATTAAGGAGTTTATCAGATGGTAGTGTAGCCAAGGAGCGAATCAGTTCATTTCCCAAGTCCTCCAAGCGATGTGAACTTTGGGATCCAATCACGATGACCGAACCACCTTCAGCCATAATAGGAGCAAATACTTCAAACAATAGAGCATTTCCATAAAGATCCACTTTGAAAATCTGCTCTACACTAGCCTGAGAAGCAGACATGCCTGCGGTATTGATTAGGCCAACCACCTCTCCCAAATCACTAGCAAACTCGACTAACGTTTGAACAGACTGAGGATCAGAAACATCACAAGCTACAGCGTGAGTGGAGTATCCGACCAAGGATAAAATTTCTGCTTCACGTTGGGCAGTTTCTAGTCTCAGGTCGGCTAAGACTAATTCTTTACCAATGGCCACTCGACGTGCAATAGCCATTCCAATCGCACCTGAACCAACTAAAACAATAACTTTTTTAAACATGATAAAGTCACCTTCCTTTTGTTTTATTCTCTAACAATTCCATAATTTTCCTTCACATCTAAGTCAGGATTTTCAGCTATATGTGCGACATAATTGGCAATAGCCTTCCGTGAAATAGTGTTACCATAAATGACTTGCCCCTTGTCAATCAGTTCATAGCTAATATCATTGCTGTTATCAAACCAGCCCGGACGCAAGATGGTATAGCCTAAGCCAGAGGTTTCTAACAAATCTGCTGCTTGGCGATAGGGACGTAGACTGCTATCAACCCGACTATTTTGACCTGGCAACTCTCCATAAATCCCATAAGATGAGATGAAGATGATGCGCTTGGTTCCCACTCGATTCATGCTCTCAATGATGCTCTGAACCATACTTGTTAAATCTCCAGATAAAGCAACAAAAACCAAATCTTGTCCCTGAAGAACGGCATCTAACACATCACCATTCGTCACACTGCCGGTAACTTTAGTGACCATTTCATGGTCTGGCAGACGGTCAACCGAGCGAGACATAAGCGTGAGTGCCATCTCAGAATTATTTAAAAGTGTGTTGACTACAACTCTTCCTAGTGAGCCTGTTGCTCCAATAATTGCAATTTTTGTCATGCGACTTCTCCTTAATGATTATAGACTTTCATTTTTTGAAAAGATAAAGTGTTGGTCACGCTCTGTAATCAACCAGCGACCATCAATCTTTTCATAGCTATCGTAATAGCGGATGTAATGTGTGGTCAGGACATCCTTGCCACCTGCTTCGTTGACCAGATGGGCCATGCCATAGACAATGCCGGAAGCGTGAGTGTCATCCTGAAACTCGACAGTCTGCTGGCCATTCATATGAAAGGCTTCCTTGGCTGCCCCAAAGGATTTGTAAGCCGCAATCAGGTCTGCCACATTGTGAAATTCCATGGCCACTTCCTTGTTCATGTAGACGGTGACATGGGTATCAGGGGCAAAGACATTGACATAGTAGTCTTGGTTGTCCTTGTCGGATTCGGTGGCATAGTTGTCGACCAGCGCCTTGAGTTCTAAGCGTGCTTGCAGTTCTTCTTGTTTGTTCATGAGTTTGTTTCCTTTTCTATTTTATATTAACGATAAGTGGATGCGACTTGGTTGCTGATCCGCCATTGTCCGTTTTCTTTGACGAAGTCAACCTTCATCTGCAGGGGCCAGGTAGAGGGACCAGCCCCCCAGATGCGGGCCCGGACACGGCTTTGCCCGGTCAGGCTGGCGGTGTCGCCATTGATAACTACATCCTTGATGTTCTCTTCCTGCCAAGAGTAGTATTTCATCTCTTCGCTGGCCACATCGTCAAACCATTCTTGAATGGGCTGGACATAACCGGTCATGTGGACCAGGCTAGAGTCAGACGTGATGATGCGAGACAGGGTATCAATATCACGATCCACCATAGCCTGGTTCATCTCACGGTAAAGATTTTTCAAGGTTTCTTCATCGTTCTGATTGATTGATAAGCTAGTTTGAGATTGACTGTTCATGGGTACTTGACTTCCTTCCTGCGTGTGCTTATTGTTGTTGCAAGCTCCGAGAGCAAGCAAGACGATTAGGCTGGTTGTAATTAGACTCTTTCGATTTATATTGCCACCTCCTTGACTTGATGATTTTATTATAAAGTTATGTAATAAAAATATCCAATACATATTCTCTATAATTTATAAAATAATTTTATAAGGAGTCCTTGTGAATACCAAACAAATGGATTATCTGATTGAGACAGCTAAAACACTTAATCTGAGCCGTGCCTCTGAAAATCTATTCATCTCCCAACCAGCACTTTCCTATCAAATCAAGATTATTGAAGAAGAAATGGGTTTTTCAGTTTTTGAAAGGGTTGGAAAATCCATTCGCCTCACACCTGCTGGAAGTCAGTTTATACTCTCTCTGAATAGGATTCGCAAAGAGTTACAAGATGCCATTGAACAAGCACAAAACCTTGGCGATCGTTACCAGGATAATATCAATATCGAACTCTTCCATAGAACAGCCCTCATTTATCTGCCACAGGCTATACAAATCTTTGAAGAAAATTTACCTCACATTCAGGTTACCCCCGAGCTCCTTTCCATCACAGATAGCATTGCTCAGCTCCTCAAAAGAGAGTTAGATGTAATTATCCTCCCCAAAACAGAGGCTGATAAAGTCAGTAACATCCAGCAATGGCCTCTATACGATAGTCAGATTTACCTCCTCTGCCAACAAAGTGATTCTCTAGCTAAGCTAGATCTTGTTACAGAGGAAAATCTAACTGGACGGACTCTTCTAGTAAACGGTGGCTCCTCTAAGACACTGAGACAGGTTCAACAAAGGGTTCTGAGTCACGTGCCCATTGCCCACTACAACAGTCCTAGCCACGACTACACCCTCATTCAAGTCGCTAGTAACAAGGCTATCTGTCTATCACCTGGTTATCTCAACGATCATAGTCAAACCTTCGCTTGGATCCCCTTTGATTGTCCTGAGTACTTTGATATGGTTCTTGTCACTAGAAAAGACGAAACACGCACCCCAATCGCCCAGCTGGTTACGATTTTACAGGAATTATATAGCAAGAGTCCGTTAAATTTGTAAAAGGAATACACTAAAAGCCACCTACTTCCATAATGTTGCTTTGGAAGTAGGTGGCTTTCTATCATTTTTTTGTATCAAAATCAAGGAACAAAAAATAGTGTCACTGATTAATGAGAGTGACTTGTAAAAATTGGGAGCAACCACCATTTGACAGAAAAAAAGCAAGGAAATCCAGCAATCTGCGGATTTCCTTGCTTTTTAAAATGTGATTAGTCCACCACCAACATAGACTTGATGGACTTGCGGTCGTCCATGTCTTTGTAGGCTTGGTTGACGTCTGAGAGCTTGTAGGTATTGGTAAAGACGCGTCCTGGGTTGATGGCACCATCAAGGACAGCTTTGAGGAGCTCCTCTTTGACATAAGTGGTAACAGAAGCTGGTCCTCCACCGACGATGGTATTTTGGGAGAAGGTTGAACCTAGCGGTGTTTTATCATAATGAGGCACACCGACAAAGCCGACTCGGCCTCCATTGTGGAGTACACCCAGAGCTTGGTCGATGGCCGCTTCGGTACCGACACATTCCAGAGCGACGTCTGCACCGTTGCCACCCACGATTTCACGGACTTTGGCAATGCCTTCTTCGCCACGTTCGGCGACTACTGCTGTCGCACCAGATGCCAAAGCCATCTCTTGGCGGTCTTTGTGACGGCTCATCAAGACAATCTGAGAAGCCCCTCGCATCTTGGCCGCAATGACAGCACATTGCCCAACAGCCCCATCCCCGATAACGACAACCTTGTCCCCTTTTTGCACATTAGCAACACGCGCTGCATGGTAACCGGTCGGCATAACATCAGCCAGTGTCAAAAGTGACTTGAGCATGCCTTCGCTATAATCTGAAGGTTGACCTGGAATTTTCACAAGTGCCCAGTTGGCATAGTGGAAACGGATATACTCAGCCTGGACACCACCTGACCAGTTGTTGCCAATATGACGGTCACAAGTCCCATCATAGCCAGCTCGACAGGCATCACACTCCCCACAGCCATGGGTGAAAGGTGCAATGACAAAGTCTCCCGGTTTGACCGTTGTAATGGCAGGGCCGACTTCTTCGACAATCCCAATAGCTTCGTGTCCACTGTTGCCATGACCTTCTTCGATGTCAGGATTGCGGTAGCTCCATAGGTCAGAGCCACAGACACAGGTGCGGACAATCCGGATGATGGCATCATCTGCTGCCTGCAGTTGAGGGCGGTCAATCTCTGTCAGACCGACTTGGCCTGCTTGGGTGTAAATAGCTGATTTCATTTAGCTGTCTCCTTTTGATAGTATGTAATTTTGCGGTCCAATCGATGAAGGGCGGTTTCTAACTCGCTGATGCGCTGGGCGAGCTTGTCTCGTTCATCCAGCAAGATGTCTAGGCGAGCAGATTTTGTGGCATCTCCCTCTTGATAGAGGGCCATGTAGGCTATCAAACTCTCCACTGAGACACCTGCTGACCGAAAGCACTTGACGAATTCCAGGGCCTCCATGTCGGACGCCTGAAAGTCACGGATGCCCGCAGCCGACCGCGTGATGGGTGGCACCAGCCCGATACGTTCGTAGTAGCGAATGGTATCAGCAGACAACCCTAGTGTTTGACTAGCAGATTTAATGTTCATATCTAGCTCCTTTCCAGTATCGGACGACGGTTTTCATCACTTGACTCTTCTATTATAACCCTTAGAGTTGGCTCCAAGTCAAGTATTTACCTTCAGAAAATGAAAACTTTATGAAAAATCACGCTCATTTGCAGTAACGTCAGGATGAGGCACCTTGTTTTGCTCCCGCACGCGACGGCGGTAATACATCCCTGTCCGAGTCAAGGCCCGAGAAAGTCCTGCCAGAATCAGACCAAGAATGGCTATCTGTTGCCCAAATAGATAAAAGAGACCGGTCGCTAGCACTAATAACAGCCCATATTGGGCAACTACACGACGGTCCAGACGGTAGAGTTCGATATTATAGTGGGAAGTAGACAGTGTCCCAACGAAGAAGGCCAGAATGGATAGCACAAAGAAATGCAGACCTAGATCATGATGGTGGCTGTCTTTTAAGAATTCCAAACCAACCGTAAAGAAAAGGAGGCTCGCCACAATGACATAATGGGCGTAAGAGAGAGCTTTAACGGATACTCGTTGGTGGTGATTGATATTGACAAAGGTCTGAATGATATAAAAGACAAACATGAAGCCCAAGCCCATAAAGAGGGTCAAGCCTTCCCAAAAGTTTTGGGACAGGGGATAGGTTTTGAGCACGGCAATGACACTCTCCCCAAAGGTGATAATGGTCAAGAGCTGGCAACGTTCCAAATAATGAGGGAAATTCATACAAATGGGGCGCTTTTTCGAGCTCAAAAATAAGGGCACTACTAGCGGTAGATAGTAAATAGGCAGGGCAGAAATGGAGAATGGCAGAAGATCTAAAGCCCTAGGGAGAACTGCTAGCGCATACACAGCCAGTAAGACAATGGATAAATACATGTCCTTGTTAAAGCCTAGCTTTCTCCCTTTTAGAATATACTGCAGGGCAATGGTCCCATAACTCAAGATCAGCAGGCTATTAAAATTGAGCGGGTTTTCCCAAAAAGGCTTGAGACTTGTCGGATCAAAGGTGATGGATAAAGCCAGATTCCCCACAAAGAGCATGAGGACGATGACCGTGTAGATGTCAATCTGCCTCGAATCGCCGTATTTATTGTAGTAAAAGGCTTCTTGATTCCAGACATTGAGCATAACGATAATGGTGGTCAAAAAGTAAAAAATATGTTCCAACTGAACCTGAGGCACATGAATGGCACTGGTTAGCTGACTAATGGTCAATACAAAGGCCAAGTCAAAAAAGAGTTCATAGTTGGAAACACGCTTGGAGCGAATGGGTATCATGAGGATTCCTTTCTTTTTTCTTTTATTGTAACACGTCAGGGATCAAATGGCTATCAGAACTCCTGCAACTACCGTCCAAGATCTCAAATAATCATTTATTTTTCAAAAAAACTTGTCCCAAGAACGAAAAAATGCTATACTAGTTTCATCAAGTTATGACGAAAGTTAAAAATGGCAAAAATTAGAGATTTAAAAGAAGACAACATTCAGCGGGTAAGAGCTTGCTTTTATCAAGGTGGCAACTGGACCAAGACTGACTTAGCCCAGCAGACGGGAATTTCCCTGGCTGGGACGACCAATATTTTACAAGCCTTAAAAGCTAGTGGCGAGATTCGCTTTGTCGGCAATGCCAGCTCAACGGGTGGTAGAAAGTCCAAACTCTATCAGTTAAATGTGGACTTTGCCCATATCGGAACGGTCCTCCTCAGTCATCCTTTTGACCAGTATCAGATAGCAATGCATGCCTTTAATCTTGATGGGGAAACCGTGTTTGAAGCGTTTGTCAGCAGTAAAACAGGTAGTCTAGCAGAAATCTGTGAGGCTGTAAGGATTTTGCTGGAAAGCGACCCCTTGATTCAAATCTTGGTACTCAGTTTTCCTGGTATTATTGGCACTCATGGGGAAATCCTATCTTCGGATTTTACGCATTTAGAGAAAAGCCAACTGCTGACAACCCTATCAGCCTTGACAGACCTTCCGATTTTGATTGAAAATGATGTGAACTGTGCGGTGCTTGCCTACCAAAAAGAGCATCCAGACGATGACAACCTAGCCCTTCTCTACCAGCCAGATAGCGACTTTGCTGGGGCTGGCCTACTTATCGACGGGCACTTGCACCGAGGCAAACAGGGCTTCGCTGGGGAGGTTGGCTACCTCAACAAAAAAGTAAAAGCGACAAAAGAAGAACTTCTTCTGCAAATCACAGCCCTTACAGTTGTCTTGGCACCAGATGCCATTGCCTACTACTGCCCCTCACTTGAAAAAGATATCCAGATGGCAGACACAGGCATTCCACAAGCTTTTCACCCCAGACTGGAACGCTTGACCCAACTAGACTCTCTGGTCTTGCAAGGCGGACAGGAATTGGGTCGCCTGCATCTCTTGAATAGTCAAAAACAGACATCAGCTAACCTCTGTTAACATCAAGGAGAACCGCTATGAGAAAACGCATTTTAAATAAAGACTTAGCAGCCCTAGTGGCTGGACTTCGCCATGGTGAGATGATTTTTATCGCTGATGCAGGCAGTGGTACCTCAGTCAAGGCCCTGCATCCCCTAGACCCTTCTGTCCAATACATCGACCTAGAGGCCGTTACGGGCTGCCCTTCCATGCAAGCCATCGTGGATGTTCTCATCGAGGTGGGGGATTTCGAAGGCGTCCTGGTGACCGAGGAGATGTTGACACTCAACCAACCAGATTATCAGTTTTTAGTGGCAAAGCTAGGACAAGAAAACATCCAGACCATGCCTTATATCCCAGATTACTATGAGATGCGGGATCGCTGTAAAGCTGTCGTGCAAACAGGGGATTATGGGGTGCATGCCCAATGCATCTTGATTGCAGGCTATCCTAGCGCAGACATTCCCCTAGACTGGCTAAAGTATGGGATTACACGACAAGGCCTCAAAGAAGCGCAAAAGGAGAAGAATCATGACTGAAAAAGAAAAAATGCTGGCTCAGCAACTTTATGATGCCAATTATGACAAAGAAATCCTAGAAGAGCGAACAAGGGCCAAAGACCTCTGCTACGACTACAACCATTTGCGCCCCTCAGATGAGGCAGGGCAACACAAACTCATCCAGCGATTACTGGGCAAAACCAAGGAAAACTTTTGCATAGTCGCTCCCTTTTGGTGTGACTATGGCTACAATATCGAGATTGGGGAGAATTTCTTTGCCAATCACAATACCGTCATTTTAGACGGAGGCAAGGTGACCTTTGGTGACAATGTCTTTATCGCCCCCAACTGTGGCTTTCATACCGCAGGCCACCCGATTGATGCCGACAGGCGAAATCAGGGCTTAGAATACGCCTACCCTATCACCGTGGGAGACAATGTTTGGATTGGGGCTGGGGTACAGGTCATGCCAGGCGTCACCATAGGAAACAATGTGGTTATCGGTGGTGGTAGCGTGGTCGTCAAGGACATCCCAGACTACAGTGTCGCCGTCGGTAATCCCTGCAAGGTTATCCGGACCATCACAGATGACGATAAAAAAACAACTTGGGATAGATGATCCCCTTAGCCGCCAAGCCTTACACGAAAATTTTCAACTTCTAAAGGAGACAACTGATGGACATCAAAGTTATTGCCACCGACATGGATGGCACCTTCCTCAACAACCAGATGGACTACGACAGAGCCCAATTTGCCCAATTGTTTGACAAAATGCAGGCAAAGGGCATTCGTTTTGTCGCCATCAGTGGCAACCAATATTACCAAATCGAGAGTTTTTTCGAAGATTACAAATCTGACATCACCATCGTGGGAGAAAATGGTGCCTACTTCGTAGAAAACGGCCACTTTCTCAAGAGCTATACCTTGCCTAAGGAAGTGGTTAGAAGCGTTTTAGACTATTTGGCGGAACGCCACTTGGACCACGAATTAGTTTTAAGCGGTGAAAAAACGGCTTATATGCATGCTAAATCTGCACCCGAGGCCATTGCCTTTTTCAAAAAATACCACACCAAACTCCAACTGGTAGACACTTTTGCTGTCCTGCCTGATGACCAATTTTTGAAGTTTTCCTTCAACACCCCAGAAGAGGTCACCTATCAGATTATTGATGACCTCAAGGCACTCTTGGGGGACATGATTGATGCGACCACCAGCGGTCACGGCAACATTGACATCATCGGAAAAGGCAAAAACAAGGGGACGGCCCTACAGAAACTCTTGGACAGGTGGCAGCTATCTAGCGACAACCTTTTGGCCTTCGGGGATGGCGGTAATGACCATGAGATGTTGGCACTTGCTGGTTACTCCTACGCCATGGACAACGCCCCCGAAGCCACCAAACAAGTCGCCAAGTACATCGCCCCTACTAATGATGAAAACGGCGTTTTAAGCGTCATTGCCCACTACCTCAATCAATAAAAAAGAGTGACAAACCGTCACACCAGAAAGGAATTTATTATGTCAATTGCAATCGAACACGTCGGCGTCTGGGTCAAAGACCTGGAAAAAATGAAAACCTTCTACCAAACCTACTTCAAGGCGACAGCCGGCGAAAAATACCACAACCCAAGAACTGGTTTTTCTTCTTATTTTCTCAGTTTTGCGGATGGTGCCCGCTTGGAACTCTGCCACCGCCCGGATATTGTTGCAGGGGACAAAGACACCTTTGGATTCACCCACTTGGCTATCGCTGTCGGTAACGAGGCCGATGTGGATGCCTTTGCCCAGCGTTTTGAATCCGATGGTTACCCCATCCAATCCGGCCCACGTACTACAGGGGACGGCTATTACGAAGCAGTCGTTTTAGACCCAGAAGGAAATCAACTCGAACTCACAACCCAGTTGAAGAAGTAGTAGCAGTTAGAAATGCTCTCTAGCAAAACAAAGAGTCCCTCATCATCAGATATCAGATGATGGGGGACATTTTTTTACGGAGTTTGTAGGAAACAAAGCTGACACTAATTGCCGTACAATTTGTCTCGCTTCCTACTCCTGTACTTTCAGGTAATCTTCCTCGGACACCGGCTCCTGCCAAGTCGTTGCGGTCACTTCACCAGGGATTTCAAAGGCTAGATGAGAAAACCACTGGTCCTTACTGGCCCCATGCCAATGTTTGGTATTAGCTGGAACAGTAACGGTATCCCCAGGGATCAGTTTAAGGGCTGGCTTGCCCCATTCTTGATAATAACCCTCACCACCGACACAGATGAGCAATTGCCCTCCACCTGCTTTAGCCTTATGCGTATGCCAATGATTGCGACACCCAGGCTCAAAGGTCACATTAAAAACAGGGAAAGCCTCCTCTGCAATTGGCTCCAAGTAAGACTGGCCGCTAAAGTAATCCGCATAAGCCGTATTTTTCTCACCGATGGGAAAGAAAAGTGTCGCTTGATAAGCCTCTTTTTCGCTAGCTTTGCTTTCTGCTTCTTCAACAGGCCAAATCTTTTTGGCCAGATTGAAAACTGCCCAGGCTTTAGGCCACCCTGCATAAAAAGCCGTATGGGTAATAATCGCTGCCATTTCCTTTTGGCTAACCCCCTCTTTTTTTGCATTTTCCAAATGGTGCACCAAGGCACTATCCGTTATCCCCTGAGCCATCAGGGCGACAACTGTGATGATAGCCCGTGTTTTTAAAGGAATCGTCGTATCATTCCAATTTTCACCAAAGAGAACATCATCATTGAAATGAGCAAAGTTCGGAGCAAAATCTCCCAAGAAGTCTCGTCCTGCCGTTTGTTTTATACGTGTCATATCTTTTTTCCTTTCATTACTTGCATTCAAATCGACTTAGCTTGACCAAGTCAGACACTTTTTGGGGTCTGTGGAACATTTTTGGCTACCAAGGTCGTCAAGAAGGCGAGAGCAACAGAGACCAAGATGATGGTCACCATAGCGCCAGGGTGGCCGTTCGTCGCTGCAAAACTTGCCAAAAGCGATGACGAGAGAATTCCACTCCCGTATTGGAGGGAACCGAGTAAGGCCGAAGCGGAGCCTGTCATCTCATCAGAGACAAAGGCCAGAGCCGCCGCATTGCTACAGGCAGCGATGATCCCATTCATGCTAAAGACGAAAAAGACAGGGATGGCCAAGGTCCAGATACTCGAACCATTGCCCAGATTGAGGCCCCACAAGGCCAGACTAGCTAAGAGAGCGATGACGCTAGCGCAACGCAACAAGAACCTCAGTGAAAAACGCTCCACCAAATGTCTGTTAAAGAGATTGAGCCCGACAATTCCTAAGACATTGACCCCGAACAAAAAGCCGTAATCCTGTTCAGGCACATGGAAATAGGTGATGTAAACCGTGGAAGAACCTGTGATAAAGGCATAGGCGCCCACATAGTAAAAGGTTACACAGAGCGTGTAGAGCATAAAAGAGCGATTGGTCAAGAGTTGCCCGTAGTTGCTAAATGACCTTAGCAGACTCATGTGTCCTCTTTTTTCTTTTGGCAAGGCCTCAGGCAAGCGGTAAACCCCATAGAGCATGAGGACCCCAGCCAGCGCCATAAAGTAAAAAATCATATGCCAGCTGGTAAAACTAACGATAAAGCCACCGATAAAGGGACCTAAGATAGGGGCCACTGCTGCGATAATCATGAGGGTTGATAGCACCTGGGCAGCTTCTCGACTGTCAAACAGGTCGCGACTCATGGCCCGACTCAACATTGGCCCCACGCAGGCTCCAAAAGCTTGAAAGACCCGCCAGATGATGACCTGGGTCATATCCGTCGACAGCGCACAACCCAAAGACCCAAGAATAAAGATCACAAGTCCTAGATACAGAGGGATTTTTCGCCCGATTCGGTCACTGATGGGGCCCCAGACCAACTGGGCTAGGGCAAAGCCTACCAAAAAACTGGTCACCGTCAACTCCACTTGCCCACCCAGTTCTTTTTCCATAGTGGGCATAGCGGGCAAATAAACATCCGTCGACAGTGAGGTAAAGGCCATGAGTAGGCCAGAAATGATGAGAAAGGGTTTGTTTTTCATGGATCTCCTTTTAACTGTTTACTTATCGGCTAGACTCATAAAGAACTCCGCCGTCTCAGGGTCTTGGTGGTCAAAGAAAAGCGATTTTTCCTGATCCAGAGCCGCAATTGCCTGCATATCCTCCTCGGTTAATGCAAAATCAAAGACATCAAAGTTTTCCTGCATGCGTTCTTTGCGGACTGACTTTGGAATAACGACCACATCCCTTTGCAACAAGAAACGCAGGGCGACTTGGGCGACTGACTTGCCGTATTTGTCACCAATCACTTTCAAGACAGGGGTGTTAAAGAAGTCATTGCGCCCTTCGGCAAAGGGACCCCAAGACTCGATCTGGCAATGGTACTTATCCAAATAGCTTTTGGCTACCTTTTGTTGTTGAAAGACATGGGTTTCGATTTGATTGACGGCAGGCTTGATGTCTACAAAGTGCTGCAGATCAATGAAACGGTTTGGGGAAAAGTTAGAAACCCCGATAGCTCTTACTTTCCCAGCCTTGTAGGCTTCTTCCATGGCTCTGTAGCTGGCATAGTAATCGCCAAAAGGTTGATGGATGAGCAAGAGGTCGATATAGTCGGTTTGCAATTTGCGTAAGGACTCTTCGATGGAGACCTTGGCTTTGTCATAGCCTGCGTTGGTGATCCAGATTTTCGTTGTAATGAAAAACTCTTCGCGTGGCAAACCAGAGGCCTGAATGGCCTGACCGACACCTGCTTCATTGCCATAGGCTTGGGCCGTATCAAAGGAGTGATAGCCGACTTCGATGGCTTCAAGAACAGCCTGCTTGGTTTCATCCACTGGGGTTTGGTAAACACCAAAACCAAGTTGGGGCAGTTTGACCTGATTATTTAAGGTTTTGTAAAACATATTTGACATCTCCTTTGATCTCTTGATGTTTCTAGTTTACAACGAGACTCTCATATTGTACACTAGTAATACAGGAAACTAGTTTTCAAAAAATGAAAACTAAAAGGAGGACGACATGCTAAACTTAGAAGAACTGGAGCAACTGGTTGCCTTTAAAGAATTAGGTACCCTATCCAAAGTTGCAGAGAAATTTCACATTTCAACCCCCTCCCTTTCTCGTGCCATGCAACATGTAGAAGAAGATTTTGGCGTGACTCTTTTTGACCGTACTGCCAACCGCATTGCACTAAATGAAACAGGGGAAGTTGCAGTCAGCGTCGCTCGTCGAATCTTGCAAACCAGCCAGCAGGGCATTAAGGAAGTGCACCAATTTGACCAGAGCCTCAAGACCATCCGTGTCGCTTCTGTCGCTCCAGCCCCACTCTGGGAATTGCTTCCTCAGCTGAGTGCTTCTTTTCCCCACAAGCACCTCCACCAACAGATTGGAAAGGAAGGAGAGGTCTTGGCTAGCCTGGAAAATAAAACTGTTGATTTGGCCATTCTCCCCTATCCCTATAAGAAAGAGGGAACTCACTGCTTGCCCTACCTGAAAGAAAATCTTTTTATCGCCGTCACAAAAGATCATGCCCTAGCTGATTATGACCAGGTGACCTTTCATGACCTCAATGGCTACAATTTCCTCCTCATGAATCAGATTGGTTTTTGGAACGACTTGGTGCATGAACAGATGCCAGCTTCCAAGTTTCTGGTTCAAACCAACCGCTTTGAATTCGAAGAATTGGTTCAGCATTCCAACCTCCCACGCTTTACCACCGATTACAGCAAAAAGATGCATCCGATTAGAGACGACCGCATAGTGATTCCCATCAGTGACCCGCAAGCACATGTCACCTATTACCTCGTTTCTACAAATCCAGCTATCAATCTTATACTCAATGAAAATCATCAACAAACTAAGGAGTGAGCTGCAGGCTGTACTTGGGCGCGTCAAGACGACGCTGACGTAGTTTGAAGAGATTTTTGAAGAGTATAAGCTGTTTTTTATTTTCACTATTTGGGTAAAGATAGGGGGATAGAGCAACAGTTCTATCTACCATAGATTTCAGTGAGTATCCATATCTCATATGAATAATTCCGGCTCCATACAAAAATGAGCCTGGGATAAAAAGATTTTGATTTTAGGAATTCTTTATTCTAAATTTTTAAAATCGATAGATTAGACAAAAAAGCGAACAAGACCGAATTCTGAATGTCAGATAACTCGTTTTGTTCGCTTTTTATATTTAAGGTTAGACTTTTGTCCCAGCCTC
>NZ_KQ969062.1:268652-320890 GCF_001578775.1 Streptococcus cristatus | reverse complement strand
ATTTTTGTCAATCAATCCTACTTCTTCTAGAATCTACTCTGTATCCTCCTCAGGTACAGCCAGCTTACCAAAACTCTTTCAATAGTGGACATATACCCCCATTCAGGTCTTTTCAATTGTTCGTAAGAAAAGAAGAGTTTTAAGCAAAGGAGAATCCTTATCGGTCATTGACGACCCACGTATAGACGACAGCCAGCACCTCACAAAGCTCCTTACCTTCTAAGAAGAACCTCAAGATGCTCACTGATAAAAACTATAGGCAGGACAATATAATGATCTGAATGTCCGGTTTTATACCGATGATGCTCCAGCACGTTAGGCTTTATCCAAGGAAGGCCAATGGCACTTTTATTCTGCCACATATTGGCGTGTTGATTTTCTGTCAAGCCTAAAATTGCTACAATCAATCAGCTATTGTCATAGTATGATCGATATACGGAGTTCTTATCTTTCCATTCTATTCTAACTCTCACTATTGTTGATACAAGATAGAAAGAGATCCCTTCTCATGTCAATCGATCTCAGTAGTCAAATACTTTTGAAAGTTATCTCTTTCGTTGCCTTCTATATGAATAATATGGCTCTATTCTTCCTCTGGATAAATCAAGCCCCAGTCTTTTCGTAGCTGCGTCATGAGTGCCATCACATCTCGACTATAGTTCAGGTAGAGCTGATCTTCTTGCCCAGAAATGGCCGCTTCCATATCTAAAACTTCATATTGAAGTGCTTTTGCAGTTTCTCCAACCTCGATGATCTCCTGTGACCCATCTTCTGCATAGGTAATCATGGCTTTCTGACCACGAGGATACTCATAAATCTCGATATAGCCCTTGTCAAAAGCAATCATGCCTCGCTTTGGCTGTTTGGCATGTAAGCTGAGAGTGACGGTCGCCATTTCTCCCTCTTCATTTGTCAAGAGAATACCTGCCTGCTCATCTACTCCTGTTGGAGCCAGCTTAACTTGTGACAGTATTTGAGTGGGCTGGGAAGTCATAAACCAGCGGACAAAGGAAAGTGCATATACACCGATATCCAGCAAGGCACCTCCAGCCAAGCTTCGATTGAAGAAACGATTGCTCATGTCATAGTCCTTATAGGAACCAAAATTCATCTGAATAACCTTTAGAGATCCCAGTTTGCCACTTGTCACTATCTCATTGAGCTTACGATAGAGAGGCATATGAAAAATGGTCATAGCTTCTGCCAATAGAACCTGATGCTCCTCCGCCAGTTTAACAGCCTCCTCTAACTCTTCACTATTGAGGGTAATGGACTTCTCACAAAGCACATGTTTACCCGCAGCCAGTGCTTGGCGTAGGTACTGAATGTGAGTATTGTGCGGAGTCGAAATGTAGATAATGTCTACTTCGGGATCCTCAAAAACATCATCGATTCTCTCATAGACCTTTTCAATGCCGTATTTTTCAGCAAATGCCACCCCCTTATCATAGGTTCGATTAGCAACCGAATAGAGCTTTCCTCCTAAGGCTTCCAAGGCCTGCGCCAGTTCATTAGCAATCACGCCAGTTCCTAGACTCGCCCATTTATACTTGATTGTTGTTGCCATTTTTTGCTCCTTTTTCCTAGTCTCTCCAGTATAACACAAGTTTTCTGTATGTCTTTCAATTTTCTATACTTGTCCTAAATCTAACTCAGCCGCCTTTGGTTGCTCTTTTTCTTGAATCTTGTCAAGTCTTTAGTTCCTGTTAGACTTTATATCCATCTGCTAAGAAATTCTCTATTAAAAATGGTGACTCACACAACCGATTTCTCCTGCTACAAATACCTTCATTTGATTTTCCCTTTCTAAACGATTTCCAGACTATTTTTCCTTAAACCATTCCATCCCCGGTGAATCAAGAATAATCTTCGTCAACTGTTGTGGAGTTTCCTGTGCACCATTGACAATCCAGTCCACGATAAGCCCTGTCAAGCCAGATACATACATAGTGACAGCATAACGTTCAGGCATATGATAGGCATCCACAATTATAGTACGCGACCGAGGCGTTGACTCAATCATACCTAAAAGAAAAGTACGGATATTGTCCGAAAAATGAAACATCGGATTCTGGGCAATCTCAGAAAAAAAAGAAATATTTTCCCTGAAGTAGAGTAAAACCTCTTCAAGTCTTTCCTGTTGGTTGAAGGTCTCTTTTCTCAAAATCGTGCGAACAATTCTTAAAGTTTCTTCCCTTAATTGCTCTAAAAAATCTTGTTTGTCTAAATAATGAAGATAGAAAGTCGAACGATTCACTCCCGCCTTTTTTGTTAATTGGCTGATAGAAATATCCTCTACACTTTTGGTTGCTAGGAGCTGAATAAAAGCTTCTTTTATATCTACTTTGGTTGTGGTTTGTCTTTGTTGCATAGCTACTCCTTATTTCAACATCTTGTTGTCGTTTTTTATTATAAGCCATTCTCTAAATATGTCAATAGGCTCCTGACTTGATTCAACAAAAAGGAAAAAATGGCGTTTTTTGAAATTCTTCCATTATTTCAACAGATTGTTGTTTTTTGTTGTAGCATCCACTTAACAATTTGTCTATAATAGACTCCGTTATCAAAAAACAACAGGTTGTCGATTAATACTCAATGAAAATCAAAGAGCAAACTAGGAAACTAGCCGCAGGCTGCTCAAAACACTGTTTTGAGGTTGTAGATAAGACTGACGAAGTCAGTCACATATATACGGCAAGGCGACGTTGACGTGGTTTGAAGAGATTTTCGAAGAGTATAAGAACAATCATAAGGAGAAAAAATCATGGCTTATATCGAAATGAAAAATTCATATAAACGCTACAAAACAGGAGATATCGAAATCATCGCCAATAACAATATCAACTTTGAAATTGAAAAAGGCGAACTGGTCATTATACTTGGTTCCTCTGGGGCAGGGAAATCAACTGTCCTGAACATCCTAGGTGGGATGGATACCAATGACGAAGGACAGGTCATCATTGATGGCAAAGATATTTCTAACTATAATAGCAAGGAATTAACAACTTACCGTCGTGATGATGTTGGTTTCGTCTTTCAATTCTATAATTTGGTTTCCAACCTCACTGCCAAGGAAAACGTGGAATTGGCTTCTGAAATCGTCAAAGATGCCAAGGATGCTGAACAAACCTTGATCGATGTCGGTCTTGGAGAACGGATTAACAACTTCCCAGCTCAGCTATCTGGAGGGGAGCAACAACGGGTTGCCATAGCGCGTGCTGTTGCTAAAAATCCTAAAATCCTTCTCTGTGATGAGCCTACTGGAGCCTTGGACTACAATACAGGAAAACAAGTCCTTAAAATTCTCCAAGATATGGCACGTGAACAAGGAGCAACGGTTATCATTGTTACCCACAACGGCGCACTAGCTCCAATTGCTGACCGTGTCATCCGTATGCACGACGCCCAAGTCAAAAGTATTGATCTCAACCCAACTCCTCAGAGAATCGAAGATTTGGAATACTAGAAAGAGGATATTGAATGAGTGAAAAAACCTATTGGAAAGATGTTAAGAAAGCCTTCTCCGAATCCAAAGGACGAACCGTTTCCATCGCCTCTCTTATGGCGCTAGGTTCCTTTGCCCTAGTCGGTCTCAAAGTCACCACCCCAAACATGCAGGAGACTGGTCAGCACTTTTTCGCCGAACATAAAACTGCTGATCTGGCTGTCATCAGTAACTACGGACTTGATTCATCAGACCAAGACCTACTCGCAAGTCTCCAAGATAAAGCGACTGTTGAATATGGATACTTTAAAGATGTGGTTATCAAAGACAGTCCCACTGCTTTCCGACTTTTCTCAAAACCAAAAGAATTGTCCACATATGATATTGCAGAAGGTCGACTTCCTGAGAAAAGTGATGAAATCGCCATCTCTGCTGCATATCAAGGACGGTACAAGATAGGGGATACCATTAACTTCACCGAAAAGGAAAATGCCAACGGCCAAACAGTCCTCAAGCGCAACCAATTTACCATCACAGGATTTGTCAACTCCTCCGAAATTCTCTCTCGTGTCAATATGGGACGTTCAACAGCTGGTTCCGGTGAATTGCAAGGCTATGCTGTCGTGACTGAGGACACATTTGACTCCTATGTCTATATGATTGCACGGATTGCTTACAAAAACTTGCGCGACCTCAATCCTTACAGCCAGACTTACACAGACAAGCTCTACGCAGCAAAAGAAGATGTTAAAAAACTCATAGTAAACGAGCCTGAAAAACGCTTGGCAGAGATCAAACGAACTGCTCAGGACAAGATTGATGATGGAAATAAGCAACTCCAAGATGCTGTCCAAGTGCTGACAGATGGGCAAAATCAGCTCCAAGAAGCTCAGAAAAAAATCACCGAGGGACAACAACAGCTGCAAGACGGACAAGAGCAACTGGCTGATGGTCAAGCTCAACTTGATCGTGCTCAAAGTCAACTAACCGATGGACAAGCCAAACTAGAAGATAGCCAATCACAATTGTCAATAGCACAAGGGCAACTGCAAGACGGACAAGCTCAGATTTTAGAAAAAGAAGCTCAACTCCAAGAAACAGCTAAACAACTGCAAACTGCCAAAGACCAACTAGAACAAGGGCAAACTCAATTCCAACAAGCCGGTGCAGAGATTGCTAGCAAAGAAACTGAACTTCAGGCAAGTAAAACACAATTAGATACTGTTGCTAGCGAACTAGATAGTACAAAAGATAAACTAGATAGCACGGCTACAACATTAGAAACACAAGCAAGCGAACTAGCTACTCTTCGTGCCCTTCTTTCTACTATTCAAGACGAAGAGCAACGAAAATCACAAGAAAAGGAACTCTCACAAAAAGAGACAGTTCTTAGTCAAGCCCAATCACAATACCAAGAAAAACTCCATCAATATACCGTTGGGAAAACAAGCTATCAGCAAAAATTAGAAGAATACAATCAAGCTAGCCAACAACTGGAAGTCGCTAAGGCAACTCTAGCTCAGAAGCAAGCTGAGCTCCGTGAAAAATCGGTCCAATACCAAGCTGGACTTTCACAATATGAAAATGGAACTGCAGCACTAGATACTGCCAAAAAAACCTTGGCTGAAAAAGAAGAACTTTATCAAAATGGTACTGCTAACTATCAAGAAGGTCTCGCTATATACCAGGAAAAATTAGCTGACTTCCAGGCTGGCCAAGTCCGTCTAACAGACGCTCGTACAACCTTAGCTCAAAAGGAAACTGAGTTAGCTGAAGCCCAAAAAATCTTTGCTCAAAAGGAAAAAGAGTACCAAGAAGCCAAGGAAAAAGCAGAGCCAGAAATCGAAAGTAAACGCAAAGAACTGAAAGATGCCCAAGAGCGTGTGGATCTCCTCTCAGCACCCACTTATCAAGTATTTACCCGTCGAGAAGTTCCAGGATCTGAAGGATACATTTCATACGAAAACAATGCATCCGTTATCCAAAACGTCAGCAATATCTTTCCTGTTGTTCTCTACTTCATCGCTGCCTTGGTGACCTTTGTAACCATGGGACGCTTCGTTGAAGAAGAACGCATCAAAGCAGGAACCTTCAAAGCACTGGGCTACCAAGACAAAGACATCATCCGTAAATTTGTCATCTATGGACTCGTGACGAGTATGGTAGGTACGCTAATCGGAATCATCGCAGGGCACACCCTCCTGCCAAATATCATCTACAATACCTACAAGTCAAAAATTGTACTAACACCGATGGAATTGTACTTCTACCCTGTCAAATCCTTCCTTGCTATCCTGCTTGGTCTCCTTTCTGCTGTATTGCCTGCTTACCTCGTGGCTAAGAAAGAGTTGGGAGAAAAACCCGCCCAACTCCTCCTTCCAAAACCACCGACTGCTGGCTCTAAAATCTTCCTTGAGCGCATAAGGCCTCTTTGGAAACGCATGAGTTTTACGCAGAAAGTCACTGCACGAAATATCTTCCGTTACAAACAACGAATGTTGATGACTATCTTTGGAGTCTGTGGCTCTATCGCTCTCCTCTTTGCAGGACTTGGTATTCGAAGCTCGATTGCAGACCTGAACAATCGTCAGTTCACAGACATTATCCGCTATGATATGATTGTCGCCCACAATACCAATACAACTCCAAAAGAGAGCGAGGAACTCGATAAACTTCTCAAGGATTCAAATGTCAGAGAGAGCCTCCAAGTACACTACGAAACGCTCCACAAAACAGCTGGTCGCAACAAGGATAATCAAGAAATCACAGCCCTAGTTATCCAAAATAAAGACCAAGCCAACTTTGGTGACTACATTCAACTAAAAGACCGCAAGACTGGTCAGGAACTGTCACTTGATCAAGACGGTATCATCCTCTCAGAAAAAATTGCTAATCTTACTGGTGTCAAGGTCGGTGATACCCTTACTGTTCAAGACAAGGATGGCAAGGACATTCAGTTGACCGTTTCAGGAATTGCTGAAATGTATATGAGCCATTTCATCTTTATGAATGAAGAAATTTATGAAAAAGCTTTTGGAAAAGTTGCCACTGACAATGCTCATCTAATCACATTGACCGACCACTCTAATCAGGCTGTTGCGGATATGGCAACTGAGTTTATGGATCTTGAAAGTGTTCAAGGGGTTGTTCAAAACACGACCCTTAAATCTCAAGTTGAAACCATTGTTAATTCCCTTAATCGGGTTATGGGAATCTTGATTGCTGTATCTGTTTTACTGGCCATTGTCGTTCTCTTTAACTTGACCAATATCAACGTTGCCGAACGTATCCGTGAACTCTCTACTATTAAGGTTCTTGGCTTTTACAATAAAGAGGTCACTCTTTACATCTATCGTGAAACCATCTACCTCTCCATTGTCGGTATTCTTGTCGGATTTGGTCTCGGATTTGCTTTCCATCATTACATGGCAAGTATAATCCCTCCAGATACTGTAATGTTCAACCCAGCAGTCAGCTGGAGCATCTATGCTGTTCCAGCAGCGATTGTGGTTGCAATCCTCACTACTCTAGGCTTTATTGTGAACCGTTGGCTCAAGAAGGTCAACATGCTTGAAGCCTTGAAATCTGTTGAATAAGAATCAAAGAACCGATCTCATCAGAGGTCGGTTCTTTGATTCTCAATGATGATGTCCAGACAGGAATTTGATATTTTTGAGATTTCGCTTATGTTGCGCATGATTGCTTTGACTGCTATCCACTTCAATAGTGATATTCTGCACACCTCTTTCTTCTAAACATTGACGCACCACTTCTTTGGTCTCCATCATCTGTTCCCAGTCCTTGATACAAATGTGAACAATAGCATTGTTCTCTAGACCATCCATGGACCAGATACTGAGTTGATTGACACTGACTACATTCTCCACAGACAGCAACTCTTGCTCTATCTTTTCCAACTCCACTCCTTCTGGCACAGCATCTAGGAAAATCTTGAGAGCGCTCCAAAAGCGAGGAATGGCTTTTGAAAGAATAAAGATAGAAATAACAAGAGATAAAAGCGGATCGGGGATATACCAATCTGTAAATCGGAGGATAATCGCCATTAGAATGACAGCTACCCACCCTAGAGTATCTTCCAGAAAATGCGTAACTTTTCAAAGTAAGTTCCGTTTGGATGTATACTATAAAAGTAGACAGAACTTTGTGTGGTAGAATCTATTTTAAAAGACACTAAAATCATACTAACATCAGTTCATTGAATAAATCTCTGATTAAGTCTTCCATTCCTTTGGCCACACGAAACCGATTAATGGTTCGATAACTCACCTCCAGTTGGCCAGTCAGATACTACATAGTCAGATTTTCTATCATTAATTTCACGATTTTGCGACCAGAGAAGACTCCTTGAGTATAAACGAACAAGAGAACAGCTAAACATTTTTGGGTGATAAGAAGGACAACCAAAGGTGTGGTAGAAGTCAGCGAAACAATCTTCTTCCAGTTCATTTACCACTTATTCAATGGTGAAAACAATGTGGTTTGATTTGTGTCATAGTGGATATGCATGATATAGCCTTTCTTATACTTTCTTGACAACTATATTTTATCAAGACTATCTCTCCAATGCAAAAAGCAACGGCATCAAAACCGTTGCCTTTTAACTTCAGTCAGGAAGGCTTTTGTCTCAAACTCACTTTATATCAATTAATTGCCGAATACTTTGAAGCGGTTTTCTGTTTGGATTTCTTTGTCAGCAGCTGGTGCCTTGATTGCTCCAAATGGGGCTTGAGCACGGAGTTTCCAGTTGGCTGGGATTTCATATTTTTCAGCCAATTGTGCATCTACTAAGGGATTATAGTGTTGCACGTTGAGACCAATATTTTGCTCAGCTAGAGCCACCCAGGTCGCATAAAGGGCAATTCCGTGACCTTGCTCTGACCAAAGTGGGAAATTCTCAGCGTAAAGTGGAAATTGCTCTTGAAGACCTTTGACAACGTCTTGATCTTCATAGAAAAGAATCGTTCCTTTGGCTTGAGCAAAACCTGCTAAGCGTTCCTTTGTTCCTTCAAAAGCTTCAGCTGGAGTCACTTTTTCAAGTTCTGAGTAGGCAATCTCATTCCAGAAAGCATCTGATTCTTCATCCAGCAAAATCACAACTCGTGATGTTTGCGAGTTGAAAGCTGATGGTGTTTGGAGAATTGCTCCTTGGATAGTATCAATCAATTCTTGGTTTGTAAGTTCTACATCTTTGCCCAAAGCATAGATGGAGCGGCGTTTTGCTTGTAAATCTGAAAAGTTTGTCATTATTTTTTCCTCTTTCTGTTTAAAAAGTTGCTTCATGATGTAATTGTTTATATTACACCATCCATTATACATCATTTCTGAGAAATGTCAATAATTAGTACTTATTTTTTAAAGTTCTTTTAGGAATTATACGCCTGTTTACACAACCACAAAGTTTAGTTGTAAATTTTATAAAAATTTTGTTTTGAAACTCTATATATTGTGATTGGTGTAAACTGTTATATAGTTCCTATTATTTTTATATCCCTAAATCTGCTCACATTACAAGGTCTTCCGTATCTGAAAAATAAGCCAACAGGATAATTCCTTCTTGTAGTAGCTGATAATAGGCATATACAGTTAGCGATAGCTATCCTTCCTTCTTTTCTTGTATGCTCAACACTTAAGAACTTAGTTGGATAAATTTACTTTATCCGTTTTTATATAAAACAAACAAAAAAACATTCAGAAGTTGACTGGAAATTGTTATAAAACAACTTACTGCTTGAAAAGACAGTGAGTTGTTTCCCATCTTCTTATGCACTCTTACTTGATGAAAAATCTCTCAATATAGTCCTCTTTCTTGAATTCATATAGGATAAATGATAAAATCAGCAAGATTAAAATTTTAAGGAGTAAAAAATTGTCTTATTTAAAACGTATTAGCAATGCGACCAATCTAAAATATCTTGCCATTGCGCTGATGTTTCTAGATCATATTCACGAGATGTTTATCGAGATGGGCGCCCCGATCTGGCTTACTATGTTAGGGCGACTCGTATTTCCAATCTTTCTCTTTTTAGCAGCAGACAGTTTTCATTATACACATGATCGAAAAGCCTATATGAAACGCCTGCTATTCATGAGTTGGTTCATGACGACTGGTAACATGATTGTCGGATCCCTATTTAAAAATGGCGATGTTGGCTTGATGAATAATGCCTTTTCAACCTTTTTCATGACCGGAATCTATATTTGTTCTTGGGACTTGTTTGTCAAAGGGCTACATGAAAAATCTATGAGAGAAATTCTAAAAGCCGTTGGGCTCTTTGTCTTGCCCATACTCTTGATGATTCCGACTCTCCTATTATCTTCACTTCTAACAAATCCAACTTTCCCACCAGTCATCATTCGATTGATTGCTTGGGTTACTCTGCTTATCCCTAATGTTTTATTGATAGAAGGTGGATTTTTACTCGTTGTTTTGGGACTGCTTTTCTACATTTTCCGACAAAATCGAATTCTACAAATCGTAAGTTTAGCTGTTATATCTCTAGCTTTCTATCTGATGAATCCTGCAGATATTCAGTGGATGATGGTTTTTTCTGCCATTCCTATCTACCTTTATAATGGGGAAAAAGGACAAGGGCATAAGAACTTCTTCTATATTTTCTACCCATTACATATCTATGCTCTCTATATTCTCGCAAGCTTACTTCGATAAGCAAAAAGGTAGTTTCTTGTTTTTTGGAATTTCTAAAAAACTATACCATTTAGCCGCTATGGAAAGCCATTCCACTCATTTTGATATTCCTTGGACTGATTGGGAATTTTTGTTTTAGTCAATCACAATCAACGACTTGATGGTCTTCCGCTCATCCATATCTTTATAGGCTTGATCAATCTCTTCTAGTTTATAGCTGGAAGTAAAGACACGACCTGGATTGATGTCGCCATCAAGGACCGATTTCAGTAAGAGCTGTTTGTCGTAGGTGGTAACAGAGGCTGCTCCACCCGCCACTGTGGTGTTTTGAGCAAAGGTGGAACCAAGGGCACGATTATTATAGTGGGGGACTCCAACAAAACCTAATCGGCCGCCATTGTGAAGGACACCAAGGGCTTGGTCGACAGCCCCATCACCGATAACGACTACCTTGTCGCCTGGTTTGACATCTGCCACACGCGCCGCATGGTAGCCTGTCGGCATGACATCAGCCAACGCCAAGAAGGACTTAAGCATCCCTTCTGAATAATCTGACGGCTGATCCGGAATTTTCACCAAAGCCCAGTTGGCATACTCGAAGCGCATATATTCCGCTTGCACCCCATCTGACCAGTTATTGCCAATATGACGGTCACAAGTCCCGTCATATCCTGCTCGGCAAGCATCGCAGCCACCACATCCATGGGTAAATGGAGCAATGACGAAATCGCCTGCTTTCACAGTCGTTACTGCATCACCGACTTCCTCGACAATACCGATCGCCTCGTGTCCACTGTTCATACGCCCAGGCTTCACCTGCTCATTTCGATAACTCCACAGATCAGAGCCACAGACACAGGTCCGAACAATACGGATAATGGCATCATCTGGATCTAGAATTTGCGGATGATCCATTTCTACTAGTCCAACTTGACCAGCCTTAAGATAAACTGCTGATTTCATTGCTTTTCTCCTTGTGTTTCGCTAACTATATTATATCACTTTTCAGATAGATAGACTAAAGAAGAGAAAAGAGTTGCGTGACAATTTTCTTTCCCAGCAAGCCCTACCCATCACTTTTTAAAGCCGCTTCCTTAGTCCTCACTAGCTGAGGCCATACTCCGGCAACAGCCGCTGAATCCATCAAAATGACCTCTAGCCTGACTCGACTAGAGGTCTGATTCACCTTGCTGATATGGGAGCAATCAGTTTATTCCATTCGGAACTGACTAACAATGATTGTTGATTGTTAAATTGTTAAATTGTTAAATTATTAAATTATTAAATTATTAAATTATTAAATTATTAAATTATTAATCCCTTTAAGCGCTAATGATTTTCTTTTATCCTAGCATTAGAAATATTGATCACAAAGCAACTATCGGTTAACATCTCGAAGACTGAAAACCATCTAAAAGCTTCTACTTTCTATCCCACTGTCATAATCAGATAGGCTAAGCAGGCCTACCCAATGATTTAACCAATAGTCCAGTAAAGCAACGACTCATATGTTACAAATAACTAGATATCAGCAAAGCAAATCGAATGCGAAATTAATTCTTTCCTTTCCCTATCTTTACTTATATTATACTCCTCTCCACGAAAGATTGCAAGCGTTTACAATCAAAAGTATAAAAGTTTTTTTGCATAATTTTATAACAAAAAAGAGCCGAAACTATCAGCTCTTCACTCTATTCAAACAAGCCATAATAGTCCGCTATGGTCATCTTGGCTTTTTCTTCTTGCTTGAGATCTTGAATGATTTGCCCTTCCTTCATGACAATCAGACGGTTGCCGTATTTGAGAGCATCCTCCATGTGATGGGTAATCATGAGGGCTGTCAGCTGGTCTCTGCGGACAAAGTCGTCAGTCAGCTCCATAAGAGCCACACTGGTCTTGGGATCCAGCGCTGCTGTATGCTCGTCCAAGAGAAGCAGTTCCGGACGTTTGAGCGTCGCCATGAGCAGACTCAAAGCCTGTCTCTGACCACCAGAGAGAAACTCAATCGGCGTATCCAAGTGTTTCTCCAAACCATTGCCAATCTTATCAATAGTCTCCTGAAACTCCTGCCGGTAGCTATTCAGCCGACGAGGGACTAAACCGCGCGATTCGCCACGAAACTTGGCGATCAGCAGGTTTTCCGCCACTGTCATCCGAGGAGCCGTTCCCATCTTGGGATCTTGAAAGACGCGCGATAGATATTTGGCTCTCTTTTCAGGTGAAAAGTTAGTTACATTTTCGCCCAAGATGTAAATGCTACCGCTGCTCAGAGAGAGCGTACCGGCAATTACATTAAAAAGAGTTGACTTCCCTGCTCCATTGCCGCCCAAAATCGTGATAAAATCGTGCTCATGAATCTCCAGCGACACATCATTTAGGATGATCTTTTCTTCATCAAAGCCGTTATTGACCCGCTTGCTGGCATTTTTTAATTCTACAATCGCTGTCATTTGCTTAACTTAGCTCCTTTAAAGAATGTATTTTTCAAGGTTGGAATCATGAGGCAGATCGCCAAGATAACCGCACTATAAAGACGGAGATAGCTCGTGTTGAAGCCAAGAGCAATGACGCCCCAAATCAGAAATTGATAGCCAATGGCGCCAACTACAATGGTAATCAGGCGTTCAGCCAAGGTCAGACCCCTAAAAAGCACTTCTCCGATAATCAGACTGGCCAAGCCGACGACAATAACCCCAATCCCGCGGGACACATCTGCATAGCCTTCCTGCTGGGCAATCAGGGCACCAGACAAGGCAATGACGCCATTAGACAAGATCATGCCCATCAATTCCATGCGGCCAGTATTGATACCGAAACTACGCGCCATATCAGGATTGTCCCCAGTTGCGATATAAGCCTGTCCCAGCTTGGTATCTAGGAAAAAGAGCAGAGCGACAATGACCAGACTGACAAAAATCAAGCCTGTCAGGAGATTATTGATTTCCCCAGAAAAGGGCAAAAAGTCCTGAATCTGCCGAGTTCCCAGCAAACCTAGGTTAGCCCGTCCCATGATCATGAGCATGATGGAATGACAAGAGGTCATGACCAAAATCCCTGACAGCAGGGTCGGAATCTTACCCTTGGTGTAGAGAAGCCCAGTCGCCAAACCTGCCAGACAGCCCGCCAACACCGCAGCTGCCGTTGCCAAGAAAGGGTTCACCCCTTTGGTGATTAAAGTGACGGCTACCGCTCCACCCAGAGGGAAGGAACCTTCCGTCGTCATATCTGGAAAATTCAAAATCCGAAAAGTCATGAAAATCCCCAGACCCAAAATGGCCCAGACCAGACCTTGTGAAATAATGGAAAGAATCATCTTATTGTCCTAACTAAATTAAAATCGTATTCTATTTTAACACAAAAAAGCAGCCAATTTCAATGCCGAAATACCGACAGATAAATTGGCTTTCCTAGGTAATTACTGAACGACGGTCATTCGCCCTGTAGCAACGTCATACACTGCTCCTGAGATCTCTACATCATCTGGGATTAGGGAGGATTGGCGGAGAAGCTCCACGTCTTCCCGCACACTTTCCTCCACATCTGTAAAGGGAAGGAAATCCTGACCGCTGACATCAACGCCCAGCTCTTGATTGAGAAAAGCAGTAAATTCTTCATTTTTAAAAGTCTGTGCCCCACAATCCGTATGGTGCAAGACTACAATTTCCCGCGTACCCATCTGCTGCTGAGAGATGACCAGCGAGCGAATCATGTCCTCTGTCACCCGCCCGCCAGCATTACGCAAGATATGAGCATCTCCCAGCGCCAAGCCCAGAGCCTGAGCCACATGGAGCCTAGAGTCCATACAGGTCACGATCGCTACCTTGGTCTTGGGCTTAATCGGCAGGTGGGAGGTTCCATGCAGGTCTACATAGGCTTGGTTGGCCTTCATAAAATTTTCAAAATAGGACATTCTTTCCCCTTACTAGAATTTATTTGATATTCAAATTATTTCCTACCACTTATCATCTTTTGGATATTTTGTCAGTTTTCAGATCTAGATGAAGCAAAAATATCCGTTTTTTATGAAAAAATGAAAAGAAAATGCAAAAAAGGTGCGGAAATTCATCCATACCTTTCTATGAACCTTTTGCGATATAGCGGCTGAGTGAGCCTGCAAAGCTTTGAAGATTGAGACTTTGAACATAGATTTCCCCGGTACCTCGGAAGGTGTTTACAACTCCCTCTCCCGTTCCGATCGACTGCCAGAAACCATTTTCGAGATGGATATTATAATCCAAGGACTGACTCCAAGCTACGACATGGGCATTGTCAATGGTTACTTCTTGGTTATTTAGCTCAATTTTCCTAATCGATCCATAGGCATTGGCCAAGAGAGTGCCCTGACCCTGAGTCGTCATGACGAAGAGGCCACCTTGACCGCCAAATATCGCCTTGCCAACAGACTGGCGCTCCATCGTATAGTAAGCTGTACCGTCCAGAGCTAGAAAGGCACCGTCATTGAGCCGGTACTGCTTTTCTCCCAGATAAAGAGGGATAACTTGGCCGGGAACTTCTGGTGCTAAAGCTAGAAAACCGTTATCGGACTGGGCGACAGCTTGGGTGATGAAGGTACTTTCACCCGACACCATGGAACGACCGACTGCCTTGACAAAGCGGCCCAAACCGGAACCGTTAGCATTGAGCTGAGTATTCAAGGTCACATTAGGTGTGTGATAGACCATACTGCCACGCTGGATAAAGACTGTCTCTCCTTGATTAAGGTAGAGATCAACGAGTGGAAATTGCATGTTGCTATCCATGGAAAATTGCATAAGAGTTCCCTCCTTGTTTTTAAGAAAATTATAGCAATAATAAAATATTTTTGCAATTTAAAACAAAGAAAATCATCCAGCAAATACTTTTTTCAAGACTTCCCCAATTGTTGTCACACCGATGACTTGGATATTGTCTGGAATTTTGAGGCCGTTCAGAGAGTTTTTGGGAGCATAAATCTTGGTGAAACCCAATTTCGCCGCTTCGTTGATGCGCTGCTCAATGCGGTTGACCCGGCGGATTTCGCCAGTCAGGCCAATTTCACCGATAAAGCACTCTTGAGGATTGGTCGGCAGGTCCTTGTAACTGGAAGCAATGGCTACCGCTACTGCCAAATCAATGGCTGGCTCATCTAGCTTGACACCACCAGCTGACTTGAGGTAGGCATCCTGATTTTGCAGGAGGAGTCCCGCCCTCTTTTCCAGAACCGCCATGATGAGGCTGGCTCGGTTAAAGTCCAGTCCTGTCGTGGTCCGCTTGGCATTGCCGAACATGGTCGGTGTCACCAAAGCCTGCACCTCAGCCAAAATCGGCCGCGTTCCTTCCATGGTCACGACAATAGACGAACCTGTCGCACCATCCAGCCGTTCTTCCAGAAATACTTGGCTTGGATTGAGCACCTCGACTAGCCCGCCAGATTGCATCTCAAAAATACCGATTTCATTGGTTGAACCAAAGCGATTTTTAACTGCCCGTAAAATACGGAAAGTGTGCTGACGTTCGCCCTCAAAATAAAGCACCGTGTCCACCATATGCTCCAGCGTTCGGGGACCAGCCAGAGTGCCTTCCTTGGTCATGTGGCCCACGATAAAGGTCGCGATGTTATTGGTCTTGGCCAGCTGCATGAGCTCAGCCGTCACCTCGCGGACCTGAGAGACAGAGCCTTGAACACTGGAAATTTCTGGTGACATCACCGTCTGTATAGAGTCGATAATCAGAAAATCTGGCTTGATTTTCTCAATTTCCGTGCGGATATTTTGCATATTGGTCTCGGCGTAGAGATAAAATTCACTGTCAATATCACCGAGGCGTTCCGCCCGCAACTTAATCTGCTCAGCTGATTCCTCCCCGCTGACATAAAGGACCGTGCCTTGATGAGAAAGCTGCGTCGATACCTGCAGAAGCAGGGTAGACTTGCCAATCCCGGGATCCCCGCCGATCAGGACCAGACTGCCCGGCACGACACCGCCGCCCAGCACCCGATTGAACTCGTCCATGTCGGTCTTGGTCCGATGAACATCAATCGAAGTGACCTCAGCCAGCTTCATGGGCCGCGTCTTTTCACCTGTCAGGGAAACGCGGGCATGCTTAACCTCAGGCGCTTCCACTTCCTCGACAAAAGAAGACCATGAGCCGCAGTTAGGGCAGCGGCCCAGATACTTGGGCGAATGGTATTCACAATTTTGGCAGACAAAGGTTGATTTTTTCTTAGCGATGATAAACCTCTTTCTATATCTCTATCTCACATTCAATCACTTGGCAAAAATCAATCTGCTTATCAGGCACAAACTGACGGATCAGCATGCGATGAGCTACAAGGACTACTGTCTGGTAATCTCGATACTTTGCCATACAGTCTACAAAACGAGCCTTCATCTCCTCAGCCGTCTCATACTGAATAGGACTACTGGGGAGCAAGGCACCATTATTTTCTAAAAACAGGCTTCGAGCTTTTTCAAAGTTCCCTCTTCCCGTTTGATAAACCTGCCATTCGTGTAGCAAAGGCTCCACAAAAAGCGGTAGTTGGCGGTCTCGAATCAGATAGGAGGCCGTCTCTAAAGCCCGCGTCATTGCAGAAGACACCAGCAAATCAGCTGAACGCAGTAAAGGATGCTGGCAAAGTTCCTGAGCCTGCCGTCTTCCCTGCTCAGATAAAGGCGCCAAATCCAGACCAAAGCCAGTATAAGAACGCTCCTCTAACTCATGGTAATCAGGCTCACCATAGCGCACAAAAATCACTTTCATCTCAATGCCCAGTAGAGCCAAATCCGCCTGTCCGCACACCGTCGGCTTCATCCCCATCCGCCATCAAAAATGGTGCAAAAACTGCCTGCACAATGCGGTCACCCACTTCCAGTACAACCTCTTGGTCCGTGATGTTCTGCATCTGAGCAAAGATATGACCTTCATTTCCAGGATTGCCATAGTAGTCGCCGTCGATGACCCCAACGGAGTTAATCAAAACCAGGCCTTTTTTACGAGGATTGGACGAGCGGTCATAAAGATAAAGCACCTCGCTTGGCTGCATATAGGCCTTAACACCCGTCGGAACCAGCTTAATCTCCCCCGGCGCAATGATGGTGCGCTCTGCCACTTTCAAGTCATAGCCCGCTGCGTGAGCCGTCTCTCTCTTGGGTAATAAATCTTCATTTGGAAAGCTGGAAACCAGCTCGAATCCACGAATTTTCATACAGTTCTCTTTTCTATTTTTGCTGTCCCTATTATACTAAATTCGCAAAAAACAAGCAAAAAAACCGCCGATTGGGCGGTTCTCCTTAGTATAAATCTTTGATGACCTCTCCATCCTCTAGATAGGTAAACTGTTCCGTCAAATCTGATGTGAAAACCTGATACATTTCCTGAAAGCTCACAGCCAGCGAGTAGCGGTCAAGGTCTTTGCGGTCAATCCAGAATACCTCGCCTTCTTCAGATGAGACCAGTTCTCCCTCAAAACGATTGGTCTTGTAAAGAAAAACGATGTAGCGCTCATCTTTTTCAGTATAAAACTGCTTGACACCACACAAGCGAGGCTCATAGATGGTTAGGCCTGTTTCTTCCTTGATTTCCCGTATCACTGATTTGACAAAGGACTCACGATGTTCAACATGACCGCCTGGAAAGCATAGTCCCGTCCAATCGTCATTTACTTTATTTTGCACTAAAATGCGGTCCCCATCGTAAACCATACACATATTTGTTAAAATAACTCGCTCCGCTCGTGACATCTCTGGTCCTCCATCTACCGACCGATTCGCTCGGCCTACTTGTGACTCATTATAACATAAAAGACCTGAATTTGATGAAAATCCAGATTTCTCAGCCCTTCCAGCAAAAAACCGCCGATTGGCGGTTCTTATAGGGAGATTATTATGAAAAAGAAAAGTTTTAGGATTTCATCAAATAAAGTTAGGAGGTCTTCATTTGATGGTTATATTATATAAAGCTTATCTTAAAATTAGCTAAAAATAATTTAAGAATTTATAATTCTTGCAAAAGATATTGGAAGAGCTCCAAATTGCCCTTTTCTTCGTTGATCAAAAACTCTGGATGCCACTGAAGGCCGATGATACGACTGCCGTCCACAGCCTCAATTGCTTCGATGGTATTGTCCCTTGGGTCAAAGGCAGTTGCTCGGAAATTAGGCGCTAAGTCCTTGATGCTTTGGCGATGGACAGAATTGATCTGGCTGGCTTGACCAAATAACCGCTCCACAACACTGCCTTTCTCTGTACGAATGGAGTGCGAAGTCCCAAACGGTTGCCCCTGCCAATGATTGTCAATTTGCTGATTAAGCGTGCCACCAAAAGCAACATTGACCAACTGCAGACCGCGGCAGATAGCCAAGACTGGCTTACCCTGACGAATAGCCTCCTTTAAGAGTGCTAGCTCAAACTCATCGCGAGCCAGATTGTAATCATCGCTATCGATGGCCTTTTCCTCTCCATAAAACTGCGGATGAACATTTTGACCGCCTGATAGGATCAGCTTATCAATGGTTTCTATATAGTCCTTGACCAGACTTTTATCCCCAACAGGAATCACCATAGGCAGACCACCGACTAGCTTGATGCTTTCGGCAAATTTGCAAGATACAGATGAATGAATGTTTTTGCCCGCCTGATCCACTGGACAAAGATTAGCCGACACTCCAACAATTGTTCTGCACATAGATGATCCCTCCTTAACTTGATATAGAATATCTTACCATTCCACCTCTCAGTCGTCCAATAGTATTTTTTAAAGCTGGCCATAAAAATTTTTTATGTCAAGAACAGCTTTCCACAAAAAGGAATCTAGTAGCGACAGACAAGAAAAAATCAGCAGAAGTCCGCTGATTTCATTTTTCTAATTCAAGCATAACGCTGACTGCGGTCAAGGCATAAAGCGGAGCGGTTTCAGCTCGCAGGATACGTGGACCTAGGCCAGCCGATACAGCCCCTGCTTGGCCAAAGGCTGCTATTTCATCTGGCGATAGACCGCCCTCCGGTCCGAAGATGAAGAGTAGTTTATCTCCCTTGCCCAAACCTCTCACCGCCTCTACTAGAGCTGCAGATTCTCCTTCTTTGGCCGATTCCTCATAGGCCACGATGATGCGGTCAAAGTCTGCCAAGACCGCCAGAAAGTCTGCCTTTGTATCAAAGAGCCGAACCTCAGGAATCAGATTGCGCTTGCTCTGCTCAGCTGCTCCCTGAGCAATTTTCTCTAGCTTTTCACTCTTTTTAGCCAGCTTTTTGCCATCCCACTTGGCCACCGACCAGTCCGCTGGAAAGCCCCAGATAGCACTGGCCCCCAGCTCCGTTACCTTCTGGGTGATAAGCTCTAACTTATCACCCTTGGGAAAGCCTGAAGCAATGGTCACTTGAATCGGCAACTCGGTATTGTCTGCTAGCTCTTCCAAGATTTCCAAACTCTGCTGGATAGGATCCAATACCCGAGCCAGTCGTTTCACGCCATCATCAAAAACCAGTGTGACTTGGTCGCCCTCTTTGAGCCGCATGACTGAAAACATATGTTTGGCCGTGTCCTTATCCGTAACCACCAGAGGGGACTGAGGATTTCCTTTTATAAAATACTGCTGCATCTATCCACCTATCACGCCTGAAATGTCCTGTGTTTTCTTAAAGACACAGGCATTCCATTCGCCCTGAATCATATGCGTTTCTAGGAAAAATCCTGCCGCTTCCGCTGACTCGCGCACCATTTCCCACTTCTCAGAAATAATCCCACTCATAATCAGATAGCCCTCATCCTTGACCAGACGGTAGGCATCCTCTGTCAGATGGATAAGAATATCGGCCAAAATATTGGCAACAATGACATCCGCCTCGATTTCTACGCCTCGGAGAAGATCCCCCGGCGCTACATGGATGTTCTCCATATCTGGATTGAGCTCAATATTTTCCTGAGCAACGCGCACCGCTACCTCATCTAAATCATAGGCGTAGATGTCCTTAGCGCCTAATAGAGAGCTGGCAATGGAGAGGACACCGCTACCTGTACCCACATCCAGCACCGTTTCTCCGCCTCGCAAGACCTGCTCCAGCGCAAAGAGGCTCATCTTGGTCGTCGGATGAGTGCCTGTACCAAAGGCCATACCGGGGTCCAGCTTGATAATCTTCTCACCAGCTGTTCCCTCATAGTCCGTCCAGGACGGGACAATAGTCAAGTCATGGGTGATCCGAGCCGGCTCAAAGTATTTCTTCCAGTTATCCGCCCAGTCTTCCTCAGCCAGGGCAGTCGTACCAATCTTGACCTCTCCCAAATCAATAAAATCGGTCAATTCTGCCAGACGATCCTGCAAGTCTGCCTCAACCCCTGCCACATCAACCGTTTCAGGGTAGTAGGCTGTGACCACGATTTCTTCCTGTTGCTCAACCTCTGGGAAAATTTCACCAAAACGATCCACATTCCCCACATAGTCCATGCTATCTTCGATCGCAACACCCTGGGCACCCAGCTCAATCAAGAGATTGGAAACCAATTCCTCCCCCTCACGCTTAACCGTAACTTTTAACTCTTGCCATGTTTCCATTTGTTTCTCCTTAACAATCTATCGTTTCTTCCAATTCTTTTAAGGTCTTACCGTTTTTATCTTTCCAGTCTATTCGTCCGTTGGTATTCATTCCTATAACAAAAGCTGCTGCATAAGAAGGGCTAGAAAAAAGTTGTTTCTCCTGTAAAATACCATCTTTGATTACATTTGTATCAATTAGTTCTTTACGAAGTTTTTGTAGACTAGCTGGGATTACGTTGGAATCTATCACCTCTATTTGACTGCCCTCCAAAACTACAAACCCTTCCGAAGTACGTTCACAACGAGCTTCTATTACTTTATTGGACTTCTTAGTTTTTCGTTTTAAATATAAATAAGTTGATTGATCATCAGGTAAGTCTTTCTCCGATGTCTTTGTCATAGGAACAAAAACACGATAACCCAAGGTACCAACAATCATTAAAGTATTTTCAACTATTTCATCTAATTCTGACTCTTTTTCCTCAGTTACATTCCCAGGGTTAGGGTCATTGCTATTTTTCACAATAAATCGACCAGATTCTTTAGCTAACTGAGTAAATTTATTTTCCAAATAGCTAATTTCTGTGGGACCAAATGAATTATTCTGCGTCGTCAAAATAATGACATCGTTAAAGTAATCTGCATGACTATCACGAGTATGCTCTTGAACGCGCAAAAGCACCCCTTCTCCATTTTTTCGAGTAGTTGCTTGTCCAATATAAGTAATATCTTTTTGCTTTTCCTCATCACGTCCAAACAAGAAATAGATACCACTTTGCTTCATTTCATCTCGGAGTTTTAAATCCGCCAATTGAATACGAGGAATTTTATAAATTACCCCTGTCCAATTTGATAAGGTACACTTGATTTTTCCAGTTACTTCACCATCCATAAGAAACATGTTGATATTTTTACTACGATTTGACATCTATCTTACTTCCTCCATATAATCTCTCACTCTATCCTGCAACTGAGGTACAACCTTATCTGAGCCAAGAAATTCGTCAATACTCATCAGTTTGTAGCCCTGCCCTTCGTCACCAAAGATAATCTGGTCAAACTGTTCCTGAGCCAACTTGCCAACTAGAAAGACCGACTCCTTCCCCTCAAAAAGCATACTTGGATAAATCTTATCCCAAAGCAGACAATCTTTAGTTAAATGAATTCCTAGCTCTTCAAAAACCTCTCGTTGGACGCATTCAAAAGGGGTCTCCTCTCCCTCGCGGCCACCGCCCGGCAGCTCCCACATATTGGGCCAAGGAATAGTTGAAATATCGTCTCGCAAGATAGTCAGTAGCTTATCATCACAGAGCAAGGCAATCTTGCAACCAGAAAACTCCATCTGTTTGTGCAGCAAATCTAGTCCTTCTGCATCCGCCATAAGCGCCTCCTAATATCTCGGATAAGGATAAAAGTCTGTCTCAGTCAACTCAGCTCTGCCATTTTCAAAGGCCTCAGCATTCCAAGCCATCTCAAACTCTGCCGCCTCTGAATCTGCTAAGAAGTCCATGAGCGCATCAAGACCAGACTCAGCTGTTTGGCTTAGGAAATCCACGAAATAAGCCAGAAACTCCCGCGACAGCCCCTTCTTCGGCTCATAGGGAAGAACCGCCAGATAGTCCTCTGCCTCAAAACGAGACTTAACCGGATTATAGAAAAGCACGGCTTCCTCAAAGTAAATATCCTCTGCCGAGGCATTGCCCTCAGCATCAACAGTCTCAATCGCGCCGGGATTTTGCACCTCAAGGAGAAAGGCCACTTCCACTGCGTGATTCTTCTTGTCCCAGTTTATCTCATAGTCAAAAGGAAAGCTCTTCCCCATTTCCTCGTCCAATATCTCCAAAAAACCGTACTTAGCCATGATTTCCTCTTTTCATTGTGATAAAATATTACTATCTATAATAGTAACACAAAACGCTAAGAAAAACACTTGCAGAAAGGAAATCTTATGCCAGAAAACCTCGCCCTACGCATGCGACCGACCAGCATTGATCAGATCATCGGCCAGCAGCATCTGGTCGGATCTGGAAAAATCATCCGCCGTATGGTTGAAGCCAACCGCCTGTCCTCGATGATTCTCTACGGGCCACCCGGCATCGGAAAAACCTCTATCGCCTCAGCTATTGCCGGCACAACTAAGTTCGCCTTTCGGACCTTTAACGCCACCGTAGATAGCAAGAAGCGCCTGCAGGAGATTGCTGAGGAAGCTAAATTTTCTGGCGGACTGGTGCTCCTGCTAGACGAGATTCACCGTCTGGACAAGACCAAGCAAGACTTCCTACTGCCGCTATTAGAAAGCGAACTAGTCATCATGATTGGGGCGACGACAGAAAATCCTTTCTTTTCTGTCACCCCTGCTATTCGAAGCCGAGTTCAGATATTTGAGCTTGAGCCCCTCAGCAACGACGACATTCGGAAAGCCATTCAGTTAGCCTTGACGGATAAGGAACGAGGATTTGATTTTCCAGTGGAGCTAGACGATGAGGCTCTGGATTTCATTGCCATCTCTACCAACGGAGACCTACGCTCCGCCTATAATTCGCTGGATCTAGCCGTGCTTTCTACACCAGAAGATAGCAAGGGCATCCGTCACATTACGCTCGATGTCATGGAAAACAGCCTGCAAAAGAGCTATATCACCATGGATAAGGACGGGGACGGCCATTACGATGTCCTCTCTGCCCTGCAGAAGTCCATCCGTGGCTCCGATGTCAATGCCAGTCTCCACTACGCAGCTCGCCTCATTGAGGCAGGAGACCTCCCTAGCCTAGCTCGACGCTTGACCGTTATCGCTTACGAGGACATTGGCTTGGCAAATCCAGACGCTCAAGTCCATACAGTTACAGCTCTGGAAGCAGCTCAGCGGATCGGTTTTCCTGAAGCTCGTATCCTTATTGCCAATATTGTTATTGATCTGGCTCTATCTCCCAAGTCCAACTCAGCCTATGTGGCCATGGACAAGGCCTTGGCTGACCTAAAAAAGAATGGAACTCTTCCCATTCCCCGCCACTTACGCGACGGCCACTATGCCGGCAGCAAGGAATTGGGCAATGCGCAGGACTATCTCTACCCTCACTCCTATCCTGGCAATTGGGTCAAACAAGACTATCTGCCCGACAAGATAAGGGATGCTAATTATTTCACTCCCAATGACAATGGTAAATACGAACGAGCTCTTGGGATGACCAAGAATAAGATTGATGACTTAAAAAAATGATGGCATCGTTTGCAAAAAATCACATTTTTCTCTTGAATTTTTCAAAATTTATGGTATTATAATTATAGAAACGCTGTGGTGTACGACTTCACACTTAAGTGTTGACCGACTATTTTTTGTATTATTAGGGAAACAAAAGACTTCTAACAGCGTGCAAGCCGTGTCACGCGGAAGCAGCTTCAGTTAGAGCGAGTTGCCCACCTGCTTAATTGTGCGGGTTCAATACAAATCGTGAAGGTCCGGCACCAATACAGCTTTTTCTCTTGCCTCCTTAGCTCAGTTGGTAGAGCAGTAGACTCTTAATCTATGGGTCGCAGGTTCGAGCCCTGCAGGGGGCATAGAAAGTATGACTAAAAAGCCTTGGATTCCAAGGCTTTTTCTCTTGTCTCATGAGCATTTGCCCCGTCACTTGCCCCACATTTTTTATGAGTAATCTATCCCGACTCCTCTGATGTGATTAAATTCTCCCTAATCTAATGAAACCTGCAAGTCGAACATCTGTTCCAATTCACTTATCATGGACTAGCGTTTGGCAAACCATAAAAGACCACCCTTGAGGTGGTCTTTTGTCCAAGAAAACTATTTCTCATCAAGGTAATTATAGCAGAATATGTGACTATAGAATAATCGTTTTTCAACAAGTCTTATTGGTGAAGTTACGTAATTCTGGATAATGCGTGAAGGAATGCAGAAAAGTCAAATACGATTTTTCTTAAAAAATTTACAACTTTAAGCTTGACATGGAACGCGTTCCAGAATTTATAATGGTTTCAGAAGAAAGAGAGGTACATTTTATGAATATCAAACGTATTTTTTGTGACATGGATGGTACATTATTAAATAGTGAAGGACGAGTGACTAACAACAATGCTGCCTTAATACGTGAAGCAGGGATTCCCATAACTTTAGTATCTGCTAGAGCACCAATGGAAATGAAGGATGCTATAGAGGCCCTTCAATTAAAAGGTACCCAAGTTACGTTTAACGGAGGATTAATTTATACAATAGGCGATCATAATCAAGTCCTACCTATTCGTTCACAAACCATTAAAAAAAGCACAGTAAAGCAGGTGCTGAGAGGAATACGGCTGCATTTCCCTCAAGTTAGTTTATCTTATTACGATCTTAATAACTGGTATTGTGATAAAATAGATGAAGGAATCCTATACGAACATAGTTTAACTCAACAAACACCAACGTTTATTCATAATGAAGATCAGTTTTTAGAAGGCCAAATAAATACTTTTAAGATTATGATGATTACTTTCGATGAAGCAAATATGCTAGAATTACAAAAATATCTTCAAAGTTTGGACTTACAAGAAATCACTATTCAACGTTCAGGTAAGGCATATCTTGAAATTACACATGTTTTAGCCAAAAAATCTAAAGGAATTGCTTACGTCCTTCGAAAAGAGCAGTTGGCTAAAGAAGAAACGGCTGCATTTGGAGACGGACATAATGATTTGCCGATGCTTGAAATGGTAGGTTACCCTATTGTGATGGATAATGCCTTTGATGACATCAAAGCGATAGCCTATAAAATAACGAAGTCTAATGATGAAGATGGCGTAGGATATGGGATTCAAAAATATTTAAAGTAGGACTCTTATAATGACGAGTATTAGTGATATAGCTAAAAAGGCAGGTGTTGCTAAATCGACAGTTTCCCGTGTGATCAATCATCATCCACATGTTTCTGATGAGACACGACAAAAAGTAATGGATCTTATCACTGAATTGGATTATATGCCAAACCAACTAGCGCGAGATCTCAGTCGAGGCAAAACACAAAAAATAGGTGTCGTCATTCCACACACGCGCCACCCGTATTTTACACAATTAATAAATGGTCTCCTAGATGCTGCTAAAGCTACCGACTATCAGCTTGTTATGATGCCTTCAGATTACAACCAAGAATTAGAACTATCCTACCTGAAGCAACTCAAAATGGAAGCTATTGACGCTTTAATCTTCACTTCAAGAGCCATTAGTCTTGATATGATTGAAACCTATGCAAAATATGGACGCATAGTGGTTTGTGAAAAACTGCAGGGATATCAGCTCCTATCCTCCGCTTACCTTGACCGCTACTCTTCATTTGTGGATGCTTTTTCTGCTATGAAAGCACGAGATTTAGAACACTTAGTTTTGTTATTTTCAAGAGATAATGAATCATCGGCTACCTATCAAACCGCATTATTAGCTTATCACGATGTTTATGGTCAACAATTGGCCCCACATATGGTAGTTGGAAACATCCACGATTTTAATGATGGCCTACATGTATCTCATCAATTGATAAAAGATGCTCACATCGATGGTGTATTAGCTACAAGTGATGAAGTTGCTGCTGGGCTCATAAAAGGATATGAAGAAAGTGGAAAAAAATGTCCCTATATTATTGGTCAGGAACGTCTATTAGTTGGGCAACTGTTGAAACTCCCGACGATAGACCACAAATCCTATTCATTAGGAAAATTAGCATTTAAACAAGCTTTATCTGAATCAATTAGTCAAGAAGTTTTGATCTCAGAATTTTTATCTCAAGGCGATTAGTCATTAAAAGTAATAAAAAAGTTTCCAACTATACGAAATTGGAAACTTTTTTAATGATTTATAGTTTTAAACAGTTATTACTTGCCCCATTTTAAAATAATCAGATTTAAAATCATTCCAAGCATCTTCTAAAAATCATTTATATTTCAACATTGTTGATTACTTTCAATATGAAAAGGCTTCAAACCATTGTTTTGGATCAATAGTTTGAAGTCTTTTTTACTTTATTGATTTCAAAAAAGTTGTACTTTTTTCGATGTGTCTTACATCATGCCGCCCATCATGCTTGGGTCCATAGCTGGTGCTACTGGCGCAGGTTCTGGCTTATTAGCCACAACAGCTTCTGTTGTCAAAATCAGGCTAGCAACTGAAGCGGCATTTTGCAGGGCTGAGCGCGTCACCTTAACTGGGTCAATGATTCCAGCTTCAATCATGTTCACCCATTCACCAGTCGCAGCATTAAAGCCTGTACCTGCTTCAGAGTTTTTCAGGCGGTCAATGATGATAGAGCCTTCAAATCCTGCATTCAAAGCGATTTGACGGACAGGCTCTTCCAAGGCACGGAGGACGATGTTACGACCAGTCGCTTCATCACCTGTTAATTCGAGGGCAGCTACTGCATCTAATACGCTAACAAAGGCTGTACCACCACCAGATACGATTCCTTCTTCTACTGCGGCACGAGTCGCATTAAGGGCATCTTCAATGCGGAGTTTCATTTCTTTAAGTTCAGTTTCGGTTGCAGCACCGACCTTAATCACTGCCACACCGCCGGATAATTTAGCCAGACGTTCTTGCAATTTTTCTTTATCAAACTCAGAAGTTGTACTTTCGATTTGCGATTTGATAACGGCCACACGATTGGCAATAGCTTCAGGATTACCAGAGCCTTCCACAATCACAGTACTGTCCTTATCAACAGTAACTTTAGAAGCTTGTCCAAGCGCTTCAATAGTTGCATCTTTGAGCTCCAGACCAAGGTCTTCTGTAATTACTGTACCACCAGTCAAGATGGCAATATCTTCCAACATAGCCTTGCGACGGTCACCGAAACCTGGTGCTTTAACAGCAACTACATTAAAGGTACCACGAATCTTGTTAAGAACCAGTGTTGGCAGAGCTTCACCATCTACATCATCCGCAATAATCAAGAGCGGACGGTTGGTTTTCAAAATACTTTCCAACAATGGCAAAATTTCTTGAATGTTAGAAATTTTCTTGTCTGTAATCAAGATATAAGGGTTGTCCAGATCAGCCACCATTTTTTCACTATCCGTCACCATGTATTGAGACAGGTAGCCACGATCAAACTGCATACCTTCTACGACATCCAGCTCTGTTTCCATCCCTTTGGACTCTTCGATAGTGATAACACCGTCGTTGCCAACTTTTTCCATAGCTTCAGAGATGTACTCTCCGACTTTCTCGCTACGAGAAGACACGGCAGCGACCTGAGCAATCGCTTCCTTGTTAGAAACCGGAATCGCAGTTTCTTTCAGAGCGCTGACAGCAGTCGCAACTGCTGCTTCAATTCCGCGACGGATACCAATTGGGTTAGCACCCGCAGTTACGTTTTTAATCCCTTCTCGGACGATAGCTTGGGTCAAGACAGTAGCAGTCGTTGTTCCGTCTCCAGCGATATCGTTGGTTTTTGAAGCCACTTCTGACACCAGCTTAGCGCCCATATTTTCAAAATGGTCTTCCAGTTCGATTTCCTTGGCAATGGTCACACCGTCATTGGTGATGAGGGGTGAACCAAAAGATTTTTCCAAAACAACATTGCGACCTTTAGGGCCCAAGGTTACCTTGACAGTATCTGCTAAAATATCCACACCACGAACCATTGCACTACGTGCATCTGATGAAAATTTAATATCTTTTGCCATTTTTAAACCTCTTTCTTAGATTTTTACTCCACAATTGCAAGAATGCTTGCTTCTCCAACAACCAAGAATTTCTCATCTTGATCTTTGACTTCAATGCCAGCATGACTTTCAACTAAAACCTTATCACCTGGCTTGACACTTGGTGCAACCAGCTCTCCGTTCAACGTACGGATTCCTTGGCCAACTGCGATGACTTTTGCTTCTTTTGTCGCGTCCTGTCCTGCACCAGCAATGACAAAGCCACCAACTTTCTGTTCTTTTTCTACTACTTTTAAGACCACACGGTCACCTAATGGTTTTAACATCTTTTTCCTCCAAAGATTGAATTTTAGCACTCTATGACATCGAGTGCTAATCTATAGTTATTATTTTATCACTTGGTCAGAAATAGTCAAGAAAAAACTTTGCCGAATGACAAAGTTTTTGGGGGAAATCAATTGGAAATATTATTGAGCTAACTTCAGTTTCTCTTCAAAATCATCAATAACCTTTTGCAAATTTAGTCTACCCTTGTAGATGCCATAGCCAAAGACCAGCATGACAAGAATTCCCAAAATAGCTAAGATGACTCCTACGATGAACAGAAGCAGATTGGTTCGATGAAAGAGATAGATCAGGACAAAACTGATTACTTCCTTTCAAAAAACGAAGGTAGCCTCATGAAATAGCTCCGTTTCTGTATATATTTATTCAAATACAAATTGATTGTGGTAGAGCTCAGAATAGAAGCCACCTAGATGCAGCAATTCATGATGATTACCTCTTTCAATGACTTCCCCGTCTTTTAAGACAATAATCTGGTCCGCATTCAATATGGTCTTTAAGCGGTGAGCGATGACAAAGCTGGTTCGGCCTGCCACAATGGCCTCCATCGCACTCTGGATCTTGCTCTCGGTTACCGTATCAACATTGGAGGTGGCCTCATCCAAGATCAGCACTTGAGGATCCGTCAAAAGGGTTCGAGCGATCGAAATCAATTGCTTTTGACCTGTTGAAAAGATGTTTTGATCATCATCTACGAGTGTGTCGTATTTATCAGGCAAGCTTTCAATATACTCGTGAATATGGGTAGCACGCGCAGCAATTTCAACCATCTCCTGACTGGCATCCGGCACTCCAAATCGGATATTGTCTCGAATGGTTCCACTGAACAAGACAGAATCTTGCAAAACAATACCCACATGACTGCGCAAGCTATCCAAGTCATAGTCTCGGATATCACGTCCGTCAAATTCGATACTGCCCTTATCCACATCATAAAAACGATTGATCAGGTTCATGATGGTCGTCTTTCCTGATCCTGTTGGCCCTACAACGGCAATCATCTTACCTTTTGGCGCTGAAATGGAAACATCTTTCAAAATCGGCTTGCCTTCTACATAAGAGAAATCCACATGCTTTATCTCGACGCCTTCTTTCAGCTCGGTAAAGGCTGGAGCATTCTGCGGGCGTACTTCCTCAGGCGCATCAAACATTTCCTGAATCCGATCCGCACCAGTGAAAGCCAGCTGCAGGCTTCCCCAGCTTGCCGCAACCTGAATGATAGGCTGATAGTATTGTTGAGAAAACTGTGTAAAGGTTGAAATCAGACCAATGGCTACTGAGGTCTTCACATTAGGATCATTGAGCATAATGGCTGAGCCCACAAAAATCACGATAGCCGTATTGATCAGACTCATTCCGTTCATGACAGGGAAGAGCAAACCAGCAAAAGCGCGTCCTTTAAAGGTTGCTGACCGAACCTTATCATTTTGCTGGACAAAGCCGTTGATGACTTCTTCTTGCATTCCCTGCACAATAACTGCCTTCTGGCCGGAAATCGTCTCGTCCATATAGGCATTGAGCTGACCAACTTCTTTTTGCTGCAAGTCTGTGTACTTGCGAGCAAGTTTGATGATAGACACCAAGACAATGATGGCTACTGGCGTACTGGCAATCGTCACCCAAGCCAAGGTCGCATGCCGCATAAACATGATGATAATCAGACCAATGTAAAGAGCGATATTGCTCATCACTTGGACTAGACTCTCATTGAAAGCCTGCAAGATATTATCCAAATCGCTGGTAAAACGCGACAAGATATCCCCATCTTGATGACGGTCAAAGAAGGAAACGGTCAAGCGAGCTAATTTTCCAAAGAGCCCCTTGCGCATTTCATTGGTTGAGTAGGAAATGATCCGACTCATCAGCAGCATGTAGATCAAGCTCGATAGCGAAAGGAAGATGAAAGCCAGCGCTAAATTCCACATGATTCCTTGAAAAGCGGCAAAGGCTGAAACATCACCTGAAGCAAGCTTGCCACTCGCAAAAGCACTGCCCAACTCCACCAGCTCACTGATGGCGAGACCAGTAAAAATCGGAAAGAGAACCTGTAAAACCGTCGAGATGATAATCATAATCATGACGACCAAAAAGGCCAGTTTATACTGCTTGAAATATTGCCAGAAAAATTTTGCTGTCTTCATCTTAGTCCTCCTTTCCTTTTTGAGTCTCATAAATTTCTCGGTAGACATCATTTGTAGCAACCAAGTCTGCGTGTCTACCTTGGCCAATCAAGCGCCCTTGATCTAGCACCAAAATCTTATCCGCATGGACAACAGAGCTAATCTTCTGGGCAATGATGATGGTTGTGGTTCCCTTCAAATCCTTGTTCAGTGCCTCCTGAACTAGCTTTTCGGACTTAGCATCTAGAGCTGAAGTTGAGTCATCTAGGATAAGGATATTGGGATTTCTGACAACACCACGCGCGATGGACATTCTTTGCTTTTGTCCACCGGAGAAATTATTTCCCCGTTCTTCGACTTGGCTGTTGTAAGTATCTTCCATGCGATTGATAAACTCACTCGCCTGAGCAATGCGCGCCGCCTGTTCTAATTCTGGCAGGCTAGCATTTTGCTTTCCTTGACGCAGATTGTCCGCAATCGTCCCCTTAAATAAAATAGCTTTTTGCAGAACGATGGAGACATTTTTTCTCAGCGAAGCTTCACTAATGTCTCGCAAGTCCTTGCCGCCAATTTTGATGGAGCCTTCCTGAGGATCAAAAAGACGTGGAATGAGCTGGGCCAGAGTTGATTTCCCTGCTCCCGTTGCCCCAACAACACCAACCATTTCTCCCGGTTTGACTTCAAAGCTAATATCCTTGAGCATGGGCTCTGTATCTGTCGGATAGGTAAAGGTCACGTGGTCAAAGACCAGACTACCTTCTAAATCTTCTTCAGCTTCATTCTTGAAGGTCATCGCTGGCTCCGTATCCAAAACCTCCTTGATCCGCCGAATTGACACCATGGCACGTGTAACAGTATTGCCCAGAAAGCCAACCATGATGATGGTAAACATGATTTGATTCAAATAAGAAATGAAAGAGACAATCGAGCTAACCAAGCCTGGATCCATCTGTATCATGCTAGACAAGAGCCACATGGTCAGATAAACAGCCCCGTAGCCGACGATCATCATCATCGGTTGAACGATCGAAAAGGCATAACCAATAAAAAGATTTTGCTCCAAAAGTTCATCTGAAACTTGCGTAAATTTCTGATACTGCTCTCTCTCTTGCACGAAAGATTTGACGACACGGACGCCACGCAGGTTTTCTTTGGCAATCGCATTGATCTTTTCTAAGAGAACTTGGAATTTGGCAAAGCGTGGACCCATCAAGCCCATCATCACTCCTGTCAAAAAGAAGACCAAAAAGACCATCAGGACAATGACCCACCACAGGGAAGGAATGGTCACCACCGCCAAAATAAAGGAACCTAAAAATAAAATAGGCAGGCGGAATAAAATCTGGAACATCATCATGACCAAATTTTGTACTTGGTTGATATCGTTGGTCATTCGAACCACCAGATTCCCCGCATTGAACTGTTCAATATTGGCATAAGAGAAAGTCTGGATTTTCCGAAAGGTTTTTTCCCGTAAATCTGACGACACACCTTGTGCAATATAGGCTGCCAGGGTCACATTTGCCCCGCCAGCAAGCAGGCCAACCAGACCAAAACCCAGCAACCAAGCCCCTAAACGATAGATTTCTTCCCGATTTCCCGACAAAAGAGCATTCAAAACATCTTTGAGATACAGGGGTTGCAACAGCGAGCTAGCTAGCATCAGCGATGTCATAAGAAGAGATAGAAAGATAAATAATTTATAGGCTGATAAAGCTTTTCTGAACATGATTCCTCCTCGTAGATTTTTAACTTTGTTTAGCTTCCTTACTATATCATAGATAAAAACAATGTCAAGTAAGAAATTTCAGTTATTATATGGTACAATATAATAAATAACTCTAAAATTGATTGAGTCCTTTTGTAGGTCTCGTACAAGGAGAAAAGATGGATAAACAACGAATTGCTGTGATTGGTCCTGGCTCTTGGGGAACGGCTCTGTCGCAAGTCCTCAATGATAATGGCCATGAAGTCCGGATTTGGGGCAATATTGCAGAGCAGATTGACGAGATCAATCACCAGCATACAAACAAACGCTATTTCAAAGATGTGGTTCTAAGCGAAGAAATCAAGGCTTATCACGACTTGAAAGATGCTCTAGCAAACGTAGATGCTGTGCTTTTTGTCGTGCCGACCAAGGTGACCCGTCTGGTAGCCAAACAAGTTGCGCAAACCTTGGATCACAAGGTAAAAATCATGCACGCATCCAAGGGATTAGAGCCTAACAGCCACAAACGAATTTCGACTATTCTGGAAGAAGAAATCCCTACAGACTTGCGTAGCGAGATTGTCGTTGTTTCAGGTCCTAGCCACGCTGAGGAAACCATCGTCCGCGACATTACCCTGATTACCGCAGCATCTAAGGACCTCGAAACCGCTAAATATGTGCAGGAGCTCTTCAGCAACCACTATTTCCGCCTCTACACCAATACCGATGTCGTCGGCGTAGAGACAGCAGGTGCTCTGAAAAATATCATCGCAGTTGGAGCTGGTGCTCTCCACGGACTGGGCTATGGTGACAATGCCAAAGCTGCCATCATCACACGCGGTCTGGCTGAAATTACCCGGCTTGGTGTCAAGCTTGGTGCCAGCCCTCTGACTTACAGCGGTCTTTCTGGTGTCGGCGACTTAATCGTCACAGGAACCTCTATCCACTCTCGCAACTGGCGGGCCGGCGATGCACTGGGTCGCGGCGAAAAACTGGCTGATATTGAAGCTAATATGGGCATGGTTATCGAAGGAATCTCTACGACCAAGGCAGCCTACGAACTAGCGCAAGAGCTCGGTGTCTATATGCCAATTACCCAAGCCATTTACAAGGTTATCTATGACGGCCATGATATCAAAGATGCCATTCATGATATGATGAGCAATGAATTCAAAGCTGAAAATGAGTGGTCTTAAGTTGCAGTATTTTTTAAAAAGGAGAAATTTATGTCAAAAGTCAGAAAAGCAGTCATCCCTGCAGCCGGTCTCGGAACCCGCTTCTTGCCAGCCACTAAGGCACTGGCCAAGGAAATGCTGCCGATCGTTGACAAACCAACTATTCAGTTTATCGTCGAAGAAGCTCTCAAATCTGGAATCAAAGACATTCTGGTTGTCACAGGGAAGTCAAAACGCTCCATTGAGGACCACTTTGACTCCAACTTTGAGCTAGAATACAACCTCAAAGAAAAGGGCAAGAACGACTTGCTCAAGCTGGTGGATGAGACCACTGGTATTGGCTTGCATTTCATCCGTCAGAGTCATCCACGTGGACTAGGGGATGCTGTTTTACAAGCTAAAGCCTTTGTCGGAAATGAACCTTTTGTGGTCATGCTGGGGGATGACTTGATGGACATTACCAATGACAAGGCAGTGCCACTCACCAAACAACTCATGGATGACTACGCAGCAACCCACGCGTCTACAATTGCAGTTATGCAAGTTCCTCACGAAGAAGTCTCTGCTTATGGCGTTATTGCACCGCAAGGCGAAGGCGTCAATGGCCTCTACAGCGTTGAAAAATTTGTTGAAAAACCAGCACCAGAAGATGCACCAAGTGATTTGGCCATTATCGGTCGCTATCTGCTCACGCCAGAAATTTTTGAAATCTTGGAAAAACAAACTCCTGGCGCTGGTAATGAAATTCAACTGACTGATGCCATTGATACCCTCAATAAGACTCAGCGCGTTTTTGCCCGCGAATTCAAAGGTGATCGCTATGATGTCGGCGACAAGTTTGGCTTCATGAAAACTTCTATCGATTATGCCCTCAAGCACCCTCAAGTCAAAGACGATTTGAAACAGTACATTATCGATTTAGGTAAAAAATTAGATAAGAAAACGAAAAAATAATAGAAGTGCATAAGCAATAGATTAGCTGATGCATCAGCTTTTAACACTATACAAAAAAACACCTAGATTTACTAGGTGTTAGATTGAAGAAAAAGTCCATTTTGGACAATTTCTTCAATCTTTTTCTTTTGCTGGATAAAGTAAAAAAACTCTTAAAAATGATGTCATATCAGCATCTCTAAGAGTTTTCATTATATGGTAATCAACCTCTATCAGCAATTTTTCTATTGCTGACAGAGGTTGGCCACATTTTGGAATACCGCTTTTTAAGGCGGTATTTGAATTCATTTCTTAAAAAATTGGTCGTTGAAAAGTCAAAAAATTAGAATAGATGCTAATCCAAGGTAGGCTGTCAGTGCTAAAAACCGTTGGGTCTTGCTAAAAGCGTAGCGCTCTCCCGAAACCGGTAAGATCACAGCTCCTAAAGCTCCACCGACTAGACCACCCAAGTGGCCTGCAAGGCTAATCCCCGGTAAAAAACTCATGATCAGATTGACAGCTAGTAGACTCATATAAGATTGGCCCAGCTGCTGTAGATAGTAGTTCCGCGTAGCATAACGAAGCAAAACAACAGAAGCAAAAAGGCCGAAAAGAGCAGTAGATGCCCCAGCTGCCAAGCTATTGGGTGAAAAATAGACAACAAATAAATTCCCCATCACGCCTGACATCAGGTAGAGTATCAAGAATTTCCAAGAGCCGAAGATGGCTTCAATCTGTCGGCCAAGGAAGTAGAGGGGCAGCATATTGACCACAAAGTGCTCCAAACCAATGTGGATGAAAATAGCAGCAAAAACCCGCCAAAACTGCTCCGGCAGCGCTTGAATCGTGTAACCGTGCACAGCTCCAAAGTGATACAAGGCTTCGGAACTGCTGTATTGAAAACCGTAAGAAAGAAACATCAAGACAAAAACAAGGCTCGTCAGGATAAGCAGGATGCTTGTCACAGGATAGTCTCTATCAAAGATTGGCTTCATAAATAAGTAACTCCTTTACTGCGACATCATGTTGAGCTGGTGTAAATTCTGCCTGTTGGACTGCATAAATAGTGCTGATGGATGCTCCTTCATAATCAGCCAGATAGCGGTCATAGTAGCCGCCTCCGTAACCGATCCGAAAGCCTTGAGAACTGAAGATCACACCCGGCACATGAATCAGATCAATTTCTGTCTTATCCACAGCCTCTTCACTTATCGGCTCCATAAGACCAAAAGAGCTTTTTTGCAGGCGACTTTCATCATAGTCCACAAATATCATCCGACCCTGGCCATAGGTTTTAGGCACCAAAACCCGCTTGCCATCCAACTGAGCCTGCTTGATAAAAGCCGCAGTTGAGACTTCATGCGGCATAGAAAGATAAGTAGCGATGACCTTAGCTTCTTGATAAGCTCCTGAACTGAGCAAGTGCTGGGTCAGCCAGCTATCTGCCTGCTCTTTTTCTTTTCCCGAAAGTTTCTTCATCTGGTTCAGTACAGTTTGTCTCAGCTCTTTTTTCATGCAGCTCGTCCCCTCTTTTCTTATCTTTCGTTTATTTTATAATCTAGGAATTTCCCAATCTTTTCAATAGCAAAGGGCAGTGCTGCCTCGTCCGGTGTCATCTTGGGATGATGGAGGGCATAGGGGCTGTCCACTCCCAGCCAGAACATGACGCCCTTGACCTTGCTGAGCAGATAGCCAAAGTCCTCGCCTGTCATAGCCGGCGCAATATCAATCAGCTCTACTCCTTCTTCCTTCTGGAAAAAGTCCATCAATTCGTCTGCCAGGCCAGGATGATTTTCTACAGGTAGGTAGCCACCTTGTTTAAGCTCCAAGTCCAATTCCAGATCGAAACTTTGGGCTATGCCCTCTGCTATTTCCCGTAAGCGTTTCTGAGTCAAGAGGTTCATCTCCTGAGTCAGAGTCCGAATGGTGCCATGCAAAAAGGCCGTTTCTGCGATGACATTGTTGGTCGTGCCAGCATGGAGCGAACCAAAGGTCACAACCGCTCCCTCGATCGGATCAACATTGCGGCTGACAATGGTCTGCACCTGGGTGATAAAATAGCTAGCCGCTACCAAGGCATCATTGGCTTCATGAGGAAAAGCTGCATGGCCTCCTTTCCCCTTAAAGGTCAGCTTGACTTCACAGGTGCCAGCAAATAGCGTTCCTCTGTTAGTGGCAATATCACCGACCTTGAGGTCAGGCCGCACATGGAGACCATAAAACTCATCTGGCAGCCAGTCGCCAAACGCACCGTCTTCATACATGAGCATACCGCCAGCTTCGTTTTCCTCAGCAGGCTGAAAGAGAAAGAGCAGATTGTGGGTAGGCTGAGCGCTCACCGCTTGCTCCAGCAGGCCTAGAGCGACCGTCATGTGCATATCGTGTCCGCAGGCATGCATGCGACCTTCATGGGTACTAGCAAAGTCCAGACCTGTCTCCTCGACAATCGGAAGACCATCGATATCCGTCCGCCAACCAATCGTCTTATCCGGCGAACTTCCCTTGATAAAGACCAAAATACCAGTCCGCCAAGTTCGGATTTCCACAAAGTCTAGACCTGCTGTCAGTCCATCAATGACCTGCATCAAATAAGCATGGGTCTTGTATTCTTCCAGACCGATTTCTGGTATCTGGTGTAAATCACGGCGAATGTTCAGATAATCAAGCATTGTTTCTTTCCTTTAAAATCCTGTCAGAGCAAACAAAGAGCTAGACCGCCCCTGATGCAATTCAAGGGCGGCAGTATCCTGTTAACCAATATTAAAGCGTACGCAGAGCGTCTTCCAGAGCTGTCTTCTGCTGGGTCTTCTCGTCAATGGTCTTGATAACTCGTGCCGGAACACCAGCAACCACTACATTTTCAGGAACATCCTGGGTCACAATCGCACCAGCTGCAACAACGGAACCACTGCCAATTTGTACACCTTCAATCACAACTGCATTGGCACCAATCAGCACATTGTCTCCAACCCGAACTGGCTCTGCGCTAGCTGGCTCAATGACTCCTGCCAGAACCGCACCAGCACCGACATGGCTATTTTTGCCAACAATCGCTCGGCCGCCCAGAATAGCACCCATATCAATCATGGTCCCAGCACCAATTTCTGCACCGATATTGATGACTGCCCCCATCATGATGACAGCATTGTCACCAATCTCAACTTGATCTCGGATAATAGCGCCCGGCTCAATACGGGCATTGATGTCGCGCTTGTCCAGAAGCGGCACCGCTGAATTGCGGGCATCCTGCTCTACGACATAGGTCTTGTTTTCCTCTAAGTTCACTAGGAGGGGCTTGATTTCTTCCCAGTCTCCAAAAAGAACATTGCCTAACTTCACAACAGACCAAGGAATCGAACCGTGTAATTCTCCATCAAAGGTTACCTTGACAGGAGTCTTTTTCTTGGCATCAGCGATAAATTTGATAATTTCTTGAGCGTTCATTTTCGTAGCAGACATGACGTCACCTCTTTGTTCTTTCTATTCTTTGTTGGAGGCTGAGACAAAAGTCCTAGCCTCTCAATTGTCTTTGGATTGTCGAGCAAGACGCAGTGGTTGAGTGGGCTATACTACGCTGACTTCATCAGCTTTTACAGCCCTACTCAACTGTGCGGAGGCGGGACGACGAAATCGAATTCTAATGAATTACCGATTTCTGTCCCACTCTCTATCTCTTTTATTTCTCTATTATAACACAATTCGGCTATGCAGTTGTGACTTTATTAGCAGCTAGTAGCTATTTAGACTCTTGAACTTTATTCAGATGAAATTGTCCGTCCTTGCCCTTTACAAAGTTTAAATGGAAGAAGGTTTTATCTTCTGCCCTATAGCCCATAGACATACTGTAATATCCTTTCACCACTGCTTTGTAGTAGTTGTTGGGAAGTCCCAAATGTTCTATCACTTCTAGATCAGTAATGCCATTTTCTTCATCTGATGTCATTCCCTTAAGGAAGGAAAGCCGTTCCCCTGTCAAATCCTCATTTTGATAAATATTATAAGCTATGCTAGTAAGATGTAGACCTGAACCAAAATCCCAGAATTGAAGGACGGCAAAGCCTCCTCCCTTCAAATCATAGATCAGTGATAATAATTTATCCTTCTTGCCAATCACCGTTTCATCGCTGCTTTTAGCTAAACCATGTTGACGAACAAAATTGGATACTGTTATATTTTTATCCTCGTCCTCTTCAATCTTATACTTTATAAAATCCCTTGGTTCCCAATCCAAAACTTCGGCATTTGAAGAAGAATATTTTGCTTCTGTTCTTACAAACGGATTCTTTCTGTAAGAATTGGTCCAATTCCCGATTAAGACAAGTAGGCCGATAACAAGGCCTATCCGGGCTAGAGCACTCACTAGCTTGAAAAATGGTGATTTGTGTTTAAACTTTGCGGTTCTCTTAAAAGTTGACTTTGGTACCTGCCTTGTGCCTTCCTTGAGATTTGTTTCAGCTAGCAAACCAGACCCTTCCTTAGACTCTCGTTTTAAGGGTGCCCTAGTTCTACTAAATTTTCCCTTATGTTCCCTTCGTAATTTTTCTAAATCTCTTTTTCCCATCCTTCTATCCTTGTCTATTTAAGAAAAAATCCGTGCTCTCAGTCTAGGCTCTCAGACCGTACTTGTCATCATACTGGTGAGGCGGTAAGTCCCATTCACTTCGTCAAAATACAAAGAAACAGACATCTTTTCCTTAGTTGGATAGCTAATACTAAAAAAATCAACTTGCTTTTTAAACGTTTTATGAGCATAAATACTCTTTGGCATCCCCAGTTCTGCAATAGCTTGCTTGATTTCCATCCCTTCTCGCTTACTTTGAGGAATAAGCGACCGATAATCATCAACTGTCTTCGTAATCGATTCCCCAGCATTCTGGAAGAAAGTGGCTGATACTGTAGAAAGCTCCATTCCCCCTCCAGCATTCCTAAGGTGCATATCAACAACTCCTTTTCTTCCTACCAAATTGTAGGAAAGTGTCATCAATTTACTGCCCTTCACGCTATTATCCTCACTCCCAGAACTGGCTTTTCCATACTTCTTAACGATATCCTCTGGAGACACATTAGGTTCGTTCATGGTTTTAATCAATTCTAAAATCTCTTCGAATTGAAAATCGACCTCTCGATTCTTTTCAATAAAAGCTGAATTTCCCTTCGTCAGTAGCCCTATCTTATTTTCTGATTCTGTCGGAACAGTATTAACGGCCGATACAACCGATCGACTTCCTGCTAGCCTAAAAATCGGTTGCTTATACACCATCAAGAAGCTAATCAGTCCCACTAGACCTGCAGCAATCACTAGAAGATAGGCATAACGAGATAGCCAAGACTTTGCTAAAAACTGGCCATTAGGATTGACTGCTGACTCTGTTCTCTGCGTGTCTTTCCTTGCTTCTTCCTTTGTCTGTTCGAGGGCAGCCCCTCCCCGTTCCCGCTGATTCCTGACTGACGAAGTATTTCTGGCTTTAAACTTGGATTTGTGTTCCCGCCTCAATGCTTCTAAATTTCTATCTTTCACCTTTTCACCCATCAACTAAATACTTGATTGCTCATTCCCTTTCTACAAACGGCTGATTCTCCTGCTAGGCAAGCGCTAGTGAGCACCTGCATCTCCCGTTTCATTTCCCAAACCTGAACTCTCTGTCAATTGATAGCTCTGAGACTTATTATTTTCAAAAGAAAAACCGACTTCCTGCCCATCCTCTAAGCGGTAATAAATCGATAAAGTAGCATTGCCCAAGATTCCCCCATTCCAATCAAGGCGCTCTGGAAGTCCCAACTGACTGACAATCTCCTGATAGGCCTTCCTTTTCTCTATACCAGCAAGTTCTTGACGAGTAAGTTGAGCATTTCGGTTTGGTAGATGTGCACTACTGAGATGCGCACATTTTAGGGATTGCAACTTAGGAGTTTCAGAAGAACCAAAATAGCTCTTAAAAGAGAGGCTCACTTTCGCTTCCGTCCCTGCTTGTGAGTAGTCTAAAGCTATCGTCTTGATTGGGTCATCTTGGTCTATTTCTTTACCAGACTCAGCTTTCCCTAACTTTGCAACTACCTCGTCGACCGTGGTCAGATTTGGAACCGACGAAGTGAAGTCTAAGAACAAAGAAGTGATATCATCATAGCTAATATGAAACTGATACTCCTCTTTTTTAGCAATCCATTCTGGACGATTAGCAGATTTTAAATCTTGATCCTTTCTATATGAGTCTAACATAAGAGAAATATCTGCAGCTTTTTCTTTATCTTTTACCTTTTCCATCTCTAGCCACGTTTTTCCAGTCTCAGCCAAAAAAGCCATAATACCCAAACTAGAAAGTACCATCACCCATATCTTAGAAAAGAATCCTAGTTTTTTCTTCTTAAACTCTACTTTATCTATCTCTCTAGCAAGCTCATTAGAGGATATTCGCGGAGAAAGCTTTGTCTGCTTTGGTTCTGTTACAAGGTCAGACACCGGCTGGCTAGCTTGATTTCCACCAAGGACTTGGTTTTGTTTGTTAGCTTTCAGTGATTCTAAGCTAGAAATGAGACGCTTCAGCTCTCTCTGCTTTAATTCCAACAAATTCTGCGACAGAAGCGACAGAGGCTCCTTTACCTGCTGAGCTCCTCCTAACTGCTCAGAAAACACTGGCTGGTCTTGAGGACTTGGTTTAGCCCCATAGCCGGTTTTGTCCTCTATTGAAGAGACGGCAGACAACTCATTGCTTGAGCTCTCTATTGGAAATGCCACTTTTGATGGAGAGGAAACGGAGGGACGAGCTTGATTTTCTTCGGGTCTTCCCTGCACTTCTTTCAATCCAGCAGATGGTTTGATATGTTTGTCTTCCTTGGTTTTCCATTTGGATAGAAAGGATGGTTGATTATCTGCTGGCTTTTTCGTTTGAGCCTTCTTGAATTTTGATTGATGTTTCTGCCTCAAAGCTTCCAGATTTCTCTTTCCCATAGCTCCTCCTCATCTATTGGCTCTTCTATCATTGAAAAGACGACTCTATTAACTTCACACTGCCTCTTCACTGAATGCTGCTATTCTCTTTTCTATAACCATACCAGTCAAATAGCTACGCAAACTATCAGAATTTCTACCTTGTGTACCTACTGTTTAAAGACAATAGCCTAGCGTGAAACTTGTCATGCTAATATAACTTTATTCCAGTATATCATATTTTGAACTGGCTTAGCTTGAAAGTACACAAGCAAAAAGGCACGAACTCTCGTCCGTGCCCACAAAACCAACTATATATGACTATTTTTGTTTCACTTTTTCAGCCAATAATAACTTCATCAGGACTCCTTTCCAATCCTGGTCCTCTGCTTTTCTAGAGCCATCAAAATAGCAGCAAGTTCAACTTTCTAGATAAAAGTCTATCACATTGCTACTGCATCTTCTCTGAATCAGGGAAAGGAAAACCATCGCTGAGTCGACAAATAAGAAGAAAGCCAGATAGCGGGCTGACTAACAAAGCAGGCTAGCAGTTGATTTTTAAAAGAGCAAAAAACCTCCCCGAAGGGAGGCTGCGTTTTATATTACAAACGTGCGTTGAGTTCTTTGCTCAATTCTTCAAATCCTGGTTTTCCAAGAAGGGCAAACATGTTGCGTTTGTATGCTTCAACACCTGGTTGGTCAAATGGGTTAATGGCATTCAAGTAACCTGAAAGGGCGATGGCCAATTCGAAGAAGTAGATAGTGTAGCCAAGAGTGAAAGCATCTTGCTCTGGAAGAGTCACATACATATTTGGTACGTCACCATCTGTGTGGGCAAGAAGAACGCCGTCGGTCGCTTTTTTGTTTACAAAGTCAACATCTTTTTCTTGAAGGTAACCAAGTCCGTCAAGGTCTTCTTCCAAGCTAGGGATAATCACGTTCTTGCGTGGTTTGTCAACACGAACAACTGTTTCAAACATGATACGAGTTCCTTCTTGGATAAATTGACCCAATGAGTGCAAGTCAGTTGAGAAGTTAGCTGAAGTTGGGTAAATACCTTTTTGGTCTTTCCCTTCTGACTCACCAGCCAATTGTTTCCACCATTCTGAGAAATACTGAAGTGATGGCTCGTAGTTTACCAAGATTTCAGTTGCATAGCCTTTGCGGTAAAGGATGTTACGAACCGCTGCGTATTGGTAAGCTTCATTTTCAGCAATCTTATCTGAAGTGTAGTCTTTACGTGCTGCATTTGCACCTTCCATAAGGGCTTTGATGTCCGCACCTGATGCTGCGATTGGAAGCAATCCAACTGCGGTCAAGACTGAGAAACGTCCACCGATATCATCTGGAACCACAAATGTTTCCCAACCATTCGCATCTGCTTCAACTTTAACGGCACCTTTTTGGCGGTCAGTTGTCGCGTAGATACGTTTGTTGGCTTCTTCTTGACCATATTTCTTCACCAAAAGTTCTTTGAAGACGCGGAAAGCGATAGCTGGTTCTGTTGTTGTACCTGATTTAGAAATTACGTTTACTGAAAAGTCTTTGTCAGCTACGTATTCTACCAAGTCAGCAAGGTAAGTAGATGAGATTGAGTTTCCTGCATAAAGGATTTGTGGAGCTTTGCGTTCTTCTTTTGTTTGCAAGTTTGCAAAGTGGTGGTTCAAGAAGTCGATGGCCGCTTTAGCACCAAGGTAAGATCCACCGATACCGATTACAACCAAGACATCGCTGTCTGACTTGATTTGCTCAGCGGCTTTCAAGATGCGGTCGAATTCTTCGCGGTCGTAGTTTTCAGGAAGGTCCAACCAACCCAAAAAGTCGCTACCAGCACCAGTTCCTTTACGGATCAATTCATCCGCAGCTGTTACTTGTGCTTGCATGTATTCCACTTCATGTGGGGCAACAAATTTATCTAAAACTTTTGAATAATCAAATTTAATATGTGACATGATATTCCTCCATTTTTTCTTCCACTCTATCATATCGCTTTCATACTTTTTTATCAAGCAATTCCTGTAATAAAAACGCTTTCATTTTGTAATTTATTAGATTTTTAACAAATTTGCTCATCCTTTGCCAGAAGCCAACGCAATCGTTTGCGAAAAATATTTTTTTGTTATCTAAAACGCTTGCTCAATTTTTGACAATTCGATCCTTTTCTCCCCCTTGCTTATAAGAAATAAAATAAAACCCTTTGAAACCTTGATTTCAAAGGGTTTTTGATTGTACAAAAAAAGAGCACACAGCTTACATCGCTTAGGGCTGCTGGATTCCTCCCCTGACCCGCTTCACGCAAAACTGTTGCTCCAATGAATAGTATAACACAAACTTTCTCTTTTGGCTAAATTTTTCTACTTTTTTCTTCGATTTCTGAAAAAATTCTGCATAATGGCTGCGCATTCTTCTGCCAAAATCCCGCTTTCCACCTCGACCCGATGATTGAGGCGCTCATCAGTCAGGATATCGTAGAGACTGCCGGCAGCACCAAATTTTTGGTTTTTAGCCCCATAGATCACCTTGGGAATGCGGGCCAGTCCGATGGCGCCGCTACACATGACACAAGGCTCGATGGTGACAAAGAGCGTAGTATCCAAGAGACGCCAGCTCTCTTCTCGCTGATTGGCCTCCTCTATAGCCATTATCTCTGCATGCATAACCGCCCGCTGCAGCTCCTCACGAGCATTGTGACCGCGGCCGATAATTTCGCCATCCTTGACCAAGACACAGCCGATGGGAATCTCATCATTGGCCAAGGCCAGCTCCGCCTCCTTCAAGGCCCCCCGCATAAAAAATTCTTTTTCTTCTATAGTATAGTCCATTTTCTTCCTTGTCCGTATAGAGTTTTTGTTTCATTATATCACAGCCTGTCTTCTATTCACAAAAAAGCCGCCGATTGGGCGACTCTTATAGGAGATTATTATGAAAAAGTTTAGGATTTTAAACAAAGTTAGGAGGTCTTTGTTTATGATGATAGTATAACCTGCCTAGCTTAAATGAAACTTAATACTCTTTGAAAAAATCATATCTTGTTAGCTCCAACAGTCCAACGGATTATTGGCCGTTTTCACAGACTTAAGGCTGCCTTCTTTATCAAAATCCCTCAATCCTTCCTTAACTCTACAATTTGGTCGTAACGCTCTTCTTCATCAATATGATGGGCTATTTCTAGTACGGTAATAGGCAGAGAAAGAATCAAGTCTCTGACTATCCGACCATTTTTTTCATCTAAAGCCGCCGTTACTTCATCCGCTAATAAAATATCCTTCTCACGTAAGAGAAAACGAGCTAATTCTAGTCTGACACGTTGGCCTCCTGAAATATTTTCACCGTTATTATGAATCTCTATATTTAAAATATCCTGAAATTCATCTGTCAAACCAACTTGATCCAATACAGCCAATAGTTCATGATCCTGAAATGGCTGACCAAAAGTTAGATTATAGCGAATAGTTTCGTTAAATAGAAAAGGATGCTGGCTAATTAAACCGATATTGCCCTGAAAATGACCCGTTGTCTGATTGCCATTATATTGAACGAAAATCTCACCCTTATCGCATGCCTCTTCTCCTAAAATCAAACGAAAAAGAGTCGTCTTACCAGACCCACTCGGACCTTTGATCAAAACCTTCTGCCCTGCTGGAATCGTCGCAGTCAAGTCAGAAAAAAGCTGACGTCCGGCAAAGCTTTTAGAAACATGATCCAAGCGCAAAATTTCAAGATTTTCTACGAATTGATCATTTGTCTCTTCAAAATCAGGCTCCTCTTCGATAATTTTAAACAAGCGATTAGCAGTCGGAAGAGAGCCTTGGAGATTGGCTGCACTGTACATCAGAGTTTGGATAGGTTCGACCAACATACCAGCAGCAACATACATTGAAATCAGGCTTGTGATGGAGATAAAATTCCCCTGTAAACTCAAATAAAAGCCAAAAGCAAGCGGTACAACTTGACTAAAAAAGACCATAAAACCATTAAAGAAAAAGATGACATTATGAGTAAAGCAAAATCGCTGGATTGCTTTTTGATACTCTCCATTCAGATCATTCACTCGCTCTTCATTCAGCTTCATGGCCTGATTAATCCGTAAGGTCTGACTCCCCTGCATGCTGTCTGAAACAAGTCCATGTAATTTTGTCCTAAGTTTAGACCAGTTGTCCCCAGAATCTTGTAAACGACGATTCATCATGAACTGAGGAATGGGCCTCATAATAGTAAAAACAACAAAAATAAAGCCTAAGAGAAAATTTTGTGAAACAATATAAATAGCTGTAACAAGAGCTACAAAGCCCCAGCTCATCATCACATTTATATTTTCTAAATAATTATCGCCTACATACTCCATATCTTGGGTTAGAATACTAACTTTTTCATTATTTGAAAATCTAGGATTCAGTATGACCTTCTTAAACAAAAGAGCGCGGACATTTTTATTGATTTCCCTTCGAAATACATTGTGCGAATGATTTGCAAAGAGCATCAGACTGTAGATAACAAGATAGACAGACAAGCCAAATAAAGCAAAATTGAGAATTTTTTCATATGAAAGGCCATCCTGATCTAACTTCAAGGCCTTTGATAAAATCAGCGGCTGGGCTAATACCAAACCACCATTTACAACACGCCCTAGTAAAATGGGAAAAAGATACTTTTTATCAATGTACTTGTAAATGTTTCTCATAACAATCACCTACCAAAATAGAGGGCTAGTACAACCCTCTTTTCTAATTTAAAATCATAATTACTTACAGTCACAATTATTGTTAAATATTCTAGGTTTAGCATTCGCTTTGTCATCGAATTTTTTATTCACTTTAACCTTCATAATATCCTCCTTTCTAGTCCACATCTAAAATATCATTATAAGATTTTGATAAAGCGAAAAGTGCTAAATTTTTACGAATTCTTTCCTTCATGCTTTTACATAGATAGCGTGAGCTTGTCTTCGTAATTCGCTTAGCCATCGGACAATAGCCAGACTTACAGATTAGAACAAATGGGCACTCCTTGCAACTTTCGTCGATCTGAAAAACCCAATCATTCAGCTTACTGTAATTCACAAAACCTTTATTAATGTTACCGAAAATATTCTGAGGTTCATATAAAGCAACTGTACATGATTGAACAATCCCTCTTACATTAAACATGAAACTCTTTCCTAATCACATCATTGCTATCAACTACTCTATTCAATTCATGTGTAATTAAAAATGAATGATTAGTTTTGGTATTAAAATACAACGTGCCATCATCAGTAACGTATTCTAATATATATCGTGATAAATTCATATTATCACCTCTTTAATCTGTGTGACTTAAGCTGCGATAATTATACGCCTATTGAAATATTAAATCAAGTAATATTCAGAACATTAGAAAAGTTCCAACTTTTATTATTTCAAAAATTATTAGCCTATAAATGCTGCAATATGGCCAACTTCCGGAGCGATATAGGTTGCTCCCGCTGTCTCTAGCTCCTCTCGGCTGCCAAAGCCATAAAGCACTCCGATAGAATCAATCTTTTGCGTCTGGGCTCCGATGACATCATGCTCTCGGTCCCCAATCATCAGTGTTTCAGCCAAATTCGTAATTCCCATAGATTCCAAAGCATGCTGGATAATATCACTTTTCTTGCGCCGACTGCCATCCATGGTTGCTCCAGATACAAAGTCAAAATAGTCATATAGCCCAAAATGTTTGAGAATCTGAACCGAGAAGCCTTCTGGCTTTGATGTAGCCACGATTAGCTTCTTGCCAGCTCGTTTCAGCTCACTCAGCAATTCAGGAATGCCTGGATAGACTTCATTTTCATAGAGACCCTTTTCAGAGAAATACTCTCGATAAGCTTCCACCGCCTTAAGACTTTCTTCTTTTGAAAATCCATAAAAGATTTCAAAAGAATCCTGCAAGGGCGGACCGATGAAAACCCTCAATGCCTTCTTGTCTGGCACTTCGATCCCATATTTTCCTAAGGCATAGGCCACTGAGTTGGTAATCCCTAGTTCTGAATTGGTCAAGGTACCGTCTAGGTCAAATAAAATCGTTTGATACATTTTTTCCTCTTTCTACTTTCAAAAAGAGGCTGGGACAAAAGTCCTAACCTCTCAATTGTCTTTGGATTGTCGAGCAAGACGCAGTGGTTGAGTGGGCTCTACTACGCTGATTTCATCAGCTTTTACAGCCCTACTCAACTGTGCGGAGGTGGGACGACGAAATCGAATTCTAACGAATTACCGATTTCTGTCCCACTCTCTTGTCTTCACTTGCTTATAAACTTGACCAAACACTTTCCAAGATATTGGTTTGCTCGCGGCCTGGTCCGACTGAGAAGGTCGAAATGCGGACACCAACCAGCTCGCTGACACGGCGGACATAATTGCGGGCATTTTCCGGCAAATCCTCTAGACTGCGAACACCAGTAATGTCTTCTGACCAGCCTGGCAATTCTTCATAGATTGGCTTGCAGCGCTTGAGCTGCTCGAGACTAGCTGGATAATGGTCAATACGCTCTCCATCCAAGTCGTAAGCCACACAGATTTTCACAGTGTCCAGGCCACTCAAAACGTCAATGGAGTTGAGGGAAAGGTTAGTAATGCCTGATACGCGGCGGCTGTGGCGCATCACAACGGAGTCAAACCAGCCCACACGACGCGGACGGCCCGTCGTTGTACCGTATTCATGGCCCACTTCGCGGATACGTTCGCCCACTTCATCAAACAATTCAGTTGGGAATGGTCCATCACCGACACGGCTCGTATAGGCCTTGCAGACACCAACTACCTTGTCAATCTTGCTTGGACCAACACCTGAACCAATCGTCACCCCACCAGCAACTGGGTTAGACGAAGTTACAAATGGATAGGTACCTTGGTCAATATCCAGCATGACACCTTGTGCCCCTTCAAAGAGGACACGCTTGCCTTGATCCAGAGCGTCATGAGGATGACAGATGTGTCAGTCACATACTGCTTGATTTGCTGACCATATTCATAATATTCTTCAAAAATATCGTCAACGCTCATCGCTTGGCTATCGTACAATTTCTCAAAGAGGCGGTTTTTCTCAGCTAAATTCCGCTCCAAGCGCTCTCTGAAAATGTCTTTATCCAAAAGGTCAGCGATACGGATACCAACACGCGCAGCCTTGTCCATGTAGGCAGGGCCGATTCCCTTGATCGTGGTACCAATTTTATTGTCACCTTTAGCTTCCTCTTGCAGGCGGTCCAGCTCGATATGATAAGGCAAGATGACATGGGCACGGTCTGAAATGCGCAAATTATCTGTGGTAACACCTTCTTGGTGCAGATAAGCCAACTCCTTGACCAGAGATTTAGGATTGACCACCATCCCATTTCCGATCACTGAGATCTTTTCTGGGAAGAAAATCCCTGATGGAATCAGGTGCAGCTTGTACTTCTTGCCGTCAATCACAATCGTATGTCCAGCATTGTCACCGCCTTGGTAGCGGGCAATCACTTCAGCATTAGCCGAAAGGAAATCCGTAATTTTCCCTTTTCCTTCATCTCCCCATTGGGTTCCTACAACAACAACTGATGTCATAATTTCGTCTGAGCTGCGAGAGCTCTTCCTTTCTTAATCTACAAGGCAGGAGTTTCACCTGCAAACGTATCTTACACCCTATTATAAGAAAATTTTGAATTTTTTTCAAGATTGAGAGGTTTGTAAATTTGGATTCTGTCTTTTGAAAACGAATTAAAATTTTCAAAATTCCTATTTTTCCGAAAAAAATCAAACAAATTAAAAGAAAGGTTCGGAATTTTCCTCAAAACGTAGTAAATAGTTGTTTTCTGGCCTTTTTTATAATAGACTGAAAGTACTATACTAAGGACGGAAAAACATGATGACTATTGATCGTTTACTTGAAAAGCTAGACCCTGCCAGCCCGATCTTACAGGCGACTTTTGGACTGGAAAGAGAATCCCTGCGCGTGACAGAGGCAGGTACACTGGCTTCAACTCCCCATCCCAGCTCTCTGGGTTCTCGGAGTTTTCATCCCTATATCCAGACGGATTTTAGCGAGCAACAGCTCGAATTAATTACGCCCATCGCCTCTTCAACTCAGGAAGCCCGTCGCCTGCTGGGTGCCATTACCGATGTAGCTGGACGCTCCATTCCCCAAGATGAACTCATGTGGCCCTTATCCATGCCACCCCAGCTACGAGAAGACGAGATTGAAATTGCCCACCTCGAAAATACCTACGAACTCCATTATCGGCAAGGTTTAGCAGAAAAATACGGCAAACGGCTCCAGACTATTTCCGGCATTCATTACAATATCGAGTTAGGAAAAGATTTGATGACGGCTCTCTTTGAGGCTAGCGACTTTTCTTCCTTCAAGGATTTTAAAAATGCTCTCTATCTCAAATTAGCTCGCAATTTCCTGCGTTTCCGCTGGTTCTTGACCTATCTTTATGGTGCGGCTCCACTGGCAGAAGCTGGCTTTTACGATGAGTCAGTTGAGTCTCCTGTTCGTTCACTCCGAAATAGCCATCACGGCTACGTCAATGAGGAGCATGTTCATGTGTCATTTCGCTCGCTGGAAAGCTATGTCTCGGACATCGAAGCCTATGTCGAGTCTGGCGACCTAAGTGCAGAAAAGGAATTTTACTCGCCTGTGCGCTTTCGTGGGCAAAAACGAAATCGAGATTATCTGGAACAAGGCATTACTTACTTGGAACTGCGCTGTTTCGACCTCAATCCTTTCGACGCTTTGGGCATCAGTCAGGAAACCTTGGACACGGTCCATCTCTTTCTCTTGGCCCTGTTGTGGCTGGATGATGTGACAGATAGCGATACACAGCTACAAGCGGCTCATGCTCTCAACGATGCCGTTGCTCTGGCTCACCCCTTGACGCCTCTACCTGCAAAGGCCGACAGCTCTGCTCTTCTCCAAGCTATGGAAAATGTGATTCAGCATTTCAACCTCCCTGCCTCCTACCATCAATTGCTAACGCAAGTCAAAGCTACGCTGGCTGAGCCCAAGCTGACTCTGGCAGGGCAATTATTGCCTCAAATTGAGAAGAATTCCCTATCAGCTTTTGGACTGGCAAAGGCTATGAAATATCGAGATTACGCCTGGACCGCGCCCTACGCTCTCAAGGGGTATGAAAGTATGGAACTTTCCACTCAAATGCTCATGTTTGACGCTCTCCAGAAAGGCCTCCATCTCGAAATCTTAGATGAAAATGACCAATTTCTCAAGCTCTGGCATGATCACCATGTGGAGTATGTCAAGAACGGCAATATGACCTCTAAGGATAACTATGTCATCCCTCTGGCTATGGCCAATAAAACTGCCACCAAAAAGATTTTAGCTGCAGCTGACTTTCCTGTTCCGGCTGGAGCAGAATTTTCTTCCCTAGAGGATGGACTAGCCTATTACCCTTTGATTAAGGACCGACAAATTGTCGTCAAACCCAAGTCAACCAACTTCGGACTGGGCATCTCTATCTTCCAAGAACCAGCTAGCATAGAAGCTTATCGCAAGGCTTTGGAGATCGCTTTTTCAGAAGACGCTGCCGTCTTGGTGGAGGAATTCATCGCTGGAACGGAGTACCGCTTCTTTGTCTTAGACGGTCAATGTGAGGCAGTCCTCTTGCGAGTAGCAGCCAATGTCGTTGGAGACGGTCAACACACCGTGAGAGAATTGGTTGCCATCAAAAATGACAATCCGCTGCGGGGCCGAGACCATCGTTCACCACTCGAAATCATTGAACTGGGCGATATTGAGTTGCTCATGCTAGACCAGCAAGGCTACGGACCAGATGATATCCTGCCTGATAGAGTCAAGGTGTACTTGCGGCGTAATTCCAATATTTCTACTGGCGGAGACTCGATTGACGTCACAGACAGCATGCACCCGTCTTATAAGGAACTCGCTGCGGACATGGCAAAGGCTATGGGAGCCTGGGCTTGTGGCGTTGACCTGATCATCCCTGACAGCTCTGCTATTTCTACCAAGGAAAATCCCAACTGTACCTGCATTGAGCTTAACTTCAATCCCTCTATGTATATGCACACCTATTGTGCTGAGGGGCCGGGACAAAGTATCACCCCTAAAATACTGGCCAAACTTTTCCCAGAAATAGACTGATAAAACAAGAGGCTGAGACAAAAGTCCTTGAAGTAAATTAAAAAAGCAACGGTTAGTGCCGTTGCTTTTTGCTTTAAAGAGATAGTCTTGCTAAAATATAGTTGATAAAAAAATATGAGAAAGGCTATCCCATGCATATCCACTATAACACAAATCAAACGACTTTACCACTGGAAATTGCTTCTTGCTTACCACCAGACCATATTGTGTTTACTATTGAGAAGGTGGTTGATGAACTGGAAGAGGAGTGTTTTGCTGCCTTCTACCACGATTTTGGTCGGCCCTCCTATCATCCTAAAATGCTCTTATCTGCGCTGCTATTTGCTTACTCGCAAGGAATTTTCTCTAGTCGTAAAATCGAAAAGCTCATGGCTGAAAATCTTGCTATGAGCTATTTGACAGGCCACCATGTTGTCAGCTATCGGACAATCAATCGTTTTCGTGTGGCGGACTGCATGGAAGAGTTCATCAAAAATCTCTTCATTGAACTCAATCTTCGCCTCAAGATGGAAGACTTGATTAGTCTGGACTGCCTTTTCATTGACGGGACGAAAATTGAAGCCAATGCCAACAAGTACAGCTTCGTCTGGAAGAAAGCAACGGATAAATTTCAAACCAAACTGCAAGAGACCTTGAAGTCGTATTTTCAAGCCGAAGTG
>NZ_KQ969062.1:198953-268394 GCF_001578775.1 Streptococcus cristatus | reverse complement strand
AAGAGACTTTCCAGGGGCGCAATAGTTTTTCCAAAACAGATACGGACGCTACTTTCATGCGAATGAAAGACGATCACATGCGGAATGGTCAGCTTAAAGCAGGGTACAACCTTCAAATAGCTACTGAAAATCAGTTTGTCATCCACTACGACATCTTCCCGAATCCAACAGACACCTTAACGCTTCTGCCTTTTCTGAAATCATGTCCAGCAGAGGTTGAAACAGTCGTCGCAGATGCCGGGTATGGGAGCGAAGAAAACCTCGTGACCCTTGATAAAAAAGGGATGAAGCATTATATCAAGTACAATTTATTTGATAAAGAGCAGAAACGGTCTTACAAGAAACCAGCGAAAAATCTTGAAAATTGGAAGTACAATGCGTCTGAGGATACTTACACTCATCCGGATGGCTTTGTTTATTCCTTTCATCACGTCGAAACCCGCAAGACAAGCACAGGGTTTGAACAAGAAATCAAGGTTTATCTCACGGATCAGCCAGAGCCGGCACCTCAAAAGGGGCTTTATATCAATGAGCGTTATCAAGCCCTGAAACTCAAAGAAAGCCAGACGCTTTTATCGGAAGAAGGCCGCCGCATCTATGCCCAGCGGAAGATAGATGTCGAGCCTGTCTTTGGTCAGATAAAAGCTTGTTTGGGCTACACTCGCTGCAATCTGCGAGGCAAGCGCAAGGTGAAAATTGACATGGGACTGGTTCTCATGGCCAATAACCTTAAGAAACTGAGCAAGAAAATGGCTCAAATTTAGAAAGGGATAAGGTTCATACTCAAACCTTATCCTTGTTTCTTTTAACCTAAAGACTTTTTGTCTCAGCCTCTTGCTTGCTCACTTGTGATAAAAAAGAACTCTTACGCTTGCTTTCAGGAAAGGAAGCAAAGCTCTTTCTTGATGAGGCATACATTCTCATCAAATCTAAAAGTGCTTCTGAATATATCAATCTTTCTCCTTCAAAAACTAGCTTTTATGTTAAAATAGAGATATCATATTGAGAAGAAAGAGAAAGGTTTATGTCGAGAAGAAAGAATAATTCTAACCAGCAGCCGGAATGGTTTAGCTGGATTTGGATATTTGCAATTATATTTGGTTCTGGAGTGGTAGCCAGCTATCTGATCCCCATTGCTATTTTGGGAGGTATTGGCTACGGAATCTATCGCTACCAAAGACAGAAAAGAGTTCGTATTGAAGCTAAACAAGCCAGCATTGGCCGTATTGAAGATTTAAAAGCAGAGATTGGGCAGGCTGACCGCCGTATTAAAGAATTAGAAAGCTACCAAGAATACGGCAAGAAGGAAGACTACCAAGATTTGGCCCTGCAAATTCTTCCCCAACTCACCTATATCAAAAACGTTGCTAAGGAATTGCGAGATGAAATTCCTGCCTCTGTCTACCAGCGCATTCAGACTAAAATTACTACTGTAACCGAGGAAATTGACAAACAACTGCAAAAGATTGAACGAGAGAAAAGGCAAAAGGAAGCGCAGCCTAAGAAAACGAGTCTAGAAGAACTAGCCCCAGAATTGGTCGCTACGGTTCGCAATATTCAGATTGACCACGAGGCCATTCTTCAAAAAATCTCTCAATCCGAAAGCAATAATAAGGAAGAACTGACTGCCATCCATCAGTCCCAGATGGAGCACTACGAAGATATTTTAGAAGGCTACCTCAAAATCAAAGCTTCTCCCAAAGATTTTTACAATGCAGAGGAGCGGTTAGCCAAGGCCAAAGCAGCTATCGAGCAGTTTGACTTAGACCTAGACGAAGCGCTACGTCAGTTAAATGAAGCTGATTTGAGGGACTTTGACATTAGCCTGCGCATCTTAGACAAAGAAAAGCAAACAGATACCGGCTTTTAAGCTAGATAAACCAAAGGGGAAACTATGAGCCAAGAATTTAATTTTGATATTGATAAAATTGCCAACAATGCCATCAGCAAAAGTGATAAAACAACAGAAATCATCGAAGCCAATACGACTCAAGAAAATGGCCAGCTCACTTTTCTAGAAAAGCTGACGCCTGAGCAACAGAGTGCGATTACGGCTAAAGCTCCGCAGCTAGTGGATAATTTCGTGTCGGACCAAAATGCCTTGCTGGACTTTGGCCAATCTGCTGTAGAAGAGGTCAACGGTACTGTCAATCGTATCTTAGCCGAGCAGAAAAAATTACAGATCCCTCAGGTAGATGAGCTCTTAAAAAACACTAACAAGGAACTCAATGGCTTTGTCGCAAAATACAAGGATGCTCAAGTTGCGGAACTAGACAAGAAGCCTAATTTCTTGGAAAAACTTTTCAAACAAAGTCGAAACACCCTTCAAGAATTCTATTTTGACTCACAAAATATTGAGCAGAAAATGGATGGCATGGCTGCAACAGTCGTCAAGCAAGAGGATGTTCTGGCTCGCAATATTGTTTCTGCTGAAATGCTGATTGAGGACAATACCAAATCAATTGAAAACCTCGTCGGAGTTATTTCCTTTATCGAAGCTGCTCAGCAAGAATCTGGCAATCGAGCGCTCAAATTGCAGAATGAAGTCGCTCAATTAGATACGACAATTCTTGACTACCAAGTCAAATCGCAAGAATTAGCCCGAATGACAGAGGTGGTCAACACCCTAGAGCAGCAACACACTGAATATGTCAGTCGTCTCTATGTGGCTTGGGCGACAACGCCTCAAATGCGTAACCTAGTCAAGGTTTCCTCTGATATGCGACAAAAGCTTGGAATGCTCCGCCGCAATACCATTCCAACGATGAAGCTGTCTATTGCCCAGTTAGGCATCCTCCAGCAATCGATGAAGTCTGGTCAGGTAGCTGACGCCATCTCTAATGCGAATAACGCTGCCCTGCAAATGCTCGCTGAGACCAGCAAGGAAGTCATTCCTCAGCTGGAGCGGATTTCCCAAAGCCCTACTATCGCTGTTGAATCTGTCACTAAGCTGGCAGAAAGCCTCGTCGCACAAAATCAAGGCATTATCGAAGCTATTGATAAAGGACGGGAAAAACGCGCTCTGCTAGAAGCGGCTGTCATCCAATCCGCAGAAACCATCAACAACTCTGTCAAACTGCGTGATCAAAAGATTATCCAAGCCCTGCTGGATCAAGGCAAGGAAGCCCAGAAAGAATTAACTACAGAATAAGTAAAAAACCTAGATGGCTCTTTCAAATCGTAGACAAACGTCAAAATTGATGTTTGTCTTTTTGTATTTTCCAAAATTTTTAGTCAAGACGACAAAAATACACTCAACTCTTATGAAGAATTGAGTGTATTTTTTTGAAAAGTATAATTCTTTACAGACTTTTGACTGCCGCAATGGCTGCATCATAATCTGGCTCGGTGTTGATGTTATCTACATATTCAGCATAGGTCACAGTGTTGTTTTCATCCAAGACAAGAACTGCACGGGCCAACAGGTGCCATTCATTGATGAGGACAGCATAGTCGCGACCGAAAGAATGGTCGAAGTAGTCAGATAGCATGACGGCATTTTCGATGCCTTCAGCAGCACACCACTTTCCTTGAGCAAAAGGTAAGTCAACTGAAATCGTGATTACAACGGTATTGTCCAAGTCAGAGAGTTCTTGATTGAAACGACGGGTCTGAGTTGAACAAACGCCAGTATCGATAGACGGTACGATGCTGAGGACTTTCTTTTTACCAGCAAAGTCAGCCAAAGTTTTCTTTGAAAGGTCAGTAGCTGTCAGGCTAAAATCGTGGGCTGTGTCGCCGACTTGCAATTGCTGACCTGTAAAGGTTACAGGATTTCCGAGAAAAGTTGTCATAGGAAGTCTCCATTCATATTTGATAGCTCCATTGTACTGCGAATAGTGATTTTTTTCGAATAATTTGACTGAAAATTTAAGAGCGACTCCATGTGAAGCTTGCCCTTCAGAAATAAAGAGGTTAGGATTTTATCTTCCCAACCTCTTATCATTATTTAGACAGACCTTCTGCAATCTTTTCTAAGTTGTATTTCATCATGCTGTAGTAGCTATCACCCTCTTCGCCTTTATCAGCGATTGAGTCAGTAAAGATTTTAGCATAGATCGGAATGTTGGTGTCTTTAGAAACGGTCTTCATCGGACGGTCGTCTACACTTGATTCGACAAAGAGAGATGGCACTTTGGTCTTGCGTAGTTTTTCAACCAAACTTTTAATTTGGTCTGGAGTCCCTTCTTCTTCAGTGTTGATTTCCCAGATATAGGCTGATGGCACTTTGTAGGCCTTAGAGAAGTACTTGAAGCAACCTTCGCTGGTTACAATCATTTTCTTTTCTTCAGGGATGTTGTTGAATTTCTCTTTAGCTTCCTTGTCCAAAGCGCTCAATTTTTCCACATAAGCTTTAAGATTTTTCTCGTAAGTTTCTTTGTTAGCTGGATCCTTTTCGCTCAAGCGCTTAGCAATGTTTTTCGCATAGATGATCCCATTTTCCAAGTTAAGCCAAGCATGCGGGTCTTCCTTGCCCTTTTCATTTTGACCTTCAAGGTAAATGACATCAACACCTTCACTGACAGCGTAGTAGTCCTTGTTTTCTTTCTTCTTAGCATTCTCTACCAATTTTGTAAACCAAGCATTTCCGCCGGTTTCAAGGTTGATCCCATTATAGAAAATGAGATCCGCTTGGGAAGTCTTTTTTACATCTTCGGGTAGAGGCTCGTATTCGTGCGGGTCTTGCCCAACAGGCACGATGCTATGCAGATCTATTTTATCGCCAGCTATATTTTTGGTAATATCAGCGATAATGGAATTGGTCGCAACAACCTTGAGTTTGGACGATCCGCCAGACGAATTCTTTTGACTAGAGCAGGCAAAAAGAGTGCAGACTGCTAATAAAAGCAGTGATAAAAAACCTAATTTTTTCATGGGATTCCTCCATTAAATTTATTTTAGTTTAGGTCGATTTTTTAGTTTTAAATACCGCTGCTTAGGAGCGATAAAGAAAGAGATGAGAAAGATGAGGGCTGAGGTCAGGACAATGCTGGATCCTGCAGCGACATTAAAGCTATAGCCGATGAAGAGACCCAGTACAGAAGCTAGAGCCCCCAATCCTGAGGACAGCAGAATCATGGTCTTCAGACTATTGGCATAGAGATAGGCTGTCGCAGCTGGTGTAATCAGCATGGCCACAATCAGAATCGTTCCAACACTTTGCATGGCTGTGACAGAAACCAGAGTCAGGAGAATCATCAGCAAATAGTGGTAAAAATTAACCTTCATTCCCATAGCCTTGGCTAAAAGCGGATCAAAGGAAGTCAACAAAAGCTGCTTGAAGAAAATAGCAATGACCAGCAATACCAAGATGCCCACACCAATACTAATCCACATATCAAGGTCTTGCACCGCCAAGATATTCCCAAAAAGGATATGGAAAAGATCGGTCGAACTCTTGGCGACACTAATCAAAATGACCCCCAGAGCCAAGAAGGAAGAAAAAGTAATCCCGATAGCCGTGTCACTCTTGATAATGGAATTGCCCTTGATGTAGGTGATAATAATAGAAGCTAGTAAGCCAAAGGTGATAGCACCGATGAAGAAATTAATTCCCAAAATGTAGGACAGAGCCACGCCGGGCAGCACCGCGTGAGAAATGGCATCCCCCATGAGCGACATGCCCCGCAAGATGATAAAGCACCCAACGGCACCTGCCACCACTCCAATCACAATGGCCGTAATCAACGCATTTTGCAGGAAATGAAAATCATGCAATCCTTGAATAAATTCCTGGATCATCCTAGTCACCTCCATTCATAAAGAGCTGAGAGCCGTAGGTCTTCTGCATATTTTCTTTGGTGAAGGTGCTCTCAGTTGATCCGAAAGCAATGACCTCCTTGTTAAGCAGCAAGACTTGGTCAAAATAAGCGACTACCTTGCTCAAGTCATGGTGGACAATCAAAATCGTCTTTCCGGCTTTTCTTAGCTGGCGGAGCGTTTCCATGATAATCTCTTCACTGACCGAGTCAATCCCAACAAAAGGCTCATCTAGGAAGATATATTTAGCCTCCTGAACCAAGCAACGGGCAATCAAGACCCGCTGGAATTGCCCACCAGACAACTGGCTAATCTGCCGCTCAGCAAAATCTTCTAAACCAACGATTTTTAAAGCCCGAGCAACCTTTTCCCAGTCAGAGGCTTTGAGGCGTTGAAAGAGCTTGATCTTAGGATATAAACCCAGAGACACACACTCCTTGACCTTGATCGGAAAATTATAATCAATGTGAATTTTCTGCTCCACATAAGCAATCTTATTTAACTCTTGCTTCATAGGTTTTCTATCTAGAAAAGTCTGCCCCTCACACTCAACAATTCCTAACATCCCTTTTATGAGAGTTGACTTCCCAGCCCCGTTTGGTCCAAGAATTCCTGTAATAGTCGGTCCTTTTATTGTTAAAGAAGTTGGTTCTAGAGCCAGCTGTCCTTGATAGCTGACACTTAAATTTCTCGTTTCAATCATAGTTATACCTCTTTTGTTTTAATATACATTAAAACAAAAATTAAGTCAAGTTAATTTTTAAAAAATCCTTAAAATCAATATAAGAAATATTTGAAAAAAGGAGCTAATTTTGATAAGGTTATATCAAAAGCAGGAAAGCGAGAAAAACATGACACGTTTACAAGATGATTTTTATGATGCTATTAATGGTGAATGGGCCAAAACGGCCGTTATCCCAGATGACAAGCCTGTAACCGGCGGCTTCACAGATCTGTCAGATGAGATTGAAAAGCTGATGCTCTCCACTACTGATCAATGGTTGCAGGGTAAGGAAGTTCCTGACGATGCTATTTTGCAAAACTTTATCAAGTACCACCGTTTAGCAGCTGACTATGACAAGCGGGAAAAACTCGGTATCAAGCCTGTTTTGCCTTTGATTGCGGAATACCAAGCACTCAACTCCTTTACAGAATTTACCACAAAGATTGCCGAGTTTGAGCTGGCTGGCAAGCCCAATTTCTTTCCCTTTGGCGTAGCCCCTGACTTTATGGATGCCCGTATCAATGTCCTCTGGGCGGATGCACCAGGTACTATTCTCCCAGACACAACCTACTATGCTGATGGGCATCCTCAAAAGGATAAACTCTTGAAAAAATGGCGCGAAGCTTCCGAAGCTTTGCTGCAAAAATTCGAATTTTCAGCAGAAGAAATCCAAGATTTGCTGGATAAGGTTTTAGAACTGGATGCTCGAATTGCCAAAGTCGTTCTGTCACGGGAGGAAAGTTCAGAATATGCCAAGCTTTACCACCCTTACAAGTGGGAAGATTTCAAAGCCTTAGCACCGAATCTACCTTTAGATGCGATCTTCACCCAACTCATCGGGCAAATTCCTGACCAGATTATCGTACCTGAGGAGCGTTTCTGGCAAGCTGCCGACCAATTCTACTGCGAAGAGACTTGGCCCCTGCTCAAGGCCGTGCTTATCTTTAATGCTATCGCGTCAGCTGAAGCCTACTTGACTGATGAAATCCGTGTCCTAGCAGGCGCATATCGTCGCGCCCTGTCTGGAACACCTCAGGCGCAAGACAAGAAAAAAGCCGCCTTTTACCTAGCTCAAGCGCCTTTCAATCAAGCCATCGGGCTCTGGTATGCTGGTCAAAAATTCTCCCCTGAAGCCAAGGCCGATGTGGAGCAAAAAGTAGCCAACATGATCCAAGTCTACAAGGAACGCCTCGCAAGCAATGACTGGCTGACACCAGAAACTCGGGACAAGGCCATTGTCAAACTCAATGTCATCAAGCCTTATATCGGCTACCCAGAGGAGCTACCTGAGCGCTACGCAGACAAGCTTGTGGATGAAAATCTCAGCCTCTTCGAAAATGCTCAAAAACTGCGACAAGTGGAAATTAAGTATGGTTGGAGCAAGTGGAACCAGCCAGTGGATTACAAAGAATGGGGAATGCCTGCCCATATGGTCAATGCCTACTACAATCCTCAGAAAAACCTGATTGTCTTTCCAGCGGCTATCCTGCAGGCGCCATTCTATGACCTGCACCAGTCTTCTTCAGCCAATTATGGCGGTATCGGAGCGGTTATCGCCCATGAGATTTCCCATGCCTTTGATACCAACGGCGCTTCCTTTGATGAAAACGGCAGCCTCAACAACTGGTGGACGGAGCATGACTACCAAGCCTTTACTGAGCGGACTCAGAAAGTCATCGACCAGTTTGAAAGTCTAGATTCTTACGGTGCCAAGGTCAATGGCAAGCTGACTGTTTCAGAAAATGTAGCGGACTTGGGCGGTATTGCAGCGGCTCTTGAAGCAGCCAAGAAAGAAGACGATTTCTCTGCGGAGGAATTCTTCACCAACTTTGCCCGCATCTGGCGGATGAAGGGACGCGAAGAGTACATGAAGCTTCTAGCCAGCGTCGATGTCCATGCGCCCGCTAAACTTCGGACCAATGTCCAGCTACCAAACTTTGACGACTTCTTTACGACCTTTGATGTCCAAGAAGGAGACGGTATGTGGCGCAGTCCAGAAGAGCGCGTGGTGATTTGGTAAAGGACTTCAATAACATTTAATCAATCAAAAAACCTGTTCAGGAAGGGCATCAGAGCCTTCCCGAACAGGTTTTTATAGTTCTTTTATTTCTTTCATATAGCCGGCCGTGATGATACCAGCAGGCAGAGCCACAATGGCGATTCCTAAAAAGGAAGAAATCATGGTAATAATTTTTCCAGTCGTTGAAACTGCATAAATATCACCATAGCCAACCGTCGTCAGGGAGATAGTTGCCCAGTAGAGGGCATCAAAAAAATTAGGAAACGTGCTGGGTTCGACATTAAAAATGATAAGGGCAGAGATAAAGATATAGCCGAGAGCCAAAAGGCCCACGATCATCAAACTGTCCTTCTGTTTTTTTAGGACATTGGTCAGTATTTGGATATTTTTAGAATAGCGAATAAACTTAAAGAGCCGCAAACTATTATTCAACAAAAAGAGGGAAGGCAAAATGCAGAGCAAATCAGCCAAGCCCAGAAAGGTAGAATGATAGAGGAAAAAGAAAGCCTCCCTTTTCCCAATTTATAATCAGCCGTTAGAAGCCGAAGGATGTAGTCAACAATAAAAATAACCGTTGACACAAAATCCAACCACATGAAGATTCTGGTGTGACTCTTGGTGGTCAAGGGGACAAGGCTGACAATAATAGTCAGGAACATAAAGACATCATGGGCTTTTTCAATCGCACTTTCCTTTTGATGGGGCTCAATAATCTGAAATAAAGTCTTCCTTATCATCCTCAACCTCACTTTTTTAAACTTGCTTTCATTCTATCTGTTTTTAAAAATAAGTCAAGGTCGAGCCGCAAAGATTTTCTTCATTCTCCTTCGTCGGTTGCTTTCAAAATCCCTTGAAAATGGTATAATAGATAGAAACGTGTCTAGAACACAGAAAAGATCGTTGGAGAGTAAATGATTATGGCAACTTACAATCACAAAGAAATCGAGCCCAAGTGGCAAAAATACTGGGCTGAGCACCACACATTCAAGACAGGTACGGACAAGGAAAAGCCTAACTTTTATGCGCTGGATATGTTTCCTTATCCATCAGGAGCTGGTTTGCACGTGGGACACCCAGAAGGCTACACGGCGACGGATATCCTCAGCCGCTACAAGCGGGCGCAAGGCTACAATGTCCTTCACCCAATGGGTTGGGACGCTTTTGGACTGCCAGCTGAGCAGTACGCTATGGATACGGGGAATGACCCAGCTGACTTTACAACAGAAAACATCGCCAACTTTAAGCGTCAAATCAATTCTCTCGGCTTCTCCTATGACTGGGACCGAGAAATCAATACAACTGACCCTAACTACTATAAGTGGACCCAGTGGATTTTCACAAAGCTTTACGAAAAAGGCCTGGCTTATGAAGCTGAAGTGCCAGTAAACTGGGTTGAAGAGCTGGGAACGGCTATCGCCAATGAGGAAGTTCTGCCAGACGGCACATCTGAGCGCGGTGGCTATCCAGTTGTCCGCAAACCTATGCGTCAGTGGATGCTGAAAATCACAGCTTATGCAGAACGTTTGCTCAATGACTTGGAGGAACTGGACTGGCCAGAGTCTATCAAGGATATGCAGCGCAACTGGATTGGTAAGTCAACCGGTGCCAATGTAACCTTCAAGATTAAGGACACAGACAAGGACTTCACCGTCTTTACGACTCGTCCGGACACCCTTTTTGGTGCGACCTATGCTGTTTTGGCTCCAGAGCACGCTCTCGTTGATGCCATTACAAGTGCCGAACAAGCCCAAGCAGTTGCAGACTACAAACATGCAGCCAGCCTTAAATCCGACCTAGCTCGGACTGATTTGGCTAAGGAGAAAACCGGTGTCTGGACAGGAGCTTATGCCATTAATCCAGTCAATGGCAAGGAAATCCCAATCTGGATTGCCGACTATGTGCTTGCAAGCTACGGAACAGGGGCTATCATGGCCGTTCCTGCCCATGATGAGCGCGACTGGGACTTTGCTAAGCAGTTTGATTTAGAGATTATTCCAGTTCTAGAGGGTGGTAATGTTGCTGAAGCTGCTTACACAGAAGATGGTCCGCATATTAACTCTGGCTTCCTAGATGGCTTGGATAAGGCTGCCGCAATTGAGAAAATGGTTGCTTGGCTGGAAGCGGAAGGTGTCGGAAATGAAAAAGTCACCTATCGACTGCGCGACTGGCTCTTTAGCCGTCAGCGCTACTGGGGTGAGCCGATTCCAATCATTCATTGGGAAGATGGGACTTCAACAGCTGTCCCTGAAAATGAATTGCCACTTGTCCTGCCTGTAACCAAGGATATCCGTCCTTCTGGTACTGGCGAAAGCCCTCTGGCTAATCTGACTGACTGGCTAGAAGTGACTCGCGAAGACGGTGTCAAAGGACGCCGTGAAACCAACACCATGCCGCAATGGGCAGGTTCTAGCTGGTATTACTTGCGTTACATTGACCCGCACAATAATGAGAAATTAGCAGACGAAGACCTGCTCAAGGCTTGGCTTCCTGTTGATATTTACATCGGTGGTGCAGAACATGCCGTACTCCACCTCCTCTACGCTCGCTTCTGGCATAAATTCCTTTATGACCTCGGTGTCGTTCCAACAAAAGAGCCTTTCCAAAAACTCTTTAACCAAGGAATGATCTTGGGAACAAGCTACCGTGACCACCGCGGTGCTCTGGTAGCGACAGACAAGGTGGAAAAACGCGATGGTTCTTTCTTCAACATCGAAACTGGAAAAGAACTAGAGCAGGCGCCTGCTAAGATGTCTAAGTCTCTGAAGAATGTAGTAAATCCAGATGATGTAGTGGAGCAATACGGTGCCGACACTCTTCGTGTCTATGAAATGTTCATGGGGCCACTGGATGCATCCATCGCTTGGAGCGAGGAAGGTCTGGAAGGCAGCCGCAAGTTCCTAGATCGTGTCTATCGTTTGATCACAAGTAAAGAAATCGTTGCGGAAAATAGCGGAGCACTCGACAAGGTCTACCACGAAACAGTCAAGTCTGTCACAGAGCAGATTGAGGAGCTCAAGTTTAACACAGCCATTGCCCAGCTCATGATCTTTGTCAATGCAGCCAACAAAGAAGAAAAGCTCTATGTCGAATATGCCAAAGGCTTTATCCAATTGCTGGCGCCTTTTGCACCGCACTTGGCTGAAGAACTCTGGCAAGAAGTTGCTCAAACTGGCGAGAGCATCTCCTACGTAGCTTGGCCAACTTATGATGAAAGTAAACTGGTCGAAGCAGAGGTCGAAATCGTAGTGCAAATCAAGGGTAAAGTTCGTGCTAAACTAGTCGTAGCAAAGGACTTGAGCCGTGAGGAATTGCAAGAAATCGCTCTGGCAGATGAGAAAATCAAGTCTGAAATCGCTGGTAAAGAAATCGTGAAAGTCATTAGTGTGCCAAATAAACTGGTTAATATTGTGGTGAAATAATCAGTTGGCTACAACATTATCGTGATTACAAAGAAAGGAGTCGTTTAAAACAGCTCCTTTTTTGATATAAATTCTCCTCAATTAGACTTTTGACCATGGCTGTCACCTATCTCGTAGGCCAGTTCTTCTCAGTTTAAAAGAAGAACTATTCAACCTAGCATAACAAAAAAGATTGAAAAGAAATAATTTCTCTTCAATCTTTTTTGTTTTAAACTTAGATTAGTTTTGGCCAAGAGCAGCTGCCATTGTTGCTGCAACTTCTGATTCGAAGTCGTTAGCTGCTTTTTCAATTCCTTCACCAACTTCAAAGCGAACAAACTCAACTACTGAAGCATTCACTGATTCAAGGTAAGCTTCAACTGTCTTGCTATCATCCATGATGTACACTTGTGCAAGAAGTGTGTAAGCTTGGTCAACTTTAGTGTTGTCAAGCAAGAAGCGATCCATTTTACCTGGGATGATTTTGTCCCAGATTTTTTCTGGTTTACCTTCTGCAGCCAACTCAGCTTTGATGTCAGCTTCAGCTTGTGCAATCACTTCGTCAGTCAACTGAGCTTTAGAACCATACTTCAAGTGTGGAAGTGCTGGCTTGTCAACCATAGCGCGGCTTTCATTGTCTTGATCGATAGCGTGGTTCAATTGTGCCAATTCATCTTTAACAAATTGCTCATCCAATTCTTTGTATGAAAGAACAGTTGGTTTCATCGCAGCAATGTGCATAGAAATTTGTTTCGCAAGAGCGTCATCGCCACCGTCAATCACTGAAACAACACCGATACGGCCACCGTTGTGTTGGTAAGCACCAAAGTGTTGAGCATCAGTCTTTTCAACCAAAGCAAAACGACGGAATGAGATTTTTTCTCCGATAGTCGCAGTTGCAGATACGTATGCAGCTTCAAGAGTTTCACCTGAAGGCATTGTCAATGCAAATGCTTCTTCGTTATTAGCTGGCTTGCCTTCTGCGATAACTTTTGCAGTAGCATTTACCAATTCAACGAATTGAGCGTTTTTCGCAACAAAGTCAGTTTCTGCATTGACTTCAACGATAGCTGCAACGTTACCATCCACGTAAACGCCTGTCAAACCTTCAGCGGCAACACGGTCAGCCTTCTTAGCTGCTTTTGCCATACCTTTTTCGCGAAGCAATTCAATCGCTTTTTCGATATCACCATCTGTTTCAACCAATGCTTTCTTAGCATCCATGACACCAGCACCAGATTTTTCGCGCAATTCTTTTACAAGCTTAGCTGTAATTTCTGCCATTTTTCTTCTCCTATGTTTACTTATTTTAAATAAAGGGGCCGGGCTGAGCCCCGCCCCTTTAGGTTAATTGACTTATGAAAATTATGCGTTGTCGCCTTCTACAACTTCAACGATTTCTTCGATTGAGTCCGCTTGAGTTTCAGTTGCAGCAAATTCTGCTTCAACAGTCGCTACAGCGTCCTCACCTTGACGGCCTTCGATAACAGCATCAGCCATTTTCGCAGTGATCAATTTAACGGCACGGATAGCGTCGTCGTTAGCAGGGATAATCACATCGATATCGTCTGGATCAGTGTTTGTGTCAACCATCGCAACTACTGGAATACCAAGTTTCTTAGCTTCCTTAACAGCGATTTGCTCTTTATGAGGGTCAACGATGTACATTACATCTGGGATACGAGGCATATCTTCGATACCACCCAAGAATTTTTCAAGACGAGCACGTTGTTTGTTCAAAAGTGCTACTTCTTTCTTAGGAAGAACTTCGAAGATTCCTTCTTCTTCCATACGTTTGATTTCTTTCAAACGAGCAACACGTTTTTGGATAGTTGTCCAGTTTGTAAGAGTTCCACCCAACCAACGGTGGTTGATGTAGTATTGACCAGCACGTTCTGCTTCTTCTTTTACAGCTTCAGCAGCTTGCTTTTTAGTACCAACAAACAAGATAACTGCATCGTTTGCAGCTGCATCACGCATGAAGTCGTAAGCTTGATCTGCGTATTTTACAGTTTGTTGAAGGTCGATAACGTGGATACCGTTACGCTCAGTGAAGATGTACTTAGCCATCTTAGGGTTCCAGCGACGAGTTTGGTGACCAAAGTGAACACCAGCCTCAAGAAGTTGTTTCATTGAAATTACTGCCATGAGTAAATTCTCCTTTTTGTTTTTTTCCTCTCTTAGATTTCAGCTCGCAGAGCTACCAATCGGCAACGGCTCCACAATTCATCTAAAATGAGTATTTCTGCCATTTAAACGGCATCTACTATCATATCAAATTTTCTAGCTTTTGACAAGTCTTTGGGCAGTATTTTCTCTCCTTAATCCAGTTCATCTATTAGGATTCCTTCAAGAAATTCTCACTTAAGTCAGGTTAGGCTCTTGACGAACAGGCCGTTTTAAGGTAGAATAGTAAGAGTTGCGGCGGTATAGCCAAGTGGTAAGGCACGGCTCTGCAAAAGCTTGATCGTCGGTTCAAATCCGTCTACCGCCTTTTTTATCGGTTTAAATCCGACTTTATACTAACCAAGAGGCTGGGACAACAGTCCTAGCCTCTCAATTGTCTTTGGATTGTCGAGCAAGACGCAGTGGTTGAGTGGGCTCTACTACGCTGATTTCATCAGCTTTTACAGCCCTACTCAACTGTGCGGAGGTGGGACGACGAAATCGAATTCTAACGAATTATCGATTTCTGTCCCACTCTCTTTTTTGTTTGTCTTTTTTACGTCACTGCTCAAGTTTAATAAATTGTAATGATACCAGAATGACCAGCTTTTATCTAAAATCTCATCACTGCTAACAAAAAAAGAGCGGAAAATGCTTTCCGGCTCCTTTTAGCGCATTCCAAAATTATAATTCAGCAATTTGGCTGAGGTTGACTTCTGCAACCGTGTCATTTCCAAACATAGAGATAATCATCTTGACCTTATTATTGTCAATTTCCGTGATTTTGCCAGTATAGTTAGCAAAGGCACCGTCAATGATGCGAACTGTATCGCCCACTTTGACATCCAAGTCAAACTCTTGAACTGTTTGTCCCATAGAAATCAGAATGCTGCGGATTTCTTCTTCCAAGAGCGGAGTTGGTTTCGAACGGTTTCCGTGTGAACCCACAAATCCAGTTACATTTGGTGTGTTCCGCACGACAAACCAAGCTTCGTCCGTCATGACCATCTCAACCAAGACATAACCTGGGAAGCGGTTCTCTTCGACTTCCTTGCTCTTGCCGTTTTTCTCGACTTGTACGGTCTGAGTCGGAATTTCCACGCGCAGGATATTTTCCAGCATATTATAGGTCTGGGCACGTTGCAAGAGATTTTCCTTTACCTTATTTTCATAGCCTGAGTAGGTTTGCAGTACAAACCAGCCTTTATCAAAACTGTCCATGTTTTGTCCTTTCCTAAATAAAAAAGCCTAGGGCTTCTGCTTGATATCTAGCCTTATTATACCATAAAATCTAAAATTACAAAGCATTTTGATAAATATTTTACAGACAAATGAGAGTGGGACAGAAATCGGTAATTCGTTAGAATTCGATTTCGTCGTCCCACCTCCGCACAGTTGAGTAGGGCTGTAAAAGCTGATGAAATCAGCGTAGTAGAGCCCACTCAACCACTGCGTCTTGCTCGACAATCCAAAGACAATTGAGAGGCTAGGACTTTTGTCCCAGCCTCGTCTTTCTTATGAAAACATGTTGATTATGCGGAAGAGACCGCTGGCAACTACCTTATCAAAAATATAGATCACAATAGCAAAGAATGCTGTGTATTCCATTACGGAAAGGAAATCAGTCCATCTTTCTTTACGGGTAGGCCAAGTTGTATCTCGTAGCAAAACAAAAACATCTTTAATGAATTTCACAACTATCTCCTATCTGGTTTCTTTATGCAGCGTATATTTACTGCAGTGTTTACAATATTTATTCACTTCTAGACGCGTAGGTTTTGGAGTACTACTAAGTTTGATTGAGTAGTTTCGCGACCCACAAACTGTACACGCTAGACTCGCTTTTTTTAATGCCATGACGCCTCCATTCCCTTTATTATAGCAGTTTTCTACTTCTTTGACAAGCCGTTTGGACGATTAATGGAACCAGCCAGTAATGGTATCCCATAGATTTTTGGCTTTTTCAGTAATCCCAGACTCATCGATAGCTTTCTTGGCATCATCTACCAGGTTTTGCGCCCGCTCCTGGACATCTTTCAGGAAGTCTTTATTTTCGCTAGTCGTATTCGTTTGACCAGTACCGTAGGTATCGACTGGGGAAATTCCATTTTCAGCATAAGCATTTTTCTCACCCGAGAAGGACGTTCCTTCCGTATAAGGCAAGATGGTGTTGGCTACATTGCGGAAAATAGCCGAAGCTTCATTGGCACTCGTACCAGTCAGATAGTGAGTTTCATCCGTCTTAGGGAAGCCCAGCCATTGGCTGATAACCACATCTGGTGTGTAGCCGATGACCCACTGGTCTCCTGACAAATCAGGGTTAAAGTCAGTTTCTGTCGTTCCTGTCTTTCCAGCCATTGTATAGCCATACGGAGCTGCATAGACTCCCGTCCCGTTTGAGAAAGTTCCCAGCATCATACTAGTCATCTTTTCTGTGGTTGAGCGATTGAGAACGCGGGTAGAAGTCTGCCGGTGGGTTTTGACAACCTGACCACTAGCATTTTCTATCTTGGTGATAAGATGGGCGTCATTCATAACTCCATCATTCGCAAAGACTGAGTAGGCTTGAGCCATCTGAAGTGGATTGGTCGTCACGCCGCTTCCCAGAGCCACACCTAGATTCTGTTCTACCTTGTCCATATTAAGCCCAAACTTTTTGCCGTATTCAAAGGCCTTGTTCACGCCTAATTCATCCACTGTTGAAACCGCGGGAATATTGAGGGATTCAGCCAAGGCTTGATACATTGGAACCGTCGGTGAACTTTGGATATTGCCGTAGTTATTGACCTTATAGTCACCAAAAACTGTCCGACTATTATCTAGTTCCTTATTCGTTGACCAGCCGGCTGCTATAGCTGGGCTGTAGGCCACCAAAGGCTTGATGGTTGAGCCTGGACTACGAGCAGACTGAGTCGCGTAGTTGAAAGTGCGAAAAGCAGAGCCATCAGCACTGTTGACACGACCAACCAGAGCCCGAACACCACCCGTCTTAGGATCCAGCGCTACGCTTCCTGACTCGGCCCTCGTTCCGTCTTCAGCCTGCGGGAAGAGATCAACATTGCTATAGATGACCTGCATGCTGGCTTGGTAATTTTGATCCAATTCGGTGTAAATCCGATAGCCGTTGTTGACGATTTCTTCTTCCGTCAGACCGTAATCATTGACCGCTTCATTGATAACTGCATCAAAATAAGATGGGTAGCGGTAGTCTTCTGACTTGCCCTCATAGGCATCGACTAGCTGGCCTCCAATGCCAACCGTCGCAGTCTGATCCGCCGTTGCCTGATCAATATAACCTGCCGCCACCATATTTTGAAGAACGGTGTCACGACGGTTGGTCGCATTCTCAATCGAATACAGGGGATTATATAGCTCTGGTCCTTTGAGCATACCAGCTAGAACCGCTGATTGATCCAAACTGAGCTGGCTGGCAGATACACCAAAATATTTCTTGCTGGCATCTTCCACGCCCCAAACGCCATTTCCAAAATAAGAGTTATTGAGGTACATGGTCAGGATTTCCTGTTTGCTGTATTTTTTGTTAATTTCCAAAGCTAGGAAAAATTCCTTGGCCTTCCGCTCAATGGTCTGATCCTGAGAAAGATAGGCATTTTTGGCCAACTGCTGCGTGATAGTCGAGCCACCGCCAGAGCGACCCGCAGTTAAAATGGCTAGAAAGAAGCGACTGTAGTTAATCCCGCCATTCTTATAAAAAGAACGGTCTTCTGTCGCAATAACAGCGTTCTGTAAGTCCTGACTAATCGCGTCTAATTCGACATAAGTTCCCTTTTGCCCAGACAAGCTGCCCGCTTCATTTCCATCCTTATCATAGATCAAGGTCGTGGCTTTAAGAGCATTCTGCAAGTCTTTGACATTGGTCGTCTTAGCTACATAAAAAAGATAGCCACCGACCACCAGACCAAAGGTCAAGCCCAGAATCAAGAATATCTTGGTCAGATGAAACCTGCGCCAAAAGCGACGGAAAGGATGTTGAGACAGGGGCTTCTTCCGATTCTTACCAGACCGGCTATAGCTAGGCTCAGGCGTCTCGCCCTCCAGCTCCTCAGCAACTTTCTTCTGAGGATGATCCGTTTTAAACAGATTGACTAATTTTTCAAATATATCATTTAATTTCTTCATAAAACATATTTTATCACCTTATCCATGCAGACACAAGGCACGACTCCGCTACTTGCTACTCCTTTTAGCTTTCTTTAAGGAAATAGCAGATCAGCTTTCCCCTTTCCAACGAAGCATTTCCAAATGGACTAGTTTTTGCTACAATGAAAACATGAAATTTACTATTACCATCCCCGCAAGCCTGCCTCCGATGACTGTCAAAGAACTGCTAGAAGAGCAGCTGCTCATCCCACGAAAGATTCGTCACTTTCTCCGAACCAAGAAACACATTTTGGTCAACGGTGAGTCCATCCATTGGCAAACTTTGGTCAAGCCTGATGACAGCATTCAACTGACCTTTGACAAAGAGGATTATCCAAAAAAAGAACTCCCCGCTGGCCAGCCTCATCTGGTCGAGGAGCTCTATCAGGACGAGCATCTCATCATCGTCAACAAGCCAAACGGCATGAAAAGTCACGGCAATGAGCCGACAGAAGTCGCCCTGCTCAATCATGTGTCAAGCTATGTCGGCCAGACCTGCTATGTCGTTCACCGTCTGGACAAAGAAACAAGCGGCGCCATCCTGTTTGCCAAAAATCCCTTTGTCCTCCCCATTCTCAACCGCCTCTTGGAAAACAAAGAAATCTCTCGTGAATATTGGGCCCTTGCCCAAGGAAAATTTCCCAGCAAAACTATCGTCTACAAAGATAAAATTGGACGCGACCGCCATGACCGAAGGAAACGACTCGTTGATCCGAAAAAAGGGCTCTATGCCGAAACTCATGTGACCCGACTCAAGGGCTTTGGAAAGACGACTCTGGTCAAATGTCAATTGAAAACTGGACGGACTCACCAAATCCGCGTCCATCTCGCCCATCACGGTCATCCCATCATTGGTGACCCCCTCTACCACCCCCAACCTCAAGGCCGCCTCATGCTCCATGCCCACCGCTTAACATTGACTCATCCATTCACCCTAGAAACCATCAACGTGGAAGCACCGTCAGAGAGTTTTGAAGCAGAAATCAAACGGCACAGAAGCAAGGCTAGAAATCAATAGCTCGCCTGACTGCCGAGTCTTCAAGGCTAGCACTCCAGACACTCAACCAGCTGCAGCCTCTAGAAGAGTCAGATTTTTCCCCAAAAATATAAGTAGCTTCAAAGACGATTCCCTACCGGACATCGTCTTTTTCTTCTCCTCTAGTTAGCAACTTAGCAAGCCAGATACAAACAAGCGCCTATCCGTTCTTTATAGGTCATCTACCTTGTGTCAAATTGATATTCAGTCAATGCGTAATTATTAGCGCTGAATGGAACAAGCTCCATCTCGCTTTGAATCATCCTATCTGACCAAAGAATAATCACAAAGTCACAAGAAAAAGCTCAGCTAGGCCGAGCTTTTTGATTATTGATTTTTAAAACGTTCTACATCACGCGCAATGACTAACTCTTCATCTGTCGGGATAACCAGAACTCTGACGTTAGCAGCTTCTGTTGAAATATCTCCTGTAGCACCAAAGAAATTCTTCTCTGGGTCAACATCACAGCCAAACCAAGAGATCCCTTCGATAACCATGCGACGGATAGTCACAGAGTTTTCACCGATACCAGCTGTAAAGATAATAGCATCTGCTCCATTTAAAACAGCTAAATACTGACCAATGTATTTTTGAATGCGATCTACAAAAATTTCATTAGCCAATAGCGCCTTTTCATCACCTGCACGCATAGCTTCGTGAATATCACGCATATCGCTTGATTTCTCTGAAACGCCCAACAGTCCAGATTCACGGTTCAGAATTCGACTGATATCTTCTGGCGTGTTAAAGTCATCTGTATGCTGCATCAAGTATGGAATAATCGCTGGGTCAATATCTCCAGTCCGTGTTCCCATCATGACACCACCCAGAGGTGTGAAGCCCATGGAAGTATCAACCGAAAGACCTTTATCCACAGCAGTAATAGAAGCGCCATTCCCGATATGGCAGGTAATCAATTTCAATTCTTCAATCGGTTTACCCAAAAGTTTCGCAGCTTCGTGAGCCACATACTCATGGCTGGTTCCGTGTGCCCCGTATTTACGAACCTTATTTTCAGTGTAGTACTTAGTTGGTAATGGGTAGCGATAAGCTTTTTCTGGCATAGTTGTGTGGAAAGATGTATCAAAAACAGCCACACTAGTAATGTCTGGAAGAAGTTGCTTGAAAGCACGGATGCCCTCTGCATTAGCAGGATTGTGTAGAGGAGCTAGCAGAGACAACTCTTCAATCTTTTCCAACACATCGTCAGTCACAAGAGCTGATTCTTTGAAATACTCGCCTCCAGCTACGACACGGTGCCCAACACCTGTGATTTCATCGTAAGATTGAATAATTTCAAATCGTTTCAAATCGTCCAATAAAATTTTCACAGCTTGTGTATGGTCAGCAATATCTAAGGTTTGGCGTTCAGAACGACCATCAAATTTAACCGTAGAGATTGAGTCCTTGAGACCAATCCGCTCAATTAAACCTTTAGCCAGCACCTTTTCTTCTGGCATTGAATAAAGTTGCCATTTTACACTCGAACTTCCAGCATTGATAGAAATAGTTTTTGACATCTCGTCACCTCTTTAAGCGTTTTCAAACTATTATATCAAAAATTTGTTTGAATTTCACTAACTTTAACCCAGTTTTGAAAACTTTCACGAAACTTTAAGATTTCATCCTGACTTTGCAAGTCCTGCAAAGGGTAGATAAACGGCTGGATGTCTGATTCTCCTTGTTTTCTCAAAACAAATATCGTCTTAGCATTCTGCTGGCTTGCGAAAATCTTCTCTGGCAGGGAAATCATTGCCAAAAGCTGAGCGCTAGACAGTAGCCATTTTTTCAGCAGATGGCTTTGAGGGCTTGTCAGCAGATTATTTGGAGCGAGAAAGATAGCATAGCCCCCCGGTTTCAAATATTTTAACGACTGCTCCATCAAGAGATGATGGGCGTAAGTATGCTCGTCTGGACGGGCAACCTCATAACGAGCCGCCACGGCATCATCTGGATAATAGCCCACTGGCAAATCACTGACAATCAAGTCGCTTTCTTTCAGAACCTGAGGCCGCACCGCATCTCCTTGAGCAAAGTGTGCCTTAGAATTCATAACTTCGGCAATGCTGGCAGACAAATCAATCAGCAAGTCGTCAATTTCTAGGCCCAGATAATCCATGTTTTTTTGTGTGTGGTTGAGCAGAGTCTCCGCCAAATTGCCTGTTCCACTGCCGATCTCGAGCAAATCGACTCTCTCGTCTTGGGCTAACTGGTCGATCAAAAAACTCAGCAAAAAGCCGACCGAATCAGGTGTGAACTGATGATTGGCTTGGAGCGGCTCTGTCTGAGAAGCCTTCATAAAAATAAACTGATAAGCCCGACGCCACTCTTCCTTGGTCAAATGCAGGGCACGGAGTTTCTCATTATTTTTCAGAATCTCTTGTAATTCTGTATCTCCGTCCAGATAAATCCCATTCTGCTCAATCAAGGCATCATAGAAATTAGTTCCCAGCACATTTTGGATATTTTGCACGTTTTCTAAAAGCAGGTGAAAAGCTCGTTCTATTTTTTCAAATTTCATGGCATCCTCCGTCGTCTTATGATACCAAAAAGAAGCCCTCTTTCCAAGGGCTATCGGATTACAAATCTTTTACATTTATATTAGTCGCTTCTCTTGTCAGTTGAAGGAGAGGACTCTTTACTTTCTTTGGCATTTTTGGAGTCTTTGCCATCTTTAGCCTTCTTCTCTGGCTCCTTTTTGCTCTCAAAATAGAAAGAATAGCTCTTCTGATTGGCAAGTTGGCTACTGACTTCCAGCATATTTCCCTGCCTGCGATAATGGGTGCTCCCTTGGTCGAAGGCTAATTGCCCGCTCTCCTCTGTGGCAGTCTCCTTGGTCAAAACAGCCAAGGCATAGGCTTCTGTCCGCTCCCGATTGGCTTGAAAGAGACGCTGATTGGCTACCTGCCGGTTCAGATAAAATTGCAAGAGCAAGCTAAAGACTGCTGCCATAAAGAGGGCATAAAGCAAGATGCCTGCCTTAACTTTTATCTTGGACACGATAGATGTACTCTCTTTCTAAATTATTTTCAAACCGGAAGCGAAAGCGAACAAGGTCTCCCTCCTGACTGACCAGAGCAGCTTCGAGTCCATAAATCATGGGTTGATAGCCACGTCCTGAAGCATCCGTCTTGCGAAAATCATCACTCCGAGATTTGCCCAAAGCTATATTTTTGCCATCCTGTTTGACATAGATTTTGTCGTTTTCGACTCGGTCAAATTGGCTGCGCGATAGCTCCGTCTCCAACTGATCGACAAATAAGAGCCATTCCTGCTGCTTATTTTCCTGTTGATGTCGCAGTTCAAAAGCCAGAAGCTTAGTCATCGACTGAAAGACCAACATACCGCCGCTCAAGACCAACAGGGCGACTAGAGTCTCCAAAAGTGTAAAAGCTTTGATTTTAATGTTTTTTAACACTGAGCACCTTCTCCTCTTGGTGATAGACGGTTAATTGCTGGTCTGTTTTAACCTGGCGGACTGTAATGCCGTTGACTGTCAGATTTTCCTGTCCCGTCTGCATGGCCATCCGAGCAACCCGTAGGACTTCTTCCTCCTGCAATAAACGCGTCTGCTCCTGCCGCGACTGACTAATCTGGCCAAGCAGGAGGCTGGCAATAGCCGCAAAAACTGCTATTGCCACCAGAGCCTCCAGCAAAATGCTAGCCTCCATTCGTCGTCTTTTTAAATTTTCCATTGCCCATATAAAGCTGGTAAACAACCTTTTTATCCTCCGTTTGAAAAACAATTTTGCTGAGCGAAGAATTCCCGCCAGCCTGATCAAACTGAATGGTCTGAGGAGCATGTTCCTGCAAAGTCTTGGGAAACTCCACCTGCTGGTAGCCATTGGAGATGTTGCGCTCCGAAATGGTCAATTTGATCTTTTCATGTCCAGCCACACTTAGCTTTTGGCTCTCCTGATAAAAATGCTCAAATTCCATGAAAAACAGCTGCTCCTGCACTTGATTGAAACCAGCCTGAACAGAGCCAGATAAACCTAATAAAATGAAACTGACCACAAATAGAGCCAGGAGGCTTTCCAGAAGTGTAAAAGCCTTAATCCGCAACTGTGCGAGTTTCACTGCTGTTTTTTCCATAGTAGGCCTTATAGGATGCCACCTGCTTGTCGGTAATCCGACCATCGGCAACCAATTTCCCTAGAGTAGCTTTTTCATTAACATTCTTCAATTCATAAAGCTCAGCCTGACTTTCTACCACCTTGACTACAGCCGCATTGCCCGTATCTGAAACAGCATCCTTCTGCTTAGTCAAATTCGGGACAAACAAGAGCATCAAGACGCTGATGATAAGAAGGACGACTAACATTTCCACCAGAGTGAAGGCTTTAACCTTCAAAGTTTTTAATTTTTTCATAATTGAATCTCCATATTCTGATAAATTGGCAGCAACATGGCTGCATAAAGTAAAACGATCACGAGGGCGACAAAGACGAAGACGAGAGGCTGAATCAAATTCATGGCACGATTGATTCTCAGGAAAAAATCTTCCCAAGTCTTTTCGGCATACAGTTCCAATTCGTCACCCAACTTGGACTTGACCTCGCCGTATTCGATGATTAAGGATAGCTCTTTCTTAAAGAAAGGATAGGTGCCGACCTTCTCGGCATAGCCCTGACCTGCGCCTAGAGCCGTCTCCAAGTCTCGCCCCAGCTCCTGAAAAAGCCGAGAAGGCTGGTCCTGCATGATGAGAAAGATCTGGCTCAATTCCAATCCTTGCCCAATCATATTGCCCCATTCACGCGCATAGTAGGCCGTCAGATAGGCTCGAACGAGCGTTCCAACAAAAGGAAACTTGGCCAAACGACTGAAAAACCTCATTTTAGAGCTCTTGCGATAATAGAGCCAACCACCGCAAATCAGTAAGCAAATCACCAGAACGCCTCCCAAAAAGATTTGCGGTAGATAATGAATGAATTGAGTAGCCATATTTTGACTGTCCAGCTGAGGCAGGAGATAGTTACGCAAGCCCAGCATAATCAGCACCAAAAACCCAAGCAGCATCAGGGGATAAGTCCCCACCTCAATCAATTTCTTACGGACCTTGGATAGATTTTCCAGATAATCCTCGATTTTACCCAAACTAAGATTTAGGTTTCCATGCAACTCTGACAAAGATAGCTGGGTGACCACATTATCTGAAAAGCCCAAACGCTTCATAATCCGGGAAAATGACTGACCCGCAGCCAAACCCGAACGCATCTCCGCGATATAGGCTTCCTCTAAAAGGGCACTCCGCCGTAGGAAATCAACAATCTCCGCCAGATGAAAACCGCTGGTAAAGAGATTACGAAACAGCTCGATAATCTTCTTTTGTTTAGGCGTAGATAATTTTTTCCGCCTGCCTTTGATCAGCTGTGATATGTCCATCTGCAAAAAGCTGGTCAATCTGCTGGTTCCAGAGACTGGCTTCATGCTGTTGATAGTCTTGGTTGACAAAGTCGATCACACCTCCTCCCCCGATTAAGCGCTGGTAACAGACGCCCTGTAACACCATACGCAGCTCGTCCTCACTGACACCCAGCTCTAACAGCCGCTCATATACTCCGCGAATGCTCTTAGCATGGATGGTTGAAAAGACCGTGGCTCCTGTCAAACTAGCCCTTACCACCGCTCGGGCCGTTTCTTGGTCGCGGATTTCCCCTATAATCAAGAGATCCGGCCGGTGGCGCAGAGACAGCTTGATGAGGCTGTCATAGGTCATGCCGATGGTTTCATTCAGCTGAAGCTGAAGCATGTTTTCCTGCTTGATTTCCACAGGGTCTTCGATAGACATGACCTGTTGTTGGCCAAATCTCATCTGAGCCAGCTGGTGCATCAGCGTCGTCTTTCCACTGCCAACTGGCCCTGAAAACAAATAAAGGCCACGAGAATTGACTTTTTTACGAAGATCAGGCAGATTGTCAAACCAGAAACGCAGCTCACGCTCCTCATCGTGTAAGAGCCGAACCACCAAGCTCTCATAGCCACGGTAATCGCCGACAGTTGATAGACGAAGCGAGACCGTCACATCTCCACAGTCATAATCGCAGGAGCCTAGCTGGCTGCGCCTCTTCTCCCCGACATTCATGCCTGAGACAAACTTAAAATGGCTGATGACTGACGATAATAAATCAAAATCATAGGTCTGAATGAAGCGCCGCTCATCTCCCACCCGCATATAAAGCTCATAGCAGGTGCTCTTGGGAATCAGATAGACATCTTGAGCTGCTTCCTGCCTGGCCAATTGAATCATTTCCTTTGCAATTTTTTGAACCATAAGTCCTCCTCACCTTACTATTCGCACAAAATGAGAAAAAATAAAAAAAGAATGAAGAAATTTTCTCCATTCTTTGACTTTTATCCTACCTAGCCCGCACTTTAATTTTGCAAATACGGTGTTTTTCAGTAGCATTTTGCTTGCGGTAGCCTGGACGATACTTGCTCTTGGGGATCTTGCTTTCATTTTCTAACAAAAGCAGGGAGTGGTATTGCTGAATATCTTCATTGCACTCCTCACACCAACGTTGATCAGTCGGATCCCAGAAAATTGTCATAAGATCACTGCGGCTTTTATAAAGTGGCGATGCTTGAGACATCTCTAACCAGCGGTTCTTGTAGTATTTGAGTGCGGTGTAGTAATCATCGAAATACCTTTTTTCAATGATATCGTCCTCCCAACCGTCTAAAAACCACCAGGGCTCATAATCGCCATACATTTCTATTACGCTGTACATACCTGTCCCCTTTTGTATCCTATATTATATATAAAATTCTTTGATAATGAAACTATTTTGCTCGTAGCTCTATAATAGTTCGTTTTTCATCAAAGAAAAGTAAAGAAACAAAAGGGAGTGTCCTTTTCTGTGCTTATTTCCAATTCAGATGCACATGCTCTTTCATTTCCTTATAGGCCGTATCAATCCGATCTTTGGTCGCCTGATCCAGCTGATTGCGATATTTTCTACCCTCGATGAAGTCTTCTAAGATAAGGGTTTGATAAGTGTAAAGCGGATAACCCTCTGGTGAATAAGTTCCCTTTTCCACACGACTGACCCAGCTTGGATGTGCCTGAGCTTTTTTGATAATGGTCCCCTTATCCGTCTTTTCAATAGTCACATCCATCAAGACTCCACGCTCGGTCCACTCAGCCGTATCCACACCAGCCATGGTTTCAATCCGCTGATTAGAGATAAAATTCCCCATAGAGTAGATAATCAACTTCTTCTGACCATCTTTTTCAAGGATTTCTGAAGGCTGCACTACGTGCGGATGTCCACCAAAAATGATGTCCGCTCCCCAGTCTACCATCTTGTGATAGAGCGCCACCTGCTCCTCATTTGGCTCCAGCTGGTATTCGATCCCCGTCTGTGGCATGACTACTGTAATGTCCGCTTCTTTCTCAGCTTGCTCAATCTCCGCCTTCATCTTGTCCTCATCAAAGGTTGATAGGTGATGATCAATCTCCTTCTGACTGAGATTGGACTCCAAGCCATTAAAACCATAGGAATAAGCCAGAATCGCAATCTTGATACCTTTTACCTCTTTGATCAGGATAGGCGATTTATCTCTATTCTTGTGAGTATAGACACCGACTGGGCTAATCCCGTGATTTTCAAAGACTTTGGCAGTCGTAAAGACTCCCTCAAGCCCTGAGTCCAGGATGTGATTATGGGCTAGATCCACCACTTGGTAGCCAGCATCTTTGATAGCGGGCACAACAGCCTCTGGAGCATTGAAAAGCGGATAGCCTCCCAAAGGATAGTCCGAGCGAATGGTTCCTTCAAAATCCCCCAAGACCAAGTCACCTTGATGAAGCCAGTCCTTGACATAAGTGAAATTTTCCGAGAAATCATAGCTACCATCAGCCTTTTGGGCACTCATATAAAGCCCATCATGATACAAAAGATCGCCATTAGCCATGATGCGCACCGTTTTCGAGTCGGTATTCTTTCCTGCAACCGAGGAGGACTTGGGAGCATCCTTAGCAACATTCCCACTGCTTCCCTTTGGCATCCCCATGATGCTTTGGAAGAATAAAATAGCAGTCGCTGATACAAATACCATTCCCAGCAGGACAAGGATAAAGGCACGGTTACTTAATGCTACTTGTCGCTTGGTTTCAGATCTTTTCTCCATTTTGTCAACCTCCATATTACTTATATTTTATCATAAATTATCCTACCAAGGGAATAAAAAAAAGAGTCTGGGACAAAAGTCCTAGCCTCTCAATTGTCTTTGGGTTGTCGAGCAAGACGCAGTGGTTGAGTGGGCTCTACTACGCTGATTTCATCAGCTTTTACAGCCCTACTCAACTGTGCGGAGGTGGGACGACGAAATCGAATTCTAACGAATTACCGATTTCTGTCCCACTCTCTTAAATATCAGGCCGAATGTAACATCAAGGACTGCAAATACCAGCGGTAAGCCGCCCGATAATGATAGGCATTAAAAAACTTCATCTCCCCAATACCATAGCGCATCAAATAGTAAATCAGATAGCGTAAATGCAGGATTTCCCACTCCATGCTAGCCTTTTGACAATGAGCATACTCAGCCTCAAGCTCCCCATAGTAATCTCTGAATTGATTATAAATTTCTTGAATTTCCATTATAACTCCAATCTTTTTGCTTTAACACTAGTTTAACGCAAAAAGAAGAGGATTAGGGGCAAGAATCGTATCCTGTCTCATTTCAGAGCCAAAAGGTAAGGTAGGTTACTAGAAAATGACATTTCAGGGAATATTTTTGACATTTGGGGGTTGGGGAGTAACCTTTTTGATAATCATTTACGATTAAATACTTTACTATGTTGAAATTTAGAAGTAGCTAATATTTTAGGGCGATAATGAAATACAATTGCTCTAACTCATAACTTGAAATAAGAATGACTTATTAGACAACCTAACCTCTCACTCTACTTTTTTACTTCATAGCCATTTGGATTTAATCTTTGCCATCTCCATGAGTCCCGTACCATATCCTGTAGATTTTTTTCGGCTTTCCATCCTAAGACAAGATATGCCTTATTAGGATCTGCATAACAAGTAGCCACATCTCCAGGACGACGTTCCTTGATTACATAAGGAATCTTGACTCTATTTTCACATTCAAAAGCCTTAACCATATCCAAAACGCTATAGCCAGTTCCAGTTCCAAGGTTGAAAACAGCGGTTCCCTTATGTTCTAAATTATGCTTCACAGCTAAAACATGGTCCTTTGCTAAATCTAACACATGAATATAGTCTCGCACACCTGTACCATCATGTGTATCATAATCATCACCAAAAATACTAAGTTCCTGCAATCTACCAACTGCAACCTGAGTGATAGAGGGCATAAGATTATTAGGGATTCCATTTGGATACTCCCCAATTAAACCTGACTCATGAGCTCCAATAGGATTAAAATAACGAAGATTCGTCACAGACCAATATGGATTTGCAGCAGCAACATCTGTTAAAATTTGCTCCATCATTAACTTCGTATATCCATAAGGGTTTGTCGCTGAAGTCGGCAAATCCTCTGTCAATGGTGAAATATTATTCATTCCATAAACTGTGGCACTAGAACTAAAAATAATATGCTTTACATCATATTTCTTCATCACATTGAGAAGGGCTATAGTCCCACCGACATTGTTGTCATAATACTTTAGCGGTTCTTGTACAGACTCACCAACTGCCTTATATGCCGCAAAATGAATCACTGCATCAATATGATTTTCCTCAAATACCTGACTCATAAACTTTTTGTCTGCAATAGAACCTTGATAAGAAGGTATCTCTGCTCCAGTAATCGCTTTCAATCTCTCTAGCACCTCTGGAGAACTGTTTGAAAAATCATCTACAATTACAACTTCATAGCCATTTGCTAGTAACTCCACTACTGTGTGACTACCGATATAACCTGCACCACCTGTAACTAAAATTTGTGTCATTCGTTCTATTTATACTCCTATAAATTACTAAAAATTATTATACTACTTTTTTGCTAAGAGAACCAAAAGAAATTAAAAATTGATAATCTCTCCTTAAACATGACACTTCTCCCTTTCATCCTCTTGCGATCAGATAGAATTATTCTGAAAAGGCAACAGTTTTCGGTATAAAATTTATAAAGTGTATTGATTTAATTCATCAGTCTCATTGTCATGGGGGATGATAAAAATATTTAATATTAACCCGTGGTGCTAGTTAAATTCAAAATATCTCAGATTGTAGGCCAATATAATTTGCTCTAATCTCAATTGTAAGCCAGACAAGCCTCTTGCTAAAGTATGTTCAATATCAAATAGGGTACATAACTCAGAAAAGCGAGTTTCAATAGTTCGCCTCAAAGCTAGTAGTCTCCAGTCATTGTGCTCCCTTGCACCATCCATATTTTGTCGCCAAGGTGTCCATAAGTGATAGCCTTTCTGTTCCAAGCGTTCTTCAATTCCTTACTGAGGTAGTCTAAGTCTGCTAAAATCATAGATTGTTGGCATCCTTCCAGTAATTCATCCACGACTTGGATATCATGAACAGATGCTGGCGTGACAACATAGTTTAGAATATAGCCAGAAAAAGTAACCAGCATGTTGACTTTGAAACCATAGAACCATAAATTTTTAGAGGCATTATAACCAATATCTGCCGTCTCTTCAAAAATGGTACTTCGGAAATTGCGAACAGGCTGACAAAGTGGTAAAGGAAAACTATGAACGATGGCAATCGCATTGGGGGAGATTTGGTCATTCATAGCCTGACGAATCAGTTGTACTAACCAGATCAATTGCTTTGATCTACGATTGAAGCGACTTCTTTCCAGCATTTGACCACAGAAAAATAATTGACAGATTCGGTGAAAACGGCGCTGCGATTTGATTCCTAGTTCAGCTTGCAATACCAATAAGACTAATAGAGATTCATCCGAAACTTTTGACAAGCTGACATTCCGACGATGTTTCAATGAATCAGGACAATAATGGCAATAAAAATGATGACAAATAGTTGATAATTGCTTCATATTCCATTGCAAATGATGGGATTTAGCGGTATACTGTAAGTAGCTCATTTGGACGACCTCCTGTTTGTTTCGTCACTTACAGTATAGTCCTTTTGGGCTTTTTCTTGTAGTTTGAATTTAACTAGCACCACGGGTTCTTAAAATAAATCAATATTAAACATTTATCCAACTTTTAGCAAGCAAATGTTTCTTCATTATTCCACCTACAAATCTATAATAATTTTTTTAAAGTCTTTTATGTTAGTATATTTTTTGACAAAGTAGATAAGATACACGATAAAATACACCGTAAAGCCTAAGGGAACAGGTAAAAACCAACTAACTGTAATAAAGATAAATGTCATCATTAACTCAGTACTAATATCTTTTTTAGCACTAATCGTAATTTTTTTAGACAAGATTAACTCTGCCATAATACTTCTCAATGCCAATAAAAATACAATAGAGAGCACTGTTAATGTCAAATTTTTCAACCAAAACGCTGTAATAAATGTTGAAATAAAACTACAGCACATCACAAATAAATTTACTCGAAAAATTGTCTTTTCCATACGTAAAGCTTTTAGATAAGTATTAATCAGCAGAGCCATTTTCCCTTCATATACTGACATTGGAAAAATTAGAGCCATAAAAATCAATGAATCATGATAAGCAGGTAACCATTTATTCAAAACAAGTCGTAAAGGATAATAAATAAGCAAAACTCCAAACATTAGCAACATCAAACTGTTACGCAAACCATCATAAATTTTTGGAAGATTTTCCCTCTTCGTACGTTTCAATAGTGGAAAAATTACAAGGCCAATTGCATTGATAAACGTCATCATCAAGTTAGAGATGCTAAGTGTCAATGATACTTTCCCGAAAGTAGCAATATCCCAAACTCTCTGAATTCCAATCCGAACCGTACCAATAATTAACATACTAGCAATATTCGAAAGCATCAAATTAATTCCAACGCCAATATTTAAAAATACTTCAGAAAGGGCCCACTTAAAATTAGACAAAGAATTGAGAACAATATCTCTGCATAGATATATCCCATATCCTAAAGAAAACAATCTTCCTAGGAAGTCTGCATAGACCATCATCTGGAAATTTCTCGCCCCTAATAAAATAAATACCAGCAGCAACAATAAATATAGTAACCGATCACTGCTAATAATATAGGAACTTTCTTTTAAGCGATTTGTCATTTGTAAAATATAGATAAACAAAAATCGAAGATTCGTAACCCACATAGTTAATACTAAGAGATTGTATACAAACTGAGAATTGCTATCTTTCACAAATAAAGGAATTCCCACCAGTAAAATGATAGCAATAATTGTTAAATAGATTAACAATAACAGAAATTGAGAAAAAAAGGTTTCTTTATCTAATTCGTCATACTCCAAGCCACCGTATCTTAAGTAGATACCATCAACCCAGCCAAAATGTAGAAATCCAACATAAGCTAGATAAAAAATATAAAGTTGCCAATATCCATACTCTTCTACTCCCATGATTTTTGGCAAAATCAAAACAACAATAGAAGAGACAAGTACCGTTAAAAGATTGGAAATGATGACATATGAGAAATTGGTTACAATAGTTTTTAGTTTTGAAGGCATTATTTCTCCTCAATTTTTTTACGATCAATTCGCATACTTTTAATCAATCGATTGTACATGTCTTCCATTCCTACTTTGGGCTTCCATCCTAGTCTTTCTAATTTGTTTGTATCCAACTCGATTTTCATAACGGGATTATATCCTAATTTTTCAGGATTTTCTGCAATATCAAATACTAATTTTGATTTCCCTTGAGAAAAGTTTGTAATAACAAGCTCTGCCATATCTCGAATGGAAATAGCAGTCATTTTATTAGCAACATTATAAGCCTGCCCATGATCACCTTTTAGTAAGATATAGAATAAAGCATGAACAGCATCCGATGTATAGCAATAGCTGCGCACTGTCTCTCCAGTTGTTTTTAAAACAATATTCTTTCCTTCAAGAATAGAACGTGCAAATTGAGCAAAGACACGATTATCACTATAAGAAACTCCTGAGCCAAAGGTTTGTGTCAATCTGGCTATTTTAATCGGGACACCGTACTGTTCTAAATAAGCCACGCATAGACACTCAACCATCCGTTTTCCTTCTGAATAGCTGCTTCTAACACTTAAAGGATCCAAGTAGCCATAATCCTCCTCTGACACCATTCCCCGATGAGGATCAGGAAAACCATATACTTCCAAAGAAGAAAGATATAAGAAACCCTTTACCTTTTTCTCTACTGCTAAATCTAAGAGATTTTTCGTTCCGTCGATTGCAGTTTTGATGGTATCAACTGGATATGTCACAAAAGAAGATGAGTCGGTTACACTTGCACCATGGATAATATAATCAATAGTTTCTGTGATTTCGATAGGAGTTTGTATATCCGCAACATGTAACTTAAAATGGGACATATTTAGAACATCACTAAATAATTTCTCTGCTTTTTCTTTATTTCTAACCAAAGCTACAACAGTCACTGTTGCTTGATTTCTTTTATTATGTTCAAGCAAAGTACGAATTACTTGATTACCTAGTAATCCTGTTGCACCTGTTACAAGAATAGTTCCTTTTTGAAATTCCTTTAAAATTGGACTCGTCAATACCAGTTCTTCAATATCAGCTTGTATTATTCTATTATTCATCATTTATCCAAATATTTGTTGATTTTCTCGTGCTTCGTAAATAGCCTTAAAAATATAAAAGTCGGATGGCGTCGTGATTTTTATATTTTCTGGACCTCCCATTACAGTAAATAACTCCAAGCCATAGTAGCGTACCAAGGTAGCTGAATCCGTCATATCTATCAACCCATCTTCTTGTGCTTTTAAATGTAACGAATAAATATCTGAAAGAAAGAAACTTTGAGGTGCTACTGCTGTTTGACAAGAATCGCGATCTACAACATTTGTAATAGCATTTTCTGCATTGACCTGAATGACCGTCTCAATTACAGGTTTAACGGTGATTGCAGTACGATGTTTACGCACACAGTCTATATTATTTGTAATAATATCTGCATCAATCAAAGGACGAACACCATCATGGATAAGGATAATATCTTCTGGTTGAATATTATCTGACATCGCAGCTAATCCATGGAAGATAGACATCTGTCCTGTTGTACCTCCAGAAACAATTTTTACAACTTTTTTAATATGAAACTTCAACAACAGGTTTTCTAAATAATCAATCCATCCCTCAATGCAAACAATTACAATCTGATCAATCATTGGATGATTTTCAAAATGTTCAATCGTGTGAATGATGATAGGTTTGCCATATAGCTCTAAAAATTGCTTTGGCTTTGTCGTTGTCTTCATCCGTGAGCCAGAACCACCTGCAAAAATAAGTGCTGAAACTACCATATACCCTCCTTGTGCTGTTAGAGAACCACATTAGTGAGATACGTTCCCTTGTAATCCTTTTGTTCATACTTATATGTTAATTTATGAACTTCTATTAGACTCGATAATTCTTTCCAATGCTTGTCATTGTACTCATCAAATAACTTAAATTGTAAAATATGTGGGTGTGAATTGCTATAAGGAACAACCTCATCCCAAATTTCAGGATAGGTTTCGATAGCAAGTTCAAAAAAATTATGCAAAAGAAAGTAATCCATCAAGTTATTATTCTTCTCCCAATACCTACGCAACAGATATCTCGTTAATAATATAATTTCATTATTTGGGTTCGATGTCATAAACCAACTAGATATTCTTTTACTATGAGCAAATGTATTGGGACGTAACTCTTGAAATAGAAATAAATCAGAATCAAAGAAGTAGTCATGAATAATCGGCGAACTCATGAAAACTGTCGCATCTACCCAAGTTCCCCCATATTTCGAGAGTAGCTCTATACGGACAATATCTGAAAAATGAGCATGAGAAATTTTACCTTCTGCATATTTCTCAGTGATAAACGTCGGTAACTCTATATAGTTGGACAAATTAGTTTCATCTAACGCTACTAAAGTTCTATCCTCAGGTAGATTACTCTTTAAAGATTCAAAACAGTTTTTAACCAAAACAGGAGCATTTTCTATCCCTTGATACCATAACACCCATACAAATCGATTATCTTGTCCTTCTTGTTTAAATTGTTCTACATTATTCTTGAAGTATTCAATATCTGCTCTATATTTTTTACGAAGCTTTCTCATAATCTTTTGATCAATGGAAACTTGTAAAATCTCCAATGACTTCTCGGTTTTAGGCTGAAGAAGTAGCTGAAAAAATGTAAAGAAAACTAGTCTATTGTGAAGTAATTGCCTAATTCTACCACTCTTATATATTTTTTTTATTAAATTCATTCTGCTATATTCCTAATATACTTAGATACGATTGCGTAATATATTGATATGCACGCCCAGTTTAAATATAGATAATATCTTTATCAAGGCTAACCACACTAACAAAAACATCAAACGTACGATATGTGTCGTCAACAAGGTAATGAATGCTTCTTGAAAAAACATGATCACCATCCCATATGATAATAACCCATAAATCATTATCAAAAATGGAGAGAACAGATTTTTTTTAATGATATAGTACATTGTTCCAAAGAATATACCATAAAAGAATTGAACAAGAATTGCTACACTATAACCAAAATCCTTTATAAAAACATAGTAAGCTGTATAAACATTACTAGTAGTTCCATAAAAATTAATTATAGGTAAAAATGGTGATAATTGCTCAGGAAAAATTCCTAAAGTTTTTAATGTCCCATAAATAGCTATAAAAGTATTTTCTCCAAAATATCTATTTTCTAGATAGTAATTTTGATTCTTAATAAAATAATCTAATCCAGCTATCGGAGATCCAATATACTTAGATAAATTATCTAATGGACTACTCCCTAGCCTATTTAAAACAACATCCCCTACAACAAGAAATAATGCAATTGCCCCTAAACCATACAATAGAATAATTTTGAGTAGCTTACTAGATGATTCGACCCCTGACCATATATATTTTCGGGAATAATATAAGATAAAAATTACAAAATAGCCCGAAACAAGTCCTAGTAATTCTGTCCTACCTGTAGATAGAAGAGAAATAAACAGCGAGGCTAAAGCAATTAATAAAAATAAAAATTTTTGAATAAGGTTCTTCCCATAAAAATACTCTTGACAATAGTAAGTAAACGTCAAAATACCTAGAGAGTAATTGGCTCTAAGAATATTAGCTGTTCCTTTTGAAAAAGAATAATCATAGTTGGTAATCATATACCTCGCACGCTCAATTGCAGTAAATAAATTAGAACTTACAGGCTTACCAGATATCTGGGAGTAATAAACAGAAACCCTAAAAGCATCAACTGATAAAATTCTATAGGCAAAAATGAAAAATATAAATACAATAATGAAAAAAAACATCGGTACTAGAGGTAAACTTCTAAAACTTTTTTTGCTGGAAGTTTTTACAAATGAATTTGAGAGGGACACACCTGCGGAAAACATTATTAACCCTACTACTAAGATTAATAATGTTACAAAGCTAAGAGGAGATCCCCACTTATTTACAAAGTGTATCGTTCCTAATGAAGCAAATAACCAAATAACTAAATTGATAATACCTGGATTAGATAAATCTTTTCGTATTAGTAAAAAATAAAAATACAATATAAGCGATATCATTAGACTTAATAAAATAGCCATCGTTATCTCTCTACACTCTCTTCCCAATCATCTCTCAACCGAACATGTCGTTCACCTTGCTCTGATTTAGGTGGCAACGTCATATAGTCACCATATCGATTTGCTAAATACTCATCAGCTCTATTGGGTCCATAAAATTCCTTCCCTTCAAATGGGTACTTTCGTGCAGGATAAAAAACATCGTAATCTAAAACCTCTCCTAAATAACCCTTAACTCCGTATGCAATAGTAATTTTTGAGGTTTTTTTATTAGACTTCAAAAATTTTTCCATTAGTTTATATAGATTTCGTGGTCCTATTAAAATTGCTGGCAAACCAACAATTTTTCTAATTAGTAAATTTTCCCTTAACTCATCTGAGTATTTCGATAAATAATGGAGGTGTGGTGTATATTTTTTATAACATCTAGAACTACTATAGGATAGATCCACTAAACGAAAAAGACTCCCTTTAATTTTTCTGACCAAGTTATTTTCTGGTACAAAATCAATCGGCAACATATCCAAATATAGATATTTTTTCTTACTAAATCCTTCTCCCAAAACATCAAAATAAGTTAGAAACTTGCTTTGAATTTTAGTATATTTAAAAATGTTACTTTTTTCATTTTTAGGTGAAATTAATTGAAAATTTTTGCTCTCCGCAAACAAATATGTTAACCGTTCATATTCTTCTCGGAACATAACCAAATCAATATCATCATCCCAAGGAATGTAGCCCTTATGACGAAGGGAACCAATTAATGTACCAGCAACCATATAGAATGTCAAACCATAGTTCTCACACTCTTTCTCAAAATCAACAAGCATGGACAAATACGCTTCTTGTAATTTTTTTAATTGAGTTTCAGAAATAGTTTGATACATCCCTTTAAAACAATCATCACGCGCTAATTCCCACTCAATTTTAGATGTCCCTCTCATTTTATCTCCTCATTATTTTAGCAAACAGCCTCTGCAATCTTAATGAATATATAATATCACTGAAAAATGCTCGAAAACCATTATAAAATTGTTTTAATTTATACATCTCTCTAATTGACTTAAAGGTCCGCTTTTCTATAAATTCTGCTCTTGCTTTATATAATTTACCATAGTTCTCAGCTACTTCTTTAACTTCATAATTCTCAATTTCTGTAGAGAGATTTGTTACAACCTCATATCTTTTATACATTTTTGTATAATAGTTTAGTCGTTCCTCTAATGAATTATGAAAAGATGAACTTTTGGAAGAGAGTGTGACATTACTTAGGTGTAAGCGATGGCTGTCTAGAATTGTGTCCAATTCAACAACCTCTCCGAATAAGCAAGAAAGCATACCAAATAATACATCATGAAACTGAAAACAAGGGTATTCAAAATATTTATTTTCAATAATAGTTTTCAGTACCTCTGAACGAAATACTGTTTGATACCCTGACGGCCATGATTGAAGTATTTTTTTTACTGGATAAATTCTAGACTTGCTAGTTGTATTCAATTCTTTAATAACCTCACCAGTCTCATTGATATACCTTGATTTACAGAATACCATTGAAATCTGTGAATTATAAAATTCCTTCATCATTGACTCAATTTTACAATCATCCCAAATATCATCCTGATCAGAGAAGAAAGTATAGCCCTTATCTACCATTTTGGTTAGATTGATAAAAGTTCTATAGTGCCCCTGATTGGATTCATTTTGGTAAATTTCCCATGCAACTAAATTATATTTTTGAATAAATCTATCAACAATATCAAACGTTTTATCCGTCGAACAATCATCCAAAATAATAACTCTATCTGCAGGAAGTGTTTGGCTACGAATCGAATATAGCTGTTGCTCTATAAATTTCTCTCCATTATAAGTTGCCATCAATACTGTAATCATATTATTTCCTTAATATCTTTTCATAAATAAATTTTTTCACACCAGATGGCATATATACAAAAATTCTAATATAAATTTGATTTAAAAAAGCATCTCTTTTATTAACCAGACCATTTGTAAGCATAAACTTATTTAATATATTCCAACTTGCTATCTGTTCTTTATTCCCTCTTCGATTATACATCCCATTCCCCACACGAGCATAAACAAGAGTCTCAGAAATATTTGCTAGTCTAGCTCCTGTAGCAATCATACGTACCCAAAGATAATAATCCTCAACATATGGAAGCGGTAAATAACCTCCTGCTTTCTCAACACTGGGCTTTCTAAACATCACTGTCATATGACACATAGGATTTCGTCTCTTAGCCATATGAACAATTTCATCATGCGATTGAGGAACCTTTTTTTCTGAAACAACCTCTAACGGAGAGTTTAAAAACTCAGTAATGTTTCCCCCAAGTAAATCTATATCTGGATTATGCTTAATAAAGGTCAATTGAGACTCAAACCGCGTATCTACGGCTATATCATCAGAGTCCATACGAGCCACCCACTCATAACTACAATGTTTCAAACCTTCATTCAATGCATCACCTAGACCGACATTTTTTCTAAGAGGGACTGTCTTTAAACAAGGAAACTTTTTTCTGAACTCTTCCAAAATATCGTAAAGCCCATCATTAAGCGGTCCATCTTCAACTACTACCACTTCAGTTGGCATTATTGTTTGATTTACTAAAATACTATCTAAAGCAGCCTGAAGATATTCTGGTGTTTCTTTCTCATATACTGACATTAGTACTGAAAAATTCATTTCTTCCCTTTCTGTCTTGGTCCTCCTTCAACAACACCGTCACTTTTTAAAACACTTAGAATCGTTCCAAAGAAACAGCGACAATCTAGAGCAAAGGATACGTTTTTTACATAGTAGCCATCAAGTTCAGCTTTTTGTTTGATTGGTAGTTCATCACGACCATTAATCTGTGCCCAACCAGTCAATCCTGGTAACACATCATTAGCACCATACTTATCACGTTCCTCAATTAAATCATATTGATTCCAAAGGGCAGGCCGAGGACCAATGATGCTCATGTCTCCAACAAAGATATTCCAAATTTGCGGTAATTCATCAAGAGATGTTTTGCGCATGAATTTCCCAACCTTCGTAATCCATTGTTCAGGATTTTCTAATAAATGAGTGGGAGTGTCTTTAGGTGTGTCAATCCGCATCGTTCTAAATTTTAAAATAAAAAAGTGTTTTTTGTGTAATCCTATACGTTTTTGTTTAAAAAGTACTGGTCCCTTTGAATCTAACTTTATGGCTATGATCAGAACAAGAAATAGAGGTGATAGTACAATCATACCGCATAAGGACAAAACAATATCAAGAATGCGTTTAATAAATTTATACATACTTTATCTACCCCCTACTGTTGCGCAAATTTTATTAATTTAGCTTTCAATTCTGCTCCATCTAATTTGGAAATAGAGTCAATAAAAGCTGTTACTTCTGAATTAGGTAAAGCTTGAACATTTCCTACAAATATTTTTTCATAGATTTGTTCGTCAACTCGCTCTTCAGTAGAGAGCAATTCCTCATATAATTTCTCTCCTGGGCGAATTCCAGCTTCTACAATTTGGATCTCCTCTTCCGTATGACCGCTCAAGGTAATCATTTTTTTAGCTAAATCTAAAATTTTAACTGGCTCACCCATATCTAACACGAAAATTTCTCCACCATGCATTAGCGCACCCGCTTGAATAACAAGACGACTTGCTTCGGGAATAGTCATGAAATACCGTGTCATTCGGAAATCTGTGACGGTAATTGGACCACCGTTCGCAATTTGCTCCTTGAACAAAGGCACTACACTACCTCGACTGCCTAAAACATTCCCAAAGCGAACCGCTGCAAACAAGGTCTTCCCTTCCTCATTCAAACTCGTAACGATCATTTCAGCCACACGTTTTGTAGCTCCCATGACGTTTGGAGGATTCACTGCCTTATCTGTAGAAACCATTACAAATTTAGCAACTCCAGCTGCTTTCGCAGCTTCAGCCACATTTTTGGTTCCATAAATATTGTTTTTTACTGCTTCAGTTGGATTGTATTCCATCAGTGGGACGTGCTTATGAGCTGCAGCATGGTAAACACGATCAGGTTGATATTCATGCATAATATGGAATATCCGTTCTCGATCTTGTATATCCGCGATAAGAGGCACAATCTCGACTTTATCTCCATATTGAGCAAGTAATTCTTTATGAATTAAATAGATAGAATTTTCTCCATGACCTAAAAGTAGCAATCTTGCAGGAGAAAAACGAGCAATCTGACGACAAAGCTCTGAACCAATTGAGCCTCCTGCTCCTGTTACCAAAATTGTCTTACCATCAATATTGGATTGCAAACTCGTTTGATCAAGTCTAACTTCTTTTCTTCCCAATAAATCAGCAATATCAATTTCCCGTAATTTATGTACTTTTAGCTTTCCTGTAACCACTTCTTCATATTTTGGCATAGCGCTAACTTTAGCACCTGTCTTTTTACAAAGAGAAAAAAGCCGTTCATACTCATCTGGTTTTAGAGAAGGAATTGCTAGGACAATCTGACTTATCTCATAATTTGCTACAATTTCAGGGATTTGCTTATCCGTACCAACAACTTTGACACCATGCAAAAACGAGCCTTGCTTACTTGTATCACTATCTACAACAGCTACAATCTTTAATTCAGGTGACTCTTTTAAAGCCGTTTTAATAAATAGGCTTCCACCATCCCCTGCTCCGACAACCAGCGTTCTACTTACTTTGCTTTCTTCAACCTCTGTATAGGTTGTTCCGTTTTTAAAACTAAACCACATTCTCCAGCAAAGACGCATGGACATAGTAAATAAAATAGAGAACATGCAACTAAGTAATAAAAAACGATAGCTTGTATGCAAGGATAGCGCAAGTTCTACTAAAAAAACAATAAAGTAAGCACCTACCAAGGTTAGACTGATTGTACTGAGAGTTTTATAGTCCGTATAACGATTAATAATCGAAAAGAGTTTCGTTTTGATTCCAATTAAAAAATAGAGCACTACTGTCATTGTTAAGGTTTGTACAAAACTCAAATCTGACAGCAAAACATATTCAGATAAAAAGAAGTATGCCACAAAACCACTAAAATATATTAAAACAGCATCTGCTATCATCAGAATAATTCTTTTTTGTGATCGTGTTAATTCCATAATATCCCTTTATTTCTACTATTCTTTACTCAAATTATCCCCATAGTGTCCATAGGAACCATAGAAACCATATTTATCCGCTTCAACATTGTATTTATTTAAGACTACACCAAGGAAAGGTGTAGATGATTGTTCCAATTGCATTTTAGATCTTTGAACCATCTTCCGCTTAACTTCCTTTGGTGCTACAACCAAAAGGCTAGCATCACAGACCCTAGAAATAAGAGTCGCGTCTACTACCATACCAATCGGTGGTGTATCTACAATAATATAATCATAGTGACGGCGCAAAACGTTCATCATCGTTGCAAATCGATCACTCTGAAGAAGTGCAGTCGGGTTAGGGGAGATTTGCCCCGAAGTGACAACGAAAAGATTTGGCTCATCCGTTTCGCACAATCCTTGAGATAGATCTGTAGTGCCAGACAGATACTCTGTCAAACCAGTGACTTTTCCATCGCTCTTAAAGACACCACCTAACATTTTAGAATTACGGATATCTGCATCAACCAAAAGTGTCTTGTGACCCGCTTTAGCAAAGGTCAGAGCGAGATTAGTTGAAGTTGTTGTCTTTCCTTCACCCGGGAAAGTAGAACTTACAGCAATTACTCTGATATTCTCGCCGCTAAGTTGGATATTGGTTCGAAGAGCATTATAGTACTCCTCTACCCGTGAAATAGAAATCTTTTTCTTTTTTGCTAACTCTAGTATTGGCATTGTATCTCCTAACCTACCTTACTCATATCTGGAACGACACCAAGCAAGGTCATTCCTAAGACTTCTTCAATATCTTCTGGCTTCTTGACACGGTCATCAAGGATCTCAACAATCACTACTACAATGACCATTAAGACACCACCCGCAAGCACTCCAATGATGGTATTGCGACGGATGTTTGGAGAAGACGGTGTTTTTGGCGTTTCTGCTTCTTCCAGCGTTGTAACATCAGATACCTTGGTGACAGCGATGATCTTCTCAGCAGCGACTTCACGTAAGGTATTGGCGATACGGCTAGCTTCTGCCGGATCCGCATGCGTAACCGTAATAGACACAATCCGAGTATCTGTCGGTACGGTCACAGTTACCTTAGATGCCAAGTCAGATGGCGAACCTGACAGTTTCAATTCTGAAATGGCTGATGCCAAGACATCCTGAGACAAGATAATTTCCTTGTAGTCCTTTACCAGATAAGAACCAGCCTGCAAGTCTTGGTTTGTCAAGGTAGGATTTTCGCCCTGCTGACGATTGACAACGTAGATACGCGTCGTGCTCTTATAAGCAGGCTTAGCAATAAAAACGCTATAACCTAGGGCTAAAATTCCCGTCAATAAGGCAGTTAAGATAATTAAAAATTTCCGTTTCCAAATTGTCTTCAGCAAAGACAACACATCGATTTCGATCATTTGATTTTCTTGATTCATGTATTTACTTTCTCCAGAGTTTGATTGATTAAATAAACTCGTTACTTAATAAGATTTCTTGGTTTTTCTTAAAGAGTTCTTCCGCACGCGCAGCTCCATATTTTTTCGCGACAATCTGATAGCCCTTTTGCATATAAGATGGTCTGTCATCGAGATTGTGCATGTCGCTAGCAACGAAATGAACTAAGTCCCGTTCTAGAAAGAACTGAACACGCTTTTTCATAAATTTGTAACGATCACCAAAGAGCTTAGGCTTCAAAACATTTGAACTATTGACCTGCATATAGCAGCCCATATTGATCAATTCGCTGACCCTGTCTTCGTCATTTTCCAGACAGTGATAGCGCTCAATATGTGCCACCACCGGAATCATACCGAGGCGAATGACATTGCCCAAGGCGGAGTGGATATCCTTGTAGGGTGTATTCATACTAAACTCGATCAAGACATACTTGGTGCCACCTAGACTGGGAAATATCCCCTCTTCTAACTTTTTCAAAACATCACTAGTATAGTAAATCTCCGCTCCATATAGCACGGTCAAGTCGTCAGCAACTTGCTTGGCCAACTCCTGCACTTGCTTGAAGTTTGCTGCAATCTTTTCTTCAGGCGTTTCAAACATGCCCTTTCGGCGATGAGAAGTAGAAATAATGGTGCGAACGCCCTGACGATAGCTTTCTTCGAGCAGACGTCGGCTATCCTCCAGTGTCTTAGGACCGTCATCCACATCAAAAATGATATGCGAGTGAATATCAATCATGCTTTACTTCCCTTCCATCACTTCTTGGATCGCTGCTTTGGCCGCTGTCAAACTATTTTGATCAATTTCCATCATGTAGAGATTGGCTTCTGGCATCGCGTGGGAAGGCAGACCTGTATTTCCAGTCCCGGTCAAGGCCTGAGAAGTCACATGATAACTTCCGCCTGACTCTAGCTGAGTATTGATCAGATTCATCATCGTTTCCAAGCTCATATCGGTCTGGACAGAATCCTGCAATCCTGAAAGAATGGCGTTGTAATTCTTCAGTGCATCTGTCGAAGTTAGTTTCTTAATGACTGCTGCAATGACCTTTTCTTGGTTCTTACCACGATCATTATCTCCGCCATTTAGAGAATAACGCTCACGGACGAAAGTCAACGCTTGTTCAGAATTTAATGAAATATTACCAATAGGATAATGAGTATTTCCTACAGTAAACTCTTGGTCGTTCTCAATATCAATTCCGCCTAATAAGTCAATCAACTTGAGGAAGGAAGTGAAATTCAACCGCACATAGTAGTTTAATTCAATGCCGTAGAGATTTTCCAAGGTATGAACTGAAGCGTCCACGCCATAAATACCCGCGTGAGTCAGCTTATCCGGCTGATTAAGGCCACCATCCGCAATTGGAACATAGGCATCTCGTGGTGTAGTCGTCAGCAAGACTTTCTTGGTCTTGCGATTGACTGTCATGATAATGTTGACATCTGAGCGTGACACAGAAGAAATCGGTCCATAAGTGTCAATACCACTGACATAGATATTAAAGACTTCTGCATTTGGATCTTGCTTGCCAATGGCTGTATCGATCTTCTTGCTTATCTTGTAAGTATAGATTTTTTTAATTTTTGAAGCATAGTCAGGATCTTCACCACGAATCGTATCTTCAAAGACGCTATTCAGAACCATAGCCTTGGCTTCACCAGAAGTCAGTGACTTATAAGCAGCGAGATAAGAAGATGCTGTGTCTACTGTCAGCTCATGCCCTTGTGTCTGACTGATATTTTTTATCAGCGCTTGGACATTGTCTTGGTCATTTCCTGATGGGGCTAAGACATTTGTCAACTGCTTGAGGTCCTTAACATCACTATCTGCCGGCACCACAATACTCATTTCATACTCAGAATAGTTAGAAGTGGAGTTGACGCCAGCCGACAAGTCGACTAAACCCTTTACAGCATACATAGACACAGACCCCACAAGCAGGGCTACTATTAGGATAGCACTAGTGGTCTTGCCTGCCTTACCCTTGAAAATCAGGAATCCTGATAGAAGCGCCACTGCTAGGATAAGAGCTGTCACTAAGATATTCACATAGCGAAAAGCTAGAAAATGATAGCGGAAAATTGTAAAAATCAAGAAGGCCGCTAACAAAGTATAAACACCCAAGAAGGTGCTATTAACTATTTTTAATCGATTGCTTTTCTTTTTAGACTTTTTTGCTCTCTGATACATTCACCTTACTACTTTCTGTTCGAAATTACTCTAGTCTATTATAGCATAAAAACATGGCTTTTTTAAGAATTTCTTAAGAATATTACGTAATTGTAAAAAAATCCTATTCTTTTGTCAACAACTTCAACTTTGAAATCGAATTCAAGCTAAAACACAGAAAAATAAAGCGATACCAATACATCGGTATCACCTTATTCCGTAGGATCGATCTCCGCTCATGAAATTCAGAGAGCTGCTGGCACATAGTAAGCATATTTAAAAATCATGGACAAAATTGAACTAAACATCCTATTTTTATGCTGAAAATTTTGCTTCAATCTAGACGATTATAGTAAGCCATCTCGATCAACTTGCTCATAGGCCTGGAGACCATCGTTAAGCTTGTCCCAGATGACTACCTGGCCAGACTGAAGGGACTTCTGCACATCAATGATGCGCTGATTAGAAGAGCCACGAAACTGCAACATGAGATTCTTCTTGGTAATATCAAAACGGCCGTCCACCAAGATGTCAATGAGACTGAGCAGCTCCAGCTTATCATCCGTTTCCAGCATCATTTCCTCCCAAGTATAGCCGGTCCAGGACCAGATGTCCTTATCGGGCAGCTCGCGCCGAATCCGCTTGACCAAGGGCAGGAGGATGCCGGTATTGAGAAAGGGCTCGCCGCCCAGGAGGGTCAGCCCCTGCACATAGGGTTCCGCCAGATCTTTCATAATCTGCTCTTCCAGCTCCTCTGTATAGGGAATACCGGCATTAAATGACCAGGTCGCTGCATTGTAGCAGCCCTCGCAGTGAAACATGCAGCCGCTGACATAGAGCGAATTGCGGACACCTTCGCCATCTACAAAGTTAAAGGCCTTATAGTCAATGATGCGCCCCTTACTCAGCTCCTCACTTTTCCATTCTTGGGGTTTGGGATTGTTCATCTTCATCCTCCAAATCAATCCAGTAGCGCTGACTTCTGTCGATTGTATTTTCGTAAACACCGCCAGCTGAGAGAATGGTGCGACGACTGGCTTCGTTATCTTCATCGCAGGTAATCAGCACTCGTTCCAATCCTTGCTTTCGAGCTTCTGCTAACCCGAGCTCCAGCTGCATCTTGGCCAAACCCTTTCTGCGTTGACTGGGCCGGATAGAATAGCCTATATGCCCACCCTCCACAAATAATTTATCATTCAAGGACAAGCGCAGAGCTAAAAAGCCCAGAGGCAAGCCGGTCTCATCAAAGGATAAAAATTGGATGGCAGGAACCCAACCTGCTGGCAAGTTTGCCACATCTTCCTTCCGTTCTACAATTTTCAGCCAATCCTCATAATCCTTTGCTCGTTTCCAAGTAGAGCCCATGCCGCCGTGCATGTAGGATTTTGCAGCATCAAACTCCGCAATCATCTCTAAAATCGCGTCTTTATCTTCCAAAGTTGGTCGTCGTAACTTCATAAACTATCCTCAATCTAGGTCAATCCAGTAACGTTCTTTCCCAGCTCGAATATCCTCTAAAGCTCCGCCATTAGCTAGAATCACTGCTCGACTGGCAGCATTATCACAATCGCAAGTCACTAAAGCACGTTTGATATTTTTACCTTTAGCTACTTGCAAGCCTTGTCGCAGCTGCTCCTTTGCCAATCCCTGCCCACGCGCAGACGGACGGATACTATAGCCGATATGCCCGCCTTCTTGGAGCAAATGGTCATTGAGCCGCAAGCGCAGATTGAGAAAGCCCACTGCCTGACCATCCGCGGCAAAAGAAACTAGTTGGACGTAAGGCACAAAACCTTGCGGCAAGCCTAGCCCTGCTTCAGCTAGCTGAATAGTTTCCAGCCAGTCCTCATAAACAAAATCCGCTCCGCCAAAGAAGCCGTCCTGTCGGCCACCAGCTGCTTCAAAGTCAGCCAGCATCTCTAAAATCCTTTCCTTGTCTTCTAGTTTCGGTCGTCTCAGCTCCATAGTTCCTCCTGATACGAAGAGAGCGAGACCGCCTTGCGCCCCACTCTGACTTCTATTATTTCTTGTTCTTTTCTAAAAATTGCTGACGCAGTTTGGCTAATCGCTCTTTTTTGCCATTGCCTCCCCGCGAATGCTTTTCATGGAAACGCCGTACTTGAGCCTTTCCCTTGTCATCTAGTTGGTATTTTCCCATCTTAATTTCCTTCATACTTAATGGTCGAACCGTTCATATGCTTAACCCGGGCCGATATTTCCTTGTGACGGCCCTTGACCATAGGCCGAGCCTGAGGATTGCCCAGATAGCCGCAGGTCCGCTTGACCACATCTACCGTCTTGGGGTCGCTGTTGCCGCAGTTAGGGCAGGTGAAGCCCCGCTCAGTCGGCGTGAAATCTCCTTCAAAATCACACTGATAGCAGCGGTCAATCGGTGTATTGGTCCCCAGATAGCCGACCCGGTCGTAAGCATAGTCCCATACAGCTTCTAGGGCTTTGGGATTCTGCTGCAGGACCGGATATTCACAGTAGTGGATAAAACCGCCGGAAGCACCGGCCTCTGGATAAACCTTTTCAAAGTCCAGCTTTTCAAAGGGCGTCGGATTCTTGCGCACATCGTAGTGGAAAGAATTGGTATAGTACTCCTTGTCAGTAATATCCTCAATGACACCAAACTTCTCCGTATCCAGCCGGCAGAAACGGTCTGTCAGACTCTCAGACGGTGTTGAATAGACAGAGAAGTGATAGTCGTACTGTTCAGACCATTCTTCCACGCGCCGCTTCATATCCTTGACAATCGAAACGGTAAATTCCTTGGCTGCTGGATTTTTTTCCCAGTCGCTGCCATAGAAGACTGCAGCTACTTCATAGAGACCGATGTAGCCCAGAGAAACGGTGGCTCGGCGGTGGGTAAAGAGCTGGTCAACCTGATCGTACTTGCCCAAGCGCCGGCCGAAGGCCCCATATTGGTAGAGAATAGGCGCATTGGCCGGACTGGCTTCCTTAGTCCGCTCCACCCGATAGACCAGCGCATCTTCGGCGATATTCATGCGCTCATTAAAGATTTCCCAGAACTTGGCAAGGTCGCCCTCAGACTCCAAGGCAATCCGCGGCAGATTAACCGTGACAACCCCCAGATTCATGCGGCCGGAGTTGACTTCGTCCCCATTTTCGTCCTTCCAGCCCTGCAGGAAGGAACGGCAGCCCATGGGCACCTTGAAGGAGCCGGTCAGGTCAATAATCTTGTCATAGGACAGCACATCCGGATACATCCGCTTGGTGGCGCATTCCAAAGCCAGCTCTTTAATATCATAGTTCGGTGTGCCGGGCTCTAAGTTCAGGCCGCGCTTGAGGGTAAAGATCAGCTTGGGGAAAATGGCTGTGCGGTGCTCGGATCCCAGCCCCTTGATGCGGATATTGAGAACGGCCTTTTGAATCTCCCGCTCAAAGCGATTGGTCCCCAGGCCAAATCCCAGCGATGTGAAAGGCGTCTGACCGTTGGATGTAAAGAGGGTATTGATCTCATATTCCAAGGACTGCATGGCATCATAGATATCCTTTTTGGTCTTTTCCCAGGCATAGTCCTCGCGCTTATCCTCCAGGACCCAGTGCTCCGCATCCCGCAGATGTTTTTGATAATTCAGCGCAGCATAAGGCGCCAAAACCTCATCAATCCGGTCGGCCGAACAGCCACCGTACTGGCTTGACGCTACATTAGCGATGATTTGCGAAATCTGAGCTGTCGCAGTCTGGATAGACTTGGGACTTTCCACTTCAGCATTGCCGATCTTAAAGCCATTCTTCAGCATCCCCGCAAAGTCAATCAGGCAGCAGTTGGTCATCGGTGTATAGGGACTGTAGTCCAGATCGTGGTAATGAATATCGCCTTTTTGATGTGCATTGGCCACATGGGGCGGCAGCATTTTCAGTCCAATGGACTTACCGACAATCCCCGCTGTCAGATCGCGCTGGGTATTAAAGACATCGCTGTCTTTATTGGCATTTTCATTGACTACCGTCTGGTCCTTGTTGAGGAGCTTGTCGATGGTAAAGTTGATGTCCGTCGCTTTTGAGCGCTCAAAATCCCGCTGGGTGCGGTAAGTAATGTAGCTCTCTGCAATGGCATACTCCTTGGCATTCAAAAGCTCATGCTCAACGATGTTCTGAATCTCATAGATTTTGACATACTTAGCGAAGCGACTGCTGATTTCTGCCACAACACGGTCTGTAATCGTTTCAAGCTTGGCTTCCAGCATCGGCGTCAGAGGGCCGACTTCCTGCGCAGCCCGCACCATAGCCTTGTAAATCTTCGCAACATCAAAAGCTACTCTCCGGCCGTCTCGCTTCTCAACGTAGATGGTAGGCGCTGTATCAAATTTTGCTTCTCTTAAAATCATCACAAACACTTCCTCTTCTCAATTAATCATCTACCAAACATTATATCACTCCAAAATAAAAAATCAATATGTTGTGGTTAAATTGTTATTTTTTTATTTTACACACAACATATTGATTAGATTACTTGATTTGATAAAGCTTGAAGTGATTGAGTTTTAGGTTCACTTCTTCATAATCTTGAGAAATTTTCTTTTTCACATCCGAAAAGAGTTTCACATCTTTATTGACTAAGATAAACTTTGGACTTGCCTCATTTAAAGCATTACGCAAGAAAATGCGATTTTCCTCCGTTCCTGTATAAAGCGACGGACTCAGTAGAGAAACGGCTGATAAACGCTGCGCTTTTTTATAGAGGCTAGCTGTATTGTCCCAAGCATAAATGCTATCCTTGCTAGTGCTGTTTTCACGAATATGTTGGGCAGCCAGATTTCTCTCTGCTGAAACTCCATTGGATAGAATATACTCATTTACTAACGGATAAGCTACGAGATAAAACATCGCAAGCAAAGGCAAAAAAAGTTGCCTGCCCAAATAACGATTCCAGCTAGAAGTCTTGGTAGGCTTACGGTGGCGTCTTTCATGACCATCCCTGTCTCCACTTGTATCCAGCCACAAGGCCAGTAACAGCAAGGCAAAAGGCAGAGTTGTCAACAATTGATAAGCGCCCTTCTCTGGCAAGCCTAGAACTCCAATAAAGCTGATAGGAAGACCTAGTAGCCCAATAAAGCGCATACCACGTGCAGCAGTTGGTTCTTCTTTGAAAGCAAAAGCCGTCATCAACGCTGTCGCAAAACCTAATCCTAGGAAAAGCAAACCATAATAGAGCGAATGATCTAATATATAGTTGCCATTGAGACGAAAAGCCTCTAGAACATAAGTAGCTTGGCTAATCGCTACACCAAAAGAACCATTCAAAACTGTATAGTAGCCCAGTGGATAAAAGACTAAAGAAAAACCTAATAAACCTGCTAACAACTGATAAAAACCACGCGCTTTTCGCTTGTCAGCGATATTGTACAGAAGCAAAAACAGCGTCGTCAATGAGTAAAAGAGAAGACTAAAAGCTGGCTCGATTAGAAAAGCCAAGGCTCCAACCATCCCAAAACGAATAAAAGACTCATCGCGGACACGCCCTTGTAAGTACTTCACGAGATGGTACAAACTCCGAAAGATAAATGGGAAAGCAAAAATAATAGAATAAGTTCCGCCAAATCCCAGTGTCAGTACAAACAAATAGAACAGGATTGTAATCTGGCGAGCTAGACCACTTCTAACCGTTATTTGTGAAATTGTCTGGAAGAGATATATTCCTGCCAAGGTCAAAGCCACTACTTGGAAAAGTAAAAACAATAGCTGACCCAAAAATAAATTCCCCAACCAGCTTACCAAATAGTAGAGAAGACCGCTGGTTCCATAAATATTTGCATAGGCGACTTCTCCCTGAGTCAAGGCCCAGCCAGCATACAGATTTTGCGATTGCAAATTGGTGGCTAAGTTGGTTAGTAGAGGATTGACCACACTGGTCAAACTGACCAAGATACTCCAAAAAAATAGTTGTAAGGAAGGAACTGGCTCAATTATTTTCTCTAACCGCCGTCTCTCACTCGTATTTTGCCAGGTTTCTGCGGACATAGATACTAAAATTTCCACGTTTTCCTGTTGGTTTCTATCATTCATAAAAGTTCTCCTTGATTTCCATACTCTATAGTATATCAAAAAGCACTCTTTCTGTCAGCCTTATCTTGGCCTCCTTTCTCCTCCTGTCTCTTCTTTGCCAAGCGCTCCAAATCGCGGAATCTTAGGTAAACTAGCCGCTCTTCTGGACAAGGAAGCCGATAAATTATTTTTGCTATTTCCATCTGTAATCCTCCTTTGATTCTCTGTCCCCTATTTACTATTCGTAAAATAAAGGCGAGCATCGCAAGAAAGTGTCATTTATAGCTTCTCAAGCAAATCCTCTCAGCAAAAAACAGAAAAAGGGGCTGGGACAAAAATCCTAGCCTCTCAATTGTCTTTGGATTGTCAAGCAAGACGCAGGGGTTGAGTGGGCTCTACTACGCTGATTTCATCAGCTTTTACAGCCCTACTCAACTGTGCGGAGGTGGGACGACGAAATCGAATTCTAACGAATTACCGATTTCTGTCCCACTCTCTTTAAAGTAGCGGAGCAAATAATTGCATGATTTCTTTCAGTAAACGCTGGTACCAGCTGTTTTGGAGGGTTTCAAGAGAAATTTCTTTGGAAACATCAAACAAATCTTCAAAATCCTGCTTAATATCCGCAATTGATTCTGTTTGATACATAAGAACAGCATTTTCATAATGATGCACCAGACTACGATAGTCAAAATTAATGGTTCCGACCACGGCTAACTCATCATCCGAAATAACGTTCTTACTGTGGATAAAACCAGGAGTGTACTCGTAAATCTTAACACCAGCCTCCAGCAAGTCTGGATAAGCACCACGAGTGACTATCTGAATCAGCTTTTTATCAGGAATAAACGGCGTCACAATGCGAACATCCACCCCTCTCATGGCTGCATTTTTTATATCCTCTGTCAAATCATAGTCAATAATCAAATAAGGAGTCGTGATATAGACATAATCGATGGCTTGGTTGATGATATTCTGGTAGACAGCCTTGCCCACCTGTTCCTTATAAATCGGCTTGGGCCCGCTCCCGTAAGGAATATAGAGCCCCTTACCTTCCACTCGCTGGCTATCAAAATGATAACGGTCAAAATCCGTAATTTCCCCGCGATTGATGTACCAATTCATCAAGAAAAGACGTGTCAAAGCCTTCACTGCTCGACCTTCCAGACGGACACCACCATCTTTCCAATGCCCGAAGCGCACGATATGGTTGATATACTCGTCAGCCAGATTAATCCCGCCTGTATAGCCGACTTGCCCATCCACCACCAAAATCTTGCGGTGATCACGATTATTATAGGCCACCGTCATCCGCGGAATCACCTTATTAAACTTATGGGCATCAATTCCCATCTTGCGCAGCCTTTTTGTATAATCTCCTGAAAGGGTCGCCATACAGCCAATGTCATCGTAGAGCAGCTTGACTTCAACTCCCTGCTGGACCTTATCTACCAAAATCTCAAGGACACGATTCCACATCAAACCTGGATCAATGATATAAAATTCAAGAAAAATGAATTTCTTGGCTGAGCGCAAATCATCCAGCATGGCCTCAAACATCTCTTCACCAAGGGAGAAATACTGCGAAGCCGTGCCATCGTAGACATCGGCATTGTGATCCATGCTCAGCAAAGACTTGACAATTCCAAAGGCTGATTTATTTTCCTGCTTGAGTTCGACTCGCAGGTCATAGCTGTTGTCCTCTCGAAACTTCATTGAGTCCATTTTTTCCAGCTGCTGAATTTCTTTTTTGGAAAGGCGCCGCTCACCAATCATCAGATAGAGCAAGAAGCCAAAAACGGGCACAACTGCAAACAAGAGCCAAGTCACCTTGCTTTCTGGAGGCATGTTCCGATTGACAATCGCCAAGATAGTCCCAATATATAAAGAAACAATGACAAGGGCTGACAACCAATTAGGCACCAACTGATTAAAATAGAAAAAGGCCGCAAAAACAAGAAGCAATTCCAATAACATGATAATGATGCTGAAACCATACTTGGACATCAGCAAACGAAACTTGCCTAGATCCATCTCAATCCTCCCTCGTCTCATATTTCATCTAGTATAACAATAATTAGCAGCAATTTCAAAACTTTTTCAAAGAAAATAGTCTCTAGTCCAAGATTAAAGAAAGCCCTAGCACTCCGTTATTCACAAACACAAAAAGCTGGAGCAGCTGCCCAGCCTTTTATAGGATATTCCTTCTTTGAAAATTATTGCTTGGTGAAGACGATTGTGTCGTCATCATCGTTTTCCTGCGATAAATCTTCCAGAGTCAGTTGTTTCCCCTCTACGCGATAACGCTTAACGTCATCTCCAACGATCATAGTTTGATTGGTTGGATCAATCTGCACCTGTTCAATTTCCTGTTCACCATCGCGTTCGACTTTAGTCAAGGTCCCTTTATTTCCAGAAACTTCTAGGGTTAAGGCATCGCCTTCATGAGTGGCCTTATAGGTCCCATCTAAGTCACTAGCAGCTGTTTGACTGGAGGTAGAAGCCTCTGAACTACTAGTACTTGTGCTATTGTTTGTATTGCTACTTGCCTTGCTATTTGATGACACTGTCTCAGATGACTGAGAAGCAGAGGAACTCGCTTGAGATTGAGCTGCCTGATTAGATGGATTTTGACCAGAATTGCCACAAGCTACCAATACAAAAGCGGTCATAGCCGTAAGGGCTGAAAGAACTAATTTTTTTGAAACCTTCATATCGTTTCTCCTTTCTTTGTTCCACTTCTATTTTACCAAACAGGGCTTTCTATGGTCAACTTATACACTCTGGAGGTAAGCTCGAACCTCTGCAATGAAATAGAGTGAGCCCGTTACAAAAAGAACTTGGTCAGCCGTCTGCTCTTGTTTGAAATTCTCGATAAAGGCTCTGTAATCCGCTACATAATCAAAGTCCGCAGCTTCTGCCTGCCCCACAGATTCCCCGTAGTCAAAGCTGGTCACCGTCACCTGAACCTCTGGCAGAGTCTCCTGCAAATAGGCCAGCATACCGCTATAATCCTTGCGCTTTAAAGCTCCAAACAACAGGCTGCATGTCTTGCCCTTCTGTCCCTTGATAAACTCGACCAAACGCGCCAGAGCTGGCAAATTATGGGCACCGTCCAGATAGATATTCGGGCTAATTTCCTCTAGCCGCCCCGCCCAATGGGTCTTCCGCAAAGATGAAGGAAGCAAAGAAAAATCAATTTCCCAGCCCATTTGCTTCATAAAAAGCAGAAAAGCCTGCAAAGCCAGCGCTGCATTTTCTTCTTGGTAAGCACCTTGTAATCCCAAGACCAGATGCGATAAAAGAAGATCTTGATTCTTAAAAGAACCATCAGAAAACAAAAAATCTCGTCCGTATTCAAACAAATCCAAATTCAAGCTTGCTGCCCGCTGCTCACAGACCTGACGAGCCTCCTCCGGCAAGGGGCCAATGACCGCAGAACGACCGTTTTTGAAAATGCCAGCCTTCTGTTCCGCAATCGCTGTAATGGTCTGCCCCAACGTCTCCTGATGATCCAAGCCCACCGATGTGACCACTGCAACTTGCCCATCCAAGACATTGGTCGTATCCAGAAGTCCGCCAATCCCCACTTCGATGAGAGCCAGATCAACCTGCTCCTCTCTAAAATAAAGAAAGGCCAGCAAGGTCAAGATTTCAAAATAGGATAGCTGGTCGTGAGTCTTGACCAATTCTCTCTCCATCTCCTGAATCTGCCGCCCCAAGCGAACAAAATCAGCATCCGAAATCGGCAGACCATTGATACAAATACGGTCATGAACGCTGATCATATGCGGAGATGTAAAGCTAGCTACCTTTTTCCCCTGATCGGCAAATAGATTTCGCATAAAAGCAATAGTAGAGCCCTTGCCATTCGTTCCCGTCACATGAATGACGGGGTAAGCCCGTTCAGGATTCCCCAGCAAATCTACCGCTCTCTGCATCCGTTCCAGACCTGAACGAAAGTTCAGGCCAATACGATCGTTCAACCATTTTTCAATCTCATTCATCATTTTCCTACATAAAAAGAGAAGCGAAGCGGACTTCAAATGTGAATCGCCACTCGCTTCTCTCTCTTTTCTATTCTTCGTAAAGAAACTAGCTGTGTCCAAGCCATGATAAGTTTTCAAGCCGGCTGATTTTCTAGTTTCTAGTTGCTATACTCAGGCTAAAAAGGTCCCCCGGACCTTCCTTGCTTTCTAGTTTTCAAGCTCGGGCTAAAAAGGTCCCCCGGACCTTTTTACTCCTCCATAAAGCTGTTGAAGACTTCTTCAATCATATCCCACTCTGCATCAGAGTCTTCTGGGATTGGCTCCAACTCGCCTTCTGTGCCGTCTTCATTTTCTGTAAATGAGTAAGCTTGGATTTCAACTTCGCCGTTCTCATCTTCTTCAGCATTTACTGGTACTAAAAGTACGTAATTTTTTCCAAACTCTTCCTTACCATCAATCGTCAGAAGAATTTCAAATAAATTCTCGTTCCCTTGCTCATCTACCAAGGTAATCAATTCAGGCTGTGCCTGTTCGTGGTCATGATTATGATCGTGTGCCATAATGTTTCCTCAATTCTTTCTAAAAGTTTCTATCTAAATAATTTTGTAAAATTAGCTGAGCCGCCAATTTATCAATCACTTTTTTGCGCTTGCTGCGGCTGACATCCGCCTGTTCAATCAGCATGCGCTCAGCAGCCACTGTCGTCAGACGTTCGTCCTGATACTCGACTGGAATTTGGAAAAGCTGGGCAATCTTCTCGCCATAAGCCTTACTCGCTTCTACTCGTGGACCGCTGGTATTGTTCATATTTTTAGGGAGGCCAAGCACAAACTTGTCCACCTTATATTGCTCGACAAGCTCCGTCAAACGCTCAAAACCGAACTGCTCTTTCTCTTCATCAATCTGAATGATTTCAAGCCCCTGAGCGGTGAAGCCAAGTGGATCGCTAATTGCGACGCCCACTGTTTTCGAGCCAACATCTAGTCCCATAATTCTCATCAGAGGTCAATGCCTTGCCCTTTCAGATAATAACGCACCAGTTCCTCTACGATTTCATCGCGTTCGTATTTACGAATCTGATTTCGAGCATTATTATAACGAGGCACATAAGCAGGATCTCCACTCAGCACGTAACCTACGATTTGATTGATTGGATTATAGCCCTTATCATTGAGTGACTTGTAGACATCGGTCAAAGTCTCGCTAATTTCTTTTTTGTTTGAATCATCAAGATTAAAACGTACAGTTTCGTCTGTAAATCCCACAATTACACCCTCTTTCTTTAAGAATACCATCATTATAGCATAATTACAGCAGTTTCACAAACTTAATCCATGTAAATTTTCTACTTTTTCGACATTTTTTCAACTATTTACCGTTCCTTCCCATCAAAAAACTAGCCCTTTTTCAAAGACTAGTTTTCATCAAAAATATTAGGACGGATTGCTAATTTCCTTGCCCCCTTCATCTTGGAAGGACTTGATAAATTCTTCTGGAGTCTGAGACTTCATTTGGCTAAAGATTGGCCCATAGGTCGGTACTTTAGAAGCCGCATCATAATCAAGATTTGTAGGATCAATAACGAAATCAATATCAACAGTGCCTTTTTCGGTTACTTTAACATTCACTTGAATACCTTTTACTTGTTCAAGTTTATCCACTCCTGAACTTTGCTTGAAGCTCTTGCTCACCTCTTCTTGCAGAGAGGACAAGTCTTGACCAGCTAAGGCAGACTTAGCTTCTTCTGGCAAATTTTGTGAAATAGCAATATTAACTTTTTCATACTTCTTGCCCGCATAGGTAACTGTCAAGGTCATCGTTTGATCAAGGCCTTGTACCTTTTGATTTAACTGATAAGACTTGGTAACCGATTTATCTTTTGCCTTGCTTTGGACAGACTGGTTGCTACCAGCTTTTCCACTATGTGATTGTTGTCCACAAGCCGTCAACACCGCCAAACTAGCCATTAAAAGTACTACTGATTTTTTCATTTCTTTCTCCTTTTTGGTTTTCTATGATTGACAAGAAGCTTCCTTACTGTTGCTCCTCAGCCCCGTTCATCAATAAATTATTGATATATTCTTCAGGTGGCATCTTTGTCATTTCTTTTAGATTGCTATTTTTAAAATAATTTAAAGTGAGTGCCTTTTCAATATCCAAATTGTCAAAATCGTAAGTTGACGTGATTTTCATTTCATTTTCATTAAGAATCTGAACAGTTCCGGTGAAACCCGCAACAGTTTTTGCCTGAGTATAGTCCGTATCCTTTTGCATTGATTCATCCAAGAGCCGCTGAGTCTCCTCCAGCCCCACTTCTTTAATAGCATTTTTGATACTATCATCCGTTGGAGTAATTCTCTCCATAATCACCTTGATAAAACGTTTCCCTTGATAAGTGATAATTTGACTAGATTGAATTCCTTGCTCATCTTTGGGGAAAACTAGTTTTTTGGTGATGACTTCCTGCTTTTCAGCCTGACTGATAATGGGAAGATTAGTTGTAATTTCCTCTTTTTTTCCCTTTGGCTTGTCTGCTTTCTTATGAGCGCAGCCAGTCAATATCACAGCTGCTAAGCCAAAAATTAGTAAAAATTTCTTCACGTTCCGTCCTCCTCAGAGATATTGTATCATAGTTTAACCGCTTGTCAATCATTTTTAGGTAATGAGACAGAAAAAAGGCAGCCTAAAAGGCGCCTTTCCTTATCTAATTATAGAGCTGCTCGTAAGCGAGCTTCTGTATTCTCAACATTGCGCACTGCACGAGGTAAGAAGGCACGGATATCATCTTCCTTGTAACCAACTTGGAGACGCTTGTCATCCACCAAAATCGGACTTTTCAGAATCCGCGGTGTTTCCATGATAATGTCAATAACTTCGTTCACACTCAAATCTTCAATATCAACACCGAGTCCTTTTGCATAACGGTTTTTTGAAGATACAATGCTGGCAATGCCATTTTCAGTTTTTGCTAAAATATCAAGAATTTCTTCTTTGGTAATTCCTTCCTTACCAAGGTTTTGCTCCTTGTAAGTCAATTGATGGGCGTTTAGCCAGGTCTTTGCTTTTTTGCAGCTAGTACAACTTGAAACCGTATAAATTGTGATCATGCAAGTACTCCTTTCGCTACACGATACTACTATCGTAGTATATTATACCACAAAAACCATCGGTCTTGCGACCTATTTTGAAAAATTATTCCTCAATGTCAAAGGCATCGTCTAGATCAAGAGTCACTTCTTCTAATTTTTCAAGAGGAGCCTCAGCCTTACCCTCCACTGCTTCTGCTGGCTCATCATCTTCAATCAAGCCGTAACGTACACGGACTTGACGGTCGATTTCTTCAAAGACTTCTGGATGATCAGCCAAGTATTTCTTCGCATTTTCAGAACCTTGACCGATTTTTTCATCATTGTAAGAATACCAAGCACCAGCTTTTTTAATGATATCCAAGTCAGTCGCAATCTTAATCAGCTCGCCTGTCTTAGAAATACCTTCTCCGTACATGATTTCCACGAAAGCTTCCTTGAATGGTGGAGCCACCTTGTTTTTCACAACCTTGATTTTAGTTTCCTTACCGACATTGGTATCCTTCGCATCACCCGTACCCTTGATTTGGGTATTGCCACGGACATCCAGACGAACAGATGCGTAGAACTTGAGAGCACGTCCACCCGGTGTTGTTTCAGGATTTCCAAACATAACACCAACTTTTTCACGTAACTGGTTGATAAAGATAGCAATCGTCTTGGTTTTGTTGATAGAAGCAGACAATTTGCGCATGGCCTGGCTCATCATCCGAGCCTGCAAACCGACGTGGCTATCACCGATATCGCCATCGATTTCTGCACGAGGGACGAGTGCCGCAACTGAGTCAATGACGACCAAATCAACTGCACCAGAGTCAATCAATTTTCCTGCAATTTCAAGACCTTGCTCCCCTGAGTCTGGTTGTGACAGCAGCAATTCATCAATGTTTACGCCCAAAGCTGCAGCGTATGACGGATCCAAAGCGTGCTCTGCATCAATAAAGGCTGCGATGCCGCCTTCTTTTTGTGCTTGAGCAACTGCATGAAGAGCAACGGTTGTCTTACCGGAAGACTCTGGACCGTAAATCTCAATAATCCGCCCCTTAGGATAACCACCCGCACCAAGGGCGATATCCAAAGCCAGAGAGCCTGAACTCATGACTTGAACCTTTTGCTCCGCCCGCTCGCCCAGACGCATAATCGCTCCCTTACCGAAGTCTTTTTCAATGTTTTTTAGGGCATTATCCAAAGCTTTTTGGCGTTCATCTCCAAATTTCTTTGTGATTTCATCCAAATTTTTCTGTTTTTTTGCCATTTATTTCTCCTATTTTTTCTAAAATGTCTTTTGGCCATCTGTTTATTATACCAAAAATCAGTTCTTTAATAAAGTTTTTCGTATAAGGTTGAAGGCATGCATAACGGCAATCTTCCGCACATCACCTCGGCTGCGACCAGCAATATTGACCTCAATAATTTCCGTTCCTGATTCACTTGCTAAGCCGATAAAAACTGTCCCAGCTGGATGACCTTCCAACGAATCTGGTCCAGCCACACCTGTCAGACTGATAGCCAAGTCACTCTGAGTCAGCTTTCTAGCCTGCTCTGCCATTTTCCCAGCCGTAAAAGCCGAAACAACGCCGTGCTTCTTCAGCTCTTCCAGCGGAATATTTAACATTCGACTCTTTTCTTCTATGCTGTAGGTGACAAAGCCACCTGAAAAAATAGAGGATGCACCAGCAAAATCCGCCAAGGTCGCCTGAAAGAGCCCTGCTGTCAGACTCTCTGCCGCTGAAATCGTCTTCCCTTGACTCTTTAGCAAATCAAAGGCAACTTGAGCAAGCGAATTGTCATCCCCATAACCATAGAAAATCTCTGACAGTGACTGTCCCTCAAAAGTCTGATGTGCCAAAATTTCCTTTTCCACAACCTCAAACTTATCATCCGCTTCTGCCTGACTCAAAGCCTTGGTGGAAAGTCGCAAGGTCACTTCGCCCGTCTTTGCATAAGGTGCAATGGTCGGATCGCTTTGTTGATCAATCATTTCAGCCAAAATAGTCACTAACTGACTCTCGCCAATACCGAAGAATCGGAGCACCCGTGAATACAATTTCTGGCCTGTGGATAAGAGGGGAACCAACTCGTTATTGACCATAGGCTTGAGCTCGCTAGGCGGACCTGGCAGGACCACATAGGTCACTCCATCAACCTCTAGTAAACCACCAACGGCCAGACCTGTCGCATTTGGTAGCGGAGTCGAGCCTGTCACCAGCTGGGCCTGACGTTCATTGTTGGGCGTTCGGGCATAGTCTGGTCGGCTAGCAAAAAAACGATCCAACTTTTCCACAGCCGCTAGGTCGAAGCTCAAATCTCGACCGATAAACTTAGCCAAGGTCTGCTTAGTCAAATCATCCTCCGTTGGCCCCAAGCCTCCTGTCAGGATAACTAAATCACTGCGCTCTTTGGCAATTTCTAGGACGGAGAGAAGACGATTTTCATTGTCCCCCACTGCTGTCTGAAAATAGACATCAATTCCTAGACTAGCTAGCTTTTCAGATAAAAATTGGGCATTGGTATTGACAATCTGACCTGTCAGAATCTCGGTGCCCACAGCAATAATTTCTGCTTTCATAGAACCTCCTACCTTACTATTCGGAATTGGCTTTATTTTATCACAAAAAATCTTAAAAAAGGTGATTTTCTTTTCAGGAAATAAAAAGAGCTGTCAACTTGATTGACAAAGTTGTCAACATGCTGTGGATAACTTTTGAAAATCTGTTTGTTATGGAGAATAACTGGATTGTTAGGCAGATGCTATTGGCAAAGGAGACTTTTCTTTTTATAATAAAAATGAAAAGGGCGTAAAAAGTAATTTATTCATTTCGTTAGAAAGGGAATCATCATGAAAATCTCTCAAGTTCTCAAAGACATTCGTCAACATCATCAACTCACTCAGGAAGCCTTAGCAGAAAGACTCAAGGTTTCCCGCTCTGCCATTGCCCGCTGGGAAAGCGGAAAAGGAATCCCTGATATTGGCAATCTCATCGCTATCAGTCGGGAGTTTGACCTCAGTCTGGACCAGCTCATTAAGGAGGATGAGCATTTGGAGAAAAAGGTCATCGAAGACAGTAAGGCTAAAAAATGGCATTATTTAGTTATCCTCTACCTTTTTTCCATCTTGGTTTACATTGGTGTCTTTGCTTACTTGCACCATATCTTTATGGCAGGCTTCCTCGTCTCTACTCTCTTTATGCTTTTCTACGAGCTGCGCATCTTTATCAAGGAAAAGATTTGGATGCAAAAGGAAGAGTAATAATATTCACTCTGTACAGAAAAGGCTTAGACAACTATCTTGTATAGGCCTTTTTTTCGTCATTCTTTAACTTACTTTCATAGCGGAGACGGATGGTTGGCTCTCCGCGAAGGCTCAATCCCTCCTTTTCCCACATCAGGGTCATCCCAACTTTTTCTAAAACTCCTTGACTAGCAAGATTGGGCTTAGTCGTGTGGGCAAGAAATATCTTTACCCTCGGCATGTTCTGAGCCAATTCTTTTAAGGCTAAGGCTGCTTCAGTTGCGTAACCTTTTCTGTGATAGTTAGCATTGACCGTATAGCCTATTTCCGCCGTTTCTTGTTCTGTATCTATTCGAAGAGAGATATTGCCAATTAATTTGCCTTCAGATTTCAACTCGATACCGTAGCGGCCCAAAGGAGCACTTAAATTATATAAGACAAGGCTCTCTCGGCTTTCTTCTATGCTTTGGTGCTCTGGATAATCATATTTTAATAATTCTCCATCTGAAGTATACTCATGATAATCCAACAAATCATCCATGGTCATGGGACGTAGGAGAAGGCGCTCCGTCTCCAAGATACGATTCTCCGCTAAATATACTAAGGCTCTATTATCCATCCTTCATTTCCTTTATTATAAATCTTCAAAATAGTTAAAAAGTAACCGCTAGACTTCGCTTTATTTACTTATCGCTCTACTACTACATTAAAAGAATTGTTATCATAAAAGCAATGATATTGTTGCAACAATGAAGGGCAATTGGATACCAGATATTCTTGTCCTTTCTCAGATACAGGAGCGAGAGAAGAAGACCTCCGGCAATGTAGGAAATAGCTGTCACCCATTCTGATAAGTCCCAGCTGTGCATATGAAGAGTGGCAAATAGAATGGTTGTTAAGACAATACCTAGCCAGTTAGAGAATTTTGCCAAGAAACTGCCTAGGAAAAAGCGGCGGAAGAAAAACTCTTCAACGATTGGCCCGATAAAGCAACCGATAACCAAGATTAAAAATGGATTTTTCAACAAGGCATCTTGAATACTGGCATCATTCTGCCCCTGTAGCGGCAAGCCCAGACTCTGTTTAATCAAAGCTGAAAGCAGGTTGCAGGCCATGGACAAGAAGAAAACGAAGACCATATATAAAGAGATCGTTTTTAGAAATTCCTTCTTCTTAGTCAGAATCAAGGCCAACTGCCCCTTTAATTCTTCACGATAAGCTAAGATTCCTAAGATAAATAAAAGGAAATAAACTGGATAAATTAGCCAATTTATTCTAATCAGCTGCAAGCCTCTACCTAGAAATAAAATAGTATAGAGGGTGATAAAAATGAGGAGAAATTTTCTTGTTTTCATTGTTCTACTTCCAATCACAATCATTTTCATGGTCATTGATAAGACCAGCGGCTTCTAGAAATGAATATATACAAACAGGACCAACAAATTTGAAGCCTTGCTTTTTCAGTGCCTTGGACATGGTTTCTGAAAGCTCTGTCTTTGTCGGCGCTTCCTTGTAGTTCGTAATTTGATTGTCAATCGTTTTGAACTCGACAAAGGACCAGATATAGTCATTAAAAGAGCCAAACTGCTTTTGAACAGCCAAAAAAGCTTGGGCATTCGCTCTGGTCGCATAGATCTTCATCTTATTGCGGACGATATCAGGATTATCCAAAAGAGCATCCAAGTCTGTATCCGTCATCTGAGCAATTTTCTGGGCATCATAGAAATGAAAAGCTTCTCGAAAAGCTTGGCGTTTATTGAGAATGGTCTCCCAAGAAAGTCCAGCCTGATAGGTCTCCATGCAAAGCAATTCAAATAATTTTTGATCATCATGGAGGGGCGTACCCCACTCATCATCATGATAGGCTACATACAGGGGGTTGTTCATTTTTACCCAGCCGCAGCGTTTAGTCATAACTTTCTCCTATTTCACTAACATCTTGAGAGCAGACTTGATATAGTTTTCAGCTGTATCCGTCGTTCCTTCAAAGAATTTCTTGATTTTCTTGAGCTCAGCAGCTTTGTAGCCCAGAGCCAACATGGCTTCCATGGCTTCTTCTAGCTCCTGATTATCCACAGTCTGGACGGGCGCCTTACTTTCTGCCGGACCATCCGCCGCCACCACCTTGCCTTCCAAGTCCAGCACCATCTGCTGGGCCGTTTTCTTACCAATCTTAGGAAATTTGGTTAGGTAGGTGATGTTTTTTTGCTCAATGGCTTGCACCAAGCCAGCATTATCATCTGCCGCAATAATAGCCAAGGCAGACACTGGGCCAATACCTGAGACTGAAATCAAGCTGAGAAAGAGTTGCTTCTCCTCCTCTGAGCGAAAGCCATAAAGCAGCTGCGCATCCTCACGGACAACCTGATGCACATAAATTCGAGTTTCTTGATTGACCAGACCTGAGTAAGCATAAGGATTAGCCACATGAAGAATATAGCCAATAGAGTTGACTTCCAATACAATGTACTTGGCTGTAATTTTACTGATGATTCCTTTAAAATATTCGTACATAATCTTCCTTCCTTTTGTATCATTTTGCCTATCTAGTATATCATATTTTCTGTCTGGAAACTGCAAACAGAAGTGCAACGATTGGTTGACAAAATGTACAGGAAGCTGTATTCTCAAGATAAGGAAAAGCTGTTAGGATAGAGTTAGCAAAGAAAAGGGGGCTGTCACGATGAAACTAGCTGATAAATTATTTGAACTAAGAAAAGAAAAAGGCTGGTCACAAGAAAAGCTAGCTGAACAAATCAATGTCTCTCGTCAGAGCATTTCCAAGTGGGAGTCTGGCCAAGCGCTGCCAGAGCTGGAAAAAATTGTAGAGCTGAGCAAGATTTTTCAGGTGACGACAGATTATCTACTTTTAGAAGAAAGTGACAAGCCGGAAATAAAACCCATCCTCTCAGAAGACGAAAAAGACCGCTACTATAAGCAAGTAAAATCTTATGGCTTCTGGCATATTTTGTATATTCTTGTATCAGCCTTGGCTATTTATCTCTTTTCCGCAGGTTCTATCTTTCCAGCAAAATTTACTGCTCTGGTCTGGTTGAGCTTTTTCCTCTTGATCGCATCAGCAGTAGCTATTAACAAGGCGTTAAAGATTAAGAAAAAATATCTGGACAAGGTTATCGGACTTGATGAGGATTCTGAGAAAGAAGACGCTAAAGGTGAAACTAAAAACTGACAATCCCATACCTATCCAAACTCGTCTGAAAGAGCTGATTGGAGACTGGCTCTTCATCTCGGGCTACCTCATTGCTCTTTTTTTACTAGCTATGGGCTTTTACAATCTGGTTCTAGGAAACATTCCTGCATTCACTGAAGCCCAGAGCCAGCTTCTGGCTTTTTCTAACTCCGTCCTGCCTCTAACTATCATCTTTGCTTGGTTAGACTATAGAAAAGGAAGTTTTGGCAAGCATTGGGCAGGTTTACAGTTGGTTTACAAACATAAGAGCCTTTCCTACAGCCTTTTGCGCTCTGCTATCAAGTTTTTCCCTTGGCAGCTGGGGCATATGGGAGCTATCCGTAGTGCTTATCAAGCAGATGCTCTGTCAATTTTCTTGTCAACTTCAGCAGGTATTCTCTTCTTGACCTTTCTGCTGATGGGACTGCTTCGCAAGGACAAACGCCATCCAGCTGATTTACTTGCTGGGACACAAGTTCAGCTCAAATATCAAAAACAGCTCTAGTTCCATGACTAGGGCTGTTTTATCTTCTATAAAGTTTAGTATTTCCCCAACTCCCGTAGGCTAGTATGATTTTCCTGAATGCGGCGGAACATTTTTTCCATATCCGACTTGGTAAAATTGACCAAGACCGGTCGGCCGTGTGGGCAGTTGTAAGGATTATCACACTGGGACAACTGAAAGAGCAAGTCACGCGCAGAGTAGTCATCCAGACTGTGATTGGCCTTGATGGAGCGTTTGCAGCTCATCATAATGGCCAACTCTGCTCGATATTTCTTGATAGAAACTTCCTTGGTCAAGAGAAGCATATCACACATCTCATAGATGCCAGCCTCAATCTCCTCTTCCTTAAACCAAATGGGATGCTCGCGGAGGATAAACTGATTGGCTCCGTACTCTTCTAAAAAGATGCCAGCATCTTCTAGCAGCTCCATCCGCTGCTTGATTCGCAGCATATCGTCCGCTGGAAATTCAAAGATATAGGGCACCAAGAGCTGCTGCTGGCTATTGTCCACATCTCCAATCTTCTCCCGATAATACTCATACTTGACTCGCTCTTGGGCAGCATGCTGGTCAATAATGTAAAGACCGCCCTTGCCCTGAGCGAAGAGATAGGTACCATGCATCTGGCCGAAATATTCTAACTCTGGGAAGCTTGATTTCTCTTCCTGTTCCAACTTATCCACAGCCCGCTCCAGACTGGCCTGGTCTAGCTCTGGATGGTCTAGCCGGTCATAGCTAACTGGCTTTCTCTCTGCAAATTTGACCGAAGTCGGTTGCGGTTCTGCTTTTTCATCTGTCGCTTCATGAACAGGCTCCGCTGTTTCTTCGAAAGATAACTGCTGCTCTGCCACCTGTGGCTTGAGGAAGAAGTCATTCTGCTCTTTATCGTAGTAGAGGCGATTTTCTTTCAGCGGAAGACTAGTCTGTTCGGGCTTAGTCGCACGCTTAACAGTTGATTTGGCTAGATTTTCCAAAGCATCTGGGATAAGGTCCTGCTCCTTGAGACTGGTCGCAATGGCTTGCGAAATCAAGGCCATGAGTTCGCGCTCTTTAGAAATACGCACCTCTTGCTTGGTCGGATGGACATTGACATCGGCCAGATAGGGATCAATCTGAATATTGATGACCGCGAGTGGAAAGCGGCCTACCATCAGCTTGCTGCCGTAGCCGTCCAAAATAGCACGATTGAGTAGGAAATTCTTAATGTAGCGGCCATTGATGAGAATCGTAATATAATTGCGGTTCGCACGAGTCAACTCAGGCAGGCTGACATAGCCACTCACTTCAAAATCCAAATCCGATGCAGAGATTTCTACCATTTTCTTGGCTGTTGCCAAACCATAGATGCCCGCAATAGCCTGACGCAGATTACCACTGCCGGCAGTCCGTGTCATTTCGCGGCCGTCACTGATAAGGGTGAAAGCCACTTCCGGATGGGCCAGACTAAGCCGATTAATCACATCAACGATATGGGACAGCTCAGCCTGCTGGCTCTTCATATACTTGAGCCGGGCTGGAGTATTAAAGAAGAGATCTTCTATCTTGATTTTCGTTCCTACCGGACTGCTGGTAGGCTCATGCTCTTCTATCTCACCGCCTTGGGCAACCAGCAAAGTCCCGTGCTGACCAGATTCGGTCGCTGTTTCAATGGTAAAACGCGAGACAGAAGCAATGGAAGGAATGGCCTCGCCACGGAAACCCAGCGTCCGAATCCGAAAGAGATCCGCCTGTTTCTTGATTTTACTGGTAGCATGGCGACGAAGAGCCAGAGGGACATCTTCGTGGTCTATGCCCTCGCCATTATCCGTCACCTGTATGCTCTTGAGTCCGGCCTCCTCGATTTCGATAGTAATCTGGCTGGCACCCGCATCAATTGAATTTTCCACTAGCTCCTTGACCACGCTGCTAGGCCGCTCAATGACCTCACCAGCCGCAATCTGATTGGCTAGAATTTCTGGAAGTTCGATAATTTTTGACATCTTTTTCTCCGTATTTGTTCTGCTATCTATTATAACACATTGGGCCCTCTAGCAGAGGGCAGCCTTGTCTTGACCATTCTGCCCGCAAGGCAAACCAGATAGACACAAATAGCTGCCACATAGACAAAAGGGCTTGTTTTCGCTGCTAAGTTGCGGTTTAATAAAGGTGAAAGGAGGAAGTTATGAAAGTTAAGCTAAAAATCGATTCTCAAGTCACCGAAGACTCCGTCAGCATTGAGGCTCGCCTCATGACAGAAAGCATTCAGGAATTGGTCCACTTTGCTCAACATCTAGGCAAAGAGGACAAGATTCATGTCAAGAAAGAGGACGAAATCTATCTGCTGGATGCTAAGGAAATTCACCGACTCTATACAGAAAATCGTCAGGTTCGGGTCCGAACGGCAAAAGACAGCTATCGAGCTCAACAAGCTCTTTATCAATTGCTGCAGGTCCTACCGGAATATTTCCTGCAGATTTCTCAGTCGGAGATTATCAACAGCCGGCAAATCAGCCACCTCAAGCTGACTCCAAATGGTCTGATTCAAATATTTCTGAAAAACGGCGACCAGACTTACTCGTCCCGCCGTTATCTCAAATCCATTAAAGAAAGGTTGCAATTATGAAAAGTCGTCTTAAAGAACTCTTTTTCGGAGGGATTGGAGGGATTTTCATCGGTCTCTTCTTCTCCATGATTGTTTCTTATTTTTACAATCCAGCTTATCTACCGCTTCATCCTCGCTCGCCTATCGGCCACTTCTTCTTAAGCCAGCATGTCCATGTTTCCCTCATCATGCTCTACTGCATGCTTATCTGGTTTATCATGGGAGCTGTTTTCAGATGGAGTGGAAGCTTCTTCCAAAAAGACTGGAGCATCCTGCGCTCCATCATCAGCCACTATGGCGTGATGATTCTGACCTTTGCACTTTTGGCCAACCTAGCCGGATTCTTCCCAAGAGAAAAAATACTCAGCCTGACACTGACTGCCGTCGGGGAATTCACTCTCATCTATCTAATCATTTCAGGTGCCATCTACTACCGCACTTACCGCAACATTCAAAAAATCAATAGCGGTTTGTCTAGCGAATCTTGAGAAACAAAAAGAGTAGACTTGTTAATTTCACAAGTCTGTTCTTTGTTTTTACAACTTCTTCTTGATTTCAGCCACCGCTGCCATGACTTCCAGGGGAGTCATATTGTAGATGTCCAAGTCTCGTAGTTCATTCAGGACTGGATTTTCCGATCCTTCTGCGAAAAGAGACATCTGCTCTGCGACTTGTGGCTGCTTTTGTAGGCTTCTATCAGGGAGTTCTGAGCCTAGTCCTGTATCCTGACTTTCCAAATGACTCAAAATGCTGTCCGCCCGCTCCAGTAATTTCTCAGGAAGTCCGGCAATTTTCGCCACATGGATTCCGTAGGACTTGTCAGCCGGACCTGGCTCAATCTTATGCAGGAAAGTCACCTGTCCGTCCTTCTCCAAGGTTGCCACATGAACATTTTCCAAATGCTCCAAGCTATCCTCTAAGGCTGTCAGCTCATGATAGTGGGTGGCAAAGAGGGTCTTGGCTCCAGTATAGTGATGAATGTGCTCGATAATAGCCTGAGCCAGCGCCATCCCATCATAAGTCGCCGTCCCACGGCCCAGCTCATCAAAGAGAATGAGCGAACGCTCGCTGGCCTGCCGAATGGCCCGATTGGCCTCCATCATCTCCACCATAAAGGTGGACTGGCCAGACACCAGGTCATCCGCTGCACCGATGCGAGTGAAAATCGCATCGAATAGCGGCAGACTGGCAGACTGAGCGGGCACATAAGATCCCATCTGTGCCATAATGACGATGATAGCCAGCTGGCGCATATAAGTCGATTTCCCGCTCATATTCGGCCCAGTAATCAGCTGGATGTCCGTTTCCTGGTCCAGCAGAATACTATTTGGAATGTAGCTTTGAGCTCCCATGACCTTTTCGACAACAGGATGGCGGCCTTTTTCAATCTGCAGACAGCGCTCCCCAGTAAAGACAGGGCGCACCAAGTGCTGCTGTTCAGCCACCGCAGCAAAGCTCTGCAGTACATCTACAGCTGCTAGCGTTTGTGCCAAGGCCTGCAAGCGCTGGATATATTTGCCAGCTTCCTCGCGAATCCGCATGAAAATTTCGTATTCCAAATTGGCAGATTTTTCACGCGCCTCCAGCATCTCTCCCTCAATCCGGGCCAGCTCCTCCGTTCCGAAACGCTCAGAATTTTTCAGGGTCGCCTTGCGGAAGAAATGACCAGGCACATGAGCCAGCTGGGAATTGGTCACGTGGAAATAGTAACCATCTTTTTTGTTGTAATCAATCTTTAGATTGCTGATGCCGCTGTTGGCACGTTCTTTGGCTTCCAGCTCCGCAATCCATCCGGTCCCCTCCCTCAGCACAAGCCGATACTGATCCAAGGTCTCATCAAAGCCTGTCCGAATGATATTGCCCTCGGTGATGATATGAGGTGCATCTGGCGAAATGGCCGAGCTAATCAAGCCCGCCAACTCTGGAATAGGATCCAAGCCCCCAATCAAACGAGCTAGATGCGGACTGCCAATTCCTTGCAGGATAGCTTTAATCTGAGGCACATTGCCCAATGTTGCTGCCAGCTGCAGTAAATCTTTAGGATTAGTCTTGCCAAAAGACACCCGACTAGCCAGCCGCTCGATATCATAGACTCCCTTGAGGCTCTCTGTCAAATCACTCCGCTCAAAGAAATGATCCAG
>NZ_KQ969062.1:177035-198933 GCF_001578775.1 Streptococcus cristatus | reverse complement strand
CAATCAAACGAGCTAGATGCGGACTGCCAATTCCTTGCAGGATAGCTTTAATCTGAGGCACATTGCCCAATGTTGCTGCCAGCTGCAGTAAATCTTTAGGATTAGTCTTGCCAAAAGACACCCGACTAGCCAGCCGCTCGATATCATAGACTCCCTTGAGGCTCTCTGTCAAATCACTCCGCTCAAAGAAATGATCCAGAAAAACCTCGACGACATTCTGCCGCTGGCTAATTCGCGCTTCATCAATGAGCGGACGCTGAATCCAAGAGCGCAGCATACGGCCGCCCATGGCCGTCTTGGTCTCGTCCATCAGCCAATAAAGACTGCCGTGCTTCTTGCCCGAGCGAGCATTTTCTGTCAAATCCAGACTCGCCTTGGTAGCATAGTCCATTTGCAGAAAGTCCTTGATTTCATAATGCTGGGCCTTCTTTAAATGACTGAGCTCCCTCATCTGGGTCCGGTGCACATACTCCAGCAGTTTCCCCGCTGCCTGATGCTCCATCGGAGACAACTCCTCGCCTAGCAGCTGGACATCGTCCAAGGCCGTCTGTACATAGGACAGCAAAAGGTTCATCTGTCCAGCCAGGACCTGCTCCTCAGCTTCTGGCAAGGCGTAGCCCAGCACCACTTCCCTAGCTTTCAAATTGCGGATTTCCCCGCAGACCAAGGCAAAGTCCTCTAGACTGGTCACCTGAAACTCACCGGTCACCAAGTCCATATAAGCCAAACCATAGAGGCCGTCTGAGTAATCCAGAGCCACCAGAAAGTTATTAGCAGAGTCCGGCTTACTGGAGTCCACCACCGTCCCCGGTGTGATAACCTGAACGACCTCCCGCTTAACAACGCCCTTGGCTTCTTTGGGATCTTCCATCTGCTCCGCAATCGCTACCTTATAGCCTGATTCGACCAAAACATCAATATACTGCTGAGCCGAATGATAGGGAACCCCGGCCATGGGAATGGGATTTTCTGCATTTTTATTGCGGCTGGTGAGAGAAATCTCTAAAATCTGGGCGGCATTGACCGCATCATCATAAAACAACTCATAGAAATCCCCCATCCGAAAGAGCAAGAAAGCATCTGGATAGTCCTTTTTGATATCCAAATACTGCTGCATGCCTGGCGATAACTTTTCTACTGCCATCTCTATCCTTTCTAAAAACAAACGAGGTCAGGACTTCTGTCTCAAACCTCTCCGTCAATTCTAAGCTTCTTGGCTATTCCATGCCTTCTTTAACACTCGTCTCGATTTCTCTAGCCGCTTCCTGATCCCGGCAAATCACGAGCAAGGTATTGGCACCTGCAACAGTTCCTAAAATCCGACTATCCAGAGAACCATCTACCACATTTGCCAAGACCGTCGCTTCGCCCAGTCCTGTACGGAAAACCAGCGTAAACTCCGCTCGAGAAACAGCCTGAACATGACTGGCCAGAAATCCAGCTAGGTCCAACTCCTCTGCTTCATGAGCCAGCACATAGTAGACTTGCCCGTCTTTCTTCAGCTTGGTCAAGCCAATCTCTCTTAGGTCCCGCGAGAGGGTTGTTTGGGTCACAAATATCCCCTCGTCTTCCAGTCTTTTTTGAATATCCTTCTGTGTTCCTAACTTTTCTTCCTTGATCATCCATTTAATAAGCTGATGACGCTCGCTTTTTCTCATACTCGACCTCATTGACTGAATATTTATACTCTCAATTATATCAAAAAATCTATCTTATACCAAAAAAATTGAAGATTCCTCATAAAATATGATAGAATAGTAACAAAAGACCCAAAGGAGCAAATATGGATAATAAACAATTAATCGCTAGCGAGTTGGCCAAAGTTATTGACAGCTTGGACCAAAGCGCTATCTCTAACCTACTAGAGCAACCGAAAAGTTCCGATCTTGGAGACATTGCCTTCCCAGCTTTCTCACTTGCAAAAGTAGAACGCAAGGCTCCTCAAGCTATCGCTGCGGATATTGCTGAAAAGATCGACCCAAGTCACTTTGAGAAAGTTGTCGCAACTGGACCTTATGTCAACTTCTTCCTCAACAAAGCTAAAATCTCTGATCAAGTCATCAAAGAAGTCATCAAGGAAGGCGCTGACTATGGTCAACAGAACGAAGGTCAGGGCGGAAATATCACAATTGACCTTTCCAGTCCTAACATTGCAAAACCTTTCTCTGTCGGACACTTGCGTTCAACCGTTATCGGTGATGCCTTGTCCAATATCTTCCGCAAGATGGGCTACAATACCATCAAGATCAACCACTTAGGTGACTGGGGCAAGCAATTCGGTCTCCTCATGGTTGCCTACAAGAAGTGGGGCAACAAGGAAGCCGTTGAAGCCAACCCAATCGATGAACTCTTGCAACTTTACGTCCGCATCAATGCTGAAATCGAAAACGATCCAGCCTTGGACGACGAAGGCCGCCTCTGGTTCAAGAAACTGGAAGATGGCGATCCAGAAGCAACAGAACTCTGGCAATGGTTCCGTGACGAAAGTCTCGTTGAATTTAACCGCATCTATGAATTGCTCGGCGTTGAATTTGATAGCTTAAACGGAGAAGCCTTCTACAATGACAAGATGGACGAAGCCGTTAAAATTTTGGAAGACAAGGCTCTCCTGAAAGAATCAAAAGGCGCTAGCATCGTGGACTTGGACGATGTCAACCTGCCACCAGCTATGATTAAAAAATCAGACGGTGCTACGCTTTACATCACCCGTGATATTGCCACTGCTATGTACCGTGCGCGCACTTACAACTTCGTCAAGAATGTTTATGTCGTTGGTCAAGAGCAATCCAACCACTTCCGTCAACTCAAGGCCGTCCTTAAGAAGATGGGATTTGACTGGAGCGATGACATGATCCACGTGGACTTTGGTCTGGTTACGAAGAACCGCCAAAAACTTTCAACACGTAAAGGAAACATCATCCTTCTGGAACCAACTCTGCAAGAAGCAATCAGCCGTGCAAAAGCTCAAATTGAAGAAAAAAATCCAAATCTGGAAAACAAAGAAGCTGTTGCCCATGCAGTTGGTGTCGGTGCCGTTAAATTCTACGACCTTAAGACTGACCGCCGCAATGGCTACGACTTTGATTTGGAAGCAATGGTTTCCTTTGAAGGTGAAACTGGACCGTATGTGCAATATGCCTATGCACGTATCCAGTCTATCCTACGCAAAGCAGACTTCAAGCCAAGTCTTGACGCTAACTACAACCTCAACGATGCTGAAAGCTGGGAAATTATCAAACTGCTCCAAGACTTCGCTCGCGTAGTCAAACGTGCATCTGATAACTTTGAGCCATCTTTGATTGCCAAATACGCGATCAGCCTAGCTCAAGCCTTCAATAAATACTATGCTCACACTCGCATCTTGGATGAATCTCCGGAACGCGACAGCCGTCTAGCTCTCAGCTACACTACTGCTGTTGTGCTGAAGGAAGCTCTCCGCATGCTTGGTGTAGAAGCACCAGAAAAAATGTAACCCTACACAAACCTTCCAGTTTTGGGAGGTTTTCTTAGGAAGAGATATTTTATGAATGAAACTGCTTATATTTTAGTTGCCCTTAGCTTGGTCATTCTCTTTTTGTACAACAAAAGAGAAAAGGTAAAGTTGCAGATTTTGCTGCAGCAGGAACTCCTAAAAAGTGATCATTTTCGGCAAGAACTCCAAGAAAAAATGGCCACTAGCGAAAACCAAAATGACCTTATTGCTTACATTAACAAAAACTACCGTTTAGGAATTTTATATTCAAAAGAGCTGGTCGAAACTATCGCCAGCGAGCATGCAAGTCAAGAATAGAAACAAAAGCCGCTCGGTCAAAAATGTTGATCGAACGGCTTTTTACTTATGCTTTTATTTCGTACAATTCCTCGATAATGCCAGCTACTTTTTTAATATCGCCTAACATACCACGCATTTCAAAATCAGCTAAAACAGGGAAACCAAAACGCTGGCTGTATTGCTTAGCAGTCAGGCAGTACTGGTTATTAAAGTTACGGTTGCCACTTCCGATAACTCCAAAACACTTGCTAGCATTCTGTCCATAAGCTATAAAATCGGCCACATCCGTCGTAAGAATCTCAACATCGCCATTATCCACACCATTGCCACCTTCCAGATAGGTCGGTAGAAAGGTAATGAAAGGATTGGTCATTTCAAAGAACGGACGTCCCTCTTTCACTAAGTCTTTGATGTGGATTTTCTCAATCTCTAAACTCGGATGCTGCTCTAACAAATAGTCGCTCAAACGTCGGACAAAACTCTCTGTATTGCCACTCAAGCTAATATAAACTAAGGAAACTTTCATGTTTATTTGCTCCATTCCCAAAAATAACATTTATCCACTCATCTAGATTATAAGCAGTAAATGTTATTTGCCAAATCTTAATCCTCTTCAGCCACTTCTACACTCTCAGCTTCCTTTTGCTGCTTGATCAGCTTAAAGATAACAATGGAGAGGAAGATAAGACTAATCACAACAGAAAAGCCAATAGTGAAGTTCAGTCCCAGCATCTGAGATGAGAGTAAGGACGGATCTGAAAAAGAAGACGTTGCAATCCCTTTTACTACCACATAACCATACGCTGTCCCAATCAGGCCAATAAGAACGTTCGCGATGTAAATAAGATTTGCTTTGAAAATATCTTTCTTAAAAACGAAGAACCAAGCTGCAATCAAAAGAAGCAAGCCAACATAAAAGAAAATATTATTTATTAGCGAACCTGACAGTTCAGCGCTCTTGCTAAAGTAAGCTGCATACTGAGATTTTGCTGGCTCATTGACCCCCTTTAGCAAGGTTTCCACGGCATCATTTGAAGAGGAGAACTTCGAAATAAGCTCCCACAAAGTGCCTACTGTTTCTAATCCCAGTAAGACATAGAGATAAATTGGTTTCTTCTTCATAACAACCCCCTGTAAAGAAATACTTTTTCTTATTATACACCCAAAAGAAAAGACTGACAAGAGCCAAGGTCTGCTACGATTTTAAAAGCTCTATCTACTAGAAAAGCTTATCCTCCAAGACTACTCATTCTAGTCTTCTAACAAGAGAAAAGCCAAGACAGTCCTGCCTAGGCTTTTTCCCTTATTTAAAACAATTAGTTCTCCAAATGCCATACTTCATCATTGTATTGTTGGATTGTACGGTCTGCTGAGAAGAAGCCAGCTTTCGCAATGTTAACGATCACTTTATCCAACCATGCATCACGATCTTCGTAGTCCGCAAGCATTTGCTCTTTAACTTTGATGTAGTCTTCCAAGTCAAGAAGCGTCATGAACCAGTCTTTGTTGATCAATTCATTGTAAAGACGTTCTAAGCGTTCTTTCTTACCTACTGCAAGAACAGCATCGCTGATGATAAAGTCAACCAACGGTTTGATAGCTGGACGAGCGTAAAATTCGCTTGATTTGTAAGCTGCTTTTGCGTAAAGGTCGATAACTGTTTCTGAATCTTCACCAAAGATGTAGATGTTGTCTTTGCCAACCAACTCAGCGATTTCCACGTTAGCACCGTCCATAGTACCAAGTGTCAAAGCACCGTTGAGCATGAATTTCATATTACCAGTACCTGAAGCTTCTTTAGAAGCAAGTGAAATTTGCTCAGAAATATCACCAGCTGCAATCAAGAAGCTTGATGCTGTAACGTTATAGTTCTCAACCATAACCACTTGCAAGTGTGGTGCCACTGCTGGGTCATTCGCGATGATTTCTGACAAGCAAAGGATCAAGTGAATGATGTCTTGAGCAATTGTGTAAGCAGGAGCTGCTTTACCACCAAAGAAGACAGTGATTGGACGAGCAGGAATGTTACCAGCCTTGATATCCAAGTACTTGTGGATGACATACAAAGCGTTCATTTGTTGGCGTTTGTACTCGTGTAGACGCTTGATTTGGATATCAAAGATAGAATCTGGATTGATTTCTACACCTTGAGCTTCCTTCAAGTGACGAGCCAATTTACGCTTGTTGTGAGCCTTAATGCCTTCCAGCTTTTCTTTCACTTCTCGCTTGCCAGCAAAGTCAAGTAGACCTTCCAACTTAGCAGCATCATGGTGCCAATCGCGACCAAGAAGTTCATCTAAGTAGCTAGACAAACGTGGATTAGCGTGCATGAGCCAACGACGGAATGTGATACCGTTTGTCTTGTTGTTGAATTTCTCTGGATAAATATCGTAGAATGCTTTCAACTCAGAGTTCTTCAAGATTTCAGTGTGGAGTGCTGCAACCCCGTTAACGCTGTATCCATAGTGGATATCCATGTGTGCCATGTGAACACGGCCACTCTCGTCAATGATTTGAACAGCTGGATCTTTGTATTCTGCTTTGACACGACGATCCAATTCTTCGATGATTGGTACCAAGTGAGGAACCACTTCTTGCAAGAATTCAAGAGGCCATTTTTCAAGAGCTTCAGCAAGGATAGTGTGGTTTGTGTAGGCAGTCATGCTACGCACGATTGAGATTGCTTCATCAAGCTCGATACCACGCGCAGTCAAGAGACGGATCAACTCAGGAATGACCAGTGATGGGTGAGTATCGTTGATTTGTACAACTGCGTAGTCTGCAAGGTCATGCAAGTTGCTTCCTTTTTCGATCGCTTCGTCGATGATCAATTGTGCACCGTTTGAAACCATGAAATATTGTTGGAAGATACGGAGCAATTCACCTTGCTTGTCGCTATCATCTGGATAAAGGAAAAGAGTCAAGTTGTGAGCGATATCTGTCTTGTCAAATTCGATTCCCTCTTTGATGATGGAAGAATCAACTGAATCCAAGTCAAACAAGCGCAAACGGTTTTTAGTAGCTGTCTTGTAACCAGGAACATCAATATCGTAAAGAGTTGATGTCAAGGTAAAGTGTGCAAATGGCACTTGGTAGCTACGGCTTGAACGGACCAACCAGTTTTGATCAGTCAACCAGAAATTTGGAATAGTTGTTTGCTCATTGTTTTTAAGGACTTGTTGGAAAAGACCAAAGTGGTAGTTTAGTCCAACACCGTCACCATTGAGACCCAAGGTTGCGATAGAGTCCAAGAAGCAGGCTGCCAAACGGCCCAAACCACCATTACCAAGAGATGGTTCCAATTCTACTTCTTCAACTTCGATCAAGTCTTTACCAGCAGCGGCAAGTTCTTTTTTCACATCGTCGTAAAGGCCAAGGTTAATCAAGTTGTTTGACAAGAGTTTACCAATCAGAAACTCAGCAGAGATGTAGTAGAGTTTCTTTTTACCAGTATTAACTGGCTTTTGAGCGCTCGCCAATTTTGTGTAGTTCAAGAGAGCCAAATAAAGCTCTTCATTGCTACAATCAGCAATTTGCTTTTGATAAGTTTTTTGGATATATGTTTGTAAGTTTGACATGATTTCTCCTAGTATTAGAAAGTATTGAAATTTATTGTCTTATGAAAGTAAGTCAGTATTCAGACGACGATAGACCTTAGTCAAATGATAAAGCTGACCTTCTACGATAGGGTTTAGCTCTTCAGCTGTCATCCGCCATGCCCAGTTGCCGCCAATTGTAGAAGGCAGATTCATGCGGGCAGAGCCATCTAGCTCTAGCAAATCTTGCATCGTCGCGATAGCCATGTAGCTAACGGAAGCAAAGATTGTACGAAGCATTGCATGTGGCACCGTTTCGTATTCTTTGCGGTTGGTGTACTGAGCCATGTATTCACGGGTTGGATCATCGATCTCATCCTTATACCAGCCCAATACAGTATTATTGTCGTGAGTACCAGTGTACATCACAGAGTTATGTGGAGCCAAGTGTGGACTATCAATGCTTTCATCATCTGGATTGAAAGCGAATTGCAGAATCTTCATACCTGGGAAGCCAGTTCGTTCACGCAATTCAATGACTTCATCCGTCATGAATCCAAGATCTTCTGCAATGATGTTCAATTCACCTAAAGCTTCTTTCACTGCGGCAAACAGCTTATAACCTGGACCTTTGACCCAGTGACCAGTAGCCGCTGTGTCAGACTCAGCTGGCACTTCCCAATAAGACTCAAAGCCACGGAAGTGGTCAATCCGAACAATGTCGTAAATCTTAAAGCTTTCGCGCAGGCGCTCAATCCACCAAGCATAACCATCTTGATCCATGGCATCCCAATTATAAATTGGGTTACCCCATAATTGGCCGGTCTCTGAAAATTCATCTGGTGGGCAGCCAGCAACCTTGACTGGGCGACCTTGCTTATCTGTCTTGAAGAAGTGAGGCTGAGCCCAGACATCTGCACTGTCAGCAGCTACATAGATTGGCATGTCACCAACGATTTCGATGTGATGATCATTAGCATATTTCTTGAGTTCCAACCATTGTTTAAAGAAGAGATATTGAGTTACACGATGGTATTCCAGCTTGTCTGCCAATTTCTCACGATAGCTAGCCAAGCTTTCTGGTTGGCGACGTCGAATCGCTTCATCTGGCCATTCTGTCCAAGCTTTCAGATCAAAATGCTCTTTAACAGCCATGTATTCCGCAAAAAGCTCCAACCAAGCTGCATTTTCCGCAACAAATTGACGGAATTTATCAAGATCGCCAACTTTAAGGAAACGAGCAACCGCTTTTTCCAAAAGAGGACGACGTGCTTCAAATACTTTTGCATAATCTACAGCTTTTGGATCATCACCAAAATCAACGCCTTTTAGATCTTCTTCTGCCAACAGGCCTTCGTCAATCAAGAAATCCAAATCAATAAAGTGAGTATTCCCTGCAAAGGCTGAGAAAGACTGGTAAGGAGAGTCCCCATAGCTAGTCGTTCCCAAAGGCAAGATTTGCCAATAACGTTGCTTCGTTCTAACTAAGAAATCCACAAAATCATAAGCAGACTGACCAAAAGAACCAATCCCGTACTTGCCTGGCAAAGAGGAAATGTGCATCAATACACCACTTTGTCTCGCTTTCATATGTAACACCTCAAAAATTTTTCATGCTTGTTTCCTACTTTATTTAGCGAAAACGTTTGCGTCGCTTGAATTATAACCTATTTTTTTTTCAAGTGCAAGCTTTTTAAAAAACTTTTTTATTTATTATACCATAGATTTCTATTTTCTTTCCTTATATATCATCTAAATTAGCACTCTTTCCTTAAAAATTTTTAAAAATTTTCTTAAAAACGCTTGCAAGCGTTTACCTTTTGTGCTAAAATTATTTTAAGCTCAAGAAAACGTTTGCGCTATGCAAGCGTGTTCTTAGATGGTATTATATTTTTATTCTTTAGGAGGAATAATCATGAAAAACAAAATGTTGAAGAGCGTTGCTGTTCTCGGTACTGTTGCTTTAGCAGGATTTATTTTGACAGCCTGCGGTAGCAAATCTTCTAAAAAAGACACTGCTGCAAGCAATGAGCTCACTGCATATGTAGACGAAGGCTACAAGAGCTACATGGAAGAAGCTGCGAAGGCTTATGAAAAAGAAACCGGAACAAAGGTCACTATCAAAACTGGTGATGCTCTTACAGGTCTTGATAACCTTTCGCTTGACAACCAATCTGGTAAATCTCCAGATGTCATGATGGCACCATACGACCGCGTAGGAAGTCTAGGTGCTGACGGACAGCTTTCAGAAGTTGAGTTGAGCAAAGATGCAAAAGCTGACGATACTACTAAATCTTTGGTAACAATCGACGGAACTACTTACGGTGCTCCTGCTGTTATCGAGACTTTGGTAATGTACTATAACAAAGACCTGATCCAAAAAGCTCCTACAACATTTGCTGAATTGGAAGAACTTGCAAAAGATAGCAAATATGCGTTTGCTGGTGAAGATGGCAAAACTTCTGCTTTCCTTGCTGACTGGACAAACTTCTACTATGCTTACGGTCTCCTTGCTGGAAATGGTGCTTATGTCTTCGGTAAAGACGGTACAGATCCTAAAGATATCGGTTTGGCTAACGAAGGTTCTATCAAGGGAATTGAATACGCTAAGACTTGGTATGAAAAATGGCCTAAAGGTATGCAAGATACAGAAGGCGCTTCTAACTTGATCCAAACTCAATTCCAAAGCGGAAAAACTGCTGCAATCATCGACGGCCCTTGGAAAGCTGCATCTCTTAAAGAAGCTAAAGTAAACTACGGCGTAGCAACTATCCCAACACTTCCAAACGGCAAAGAATACAAAGCCTTTGGTGGTGGTAAAGCTTGGGTCATCCCTGCTGGTTCTAAGAACGTTGACGGTGCACAAAAATTCGTTAACTTCCTTGCATCAACTGCACAACAAAAAGCTCTTTACGATGCAACAAACGAAGTTCCTGCGAACACAGAAGCACGTGAATACGCTGTAAGCAAGAAAGATGAATTGACAGATGCGGTTGTTAAACAGTTCAAATCTGCAGAACCAATGCCAAACATCTCTGAAATGAGTACTGTTTGGGATCCAGCTAAGAACATGCTCTTCGATGCTGTAAGCGGTAAGAAAGATGCTAAAACTTCAGCTGAAGATGCTGTTAAATTGATCAAAGAAACTATCGATCAAAAATTCGGCAACAAATAAGCAAGTTTAAATAAAGGGGTGGGAATTTTCCCTACCCCTTGTTTGATAGAATGAGGCTTTATTCTATCTTCTAATAAGAAAAACTCGGATTAGGACTTGTACTTACTGCAATTCCTCAATCTTTCTCGTATCTAAGGAGACTACAATGACAAAAAAAGATCCCAAACAAGCCATGTTGCGCTCCCTCATTCCAGGGTTGGGGCAAATCTATAATGATCAAAAAGCCAAAGGATACATTTTTCTTGGGGTTACGGTTGCATTTTTAGCTTATTTCGTAGCTATTGCCCTACCAGAAATTGAAAATCTCATCACTCTTGGTGAAGTCCGTGGTGACAACTCACTCTTCATGCTGATCCGCGGTGCCTTCCACCTCATCCTCGTGGTATTTTTCCTGATTTTCTATGGATTTAACTTGAAGGATGCTCGGACGGTTGCTAAACAGTGGAACAATGATTATCCTGTCCATACTACCTTGAAGGAAATGTTTGATGGAATCTATGAAAATGGCTTCCCTTACTTACTCATCATCCCTTCTTATCTGGCAATGACCTTTGCTATCATTTTCCCCGTATTGGTAACACTCTTGATCGCCTTTACCAACTATGATTTCAAACACTTGCCACCAAATAAACTCTTGGATTGGGTTGGCTTTACCAACTTTGCTAATATTTGGCAATTAAGTACCTTCCGTGCGGCCTTTGGTTCTGTCTTGACTTGGACTATCATCTGGGCACTGGCAGCCTCTACTTTACAAATCGTAATCGGTATTTTCACTGCTATTATTGCCAACCAACCATTCATCAAAGGAAAACGCATCTTCGGTGTTATCTTCCTGCTTCCTTGGGCAGTTCCAGCCTTTATCACTATCCTGACTTTCTCAAATATGTTCAACGATAGTATCGGTGCCATCAACACTCAAGTCATCCCGCTTCTCAGCAAGGTTCTTCCCTTCCTAGATGGACAGCTGATTCCGTGGAAGACTGATCCGACTTGGACTAAGATTGCTCTGATTATGATGCAAGGTTGGCTTGGATTCCCTTATATCTATGTCCTGACCTTAGGTATCTTGCAGTCTATTCCAAATGACCTTTACGAAGCAGCCTACATCGACGGAGCCAATGCTTGGCAGAAATTCCGCAACATCACTTTCCCAATGATCTTGGCAGTTGCGGCACCAACTTTGATCAGTCAATACACCTTTAACTTTAATAACTTCTCAATCATCTACCTCTTCAATGCAGGTGGTCCTGGTAGTGTCGGTGGAGGAGCCGGTTCAACTGACATCCTGATCTCTTGGATTTATCGTTTGACCACAGGTACAGCACCGCAATATTCAATGGCGGCGGCCGTTACCCTCATTATCTCCATCATCGTCATCTCTATCTCTATGATTGCCTTCAAGAAACTACACGCATTTGATATGGAGGATGTATAAGATGAATAGTTCTGTTAAATTTAAACGTTTTATCAACCACAGTTTGACCTATCTCTACCTTGTAGTGCTTTCCATTATCATTCTCTACCCGCTCTTGATCACGATCATGTCTGCTTTCAAAACGGGGAATGTCGTGGCCTTCAAGCTAGACACAGACATCAACTTCAGTCTGGAAAACTTCTCTCGTCTCTTCTCAGAGACTCTATATGGCACTTGGTACTTTAACACCATTATCATTGCCGTCTTGACAATGATTGTCCAAACCAGTATAGTGGTACTTGCAGGTTATGCATACAGCCGTTACAATTTCATCGCAAGAAAGCAAAGTTTGGTTTTCTTCTTGATTATCCAAATGGTGCCAACCATTGCAGCTCTGACCGCCTTCTTCGTTATGGCGCTGATGCTCAATGCCCTTAACCAAAGCTGGTTCCTCATCTTCCTTTATGTGGGTGGTGGTATTCCAATGAATGCTTGGTTGATGAAAGGATACTTCGATACCGTTCCTATGTCTCTGGATGAGTCAGCTAAATTAGACGGTGCTGGTCATTTCAGACGTTTCTGGCAGATTGTCCTGCCCCTCGTTCGTCCAATGATTGCTGTGCAAGCTCTTTGGGCCTTCATGGGACCTTTTGGAGACTATATCCTCTCTAGCTTCCTTCTTCGTGAAAAAGAATTTTATACGGTTGCAGTTGGTCTTCGTACCTTCGTCAGTGATGTCAAGAATCAAAAAATTGCCTTCTTTGCTGCCGGTGCGATTCTCACTGCCCTTCCAATCTGTATTCTCTTCTTCTTCCTGCAAAAGAATTTTGTATCTGGTTTAACAAGTGGTGGAGACAAGGGATAATCTTGTCCCACCCTGTTTTTGATTTAAAGACAATTATAGTTATATGGCAGCCAATAAGTTCTTTATTGGCCACCACCTGATTATAATTTTAGAAAGAGGCAGCTATGTTACCTTATCCTTTTAATTATTTTTCGAGCTTGATTGGTTTTAGAAAAACTTTCGCCAATCGTCGGATGCTTAGCTGGTTCCAACTCATCTTTACCAGCATCTTTCTGATTTCTCTGTCTTTGATTCCCGTGGCCATTCAGACAGTGTCTTTGACGAGCTATGCTCTGGATACCTTTGTTGATAAGGCATTTGACACTCTGGATGAAGACGTGATGATTGACTTGGACCATCATGCCCAGATGAAAGACCATGTGCTGACCACTGAAAATCCTGAAGGGATTCATCACAATACCGCTGGGACTGTCATTATTGGCCATCATGAGGAACTCAAATTAGGCAAGGAGCTGATGCTTTACTTTGACAAAGAAAATCTTAAAATCACTAAAGAAGGAAAAGAACTGGCCAATATCCGCTACCAAGCCATTGACCAGAAGGCTCTAAAAAGCAAAGAAGCCCTGACCAAAGCCATTTCTAAAGACTGGTTCCAACAAAACCGCTTGGTGATCAGCCTCTTTCTAGTCCTCTCCGCAGGCTTCCTCTTTAGCATCAACTTTGCCTTTCTAGCACTCGGTGCTTCCTTCTTGCTCTATCTGACCAAGAAATCACGGCTATTTTCTTTTAAAACCTTTAAAGAATGCTATCACTTTATCCTCAACTGCCTAGGATTACCAACGATTATTGGCCTTATCTGCGGCTTATTTGGACAAAGTCTGCCTACGATTATCACCGTACAAAATATCTTGTTTGTTCTTTATTTAGTGATTATTTTTTACAAAACACATTTCCGCGATGAGGATTTCAGAAATTAGGAGGTTATTATGCGCGTTACAATCAAAGAAGTCGCAAAATTAGCTGGTGTGTCCCCTTCAACAGTGACACGCGTCGTGCAAAACAAGTCAACCATCAGCGATGAAACTAAAAAACGGGTTCGTGCTGCCATGAAAGAGCTGGACTATCATCCAAATCTCAACGCTAGAAGTCTGGTCAGCCAATCAACCCAAGTCATCGGCCTAGTGCTGCCCGATGATTCGGATCTTTTTTACCAAAACCCATTCTTCCCAACTGTCTTGCGGGGGATTTCGCGCATCGCGTCTGAACATGACTATGCCATTCAGATTAGCACCGGACAGGACGAAGAGCGTCGTTTAGAAAATATCAAACAAATGATTTTCGGAAAGCGCGTCGATGGTTTGATTTTTCTCTATTCTAAGCCAAACGATCCGCTGGTTGACTTTGCGATTAAAAACCAGTTTCCTTTCTTGATTTTAGGGAAAGCAGTGTCACCATTTGTTTCTTTAGTCGATAATGATAATATCAAGGCTGGCTACGATGCAACCAAATATTTCCTAGATCAAGGTTATAAAAAAATTGCCTTTCTAGCCGGTAATAAAGAGCTTATCGTATCCCAAGACCGCTTTACCGGCTACAAACAGGCCCTAGAAGAAGCAGGCATCCCTCTCGATGAAAACATCGTCAAGTTTTCTTTCGGTTTCCTCTTGGAAGATAGCAGTTATAAGATTATGGAAAAGATGCCTATTCAAGAAATTGAAGCCTTTGTAACATCAGATAGTATGGTTGCCGAAGGGGCTCTCCACTATCTCAAAGACATTGACTACCGCTTCCCGATTATCACTTTTGACTCTATCAAGCCACGCATCGACGTGGATGCCTATATTGATATCAATACCCTCGAGTTGGGAAGGGAATCTTTCCGTACCTTGCTCCAAATCATTAAAGATAATAAGGATGACAAGCATACTTGCTATCGCCAGGTTATCCCCCACAGCATTCTTACTCGTTAGTTAAGGAGAAATTTCATGGTTTATCGTATTTTCCAAGCCTATTTAGATGATGAAAATAGCATCACTATCGAATTGGAAAAGTCCTTTGACGCTTATTCTATCCACTTTACTCTGGAGGACAAGCATAGCTCCAGTCCTTTGACCATCAAAAAAATTGAGAATCAAGAACATCAGATTGTCTACACCCTTTCAGTCAATGACCCGATTGATTTGACTGAATCCTACACAGTCTATGATCAGGACCGCAATCACAGCATCCTCCAGTATCGCCACATTGTCCAAAAGCCTATTTTTGATGAATTATTTAGCTACCAAGAAAGAGATTTGGGAGCTAGCTATAGCCCTCAGGCAACAGATTTCAAACTTTGGGCCCCTATTTCAGAAAAAGTCTTGCTGCATCTGGAAGAGCAGGTCATCCCCCTCCAAAGGAAAGATAGGGGTGTCTGGCATACGCAGGTCCTTGGAGACTTAGAAGGCAAGGCCTACTACTATATCCATAAGGTGAACGGAAAATGGATAGAAGTACATGACCCCTACGCCCTCTCTTCAGATGCCAACTCTGGTCATAGTTATATCATTGACCGCAAAAAAATTAGTAGACCCATTCATCGAGCTGCCAGCCAAGTAAAACCAACAGAAGCCGTTATCTATGAAACGAGCGTGCGTGATTTCTCCATGCAAAAGGAAGCTGGTTTCTCACAACCTGGTAAATTCGCTTCTCTATCCGAATCTCCAAGCGTACACGGCCACACTTTTGGTCTAAAATACTTGCAGGATTTAGGCATTACACACGTTCAGCTTATGCCTGTCTATGACTTTGGTAGCGTGGACGAAAAACACCCTGAACTTGTTTATAATTGGGGCTATGATCCCGTCCAGTATAATGTTCCTGAGGGTAGCTTGTCAAGCGACCCACACAATCCCTATAGTCGTATCTTTGAACTACAAGACGCGATTGCAGCTTATCACCAGGCTGATATGAGCGTTATCATGGATGTCGTCTACAATCACGTCTATGAAGCAGATGCCTATGCTTTTGAAAAAATTGTGCCAGGCTACTTCTATCGTCTAGATGAGCAAGGCCTACGGACAAATGGTACCTTCTGCGGAAATGATGTAGCTAGCGAAAAAGCTATGGTGCGCCATTATATCCAACAATCCGTCCAGCAATGGGTTAGCCTCTACGGCTTTGACGGTTTCCGCTTTGACCTGATGGGCATTCTCGACATAACCACCATGAAGCAAATCGCTGAGGAACTAAAAGCCATCCATCCAAACATCTACCTTTACGGAGAAGGTTGGCAGATGCCTACTGGTCTTGATAGCGACCTTCTAGCTCATCAGTTCAACGCTGAACAACTACCTGAGTATGGTTTCTTCAGCGATCATTTCCGTGATACGATCAAGCAAACCATCGTCCAAGGTAGCCGACTGGACAAAGAGCACGCAACCAGCTGGCTAGAAAATGTCCTGACAGCCAATGTCGGTCTGACAGGAGAGCCACATTTCCTAGCGCCTCATCAGGCGATCAACTATGTAGAATGCCATGACAACGCAACGGTGTTTGATTATTTTGATATTCAAAATCCAAATATCAGCCTCCGTCAACGCCTAGCTAACTCTCGTCTAGCACTGCATATCGTTCTATTATCGCAAGGAGTTCCTTTCCTCCACAGTGGGCAGGAATTTTATCGGACCAAAAATCTGATTGACAACACCTACAATCTGCCTGATGAGATCAACAAGCTAGACTGGCTGCGCTCACTTCACTACACTGAAGACATTGAATTTTTGAAGCAACTCATTGCCTTTAGAAAGGCTCATCCGCTTCTGACTCTGACAACTAGCTCTGCTATTCAAAAAGCTTGTCAGGTCAAATGGCTCAGCCCTAGCCTCGTTGAATATAAGATTCAAAAAGACAAACAAGCGCTGACCATTTTGATTAACTTTGGTACTGAAGCAGCGACTTATGAAAATAAAATGAAGCAAAGCATTCACCTTCAGTATCCGCACATTAACGCCAAAAAACCAATCGCCCCGCCAGCAGACTCTTATACAGTTCCTGCTAAGCAAGTCTTGGTTTTGAAATAAAGCAATAACTATAAAAAAGAACAGGTTCATTTTGGATGGGAAAACATCCAGCTGAACTTGTTCCTTTTTTATGTATAAATGGAAGCATTGCGTTTGAGTAAGATTTACTAGCAATGCCGATAATCGAGACTACTCTTCTACAAATCTTCCTAAAATATGTACATTGTCAGATACAGAGACAAAGGCTGTAGGATCTGTCTGCTTCATGATGTACTTAAATTCACTAAATTCAGCACGCGTAATGACTGTAATCAGCACCGCCTTTTGCTCGTGATTGTAAGTTCCCTCCGCCCCATTGATAATGGTCGCACCACGGTGGAGCTTGTGGTGAATCTTGTTAATCACTTCTTCAGGATGACTGGTGATAATCATAGCCTGCATCCGCTTTTGCTTGGTAAAGACTGCATCCGTTACACGGCTGGATACAAAGATGGTAATCATTGAGTAGAGAGCGTATTCCCAACCGAAGGTCAGACCAGCAATCAGCATAATAATACCATTGACAATCAGGGAGATACTGCCTACATTACGGCCCGTTTTCTTGCGAATGGTCAGACTAACAATATCTGTCCCTCCACTTGAAATGCTTGACTTGAGGGCAAAGCCGATCCCTGTCCCCATGACAACTCCCCCGAACAAGGCATTGATAATGGGATTGGTCGTCAATGTCACTTCTGGAACAAAATGGATAAAAAGCGAGCTCATCGAAACAGTGATAAAAGTAAAAACAGTAAACTTATGCCCGATTTGGTACCAAGCCAAAATCATCAGTGGAATATTGATCGCATAAAAAGTAATGGAAACTGGAATGGTAAAGCCGGTAAAGCGACCACTCAAAGCCGAGACAATCTGCGCCAAGCCCGTTGCACCACTTGAGTAGACATGGCCTGGCTGAAAGAAGAAATTGACCGCTACTGCTGAGAGAAAGCCGTATACCAGAGAGGCTGAAAATTTCTCATCATATTTTTCACGCGAAATACTTTTCAGAACTTCTAGCAACTTGACATGATAGGCAAAGCGATGAAGATAATAGCGAAAAAGTTTCCGCAAACTAGTCTTTTTCATGTGATTCTACTTGTAAACTTAATTCCTCTAATTGTGCAGGAGCAACCAAGCTTGGTGCTTGCGTCATTGGGTCAGAAGCCTTGTTATTCTTAGGAAAAGCAATGACTTCACGGATATTTTCTTCACCAGCCAGAAGCATGACGAAGCGATCCAGACCCAAAGCCAGACCTCCATGTGGTGGGAAACCATAATCCATAGCTTCTAGAAGGAAACCGAACTGGTCTTGCGCTTCTTCAGCTGAGAAGCCTAAAGCCTTAAACATACGTTCCTGCAGATCTTTTTGGTTAATCCGTAGGCTACCACCACCTAGTTCATAGCCATTGAGTACGATATCATAGGCAATCGCACGAACCTTGCTCAGGTCTCCTTCCAGCTCCTGCTCAGAATCCTTTTGAGGCAGAGTGAATGGATGGTGAGCACTCATATAGCGGCCTTCTTCTTCAGACCACTCAAACATGGGCCAATCTACCACCCACAAGTAGTTAAACTTAGCAGGGTCAATCAAGCCTAAGTCCTTACCTAGGCGGACACGAAGAACCCCCAGAGCTGCGTTGGCAACATCCAAGGTGTCTGCCACAAAGAGAACCAAGTCGTTTTCTTCAAGCTGTAAAGCAGCTGTCAACTTACTTGACAGGTCTGTCAAGAACTTTGCAACAGGACCAGCTAGTTCTCCATCAGCTACTTTCACCCAAGCAAGTCCCTTGGCTCCATGCTGCTTAGCTTGCTCTGTCAGCTTATCAATGTCTTTGCGCGAGTATTTGTCAGCAGCATTCTTAACGACAATCGCCTTGACAGCTGGTGCCTCAGAAAAGACTTTAAAGTCAACGTCCTTGACAAGCTCTGTCAAGTCCTGCAATAACATGTCAAAGCGAGTATCTGGCTTGTCGCTACCATAAAGAGCCATAGCATCGTCATATTTCATCCGCGGGAAAGGCAAGGTCACTTCAATTCCCTTGGTTTCCTTCATGACACGGGCAATCAACCCTTCTGTAATGTCTTGGATTTCTTGCTCAGATAGGAAGGAAGTTTCCAAGTCCACCTGTGTAAACTCTGGTTGACGGTCTCCACGTAAGTCCTCGTCTCGGAAACACTTGACAATCTGATAATAACGGTCAAAACCAGCATTCATCAAAAGCTGCTTGGTAATTTGTGGGCTTTGAGGCAGGGCATAGAAATGACCTTGGTTGACCCGGCTCGGCACCAAATAATCACGCGCCCCTTCAGGCGTTGACTTGGTCAAAAATGGTGTCTCTACATCGATAAATTCCAGCTCATCCAAATAATTGCGGATGGAATGAGTCACTTTGGCACGCAACTTAAGATTTTCTAGCATTTCTGGGCGACGCAGATCCAAATAACGGTAGCGCAAGCGCGTATCATCATTGGCTTCAATCCCGTCCTTAATCTCAAAAGGAGTCGTTTTAGCAGTATTCAGTACCGTCAGACTGTCTACGTGAAGCTCTACACTTCCTGTGGCCAGCTTGTCATTGGCTTGCTCACGCGCGGCTACCTTACCAGTCACCTCAATGACAAACTCGCTGCGCAGACTCTCAGCTGTCTTCATGACCTCATCTGAAACACTCTCAGGATTAATAACTAGCTGCATAATCCCTTCACGGTCACGCAGATCAATAAAAATCAAGCCTCCCAAATCGCGACGGCGGGCAACCCAACCTTTCAAAGTGATTTCTTGATCGGCATGCTCACTGCGAACACAACCTGCATACATTGAACGTTTCATTCTTACTCTCCAAACTTTTAATTCTTTTACTATTTTACCACAAAGAGACTGGGAAGGTGAGCTTTTTGCGAAAAAAGAATGGATTTCTGATAAATGTAAAAATCCGAGGAAATCCCTCGGACTAGAGTGTCAGACACTAGAAAAATAACTATTTTTGCTTTTCTTCCTGATAGATGCTAGGCGCTAAAGTCTTGACAATCATGGATGTCACGAAGCGAAATCCTGCTGCGGCCAAACCAAAAATAGGAGCTAAATAACGAAAGAAGAACTCGCCTTTCATCACATAGGCCAAAATCCCCGAAATGATAAAAATAACAAATCCTTGGATAATTGAAAACAAGATAATTTTCTTCATAGAATTCCTCCCTACTATAAGACATAGTATAGCACAAAAGAGATGAATATTAAAACAGCATCTATGATCGCTTCTTGAAAGAGGTTAGGACAGACTCTCATGATGTGGCTAAAGAAATGAAAAATAGCAGAGCGAAACCATTGTGCGATATTCAAATGTCAAAGGACTAGTCAGGAAAAATTTCCTTGTCCCATTATACCATAATCTGCATGTATATCAGGGAAAGGAGGGAAAAATTGGTATAGAAAAACCACCTGAAAGATTTTCAGATGGCTGTTAATCATTATTCTGTTACAGTTGTTTCAGTAGCTTTCGTATCTTTTCCCTTACGGCGAGCCAGAGTGTCCGCATAGTGCTTCCGGCTGTTATTGAGCACAGAGAGGAAACGTTTATAGAGCTCGTCTTCCTTTGCTTGCGTCAGGATGGACACATAGTCTGTTAATTGCTGGTACGGAGTCGCTACTTCTTTGCGCAGCTTTTTCACATCAAAGCTGACACTTTGAAGCTTGTCTTGAGAGCGCGAGGCAAAGAGGGATTCAAAAGCTTGGTGGCTCTCTTTCAAATTCTCTACAAACTTAGCGATCGCCAATGTTTCTACTTGAGACTTGTATTTGTCGGAAGCCAGCTTCTCTAATAAATTAGAAATCAAGGCTGTTTCCTCTTCATAGTGTTTCTTGTGGGTGTCTTTGTAAGTATCAAACAGAAGTTTCAAATTAGTGTAAGCTGTCTTTTCAGTTTCTCGCTTGCTTGCACGGTAAGGTTTAATAGAGTCCCGCAAAGCCTGCAAGTCTGCGTCTCGCAAATCATCAGCCTCATTCAACAAAGCTGATTTTTCATTGGCGCGAATCTGACCCAGTGAAGCCTGATAAGCTGGCAGGTTTGCCTGAATCTTTTCCACCAAAGCTGTCAGCACTTCTTCCTTTTTAAAGTCAAAGTTTTCCTTCTTCAGATCATCCAAGAAACGGGCGATAAATTAGGAGAACTCTGCGTGGCGGAGATTACCATATTTTACAGCTACAATTTTTCTGTTTTCATAAACACCTCTTTTATTTCATCTCGTCAGCGCAGATGACAGAGTAAATCACTTTTACTTCAATCCGTCAGTACAGATGACAGAGTGAAACGCTTTTACTTCACCCCATCAGTACGGATGACAAGATAAAAGTCCTATAAATCAGTATAACACATGTAAAAACTTTCTTCAACTGTATTAAGCATGACAAACCACCTGAACGAAGATTCAGGTGGGAATATATTAAATGTCTCCGTAGTATTTGTTTTGACGGATTTGTTCCTGCATTTTAACTCTGTATTTTTGAGCATCTGTATTACTTTTAACAGTTCCTTTCCCCTCAATCTGCTGAGCCAAATAGGAATCTGTTTGTTCAAAAGCTGTCGCTACTGTATCCAGATAATCGTTAAAACTGATTACCGTTTCTTCTACTGTACCAGCAGTTTCTTTGAAACCATTAAAACACTCTGTCAGTTTTGCTTCCGACTCATCCGCAACAATCATTCCGACACCGGAATCCAAGTTTAGAAAAGCCGCATCAAACTTAGCCTGTACTCCCTTGATTTTCTCAGGAGTAATCATTCGTTTAGTCATTCTGTTTTCTCCTCCTCTGGGTGAGCTGCTATCCAGGCCACAAACTCATCATAAGAATGAATCTGTGTCTTCTCGCCAGTCTGCTCATCCGTCGCATAGAGCTCAATCACATCCTGCCCTTCCGGCGCAAACCAATGAATCAGTTTGTCAAACCATTCCCGTTCATTGTACTGCTTAGGGCGGAAATATAATCGATCTATATTTTTCATGTTCTTTGCCACTTCAGGATAGAGGTGAGCAAAGTTGGTGCCAGAAATATCCGTGTCTTTTCCGCTTTCAGAATCATGATTCAAACCTCCCTCGTACATGTACAGATGATATTTTTGAAGGTTGTCCCAAATCTGATCACTAATCCCCCCGCGCCCCCA
>NZ_KQ969062.1:175051-176778 GCF_001578775.1 Streptococcus cristatus | reverse complement strand
CCGCCCCTTATCTAACATCTCGTAAAGATCAAACTCTTTTTTCTTCATATCTGGACTGTTGAGGTCGTAGCTAATCACCCGATAATATTCCTCTTTCCCAATAGGGGCAGGACGCTCCATATTCCCTGTGTAGAGGGTATGTTCGGCAACGGTCGTCACATAATCCTGACCGTAAAAAATCCCCCCTCCCTCATGATTCTTCACTCCAACTAAGACAAACTTCTGGTCATCAAACACCTGAATGCTGTCAATAGAAGCCGGAGTTCGGTCAGAATAAATTTTTTCGGTTGCTTTCAGATAGGTCATAATACCCCAAATCAAACCGGCCGCAAGGGCGAGGCCCGCTAGAGAAAACAGGATAAGGTTCTTTCGTTGCCTCATTCTGTTTTCTCCTTCTCTGGGTGAGCTGCTATCCAGGCCACAAACTCATCATAAGAATGAATCTGTGTCTTCTCACCAGTTTGTTCATCTGTCGCATAAAGCTCAATCACATCCTGCCCTTCCGGCGCAAACCAATGAATCAGTTTGTCAAACCATTCCCGTTCATTGTACTGCTCAGGGCGGAAGTATAGGAGCTTTATATTTTTCATGTTCTTTGCCACTTCAGGATAGAGACGGGCAAAGTTGGTGCCGGAAATATCAATACGATTGCGATAATCAACATTTTCTTCAGACACTGTTTCAATGTCGTTTTCTCTATACCAAAGATGATATTTTTCCAAAGCCTTATCTATCTGCTCACTGATTCCCCCCCGGCTCCAGTTAACCTTATGAAGAAATGAGTTTGGTTTCTGGTCCAGTTCCTTTATCTTGGCCTCCGCATTGTCGGTGATGAGTTCCCCGCTGGCGGTGAAGAGGAGTTGCTTGATATTTCCAGAAACCTTGTCCTGATGACGTAATTTTTCTATATCCAGAGAAAAATAATCAGTGCCTTCCTGATAATATGAACTAAGCGTAATTGGAAACGCACGATAGATATTGTCTTTTCCCAGAAGCTGATAGAGGTCAAACTCTTTTTTCTTCATATCTGGACTATTGAGGTCATAGCTAATCACCCGATAATATTCCTCTTTCCCAATAGGGGCAGGACGCTCCATATTCCCTGTGTAGAGGGTATGTTCGGCAACGGTCGTCACAAAATTTTGACCGTAGTAAATATTTCCACCCTTATGATTCTTCATCCCAACCAAGACAAACTTCTGGTCATCAAACACCTGAATGCTATCAATAGAAGCCGGAGTCCGGTCAGAATAAATTTTTTCGGTTGCTTTCAGATAGGTCAAAATACCCCAAATCAAACCGGCCGCAAGGGCGAGGCCCGCTAGAGAGAACAGGATAAGGTTCTTTCGTTGCCTCATTCTGTTTTCTCCTTCTCTGGGTGAGCTGCTATCCAGGCCACAAACTCATCATAAGAATGAATCTGTGTCTTCTCACCAGTTTGTTCATCTGTCGCATAAAGCTCAATCACATCCTGCCCTTCCGGCGCAAACCAATGAATCAGTTTGTCAAACCATTCCCGTTCATTGTACTGCTCAGGGCGGAAGTATAGGAGCTTTATATTTTTCATGTTCTTTGCCACTTCAGGATAGAGACGGGCAAAGTTGGTGCCGGAGATATCCACTTTCCCATGATTTTCACCTTCATAACTTAAGCCAATTTCACTGAATCTCATGTGATATTTTTCTAAAACATCTCTAATCTGTTGACTAACCCCTCCTCTACTCCAG
>NZ_KQ969062.1:153234-174749 GCF_001578775.1 Streptococcus cristatus | reverse complement strand
CTGCCCCTTATCTAACATCTCGTAAAGATCAAACTCTTTTTTCTTCATATCTGGACTATTGAGGTCGTAGCTAATCACCCGATAATATTCCTCTTTCCCAATAGGGACAGGATGTTCCATATTCCCTGTGTAGAGGCTATGTTCGGCAACGGTCGTCACATAATCCTGACCGTAAAAAATCCCCCCTCCCTCATGATTCTTCACTCCAACCAAGACAAACTTCTGATCATCAAACACCTGAATGCTGTCAATAGAAGCCGGAGTCCGGTCAGAATAAATTTTTTCGGTTGCTTTCAGATAGGTCAAGATACCCCAAATCAAACCGGCCGCAAGGACGAGGCCAGTGACAGCTATCCATATAAGTTTTTTTCGCTCTTTCATTGGTCATCACCCCGCTCTCACTGCCCGAGTCCAAACTCGGTATCGCTGACCTTGAGACCAAAGGGATCCCAGTTGATATAATCCTGCCGTTGGAAATATTTGCCTTCACGAAGCCCTTTCTGGAGTTTACCCAACCCCTGATAAATCTCCTCTGCTTTAACATCGGATACAGTCTTCTTGCCTCGGTCCAGAAAGAGCTGGTAGGCATCCCGGGTTAAGAGTCGCTGCTCCTTCTCATCTGCCGGATTATTGATGCCATCCTTTGAAGCAATATCTTCACGCATTGCAGTCTCAAACTGCTTAACAGCTTCCCTTTTTGCTTCTATATCTCCGCTCGTTTCGTGGTAAATATAGGAGCGCAGGCCGTTTTTCCCCAAATCGTCTATCTTCAGATTGGCTTGCAGGTCGTAGTTGAGGTCATACTTGACAAAATCCCCTCTGCTGCTGCCGGCCAGTTGACGGCCGCCGACATCAAAGATACTGGAGCCTAGCTTCTCTCGGTTATCAGCCAAGTCTTCTTCGATTTCACCAAATTCCTCCAGATGGCTAAAGATGCTGGCGGTATTGGCCAGTTTATCCCCGACAGCCTTTTTATAAAGCTTTTCAAAGTTAGCTCCCCCCTGATCATCTGCCAATTCCAGATAAGAACCAAGCTTAGGATCTACCTTCATAGTTTCAGAAATCAGCTCCAAGATATTGCTGGAGCCCGGGATAAATTTATCACTGGCCATTTTTGCCAAGTCAAGCGCAAAGGTGGCCGCAGCCTTTTTTCGCTTCTCCCTCAGTTCGGCAAGCTCAGACAGCGTTTTGGCGTTTTCAACTTCATCACTGGTATTGTAAAAGGAAGTAGTTGCTTGTGTTTTATTTGAAACATTGATGCCGGTCTTCTCGATTATTGCAAAGCTGAAGCTGCCGTCATGGTTATATTTCAGATTTTTCAGTTCAGTAGAGGCATCGACAGTAAAGCTGTGTCCGCCGTGCTTATAGCTTTTTTCTGCCTTACCAGCTCCCACCGCATACAGAGACTCAAATAAGGTCGTCAAGAGCCCCGCCCGTTTTAACTTATCGTTAAACTCAACCAGCTGCGGATGGGCAGCTGCCCAGGCTTCGTCGTACTGCTGATAAGCAGATTCTCCCGCTCCCGTATCAGGCAGTTCAGGCACCAAAGCACGGGCCGTTGTCGTAACCGTTCCCGCATAGCGGTCCCCTGCATAGACCAATTTTTCAAAATAAATCTTTGATTTCTCTCGATTTTGATTGGCAATTGCATAGACAAAAGTCCGAATATGGTCCATAGCCACGCTGTCATCATCTGTGACTAGACCAAATTCTTTATTCACCCGGTTATAGACAATGTCCATCATGGGATTGCTGACATTAGTGGTATCTATACCTCCTAAGGCTGTGAAAAAACCTTTAGGGGTACTGTAGCCCGGCTCGCTTAGAATGATTTTGAGTGCCGCACCGTCGCCAGCTTCTTGGACTGAATCCAGATAGTTCATATTGTGCTCAGTCAGATATCCCCTAGATATCAAACTCATAGCAGTATTGATATCAAAACTGCTGATAAACCGGGCATTATTCAAAATTTCCTTGATACCAGTCAAACGATCACTGACCATATCTAAGCGACTGATAAATGTTTTCAAACTGCCCTCCAAATCGTCATGCGTTGTTTGACGCTGTTCTACCAAATCATTTAGCTGACTGGATACTAGCTGAACATGCTGAAGAGCATCTCGATTAAAATAAACAGGTTTAGGAGACATCGCTAAGGCCTCAGAAGCTTTTTTAATAGCGACATTTAGATTTTCTCCCTTTTCATGGAATTCCTGACTCTTGGTTGTACCCAGCCATTCTTTAATGCTTTGAATATCACTATCTTTTGTTTTCACTACTTCAGATGAAAAACCAGCTGCTGACAAATCAGCTTCATAATTTAAAACACCTTCGCTATAGAATTCCAAGGTCTGAGGATAAGTTTCATGCAAGGTACGAGATAAAGAGTTCAGCTTAGCAATAAAAGCATTAATAGCCTCCGCTTGCTGCCCAGTTACTTTCGCCTCTATCTTCCGCTGCGCTGAAGAAATTTGACCGCGATAAGCTGCCGCAGCTTCTTTTGCACGATTCCCATGGGTCGTGAGCCCACTCTTAGATAAAACTGTAACGGTCATGATTTACTCCTTTTCTTCATCGCCTCTGCAATACGACGCTGTTCCTGAGCTTGGCGAGCTTGTTCACGAGCAATCGCTGCTGTCAACTGAACATGCAGATTCGCCTTCATCTGTCTTAAGGTTCCAATTTCGCCTTCAAGAGTTTGAATGGTTAAATCTTTATAATTCTTTTTTAGAGTATTTTTCCCTTCATCAATAGTATCAACCTCTTTATCTCTCTGTTCATCGTACTTGCTTCCTGCCACATGAAGCCCCTCTATACCAGGCATCTGAGAATCAATATTGATATCTACACTGCTCACTGAGGCTTTCGCTCTCTCCAATGCTGAAATTTTCTCATCTACTTCCGCAATTCTAGCTTGAAGTACACCGATTTCACTCATGCTTTCTTTTCCTTTCCTTTATTCTCTTATTGTATAAAAACCTTTATACGTTGCGCAAAGCCATCTTCTACGAAATAGTTGACTTGTCTAGGCAATGCTCCTTCATTATAGGTCTTATTGTGAATGCTAAAGAGTTGTTGCTCATTCTGACGAACGGCCAAGATAACTTGTTTGAAGGTCCGCACTGTTTTTGAAGCGACATCGGTCTTTCGAATCAGTCCTGGACTGGCCAGAACGGCGGCCATATAGCCGACCTGCGGACCTTTTTCAAACAGCCGATGAAGCGTCTTTTTAGATGCTTCATCCAACAAATCCACCACATCAGGGAGATTATAGATGATGAAAGTTGTCGTATAGTCGTTCTCTTTGGCACTCATTCGATCGTCCATCTTCACAGAAACAGCCTCTAACATTTCACGCAAGTCCTCTTTCTGAGAGACCAAGGTCACTGACTCACCTAAGTTAGTCAGCTGATGATACTCTGGCGCCAACACAATCGTCTTCTTATCCAGACCCAGACTAGTGTCCGCTAAGTGCTGAGTCACTTGTGCCATTTGCTCTTCTTTATCCATGATATAGGCTAAATGACCTTTTTGGGTTTTCCACCCTATCGGTTGGACAGTTTCTATGTCTAGCCCCATTGGAATAATCTCTTCCTCAAGCAACTCTTGAATACCTTTTGCTCGATAGAAAGCCTCTCGGCTCAGCTCTTCCGGCACCATTGGAATCTCTCTCGGAGTTTCGCCTGTCCAAGCTTCATTTAATTCTTGAACCCGATTCCGCAGGTTGTTAATGACCTGAACATCATTGTCACCTGCAACTGGCAAGGCAAACTGAATGGCATTCAGATCCTCCCGCTTCATCAGAGCCCGGCCCTTGATATCCTCCATGATGGCTAGCATCGGATCAGATCCCACCGCATCGCGGGCATCGCTCTTGTCATTCTGCTTGAGTGTCAGCTGGTGCTTGAAGTTAGAGTAGAGCGTGGCTCTGAGGTTGGACTGCCGCCCGGCAGTCATCATCAGGTGAACCCCGATGCTCAGGCCCTCGCGGGAAATCCGCGTCAGGAGCTTGACCAGCTCCGGCTCAAAGGGCTCCTCTTTCATGGATTCAAAACTATCCAGCATGACCACAATGGTCGGCTCTTCCTTGCCGCTGGCCTCCCTGTAGAGGGCAATGGTGCCGACACCGTACTCCGATAAGAGTTTCTTCCTACGGTTGAGCTCGCTTTCCATGATTCGTACAAACTTAGCCACCTTCTCGCTTTGGTCTAAGAGAAGGGTATCCGCCACATGGGGCAGGTTGGCGAGAGGCGCTAAGCCATTGGTCCCAAAGTCCAGCAGATAAAGGGTCAAGTCCTTTGGAGAATGCTTTCTGGCCAAATCCATAGCCGTACTCTGGAGGAAAGTCGTCTTCCCGGTCCCCGGACTGCCGTAAAGCAGGACATTGCCGTCTCGGGTCAGGTTGATAAAGGCCGCTTCCTGAGCCTGCTGCTGCGGCATGTCGGCCATACCTAAAAGCAAGTTCAGGTCAGATGGCTCCTTGGCCCATTCGTTTTGGAAGTTGATGGGCTCTAATTCTTCCAAGGTGATGCGCTCGCGGAGCGGCGGCAGCCATGGCTGGGGCACTGGCGCAATGCGCTGGCTCTCGGTCAGAAGCTTAATGTTCTGGACAATAGCCTCCAGCTCGGTCGGTACTTCCTTGATGTCCTCGGCTAAGTCAAGACCTGACAGATCTTGATTGAGCACTTCGTATTGGCCCAGATCATTGATCAGGTAGATGGTATGATCTTCAATGCCCATGTCATCCTTGTCCGGCTGGTAATCCGCACCCGACCAGGCCGCCTGAAAGAGCTCGTAGACTTCATTGTTACCGACTTGCAGATAAGCTCTTCCTGTCTGAGTGATCTCTGCCGCATCTGGCGTATGAAGCATTTCCATCGAGTCTGCCCGGTCCGCCACCTTGAGCGCCAGCTTAAAGCGCGAGTTGGACCAGATCTGGTCATCCACCACCCCAGAGGGTTTCTGAGTCGCAAGGATCAAGTGGACCCCCAGGGACCGCCCAACCCGGGCAATGGACACCAGCTCCTTGATAAAGTCCGGCTGGTTGACCTTGAGCTCTGCGAACTCATCACTGATGAGAAAGAGATGAGGGAGAGGTTCTGTCGCTTCTCCGTTTTTAAATTTCTTCTGGTATTGGTTGATATGATTAACTTCAAACTCTCCAAAGAGCCGTTCCCGGCGATGGATCTCCGCATTGATAGAAGCCAAAGCACGCATGGATTGGGCACCATCCAAGTTGGTAATGGTCCCCAATAGGTGGGGCAGGTTCTTGAAGAGATTAGCCATTCCCCCACCCTTGTAGTCGATGAGGAGAAAAGCCACATCGTGCGGATGGAAGTTGACAGCTAGGGACAGGATATAGGATTGAATGGTTTCTGACTTCCCTGAACCCGTCGTCCCTGCAATCAAACCATGTGGTCCATGCGCCTTTTCATGGAGGTTGAGCTGAACCAGATCATCCTTCCCACGTAGACCAATCGGAACAGCCAAGCTTTTATAAGGTGCATTCTTTTCCCAGCGTCTCGAAACCTGCAAGTCCTCAAAGGTCTCCACCCCATACATCTCCATAAAGGTAACGGTATCTGGAATCGAACTCTTGAGGTTTTGGAGGTGATTGAGCGGTGCCAAGGTACGGGCAATCCGCTCCTTGTCATAATCTGCTGGGAAATGATCCAAGCGGAAGTCGGTTTCCTTCAAGACCCCTTCTTCTATGACCAGTTGTCCCGTATTGCGGTCCTTGATGTTGATCACTGTCTGGATATTCTCAGATAAGGAACTCATCACATCCTCTACAAAGACCAGCGAACAGCCTAGGGCTGTCATTTTATTTGTTTGGAAATAGCAGAGCAGGGAAACGAGTCCCAAAAATATAGAGTTTTCAAAGTACTAAAAATGTCCTTGTTCCATTATACCATACGAAAAATAGGACGGAGAAGGGAATAATGAACGAGACAGGAGAAAAGAAGAGAGAAAGAAACCCACCTGAATTATTTTCAGGTGAGTTCATATAATTATGGAAAATCATGATATCGACCCTCTGCGATATCAACCATTTTTCTACGATTGTGACGTTCTTGGGAATCTTTTCCACCTTGGATATAACGTTCTCTGCGCTCCGCCCGTGACTCAGGCGCTTTCGTATACATATTCTGTCCGATGGACTGAGCCATACTAGCATCTGCGTTTCTAAAAGCCTCACCTACCGCTCCAAGATACTCATCTAAGGAGCTAATCGTCGCAACCATTTCCTTAGATAGTTTTTTAAGTTCGTCAGTCGCATTTTGAATTTGTTCTGTCGCAGAGGAATCTATCAGGTCAGACGCATTATTCTGCAATTCTGCGCTCATATCTTTAAAAGATCCGTTCACTCGGCTTAGATTATCTGAATCAATTTTTTTTTGATTGTTACTCATTTAGAACCTCTTATTCTCCTTTTTCAACTAATATTCGACGTTGTTTGTTCAGTTCGCGGTCTTTGGCAATATCGTAATACAAGTCAAATTCTTCTTTGGTATTGACTGAATGTTCTTGACCATCCTTACTGAGTTCGGCTGGAATCGTCAGCCCTTCGTAAAGATTCGTATCGGCTGGGACAAAAAGCTGATACAAATCGAGAAACTGTGAAACATCTCCATAAACCTTATCATAATCATACTTAGAATCAATCAAAAGGAAAAACTGAGAATCTTGCTTACTTAATAATTGATAAACTTTAGGTGCAACTGTTTCCAAAACACTTCCCTTCAATACATCTTGACGAAAAGACAATTTATTTTGATTCCTTAAATCATCTGCTGTAGATGTTCTCAAATCGGTTGTCATCTCTTCCATCTTGTCCTTTAAAGGACCCAGATCTACCGAAGGGCTTTCAGGAAACTGTTGTATTTTTGTATCTTCCCAATCAATTTGCTTGGTTTCTAAATTCAACCATAATTGTTTTTTCTGTGATAGCTCCCATCCTCGTTTGTATACTTGTAACGGTATATAATCCTTACCATCCTTTTCGATAATACCTCCAGTATATTCTGGTATATAATCAGGGTTATAGTCCTCTACAAGTTTATAAATATCTAATTGACTGCCTTCCAACTTTCGATCACCGATTCGATAAATGGACATGGCATAATAAACTTCGGGATCCTCTTTTGGTAATTTTTGTGTCCCTCTATAGGTAGAATTATGGAAATAATCACGAACAATATAGCGTTGATTAGAGGCCCCATGAACACCTAAAAAGTTTTCAGCTACTTCTGGATTGTATTTGGCAAACAATCGATCCTCTTCTGGAGTCAGAGACTTCCAATGCACGGCCACTCCCCTGCCATCTTCTAAAAACTCATAAGAATCAATTTCCCATTTGCCTGTATAGTAACCCATATTTTCATATTTTTGGCGTTCTTGCTTGGCCTGCTCTGATTGTTGATAACTATGATAGCCCCATAGAAGCAGAACAACCAACAGGACAGATCCGAATATTGTTAGTACTTTCTTCATTTCTCTGCCTCCTTATTTACCATATTTCTGTTCGAAATACGTTTGAAAATTTGAGAACGAGTCACGCCCCTTAACTTTCTCAACAATATAAGGAATTGTTTGAATCTGTTCTGGAGTCATATTTTCAATCGTTAAGCTTTCACCATTTGAATGTTCCCCTAAAAGGAAATTTTTCATAGCTGGATCTTTATCAAAGTATTCGTTAATTGTTTTATAAGCAGTATCTCTCGAACCCACTGACTCAAAGTAACCCATGACACCTCTCTGGTTTAATTCTTGTACCCGTTGGTAAGCCCCATAATCCGCATAAATACTAGAAGACTGGGCAACCGTGTCGGTAGCTGGTCCTGCCACGTCATGGTTCAACTGCCAGCCTCCTTGACCAACCAAAACATTATAAATATTGTTTTTCTCGTTCGTTGTTCTTTCTTTAAACTCTGCCACCTTACTTTGTAGCTTAAAGAAGCCTGCTAACATCTCATTGGCAGACTTGCCACCATAATTACCTATTTTTTTTATAAAGGCGTTCGCTCTTCCAGAAGTCATCTCATCAAGCATCTCATGCGTATTTTTAATTGAGTCTGTTGCATGTAGCTGTGATAAAGAATCCGCAGCGCTAAAAGTTGCTGCAGCTACCGGTCCTCCAACAAAGTTCAAAACCGTTTTTATTCCTTCTTTTACGATAGTTTCTTGGAACTCAGCATCCGCTTTCTCGTGTTCTTTTTTGATTTTATAAAGTTCAGCCTCATATTTACCAGCCAAAGCTCCGTCAATTCCTTTTTCATGGTGTGATGTATAAGTTTCAAGAGTAACTTTGGCTGGGACACTAAGCTCATCATAGTCTGGAACCGTCTTAGAACCATAGTGATATATGGACTTTTTACTTTCTTTAACATGTAATTCCCATTCAGGGTTTTCCGTATCATTTAAACTAATCCACACATCTTTTCGAGTATACTGAAGTTTTGCATTTGGATCATAAGGATCATCATTTCTAAATTGTACACCTGGTTTTCCTTCTACTTTTGTTCCAATTTTCAAAACCCGAACCGCTGTCAACAAACCTGACAAATCATTCATCTGCCTTAATTTTGTCTGATGCTTTTCCATTGTTGCAGCATCATGCTCAGGATCTTGCTCGTAAGCATACATTTCAGCCATCTGTATTTGTTTGGATATATGTTGCTGTTTATCTAACCTTTCTGAAAAGACATTAACCTTGGATTGATCCGTTTTCCCCATCGCTTTTAGTAAACGATTTATCTTCTTAGTTCCAATTTCACTTCTGTCCATCCAAATAGTCAGTTCTTCTGCTAAATTAGTATACCCCCCATCAGAAATTTTCTCCGGATCATTCTCCATAATCTTGTCTACATCTTCTAATTTTCCAGAAAGAATCGCTTCCAAGACTTGGGCATCTTCCTTTGTAGTAATTCTAGAAAGATAGACCATATTTGACTCTGTTAGAGTATTATTTTTTATAGCATCAATAATCATCTGAACTGGTAATGTCGTTACTGTTCTTGCGTTCTGTGTAGCCTTTGTTAAGGATTCAAAGGTATTTGATACCCAACACACACCTGTATATAAACTAGTATGTGCCGATATAATTCCACTATGCGTTTCCTTACGCGCTTTGATTTCATCTGCAATATAAGCGTCTGCTTTGGCGTCAAAATCCCCCAAATTAGAGTCTCCATCTCCCATTGCTTCAATTGCTTCATCGAACAAAGCTACCATTTCATCTTTAACGATACTAATCGTATTACGCTGAGGTGTTCTAAGGGACTCTGTAAGTGTATTCATCGCATCTTCATCAGTATAGGCATGACTAGAAAAGCCCAGACCTTTAATATCTCCGGTGAATGTAAAGACATGCTGCCCATAAGTTCGTATCGCCTCTGGCGTCTGTGAAAAAACGGATTTCTGAATCCCATTCAATCTTTTAAAGAAAGCATTAATAGCAGCTGCTTTTTCCCCTTGTAGATTAGTATTAAACTCCCGCATTGTGTCACTTGCGACTTCTTCAAATTTTCCAGCAAATCGATGGATACTCGTCCCGTAATCTTCTAAACCTGAAATATTTTTTACTTTTACTGTCATATATCTCTCCTCTATGATGCTAGAGCTGCATTTAGTGCATTTCTTGCATTCCTTTCAACATTTTGAGCAGTCCATAAGTCCGACTCCAAATTCTGAATCTTCGTACTTAATAACGCGAGTATTTCTCTTTTCTTCTTTAAAATTATTTGCCTTAAAGAATTCAAATCTTCTTTTTCCTGATTTTTTTCGTCATCGTATTTCTCACCCAAGATATTTTCAGAGAGTGTAACAACATAGTCAATCTCAGTTGATTTCCTTTTCAATTTATTTTGAATATTTTTTAAATTTGAAATCTCACCACTTAATCGTGACACTTCTGCGGTTGCTTCATATAAAGCTTGAGATAAAACTGCTATTTTTTCATAACTAGCCATAGCTTTTTCCCCTTTCTATATCATTAATACTTTCATTTTACTTGCCAATCCATCGGCTACATAGTAGTGTTCTTGTTCTTCCAACTGTGGCTCACGGACAGACCTGTTAGTCACCGTCAAAACTGATTGGTCGCTTAACCGAAGTCCTACAACAGCCTGCTTATAAGAACGAGCAATCTTAGAAACGACATCAATATGTTTAGTGAGCGCTGGTGAACTCATTACGATTGAGCCATAACCAGCTCGAGATCCCTTTTCTAAGACATAAGCTAGAGTATCAAGCACTTCTGAGTTTAATTCTCCCACCAATTCGGTTAAATTGTAAACAACTACTGTTGCGACATGGTCTCTCTGTTTCTTTTCTAAACGCTCCTGAACCTTGAACTCCATCATATCTAATCCTTCTAGATATTCCTCTGGACTTGCAAGAATCGTCACACCTTCCATTTCAGGCAGATTATGATACTTCGGTGCTAGCACAATCACCTTCTGCTTGCCTCGTGCAATCTGCTCAGTCAAAGCACTCATCTGCTCTTCCTTATCTGTTAAGTAGAGGAGATTTCCCTTAGCCAGATTCCAAGTAACCGGCTCAACTGTCTCCATATCCAATCCTAACGGTACTAAGCCTTGCTCATAAGCTGCTTGGACACTTGCACGACCATAGAAGTCTGCCTCTGTCAACTCCTCTGGCACCATCGGGATGGCACTTGGGCAAGGAGCTAATCGTCTCAACCATTTCCTTTGATAGTTTTTTTATGCCATCTGTCGCAGCTCCTAGCTTCTCCGTGGCACTAGAAGAAATAAGGTCCGAGACGTTATTTTTTAACTCGCCACTCATATCCTTAAAAGCTCCGTTCACACGGCTGAGATTATCTGGATTAATTTTCTTATTACTCATCGGCTGTCTCCCATGTCTACTTTATAAAGGTTTTTTAGATCTGGATGTTGCTCCAACCAGGCATTCGCCTCTTGACTGTTATGAATCTGAACATCTGAGACTTTCCCATCTTCATTCAGTCCATAAACAGTTAGGAGGTTTTCTCCCTTGGGTGCGAACCAATGTAACAAGGTATCAAACCACTCATCCGGTGTGACCTTATCTGGACGGATATAAAGTGACCAATTCTGATTGATGAGTTTATCTTCTAAATCTGGATAAAGACTATAGAGGTTGATATTAGGGTCTGGGACTTGCACTTCAGACCTAGTTACGCCAATCTCATTTGAAGGATCAAAATAACCCTTAGCATGTAGAACCTTATTGTAGTTTGTTGTTCTTGCAGTATCGCTTATATCAGAGTTCCTTCCAAACTTTGTGTCTTTTGGAAGATCCACTACTTTTTCGGTCTCCAAATTGAGATAGACTGTTTTGTAACTTCGATTCTCTTCATCCGTTAAATCTACAATTTCTAACCCAAAGTAGTGAATATCCTCAACATAATAGGAGTCGACTAGATTTGTAGGAATACTTTTCTGATTGTAGTTTCGTACTGCCTGAAAAAGATCAATCTTTCGTTCGGGCAAGCCCTCCTCGTCTAAATTATACAAAATCAAGTTCCAATACTCTCCCTCCATCTGGAGATGAGGTACAGTATGTAGCGTTTTTTCATCCTCTACTGTAAAAGTCTTATACTCATCTGTGATCGCATATGTTTTACTGACAAATAAACTACCTTTGTTTTTAGGCTCAAGGACATATTGGTTCTTATCTCCAAATAGTTGAAAATCTGACTTTTTCTTAGCAGTTCTCATTCTATACTCTTGTTCTTTTGGGGTTTGACTGGGCTTCAAGAGAAGTAAGAAACAAGCTCCTGTTACGACTAGAAAAAGAAGAAGGAGAGACCAGACAACTTTCCGATTCCTAAATACCTGTTTGTTCACTATCAGTTACCTCCTATTCCAACTAATTTGTTGAAATAAAGACCCTCATTCTTACTATAATTATCATAGTTAAAATTATAGTCTTTAATATCCTGTGTTACATTTTGGAATTCTTTCAATCCTTTTACAAGCTTTTCTCCACCCAGTTTCTCAGGGCTAATGCTCCCCTCTCCACTAAAAAGAGATTTCACCTCTTTTGTATAATCACCAGATGGTTCAATCGCTTTTAATTGTTCTTCTAAGTTTTCTAAATCAATAAGTGCGCTTGCTACATTACCTTCTTTTTTATTTAAAATCCGACGGAAATAATAGCCTCGCAAACCATTTTGCTGGAGGTCTGCCATCCGAAGATTGGCCTCAAAGTCATAACGAGATTGCCTAGAGATATGCTTATAGGTGTTGTCCCCTTCTTTTATGGCTGTAGCCCCAGTATCCATTTCTTGAATCAAAAGATCTTTATCAATTTTTTGCAACTTTTCTTGAATCTTTTGAGCTTTCTCAAAATGTTCAAGAACACCATCAGAAACATGCGAACTAGCGTTTTTTAGATTCTCATATTTTTTAAAATCGGCTTCATTCAGTGCCTTTGTACCACTTTTAGCCACCTCATTAAGTAGGTTCTTCTCCTCATTAGTTGTCGCTGCTGCTTCTACAATATTCCAAAAGAAACCTGCAGCCGGGTTCATTGATGCAATGTTCTTGGTTATATTATAGGTCGTTTCCATCCACAAACGTTCTTTCTGCTCTCTAAGTTCCCCCATTTTATTTAATTTTTCAAGCTGATCCTGTTGCTTATAACTACTTTCAGTAATCGTTTCAGAGCCGCTCTTTCGGTCCATTCCTATATCTTGGACTGTAAACGTATATTCACCATCAGTCTTCGAGGAGGCAAAACTTCCTGCTTTAATATTTCGTTTAGTCGTCACTGTGTAGTCACCAGTTTTCCCATAACCTTGAGAAACTCCTTTAACTGTTATGGTAACCTTTCCAAACTTTTCAGTATTCATATACGTTAGAATATTATTTAGACGACCATAGCGAACGGAGCTTTCCTTCAAGGCTTTTAAGCGCTCCTTAGCTCCCTCTTCTTCTTTTAACCATTCTTGATACTGTTCACTATTGTATCCTTTTGGCAGAGGTTTTCTCAACTCTTGCCCCTTGGCATTAATCCCATCTACAATAGTATCGATACTAGATGATAATTTAGCAGTATAGGTTTGAACCTCTTTCACATCTCGATTAGAAAGAACCTCAAAGAATGCCCCTAATCCATCAACTTCACCTTTATCGGCAGCCTTTTCTAGACGACTAGCAACTAGCATAGTCGTTGAGAGACTAGCTTCATCTACTTTCGCTCTGGCTATTTTTTTAAAAAAGTCTTGTTTGTTCTCATACGTAGATTCAGAAATCAAAACCTTTATAATTTCAACATCATCGGAAGTATAAGCGGCATCAAGATAATTCATATTATCTTTACTTAGATCACCACGTTTGATGGCATCCAAAATATTTAAAACTGGAATAGAAGCTATTGCCTTTGCATTCAAAGTCATAGCTGTTAAAGTCTCAAAGCGCTCAGCTGAGTTAGAGATTTCAGTCTCCAAATTTTCATGGGCAGTTTTAATCCCCCCATGTGTGTCCTTTCTGGCCTGCACCTCTTCTGAAATTAAATTGTCAACCGTGGTATCAAAATTGGGAATTGTTGCCTCTCCCTCTCCCATTACATCAACAGCTTGCTGAACTGCTTTTATGACTTTACTTTTTACTACCGCAATTACATCACGTTGCTGGCTTTCCAAAGAGTTCGTTAGAGTGGTTATGGATTCATCATCTGTAAAGGCCAAGGAAGAAAAACCCAGACCTCTCAATTCTCCTGTAAAGGTGAAAATTTTCTGACCATAGGTCATAATATCTTTTGGAGCTTCCTTAAAAACCGTTTTTTGTATCGTATTTAACTTTTCAAAGAATGCGTTAATTGCCTCTGCTTTTTCGCCTTCAAGATTAGTATTAAACTCACGGACTGTATCACTTGCCGCTTCTTCAAAGCGTCCACCAAAAGTATGAATACTAGTCCCATAGCTATCTAAACCAGATATATTTTTTACTTGTATTGACATCTACCTCTCCTTTCTAGTTTGCAGCTAAGGCCATATTTAAGGCATAACGGGCATTCGCTTCTGCTAACCGAGCGCTTCTTAAATTCGAATCTGCTTCCGCAATCTTACGATCCAACAAAGCTAAAATCTCATCCTTTTTTTCAGCGAGTAATTTCTCTAATTTGTCCAAATCTTGCCGTTCTTGTTTTTCCTCTTCATCGTACTTTTTACCTGCAATGTAAGACGACAGGACTGAGTCAGTCCAGATATCTGTAGACTGACTCTGAACATTGCTCCGCGCCTCTTCTAATTCTGCTTTCCTACTAGCCGCTTGGCTCGTCACAGCCGAAGCGTTATATAAAGCATTTGTCAATGCTATAATCGTTCTAATATCTTTAGCCATAGCTTTTCCCCTTTCTATATCATTAATACTTTCATTTTACTTGCCAATCCATCGGCTACATAGTAGTGTTCTTGTTCTTCCAACTGTGGCTCACGGACAGACCTATTAGTCACGGTCAGAACTGATTGGTCGCTTAACCGAAGTCCTACAACAGCCTGCTTATAAGAACGAGCAATCTTAGAAACGACATCAATATGTTTAGTGAGCGCTGGTGAACTCATTACGATTGAGCCATAACCAGCCCGAGATCCCTTTTCTAAGACATAAGCTAGAGTATCAAGCACTTCTGAGTTTAATTCTCCCACCAATTCGGTTAAATTGTAAACAACTACTGTTGCGACATGGTCTCTCTGTTTCTTTTCTAAACGCTCCTGAACCTTGAACTCCATCATATCTAATCCTTCTAGATATTCCTCTGGACTTGCAAGAATCGTCACACCTTCCATTTCAGGCAGATTATGATACTTTGGCGCCAAGACAATGACCTTCTGTTGCCCTTTGGCAATGTGCTTCACGAAGGTTACCATCTGTTCTTCCTTATCTGTTAAGTAGAGGAGATTTCCTTTAGCTAGATTCCAAGTAATTGGTTCAACTGTCTCCAAGTCTAGTCCCAGAGGTACGAGTCCTTGTTCATAGGCAGCCTGTACACTAGCTCGACCATAGAATTCTGCCTCCGTCAACTCCTCTGGTACCATCGGAATGGCACTTGGTCGTTGTCCAGTCCAAGCTTCTTGGAGGGAAGCCACTGCTTGACGCAGGTTGTTGAGGACTTGCGCATCATTGACACCCGCTACTGGCAAAGCCAGCTGGATGACATCAACTTCCTCACGCTTCATCAGCGCACGACCCTTGATATCTTCCATAGTCATGGCGAGTGGCGTAGAGCCCACAATCGAGCGAACTTCGCTCACATCATTCTGTGGCAGACTCAGCTGGTGCTTGAAGTTAGAGTAGAGTTGAGCCCGAAGGTTAGACTGACGACCCGCTGTCATCAAGAGATGCACTCCGATGCTGAGACCTTCACGGGAGATTCTCACTAAGAGCTTGAAGACCTCTGCCTCATAGGCCTCTTCCTTGATTGCCTCATAGCTATCTAAGAAAATGACAATAGAAGGCTCTTCTTGACCGCTAGCCTGACGATAGAGATCCAAGGTCCCAACGCCATAGTCCGATAGGAGTTTCTTACGGCGGTTGAGCTCTCGCTCCATAATCTCCGCACAAACTTAGAAATCTTCTCTGCTTGATCTAAAAGCATGGTATCTGCCACCTGCGGAAGCTTAGACAAGGGCGCTAGACCATTGGTCCCAAAGTCCATCAAGTACATAGTAAGGGCCTTGGGACTGTGCTTTCTCGCCAAGTCCATACCGGCAGCCTGAAGGAAGGTCGTCTTCCCTGTACCTGGACTTCCGTAAAGAAGGACATGCCCATCCTTAGAGAGGTTGATAGAGACAGCTTCTTGCTTCTGTGCCTGTGGGATATCCGCCATCCCGAGTAGGAAGGAAAGAGACTTCTCTTGCTTCCAAGCCTCTGCTGGCCGCACCTCTTCGAGCTCCTCTAGCGTGATGCGCTCTTTCAACGGTGGCAACCAAGGTTGTGGTACTGGAGGAATATTCTGCTCTTCAGTCAGAAGTTTGATATTCTGCACAATCGCATCCAGCTCTGTCGGAACTTCCTTGATCTCATCTGCCTCTTCTAAGCCTGATAGGTCTTCATTCAAGATTTCATATTGGCCCAATTCATTGATTAAATAAATTGTGTGGTCCTCAATGCCCATATCATCCTTGTCCGGCTGGTAGTCTGCCCCCGACCAAGCTGACTGGAAGAGTTCATAGACTTCATTGTTGCCGACTTGCAGATAAGCTCTTCCTGTCTGAGTGATCTCGGCCGCATCTAACATGAGATGAGGAACAATCCGTAACTCATTATACCATAAGAGAAATATTGTAAGAAAAACTGAATACGGTAGAGAATAATAAAAGAAAACCACCTAAAAATAATTCAGATGGTTCATATAATTACGGAAGTTGATATTCTTTTTTTCTTTGTTTTGATAACTCATACTGTTTCTTCTGTGCAGGGGACATATTCGCTTCACGTTGCTTCTGTGGATTAGAATAGGTAAACATCGAAGTCTCAGTAGCAATTCCTGTAGCTAGGTCATTGTCCGTTTGTAAAAAACAACGAGCAACTTGATTTAAATACACATCCAGAGAATCTACTGTGTTTACTAAATTAGAGCTCATTTTGTTAAGGGCATCCTCTGCTCCCTGCATCGATTCTGTTGCAGAGGATTGGATTAACCCTGTAATTTCTCCTTCAAATTTTTTATTCATTTCCTGCATACTAGTTTTGCAGGCTGTTAGCTTTTCAGCATCTATCTCTTTACGACTCATCAGTATACCCTTTCTTGTAAAATTGATTTATTCTGTTTTTGTTTCATTAATTCCTTATCCTTACTCTCGTCATAAAACTGGTTGAATTCCTCTTTAGAGCTAAAAGGATGTTCCAATCCGTCTTTACTGATACTTGCTGGAATTACACCTTCATATAAGTCTGTATTCGAAGGAACTAACAGACTATAAAACTCTAGATAGTCTTTAACGCTCTTATCAAGTATATAAAGTTGAGAGTTCGTTTTTTCCAATAATGCCGCTGCCTTTGGGTCTGTTTGCGCCATCAAGATATTTCGAATCCAACTTGTATCCACAGCTTCGCCTAAAGGATATAAAATAGGAAATCTAAAATTCCCCAACTTTTCTTTAAATTGTTGCGTATTTAGTTTAAAATTAAAGGTTGGACTTTGAAATTGTGCTGTCTTGTTATCTTCCCATTCAATTTTTCGAGTATCAAGATTGTACCAAAGAGTTTGAAACTTCTCATGTTCCCCAGACTCAGAGGCAAGAATAGACAAATAATTTTTTCCATCAATGACAGTTAATGTTTCATCTATTCCTCTAGGTAAATATCGAGAATTATAGTCTGAAACTAATTTATATAAATCTTCTTCATAGCCTTCTAGCTGTTGATTCTTAACATGGTAAATGGATAAGGTATAATAGTTATCTTCATTTTTTTTATCAAGATAATTTGGTCCTGAAGGAAGTTTCATGTTCTCTCGAACAATATAATTGGCATTACGCGCACCAATTGTCACTTGCACTGGTTCATCTGCGTTTTTCAGAGTAGCATACTTGCGAACTAAGGCATCTTCCTCTGGATTTTCTGATTTCCAATGAACCGCTACCCCTGTACCATTTTCAAGAAAAGAATAATCATCAATTGTAAAAGTCCCTGTATAATAAATTAAGGATTCATAAGTTTCTCTTTCTTCCTTAGCTTTTTGAAGCTGATCTTGTTTTAAATGACACTGCCAAGCAAATATGGCAAGTCCCAAGACTGCTAAAGCAAGAAGACTTACGAATAGTTTTCTTATCATTGTTCACTTCTCCTCTATACTATTACTAGGCACCATATTTTGTGCTCATATACATTTCAAATCCTGTTAGTGCATTTTTACCTACTATTTTCTCAATGCCTCTAGCAAGTTTCTGAAGCTGGTCTGGACTCATTTGCGAAATATCCAAATCGCTATTTCCAAGTAGGTACTCTTTCATGGCTTCATCTCCCTCAAATCTCTGAGAAATTACATCCTGAGCAGTATCACCTGGCTTAACGTATTTAATTCTATTCATATTCATTTGGTATTCAACATACCCAACAATGCCTTGATTGTTCAGTTCTTCTGTTCTTTGCGTACTACCATAGTCCATATAAACATTTGGATCTTGGACGACTATATCCTCTCCATCTTTTAATTGCCATACTCCCTGTCCAGTAAGAGCCCCATAAAACTTTCTAGTATTTTCATCTAACTTACCAGCAATTTCTTTCTTCTTCTCTTGTTGTTCAAGAAATCCTTGAATAGAGTCAACCGCACTTTGAACGTACGGGGATTTCCCACTAATCTTTTTCTTAACTTTACCAGAAGTTATTTCCTCTAAAAATTCAAGGCCCCCTTCAGTCGAATCTGATAATTTTACTTTACCAAGAGCATCAAGTGTATCAAAAGCAGCCACTGCTGCTGGCCCACCTACGTACATCAATAGTCCTTTAACGCCATTTTTAGAAAGCGTTTCAGCAAATTCCTTGTCAGCTTCTTGAAGTTCTTTATCTAGTTTCTTAGCTTCTGCAACGAATTCTCCCTCCAATTGACCAATATAACCACTTTCTAAGTGAGAGTTGTAAATTTTCTCCTTCCCCTTATCTCCTACTGCAACTTTGGAGTAATCTACTGGCGAGTTTTCGGATTTGAATTCTGTAGCTGTTTTTTCAGTAACAACTAAATCCCACTCTCCATTTTTCCCACGCCTAATTTGTAGACCTCTTTTATCATATAAAAAATCATAACCGTCAGGTTTATAGTGATTGTTTCCACGTGGTCTAACATCATGACTAGAGCCAATTTTTAAGGTACGTATTGCAGCTAGAACTCCTGAAGCTTCATTCATATGATTTAACTCTTTTTCATACGCCAGCCATGTCTCACTAGTTTTATCGTTAGGATTTTGTTTCTCATACTCCCTCATTGTTCCGCCATGTAGATTTTTTAAAATATTCATGGCCTTACTAGTATTCGTGCTAAATTCTTTCACTTTCTCTTTTGTCTTATTTTCCATAGACGCAAGTAAGCGATTCATCTTTTCCTCACCTTTCGAATCTGATGTAAACCAGGCTCTTACTTCTATAGCCATATTTTTATAGCCAGTTTTAGAAATTTTGCTTGAATCAATGTTCATTATTGCTTCAATATCATCTGTCAATATCGCCCTAACCATTTGGCTATCTTCTTTAGACATAATATTATCAAGATAATTTAGTCTTTCAATCGTCATATTATTCGTTTTTATAATAGCATCATAAATTACTTCTGGACCAACTCCTATAATAGCTTGAGCATTTTGAATAATATCAGCTAAACCTTCAAAGGAAGCCTTACCTGTTTCAGCTACTTTCTTTAAAGCATCATCCGCATCTGAAATTCCTTGGTGGGTGGTATTACGAGCCTTAATTTCTTCATCAATAAAACCTTGTGCTTTCTCTTCATAGCCAGTAAAATCAACTGTCCCATTCCCTAACGCTTCCTGAGCTTCTTCCATCAAGGATTTCAAGCCATTTTTCTTGGCGATCATATCATCATACTGAGGACCACTTAGTGTATTGACTATATTGTTTATTTCTCCCTTATCAGTATGAGCGATTTTACTAAATCCCAGACCTTGTACGGTATGGCTAAATTCTGAAACCCCTTCTCCATAAGTTTTTAAAGCTTCTGGAGCTTGTTGAAATACTTGGTCCTGCAAAATATTTAACTTCCCAAAAAAGGCATTAATCACCTCTCCTTTTTGGCCTCCTACACGATCTGTAAACGATCGCTGAGTTTGGGCAGCTGCCGCTGTCAGTGCGACTGAAAAACTCGTAATGGATTCTCCATAGCTTTGAATACCGCCCAAATTATGCGCTTTAACACTATAACTCATCTGTCTTCTCCTTCTCCATTCTATTTTGTCTTAAACGTTGGCGTTTTAAGTAAGCTATTATTTTGATATTCTTCCCATTCACTAGCTACAGCTGCCGAAATCTGAGATTCTAAAGAGGAGATTTCATGCTTCAATAATTCCACCATCGTATCACGTTTTGTATCTAATAAAGTGGATAAAGTTTTGATATCCGTTTGTTCTTGTCTGCGCTCTTCATCGTACTTATCTCCAGCAACACTACCTAGAGCACCATTAATACTAGCTCCAATCATGCCTATTGAGCCATTCCATGTATTGGTTAACTGCTTGTCCTCAATAATACAGGAATATCCTTCTAATTTTCCCTTAATAGCCTCTAAACTAGCTTTTCTAGCTTTCAAACTAGCCGAGACTCCAAAAGGATTCCCTGAAAAGCCAATAGGACTAATCGGAGTTAAACCATATAAATAATTAAAATCGTTCATCTTTTCTCCTCTCTTTTTGTATGGATGTTCTTATTTCATCAAAACTTTAATCTTGCGTGCTATATTATCCAAAATGTAATAATGAATCTGTAAATCTAAGATGCCTTCACGAATTGGACGATTGTTGAGGGAACTAAAGACAGTTTGCTCGCTTATACGCATAGCCACCAAAGCTTGTTTAAAGGCTCTTGCAATCTTAGATGCTGCATCTATACTGCGAATAATATTTGGAGAAGTCATTGCGATAGACGCATAGCCAGCTCTTAATCCTTTCTCTAAGACAAAAGCCAATTGTTCTTGAGTTACACTATCAAGTTCAGCCATCAATTCTGTCATTTGATAGATTATCACTGTCGCTTCATGTTGATTCTTATATTCTTTGATTCGTATTTTGATACGTTTTTCCATATCTTCAATAAGTTCTGAAACTTCTTGAGCCCCATTCGCTAGGATTACGTTCTTTTGCTCATTCAAATTATGATACTTCGGTGCTAACACAATCACTTTCTGCTTGCCTCGTGCAATCTGCTCAGTCAAAGCACTCATCTGCTCTTCCTTATCGGTTAAGTAGAGGAGATTTCCTTTAGCTAGATTCCAAGTAATTGGTTCAACCGTCTCCATATCCAATCCTAGCGGTACTAAGCCTTGCTCATAAGCTGCTTGGACACTAGCTCGGCTGTAGAAGTCTGCCTCCGTCAACTCCTCCGGCACCATCGGAATGGCACTTGGCCGTTGTCCAGTCCAAGCTTCTTGGAGAGAAGCAACTTCTTGACGCAGGTTGTTGAGGACTTGCGCATCATTAGCACCCGCTACTGGCAGAGCCAGCTGGAGCACATCCACCTCTTCACGTTTCATGAGTGCCCGGCCCTTGATGTCTTCCATGGTTGCCGCTAGTGGTGTAGAGCCCACAATCGAGCGGACTTCGCTCACATCATTCTGTGGTAGACTCAGCTGGTGCTTGAAGTTAGAGTAGAGTTGAGCACGAAGGTTAGACTGACGGCCAGCTGTCACCAAGAGGTGGACACCGATGCTGAGACCTTCACGAGAGATGCGAACCAAGAGTTTGAAGAGCTCCGCCTCATAAGCCTCCTCCTTGATGGCCTCATAGCCGTCTAAGAGGATAACGATAGCCGGCTCTTGCTGGCCGCTAGCCTCTCGGTAGA
>NZ_KQ969062.1:148656-152735 GCF_001578775.1 Streptococcus cristatus | reverse complement strand
GACTTCATTGTTTCCGACCTGCAGATAAGCACGACCCGTCTGGGTAATCTCGGCCGCATCCGGCGTATGAAGCATTTCATTGGAGTCCGAACGGTCCGCCACCTTAAGGGCAATCTTGAAGCGTGAGTTCGACCAGATCTGGTCATCCACCACACCAGATGGTTTCTGCGTAGCTAGGATTAAGTGGACCCCAAGGGAACGTCCGACCCGAGCGATAGATACCAGCTCCTTGATAAAGTCAGGCTGGTTGACCTTGAGCTCTGCGAACTCATCTGAGATGAGAAAGAGGTGAGGGAGTGGCTCAGTCGCTTCTCCGTTTCTAAATTTCTTCTGGTATTGATTGATATGATTGACTTCAAACTCTCCAAAGAGCCGTTCCCGGCGATGGATTTCCGCATTGATCGAAGCCAAAGCCCGCATAGATTGGGCTCCATCCAAGTTGGTAATGGTTCCCAAGAGATGGGGCAGGTTTTTAAAGAGATTGGCCATTCCCCCACCCTTGTAGTCGATAAGCAAGAAGGCCACATCGTGAGGGTGGAAGTTAACGGCAAGAGACAAGATATTTTTTTGGAATTAGCGGAGCAGATAAATAAGCGACAAATATAGAATTTTCAAGGTACTAGAAGGAGAATGTTCTTGTTCCATTATACCACAATATCGAAACAACCCCTTCCCATAGGGACAAATCTATATTTTTACAATATGAATTTGGATAAATTTAGCTTACGATAAGAAAATAACTAAAAAACGAGAAGTTTCTTTAATGTCAAAGTAGCTCCTCGTTTTTGATTTTTATAAAGTATGGTAATACTTTTTGATAATATCTATACTCTCCTAGTATTAACCTTGCATCACTAAGTAAAGTCGATAAAGAATCCCCCAAATTTATAAACAAATATAATTTTTGGAAGCAGTAAATTATCAGATGGAATTGATTTACTCCTTCAATACTCCTACTTTTATATCTGTATAGAATTTCTCATCAATTGTTGTGGTAAAAAAGAAGGGAGGGGTCAACTCACAATGTCCCTGATAATAGATGTAACCAGCCAAGAAGCTTATTCCCTCTTTCACTGACTCATCATCTGGTTCCAAAATTCTAGTTGAAACAGTATTTAAAACTTGAAACAGACTGTGATACAAAAAGTCTTTCGGCAAAGCATCTTCAATACACTCTTCTTCTACTGGGATAAACAGTTCCATCAACACATCTTGATTTTCTTCTAACTTAGAATTAATCGTATAAAAGAAAGGTCCCCGAAGCGTATATCCTGCTTTTCTTACTTCGTCTAAAAAAGCGTTATAAGTATCCGCCATCTCTTCTGGAGATACTGTGTAATACCTTGAGATAACATTTCTATATTGTATATCTTGGTATTCTCCCACGTTTTTAAATAGCATCTGAAATCTCCTTAACTGGGATATTAATTTCAACAAAGTGCTGTCCAAATATTGGCAATATCGCTAGAAAAACGGTATCTCCTTGCATTTCCAACCCCTCATCTTGAATATATTGCTTCATTTCTTCAATTTTTGGAAGGAGATGCTCATCAAATGGAGTTACATCAGAGACACACTGCTTAATTGTAAAATGTTCTAGATATTGGAATTCATCATTTCCTTCAATTGGAATGTTTGTCGGAATATAGACCTTAAACAAGGCTTCTCCCGGCTTCCCAAAAGTGCTCAAACAAGTTTCAATCGTCGTCGGACCATTTTTATAAACCCCAGTTTCAAATAATAACTTTTCACACTCTTCAATCAAATCTGGAAAAGAATCCATAGGAACTTTTTTCTCTGTATAAGCAATATTGCTGATATCTATTCTAATTAATTTCATTTTATTTCTCCTTTGTAAATAAAGTTATTGGTGCTTTTCTTTTTCCAACCGGTAAATACTCGTGCATACTCAAGCCAATAGAAGGGAAGACAGGCTATGCTCGCTGCAACAAGGGAAGTAACTATATATATTCCTGGCAACATAAATAAACGTGCTATGATTACTACAATTGCTGAAATCAATAGGCAAATAACAGAAGGAAGAAACAAAAGATTCTTCCTATACTCACCATGTGGTAATTCCTTAGCTTTAGGAACAATTAATAACTGATAAACAAAGATGAGTAGTTGAAAAATAAGACTCAGGCCAATCAATACCATGAAGACAGACCAGTAATTCTTCCCCCAAAATATAGATCCCCAGAAGAGAAACTCAAGATGAGAAATTAAAATAGAACTAGCTGGAATCAATTGCAATAATTTTGATTTGGAAAACCTTTGGAATAGCAAGAACATGGACAATAAAGCTACTGCATGATAAATAGTAATGTAAAAGATAATCATACTCACATCATGCGTCTCACCTTTTATAAAAATAGATACTATAAATATTAGTAAAGTAAAAACAACCTCCATTGCAAAAGCCCTTATATAATCAAAATGCTTTATAGGACTAGTATCCACAACTGCCATATTCAAAAATTCATAATATCTTTCTTTCATCTTATCCTCCTAGCATGAGCTGTGCTATTACTAGCCATTCTAATTAATTTTATTTTATTTCTCCTCTAAAAATAATGTTATTAGTGCTTTTCTTTCTCCAACCTGTGAATACTTGAGTATAGCCGAGAATAAAGAACGAATTCCATGAAATACTCATCCCTACTAAACCGATAATAATATAGATTCCAGATAACATAAACAATCGTGTTATGACTACTATTGCTGCTGACGTTATTGTTACAATAAGAGCTGGCAAGTGTAAGATATTCTTCTTATGCTCATTATCTGGCATTTGTTTTACCTTTGAAACAATTGATATTTGATAAAAAAAGTTTATCACTTGAAAAGTAAAGCTCAATCCAATGAAAAGAAAGAATATCAATAAATACTGTTCCCCAAAGAATATAGAGCTCAAAAAAAGAAACTCAAAATGAAGAAAAAGATACGAAGTCGTCGGAACTGATTGTAATAATTTTGAAGCGGAAAATTTTTGAAACAACAGAAATGCAAGCAGTACTATTATCATATGGGCAATGGTAACACGAATCAAAAATATGCTAAGATTATGCATTTGATTCTTAGTAAATATAGAAACAAGCAGTGTTACTGAAGTAAATAGAAATTCGATTAAAAATGTAAGATAAAAATGTAAATTTCTCACTGGTATAGGACGAGTCATCAGTATATTCAAAAATTCATAATACTTTTCTTTCATCTTATCCTCCTACAATTCCTGCCCACCATTTTTTAAGACCTTTAGAAAATCCGGTATGTTTATCTAGTTCATTTAACCCCCAACTAATACCTCCGCCTATAAGAAGTGCACTACCAGCTACTACAGCAACTGGTAATGTAAAAGGAGTCGTTGCTGCCACTAATGTGGCTATCCCTGCAGCTGTCACAACACCACCGATACTAGATGTAGCGCTTATTCCTACATTCTTAACAGTGTCAATCGTAACACCTCCAAATTGAGTAGCTATATACTTTTCACTTCCAACTGTCATATTTTTGCTAACAGCAATATCATGTGTTTCTCCCATTCCGTCTACAATATCTACAGCAGAAAATACCACATTTGCAATCGCCATACCTTTACCCAATTTGCCCATATTCTTAAAGCTATCCGATAACTTAATTCCTTCAGTAGGATGTATTGAAAATATGTTTGACAAACCAGCTGTTGCTGAGGAAAGCGCTCCGTCTTTTCCAGCCTTTATGATACTAGGACGGAAAGGAGACATCATATCCTCGTACTGACCTCGAATATTTGTTCCCTTATTTGTAGTAATTTTACTGTAATTGTAATTTCGGTTTACACTATTACGACTGTAAAATTTATCATAGCCTAACAATTTATCTAGCTTTTGCCCAATAGGTGTTGTACCATGATGAAATATTAGATTTCCTTTATTATCTTTGGAAATTCGAGATCCCAAATACAAAACATTAGCAACATCTAAAACAGTTGTAGTTTTATTATATAATTCGCTAACTTTGCTATATGGAGAGTCATTAATTAACCTTAATAGTTCTGGCTTTGCCAATTCTGTCGGATAACGTTTGCCATACTCTGC
>NZ_KQ969062.1:145309-147973 GCF_001578775.1 Streptococcus cristatus | reverse complement strand
ACTATTTGCTGTACGGAACTATGAAATAACTCTTTTGCAAATCTTACATATATAATCGGAAATTTCTTTATCAAACTTAATAAGCGTAACCAAGCAATACTGTTACCTGCCCTGTTCCTTCTGTTTGGAGAATATGATAAAAAGGGGTTTGTTGTTCGCGGTTATTCTTCTCTAAGGTCCATAATAATCTAGCATATGCTTCCTTGGTTAATTCCTCATAATCATGATTTAGAGTTACCATTATAATATTATTGATTTCAAAGTAAGATGAAAATTTCATCCCCTTGACTTCAAGAAATTCCTCCTCTAAGGGAAGAAAGAATTCAATATCCATATTTCCTTCATATGGCACATTATTTAGACTATATACAATAGGTCCTGCTGGATGACCTCCTGCTTCATAAATAGCTGTCATAAAAGCATCTAGTTCATTTCTCATCTGACTAACATGAAAAGTCTTACGCTTTTTAATCACATTCCGTGCCTCAAAAATGTTTTCATTGGTCACACCTTGTGCAACAACATATTTCATCACTCTACCTCCCAACTACCATATGCATCAACTACAATTTCTTTTCCAGGATGATAAAGCACATGATAAACAGCTAAATACTCCAAATTTTCTTTAGCATATTTTACACGTAAGGCATCATAATAATCCGCTAAATTTTCTGAGGAAAAACTAGCGAAATCATTACTGTCTATAAAAATATTTTCTTGAAAAAGAAATGGTCCTTTATATCTATCTATTTGGGTATATGCATTGCCAAATGTTGTAAAAATAGAAATCGTTTTTTTATCCCCAAAAGGATAACTCTTAAAATATACTGGACCATCTGAAAAAACCATATCTAGCATATCCTCTATAAACTCCCAACATAAAGGATATACTTTATGACAAATCTGTTCGACTGGTACATTTCCCAACCCACTTTCTTCATAACCAAATTGATTATGAAGGACTAACTTTTTAGGTCTTATTTCCATATTTCTTTACTGCTTTCTTAATTGTTCTTATCTTTAAGCTAATTCATCACTATCAGGGTGCTTTTTCACATAAATAGCTGCATAAACTGCATCTACCATGACAGCCGGCAAAGTCAAGGTCAACAAAATTCCCAATAAAATACCAAAGGCATTCTGAATATAACCCGTTAGGAGGGAAGGAATAATTGTTGCCCCAGCAAAAGCTATAGCAAAATTATTCCACCATGTTTTCTTTCTATCTCCCTCTTTTACTTGATTAAAGGCCCAAACTTTCCCCTGATTCTTTGGGAGATAGTACCAAGCATAGAGACCACATGCAAAGATAAAAAGAAGCAATATAAAGATAACATAAATTGGAGTGAGAGGAGATTGATATATTCCTTCTATACTATTTGAATCTCCTACTGTTATAAACATCAACATTCCGATAAAATTGGTCCAAACTAATGTCGTCCAAGTAAGCAAAGCAATCAGAATAAATGTTAAAAATTTAAATCGATTGATCAAAAACTTAGAAAAACCAAACAACATACCTACAACATTAAGAATGATACAAGTCAAAAATAGAACTTTAAGCCCTCCCTGATGACTTCCTGTTTCACCTATAAGACCCCAGTAAAAGAAAAAGGAGCAAAATGGTAAATTTATCCATGGATATAACTTAATATAGCCTAGACTGACACCATGTGTGATCAAAGGACCATGGTATCTTTCTCTTTCTATATCAGTAATCTTTATCTTATTTTTTATATTCACCTTCACCATTAACTAAACCACCCTCCTATTGTTTTTAAGCCATCGCCAATTGCATCTGTTGTTTTTGTTAAGGCATCCTTAGCTATATCCGTTACAGATTGATTATTTAATTCCTTAATTTTAAAGTCATTCATAAGCCATCCAATGGCTGCACCTAATCCTAACCCAACAACTGTTCCAATAGGACCTCCGATAAAAGTTCCGATTGCGGCACCAGCGCTTGCAGCAGAAGCACCTGAAAGAAGATCAACACCTTGGTCAACTACGAAATTTCGAATTTTTGTCCCCACAGAAGAGGTATTATCATCAAAAAAGTTTTCTTTTATATTTCCCCCAACATTAAGAACTGTTCCAATGGCACCAAGCGCTTTGCCAGCTTGTCCCCATTTTGAAAGCTGTGAAGCATCTTTCCATTTGAAGTCATCCCAAAATTTCAAAGAATTTTTAAAACCGCTTTTAGCCGAATCTACAGCATCCCCAATAGCAGTTCGCCAACCAGTTGTCTGAACTCCTTTGCCAATATTGGTATCAGTAGGATCGAAATCTCTACCTGTATTTTGATTATATTCTCCACTTCCACTAGTATATACATGTCCTGTATTTTTATTATAAAGAAAGCGAGAACCTATCTTAACACGACCTCTGGAGTCAGAAGTAACTTGTCGACCGTTAATAAAGTTTATTTCAGCCTTAGCCAGAATAACTCTACCAACAATATTCGAAAATTTTGAAGATTTGTCGGCTGATTCTTCCTGCTTCAAAATAAAATCAATGGCTTTTTCAACAGAAATCCCCTGTTCCTTTGCAACATCTTGGGCCATCGTTAGCAATTCAGCTTCCGTCCTATCTACAAATCCCTGAATTGCATTCTTAACATTCTCTGGCAGGTCCTTAGCTGGATAGCGGTTCTGATAAGCTTGG
>NZ_KQ969062.1:142197-144208 GCF_001578775.1 Streptococcus cristatus | reverse complement strand
GTATTCGCTGTGCTACCCTGTGAGTCTGCTGAGCCTATGTCTACTTTAATCCCCATTTTTCTCCTCCTTTTGTGATTCAAGACGGCGTTGTTGAAAAAGAAGTTCCTCTTTTTCATCCTCTAGCATACTCACCGCTTTTTTTAGTTCTTCTTTCCTCTCGGTGATAAAATCATCAAGTAGCTGTTCATTTCTTTTTAACATTTCTATATCTTCAAGGCGATCCATCTCATCTTTAACTGATAATGGATAATATCCTAATTCTCTATATGGGATGAAGTTTGTTTGACAAAGATCCACAATCTCTGTCGCAACGTAAGAAAACTGATTTCTTTCTTCTTCTAGCTTTGATAATTTTGTTTGAATCTGTTGAACGCTACATTGAATATCTTCTAATTTTCTAGTTTTTTCCATCCTCACTCCTTAAACAAATTATTTTGAGGAACAAATGACGGATTTGAATACAGAGAAGGTAGACCAGTTGTCCCCTTATTTTGATCCAAGGGCAAACTATTTTGCCACAATGTACTGATCTTCTCATCTGCTACTTCAAATTCATTTGCGGCACTATGAATTAGCTTTACAAATTCACCTATTTTCGATTGAATATTTTTAGCAATAGATGCTTCATTTATAATCAATCTTCTTCCTACCGTATTAGCAGTGTAAGAGCTTGTCTTATCTCTAGTAACTGTACCAGCAGTAGTAATGCTATTGCTTGCTGATACAATTGCAGTCGCAATAGTGCTTGCCTTACCTTTTTCACTTTTTACTTGTCCCATGCTCAATAACCTTTTTAATTATCCTTTCTACTATCTAAATCATCAAGAAATAAGGTTAAATCTTAAGTATCAAATAATTTTTTACTTATTCTTACTAATTTTGAGTTTGATGACTTCTTTCCGAGAATGTAAATAAACCTGATCGGGATCTGGAGCCATATCTCGGCTATACATTCCTTTATCTAAAAAGGTTTGATCCATTAGGCGCATACCAAAGATGACCCATTGGATATTTGTCTTGAGGTATCTAGGAATTGGGTCAATACTTGTCCCAATATAAGTATAATCAGTACCAATAATAAACCTCATCCCTACTCGATACCCCTTCTCAAACATAAATTGAAGCTGTTGTTCATTTAGATTACTCTCGGATACCAGTGCTTTCATATTTGGTATAAAAATGATCCATTCAGATGATATACCTTTTTCAAGACGGCGCTCTATTTCATAGATTAGCTGATTTCCTATGTCCGACAGTTCCTTTTTACTTCCAACATAGGTTTTCACCTGATCACTATATGCCTCATATTCTTGGAAAGCATCAATCAACATCATATGGACGTTAGGCAATCTAAGAATAGTTTTTATTAAATGATGAGTTATATTATCAAAAGCATCTTCTGCATTCGATACATAAGCCATATGTTTAAATTTGCTAAGAGAGATATTGATACTTCCAACCATTTCTAGCTCCAAACCAATCGGCAACTCACGATTCTGAATCGCTTCTTGTACACTAGGCAAATTGAGAAATACATCCATGGTCAACTCCTCCGGCACCATCGGAATGGCACTTGGGCGCTGTCCTGTCCAAGCTTCTTGGAGAGAAGCCACTTCCTGGCGCAGGTTGTTGAGAACCTGGGTGTCATTGGTTCCTGAGACTGGGAGAGCTAACTGGATCACATCCACCTCTTCACGTTTCATCAGTGCCCGTCCCTTAATGTCTTCCATGGTCATGGCAAGGGGCGTAGAGCCCACGATTGCTCGCACCTCGCTCACATCATTCTGTGGCAGGCTCAACTGGTGCTTGAAGTTCGAGTAGAGTTGAGCCCGAAGGTTGGACTGTCGACCCGCTGTCATCAAGAGATGCATCCCGATACTGAGACCTTCACGAGAGATGCGCACCAAGAGCTTAAAGAGTTCTGCCTCATAAGCCTCCTCCTTGATGGCCTCATAGCTGTCTAAGAGGATAACAATAGCCGGCTCCTGCTGACCACTAGCCTCTCGGTAAA
>NZ_KQ969062.1:138180-140193 GCF_001578775.1 Streptococcus cristatus | reverse complement strand
GCATAAAGAATCAAGTCGTTGTCATTGATCCGCTTGCCGGTATCAAGCGCTGCTTCAAAGTCATTCCGTCCCACTTGAATCCAATAAATCAGATAAAGCTCATCTGATTTGAGGGTCACATTATTAAGAATAACCTTCTTTTGATCTGTGGAAAACTCCAAACCTTGAATATAAGAGTAAGCTAATTCATATTTCTGGGTCTTGGGGAGGCTTGTGGGGGAAAGTTTTTTTGGAAAATAGCAGAGCGAAACAGCTAGATAGTATTCAAATTTTCAAAGGACTAGTCAGGAAAAATTTCCTTGTCCCATTATACCATAATCCGCATGTATATCAGAGAGAGGAATGAAAAATTGGTATAGAAAAACCACCTGAAAATAAACTCAGATGGCTTATAATAATTTAGCAGTTTCTAAGCCTCTGCCCCTTCGGCTACTAAATCATACGGAAAATACGGAAGGCCTTCCAGTTCCTTATAATCCAAGCCTTTCAGTTTACAGATGGCACCTGATTCAAAGGACCAATAGCCGTAAAAACTTTTTATATTTCTCCTATGCAAATCATACCAACCAGCATCTCTGCTACCCTGATACCATTTTTGGGTTAGATATTCTTTAAACAGCTTAAAAGCTTGTTCTGGATTCTCTTCTTCAATAATTTTCCGAGTAAAGCCATAAGGTCTTGGAAAATTATAGTTAATATGAATTTCCCAGTCCGGATAGCGGGACTGAACCAGATAGTCAATCAGATAGTCCTCTGGATTATCGTTCCGAACTAGTTCAACCAGTTTATCAAAGGCCTCCTCATCAATCTCTAACAGGATTCCAATCGACAAAGCCCAAATCATCTGTTCATAGCCTGAATTGCTATGCCAGACAGGAAGCAGGCTATCGACAAATTTAAGGTACTCTTCTTTGAAATCTTCCAGGGGATATCCAGCTGTATAAGTCGCAACCATGATTTCCTTTTGATATCGAAAAATCGATGATTTTATATTACTAATTACTTCCTGATTTTCTAAGGCAAATTTTTGAACTCCTTCTTTTTCATCTTTTTCAATTTCCTTAATTCTTATTTCAGAATCTCGGATTGCTTTTTGAAAAACATTGATTAGCCCTTCCAAGCTATTCTTATCTGCAATTTTATCTCTTAATTCCATCACTATCTCTTTTCTAAGGCCACATAGCACCTGGTTTTACTTGAATTACTTTTCCAGCAGAATCAGATATTGCATTAGCATAGTAAGTTGAAACATTCCCACTTGTATCTACCTTACTGATGACAAAATCCACATCTCCTGTCTCCAAAGCCATTTCAAGAGAAATTTGTTCCATCGGATCTAAATCACCAAGTCTGTCTTTCACCCAGTCTTTAGACATCTGCGGTCCTGACTTCGTATGCTGGTTGATATCTGAACTTCCCCACTTGGTTTCGTTGATGACATAAGACGGTGGCGGCGTCTGGTTCCTGTAGATTCCGTCAATCCCTTTGACAATCGGATCGTCAATGCTTTCCGGTGCTGGGCGGCCGATACTTTCCAGATTCTTATTGACCCCCACATTCTCCCGAACAATTCTTAAATTGTCATCTGCTAAAATTTCACCTACATTGGACTTCTGAACTGTGCTGGCAACTTCTGGGTCAAATCCTTTAACCTTTGGATTCAGGCTCTCAAAATGCTGGGTTACTTGTGGATTTGGGACTCCCGCACCTTCCAGAACTCCGTCCACATAGACTCTCTCAACACCGATATCACTTTTGTATTTCCAAACCTGTGTGCCATCAGACATATGCTCAATGACAAACTCATGATTTGGCTTATTCAGCCAATCCCGCGGATGGGCAGCTCCTTCTGGTTTATTGGCTTTCACAAACTCTGTCACCGTGTGATAGTGTTCAGCTTTCATGTCATTCCAACTAGTATAGCGTTCAACATCTTCTACATAGATTTTCCTACCACTACTTCCAGCTGGAATATCTGCACTGCTACTCTTAAGCATATCCAAATCCACAGAG
>NZ_KQ969062.1:135738-136810 GCF_001578775.1 Streptococcus cristatus | reverse complement strand
TGAAATCTATCTTCTTATTACTAGTCCTCTTCTGTTGGCAAATAATCTAAGTTTACAGGCGGTTCCGGGTTGATGCTAGACTGAACTAATTTATAGAAAAAATCATTATCCAGCCTATCTTTGCTCTGTGCAAAGTTATTTACATAAAGAATTGGAATAAATTCTGAGTCTATTTCATTATACCCTGTCAAATAATACAGACCATAATTTATATTCTTAGGCTCATTCACCCCAACGGTCCACTCAGCACCGTTAGCATGTAATCTGAATACTTCGCCCAGATAAACCCAACAATTAAGAAACTCTGCAATATGTTCTTGATCATTAACAATATTATTTTTTCTTATATAATAAGCCAAATCGCTAAGACTCTGGAGAGATAAATCTAAATTAAACCCCTGAACATTAGCAGCAGTCTTGATTTCATCAACTAGATCATCAATATAAAAGATGAACTCATCAAATTTTTCTTGCATTTTCTTTTTTTCTTGCATTTTATGCCTCCTCATTAATCAATTATGGATCCAATTGTATATGGAATATTATTATCTTCTAGCGCTTTCAAGAATGGTTTAGAAGCTCCTTTTTCAAGAACATATTCTACTTGATAACCTCGACTCATTAACCATATATCTTTTTGAATATCTATTTTTGCCTGTTTCGTCAATGATACTTTCCCTGTTTTTAACTGTTTTAGAGATGTACCATTCGCAATATCAATTTGTCTCCTTGTATAGTCAGTCTTTATAATAATAGAATCTCCACCTAGATGCTCTCGGTATTCTTGTTCTCTCTTCAATCCATGCGAAGCATTCTGCATATTGGTATCATACTGCTTACTCCATCTTTCATAAGTCCATTTGCCATTTCGATTTTGATAATCAATCCATCTCTGCGCCTTATGTTCTGGAGTGCCTGGAATGAGTTCCTTAGAAGGAGCCGATTCGACACTAGGTGTTGTACTTCCAGATTTACTAGGAGTTTCAACTTCCTTCACCTTCGGCATATCCAAATCCGCAGAGCCACCTTTAACATGAATATCCGGATTTGTCTTACCACTGATGTCCAAACC
>NZ_KQ969062.1:133483-134817 GCF_001578775.1 Streptococcus cristatus | reverse complement strand
AATGTGAAACTACTGCTCCTCCTGAACCAAGAGGTCATAAGGGAAGAAGTCCAAATCCTTGAAGCGCTCATCGTAGATACCCCGAATCTTGCAAAGGGCTGCCGTGTCGAAACTCCAGTAGCCATAGTAGGCATCTTCTGTCTTGTGAGTATCGTACCACCAAGCTTCCGAATGGGCATAATACCAGAATTTCTGAGCCTCAATAACACTATCGGCTGTATCCCCAATCATATTCAGGTATTCCAGATGAGAATGGAAGCCGACCACTCGGTCATCAACCAAGTAAGAACCTAGAAAATCAATGTAGTCATCTTGTACATACTCTTCCCCTGTTTCTGAATACTGAATATACTTGTCGAATAAGACTCTCAAATCATCTATAAATTCTTCTTTGCGGTTTTCAAACAGGACGGCAAGAGAAAGATAGTCAATGATAGTAAAATAGCCGTCATTTTCAGTGTAAGAGAGGCTATAATATTTTAAAGAAATTTTAAACCAGTTAAAGACTTCATCTATTGAGTTTCCGAGGGAATAGTTGATAGTCAATAACTTTCGAGTATATCCAGATTGGGCAATATAAAAATAGCTTAATCTATCTTTAGGTACTTCTCCCTTTAATTCTTCAAATTCGTTGAATGTCTTAGTATTAAACTGTAATCTTTTTTCAAAATAGAATTTATCCTTGTATTTATCTCTAAACATCAGAGTCCTCATTTCATCTTTTTAGCTGCACTATCTAGTTGATTAATAATGATATCACCATTATTTTTAATGTTAAACAGATTGCTTTGTACATCTCCGCTTCTCATAAATAAAGATTTACGAATATTTACAGCATGCTCTTCGCTCACTACCTCATCCAGTCGGTTATCAATCCATCTATTATTCATTTGCCGTCCATCTCGAGTCTTGCCCAATGTTGGAGAATTATTTCCTGAAGTAAACTTGGCCTCGGAAATGATATAAGGTGGATGGCCGTTTGGATTGTGATAGACGCCGTCTATACCCTGGTGGCCTACATCTTGCAGACCGGTGACCATGTCTTGACTGATGCGTTCATAGCCAAACTGACGGTAATACTCGTCCTGGACCATCTCGCCGAAGTTCCCCTTCTCCAGATTCGTTTTTAGATCTACCTCGCCGGTCTGGACTCTCAGGATTTCAGCCTGCTGCTGGGCAATCTCTTCTGGTGCACATCATTCATATGGCTCTGCCAGTTGGTACCCTCCCAATGAACTTCCGGAACGTCCGGCTTCCCAGGCACATCCAGGTCTGCCGTCTTCTTCGTAGAGGGCATATCCAAATCCACAGAGCCACCTTTAACATGAATATCA
>NZ_KQ969062.1:130243-132237 GCF_001578775.1 Streptococcus cristatus | reverse complement strand
AATGTTATTTAAAAGCACTTAATGACGTAACTAAGTGCTTTCTTTAACTCAATGAAATATACAACTACTTTTTAAGAGTTTCAATAATTGATTGAAACTCAGCTTTCAGTTCCTCATATTTCTTACCCACATATAAATAGTAAGCATTTGTACCTCTATGAATAATTACATTAACGGTTGGATGAAAATCTTTATCTGTTGCTTCAATCACAAATTGTGTCATTTGATAAGCTGCATGAGTAGAGTAATTCAGTTTATCTACTCCCACTCGAATCATAATAGCCTGAACATCCGTCGGTGCCTGTGATTCCTGATGAGCTTTGCCGTTTAACATCCCCAAAAATAAGCAGAAACAATTTGCTTATCTAAATCATCTGTCAAATCAACGGAAACAATTTCTAAAAGTTTATCAATCATTTCTAAAGATTCACTTACGGTATTTTCTTTCATTGCTTCTCCTTACGGAACCTTAGAACTACCTTTAGCATAGCCACAAGGGATATAGCCAGCTTTATATAAAACATATAGATCATCATAATAACTAGAATTGACCCCTGGCTGCTCGAGTTTTATAGTGAAATAAACCGCTATACCTATACTAGCCAATATTGTTCATTTTCAGGAATTAACTCTTCAAAATTTTGACGATAAGACAGCCTGATTTAATCGTGATCAATCATTGTTGAAATGCCTTTAAAGATAATATCAGATAAAGCTTCTGGATAGCCTTCATAACCATTTTTTTCCATCAAAATGTCAATCACACCTTTAATCTTTCCATCCAGTATCACAGTAACTGCAGGAACTAATTCATCGGTTTCGCCTTTTTTAAACATTTCTTGAATTACAGTCATCTTATCGTCATTCATTATTTTATTCCCTCTATTCTCTGTATTTTCTTTATTCTATCCACTTTTTTTGTTTTTGTCAAACACATTATCCCCTATGTCTGTCCAAAACTTATATTCTTCCGGAATTAAATCCAGAAAATATTGATATTTCCCTATCCATGGAGCTGAAATATATTCCTCGAAAGAAATATATTCTGCATAATTAGAATAAAGTACCAAATTATCCATATCAACTAATAAAGATGGCTTAAAGTCATAAATAGCGTTAAGTTTATCCATCTTGTATTCATTAACAAAGACTTTCCTTAACTCTGAGAGGTTGCAACTATATTTTTGCATATCTTCTAAAAAATGGAGAATATTCTCAGGCAATAAAAACGGAGAACGTAATCTTTCTTTATAAATCTCATCTAAATCGTATCCCGCTTCTTCGTAATTAATATACCATAACTCCAAATCAGAAATATACCAAGAATACTGATTTTTGTATTTAAAAGCGACAACAATATTTTCACCATATTTTGCTCTAATCATTTTTTCACCTATTTAATTATTCTGGCATTTTGTCCATATTCAATAAACCATTGGTTTATTGGTGCTGGAAGTTCAACAGCCTGGCCTTCAAAGCCATTTCTCATGAATACACCTTCGTCAACTATTTTAGGAGCCATGCCATCCTGATTTAAAGGATTAGATTTGTATCCCTTTTGTGAAATTGCATTCTCATTAATAATATCGTCAAAATATTTCGGAACTTCTACCTCTATAATATAAGATCCTTCTCTTTTTTCCTTAAAATAAGCAGAATGATCTTTTCCAGTTGAAACATTGAGATTATGCTCTGACTTCCACTCATTATTCCATGATAATGTTCCATCATCGTTAACGTGTATCAGTTCCTTACTTTCTCCACCTTGAACACGGTAATACTTAACCATTTCCTCAGGGGGAGTATCATTTGTTCTCGGCACTCTCGCATCTGTCTGCGTCGGTGTCTCAACAGGCCCTTTTGTCGTTGGCATATCCAAATCTTTAACCCTAGCTCCGCCAACAACTCCTGTAGCACTCTCTGCCACTATATGGCTAGCACTCGGAAGGTCTGGAACGGCTTTAGAACCGCTGATGCTTGGGGCGTCAACTGTA
>NZ_KQ969062.1:124831-129227 GCF_001578775.1 Streptococcus cristatus | reverse complement strand
TTTCATCTTATCCATCAGTTTGTTTACAACCTCATCAGGATAATCACGAATTATTTGTTTATCTTCCGCACTCGTTGATGAATCATTTAAAAGCATTTCTGCTACATAGATGGCCATTGCACGATCCACATCCGTCATCTTTTCATAAGTATTTTGGATATGTTGCGCAAACACCTCAGATAAAGTTAAAAACTCCTTTGCCTTAAGCGAGAATGAGACTAATCCGCCATTACTTGAGCTACTTCCTATCAAATCATGAAAAGAACCATTAGAAGAAAGACTAGGAATAGTTTCTATGACCGTAGACATTTTACTTGAGACCTGATTCAATAGTTGGGTAATATGAACTGAATGGGAAATAATTTGTTCTAAATCTGTTGTCTCAATACTTATTTTTTCAGCCATGCTATACCTCCACTCTCATTTTTCTTACAATCAACTGACAAAGCTCATCACCGTCTATAGAACGCTGCATCTGATTCGTAATATCATACTCATATAAACTTTCATCATCTAAGAAGTAAACCGAGTCTTGGGTTGATTGATCAAATTCCTCAACTGCTATTCGTAATGCTTCATCATTTTTATGGTAAGCAAACACACGGAAAGCTGGCTCACTTTCATAATTTGAATGTAAATAATCTTTGACTCGATCATCCAAATAGTGAAGCATCTGGTGATTTTTTAATATTATACTTAAAAATAAAACACTTGCAAGCCGTCGAATTACATACCTCCCCTCTTCATCCTTTCTCAAAACCACAGTCATTCTATTGAATTCATCAATTGCAGGAGCGCAGAAATAATCTTGATCAATTTGATAATGATAAGATGATTCTTGATATTCTTTTAGATAATATCCGTATTCCATACACTCGTCTGTAGGCCGCCCATCAATGATCAAACCTTCGGTCTTTAAGTCATCGTACCCCTTTTTTATTGTACGTTGTAAAGCCGATTTTCTATCTTCTCCTTCTAGTATTGTTAAAGGGAGAAAAGTCAAATCTTCTGACGAATCATTAAACAATTGTAATACATATAATGCTTCCAAAGTAAGTCTCATGCGCCATCTATCTCCTTTATAACGTGTGAACTCGGAATTGAATTTAGTAACGTTTCTAGATTAGAAATAGTGGAATGCAGTTGACTCACACTTTTTTTATAATCTTTTTTATACTTTTTCATAAATTCTTTTAATTCTAAGTATTGTTGCTTACTTTTCCCCTCCCATTTTTGCTCTTTTCCTTCAATGCTGGCGATTTCTGATGAAACATCATCAAGTAAACTTTTTATAGTAGTCAAATCACTTAGAATCGTCTGTATTTGACTATCGTTATATCTTATAGTCTCGGCAGTATAACTACCTTCCTTTGAATTTATATCTGCATTCATACTATATCCTCCAATTAGTAACCTACTTGCCTACCACCACAATTGTTCCCAAATTGGTTTTCCTTTATTATAAGCAGCTCTATCGCTGGAAATCGCAGCATCAAGACCAACTATAGCAGCTTCTAATCTAGCATGTAGACTCATAAAGGCCGTGTTAGAATCTTTAGCAAAATTCCTATATTCCTTTAATTTTTTTAAGTCTTCTTCTAATTTATTTCTGAAATTTGCTAGATAGTGATACCCTATATCACTATCTATATATTCAATCGTTTCTTCGCAATGCTTGATATAATTATCTAAACTTTCTAAACTCCTCATAGTTGAGAGGCCATTCGAGGAAATACTATTGATGACACGTTGGTATTTTGCTTTCTTAGCCTTATTTGCATCAATTCTACCAATTAAATATGAATCACTCATTTGTAGAGACCTCACTTTCATTTTCTGACTGAGAAATCGAACTCCTAATTGACCCCAAATCAACTTCTACATCTCCTACGGTTGGTACATGCACAACCTTTTTGCCACTTCCTTCAGGTGAAGATTCTTCTGATACTGAAGCATCATCTGAACTTGATAAGCTACGATCTGAAGAAGTATCACTGATCTGTGGTACATATAAATTTTCTTGAGGCTTAATCGGATGGTAGTGAGAATTAAAAGTGATGATTAATAAGATGAACTCTCCCGAAAATACAAGAATTCTCTTCATCAGATAAGACGACGGGACTTTCGCTCCTCTAATCGACATTGCTTTCAACTCCGGATATGCTGTCTCAAAGGCTCTTTTTTTCACCCAGTAGGGCCTCACTACAAAAGAACTGATTAGAAGCAAACTTCCTATCATGATACTTTCAAAAATACGTTGTCTCGACCCTGAGTATAGTAAGACAAAAGATAAACCTGCAGCGCTAAAGGCTACCAAAAGCATTAGAGTCATACTATAGTATGCTTCTTTTTTCACTGCTAAATATTCTTGAACCGGTAAAGTTTTGTTGCTATCCATTAGATTCCTCCTCATTACTTTGTAATCTTCATTTTAGTTTGAATGTCTTTAAAGTGGAAATACACTTCATCTACGTTAAAATTCTCTTCGCGAGCAAATGAAGAACGGGCAAATACAGTCTGATCTCCCATTTTTTGTGCAATAATTCCAATATCAATACGTTCTTTTACATATTTAGACATAGTTGTGGATGCTGTGAAGAAATTCTTATGTGTTGATAAAATGAAATGAATTCCTACTCTTTGCCCCTCCTCATAAATCATTGCAAAGTCATTGTCTGAGATTTGACTATCTGATAGAAATAGCTGCAAATCAGAAATGATAACAAACCTATTGAGCTTTTCTCGTTTTTTCCTTGCTTGTAGGATACTATCCTTGAGTTCAAAGACTTCTTGTGATAGATTCTGTTCGGAACTAATATAGCGATCAACATCCATAGAAAATTCAACATATTCACCTATAGAATCAAATAAAATAATCTGATCTTTTTCTATAGATTGAGAAATCATACGAAGAATATGCCTAGTAGCTACTGACCTAACCGTATCTTTATCAGATAATATAAGTACCGTTTAACTGCTGAATAGGAATTGAAATAGCTTTTACTTCTTCAAATTCCAGCCCTATTGGTAACTCTCCGTTTTGAATAGATGTTTTCACCTCTGGCATTCCCAAGAAATTATCCACAGTCAAAACATCTGGTACGACTGGTATTCTACCTGGTCTTGAACCTGTCCACCTTTTATCTAACTGTTTCACTTCTTCTTTTAAATGTTCATTAATATCAAAAGCATCTTGACCATCAACAGGGATAGGCGCTTGGAAAACTTCTGGCTCTTCCAATTTTAGCATCCCTCGACCAACCTTCTCTTCCATAGGTACAGTATACCTACCAACAATACCCTTTGACTCTGTCTCATCTGTTTGTTTGAAGGTGATTTTTGTCCGAATATTTGTATGAAGAGCTGCTTTTAAAGTCCCTAGACGACCTGTTGACAGAGTAAGATACATTCCTAATCCAGTCCCATCTCGAGAAATTGTTGTAACCATTTTTTCAAGTAAATCTTCATACTTAGAACCTTTCAATCCTTCATAACTGTCAATAATGAACATCATAGACGGAAGAACATCTCCACTCGCTTTCTCATATGTTTCTAAACTCGCCACTCGATAATCTGCAAATAAAGTTTTTCTACGTCGAATTTCTTCGCTAATCTTTGTAACAAATTTAGGTATTTTTTCCTCATCATCTGGATAAATGATATCCGCAACTTGTGGTAATCCAAGCAATGGCAATAAACCATTAGTTCCAAAGTCTAATAAGTATATATGAAGTTGTTCTGGAGTATTTCGTCTGGCCAAATCAATACCAATTGACTGTAGAAAAGTTGTTTTTCCCATACCCGGACTAGAAAAAAGTGCTAAATGCCCATCTAAATGATATACATGTGTCGCAGTTTGTTGCGATTGTTTACTTGGTAAATCTACTTTACCAAGTATAACCTCTAATGGCCGTTTATTATCCTGCCATTGTGGCAAAGTTTCATATAACTCGTTTAAAATAATCTTATCTGGTAACGGCGGCAGCCATGGCTGGGGTACCGGCGCGATGCGTTGGCTCTCGGTTAAGAGCTTGATGTTCTGGACAATGGCGTCTAATTCCGTCGGAACTTCCTTGATCTCATCCGCCTCTTCTAAGCCGGATAGGTCTTCATTCAAGATTTCATATTGGCCCAATTCATTGATTAAATAAATTGTATGGTCTTCGATCCCCATGTCATCCTTGTCCGGCTGATAATCCGCGCCCGACCAGGCTGACTGGAAGAGTTCATAGACTTCATTGTTGCCGACTTGGAGATAGGCCCGGCCGGTTTGGGTGATCTCCGCCGCATCCGGCGTATGAAGCATTTCATTGGAGTCGGTCCGATCGGCCACCTTAAGCGCAATCTTGAAGCGGGAGTTGGACCAGATCTGGTCATCGACCACCCCGGATGGTTT
>NZ_KQ969062.1:116963-123737 GCF_001578775.1 Streptococcus cristatus | reverse complement strand
AAAAGTGGCAAGCTGCATGACTAGAAGTTGCAACTGCTCCAAGACTAGATTTCTTGGGCCGATATAGCCCACCGGCCCATGGCTGAGATTGGCCGGAATGGGCATATCTGGAATCTTTTTATGACGGCTATAAAGCGCATAGCCCTCTTCTTCCAGGGCGTCTTTCTTGCCACTTCGCTCCTCTTGCCCATAGGTCAGCTGGTAGCTGGTGGGAACCTTGCCCAGACCTAAGCGGTAGTAAAGAAAGTCAAAATGGAGTGATGTCTTTTCATAGATCCGGTGGCTGTAGCTTTCGACCAGATCGGTCAGCTCTAGAATATTGGGAAAATGGTAATGCATGCCTTCCTTTTGTTCCCGCTCGAGCTTGGTCAGCTCCATCGCCTTGTCTTTCAGATAGAGATGGTAGAGATGGATCCGCTCCTCTTTGTCCGCCTTGTACTTTTTGCGGTTCTTGATGAAGCCTCGGACCGAGAAGACAATGCTGGCGGCCGACATGGCCATGGTGGCCAGGATATAGATCCCCCGCGGCTGGATGAGAGTGATCAGCACCACCACCCCAATCATGAGCAGGGGCGGCACGATCAGTTTTAAGAGCTCGTCTGTTGGTTTATTAGGCTCTGCCCCCGGCGGGTTGAGCAGGATCTTGTCCTCACTCCCCCGGTAGATAATCCGAGGAGACCGGTGGTAGGGATTTTATTCTTTTTTGGAAAATAGCAGAGCTGAACCCTTACGAACTCAGAATAAAATTTTCAAAGGACTAGTCAGGAAAAATTTCCTTGTCCCATTATACCATAATCCGCATGTATATCCGGGAGAGGAATGAAAAATTGATATAGAAAAACCACCTGAATAAAAATTCAGGTGGGAGATACTACGGAAGTTCTTTATAAATGGATGCATCGTAAATTTTCTGTTGGATGCGTTGGCTCTCCGTATGTTTCTGCGGAGAAATGCTATACATATCATTGGACTGAATCGATCCTGCTAAATCCGTATCCATGTTTTGAAAAGCTTGTGCTATATTGTTCATGAATAAATCCAATGAATCAACGGTTTCGACTAAGTTTTCCATACAAGTTTTCGCAAGACCTGCACAGGATTCTAAACTGTCTGTCACAGGGGCTTCAATGATACTTTTCATCCCTTGAGAAATTTCTTCAGTCGAAGCATTGATACTAGCCTTGATGCTTTGAATCCGCATGGGTTGGATGCGTTTAATTGCCATTGCTTTCCTCCTCATCTGTTTTTAGGACACTGATAAATTCTTCATAGGAATTCACCACATGGTCCTGGCCGTCTTTGGTCACACTTCCGTAAACTGTCAGGTTGTCAAACAGTTGTCTATCTTTCGGAATCAAGAGATTGTAAATATTAGACTGCAGCTTAAAATCCGTCTCATTGCTTAACAGATAGAGCTGACCTCCCTGTTTGGTCATCAGCTCATAAGCCTTGGGATACTCTTCCTTCAAACGCCAGTCCGAAGATTGTTTAATAACAGAATTCGGTAAAGAAATAGAAGAGAATATATTATTAATTGGTTCTTCATAATATTTTTCAAGACTAGTGGAAGTCCTAAAAATACTAGTATCTCTAGTATCTTTAGGAACATCTATACCTTGCGGAACATCTTCTATTTTGCCAGTTGCCAGATTAAATAAGACAATGCGCCCACTCCCCCCTCCAACCTTTTCTAAGTTGATTGTCCGATATTCTTGGTTGCTATAACTAAAAAATGCTGTATAACTGGAATAAGGTACATAGCTGTCATCATATTCCCGAATCGCCTCAAGCAAATCATATTCCTTACGGGTTAGCTGGTCCGTACTGACATCGTAGACCTGTATCTTCCAAAACTCTCCCCAGCTCAAATCTTTTAAGTTAAAATCTGGGTCATGAAAGGGATGGATAAATTGATAACTTTCGGTTGATAAATATCTTTTTCCATAAACTGCTGCACCAAATCCTCTTGGAACACTATCATCACTTTTGTTTTCTGTGCTTTTCTCTGTTTTCGTTGATTCCCATGAAATAACCAACGCTTGTTTGTTTTCAATAAACTCATAAGTATGAGGCTGAATTTCAACCATCATTTCTTTATAGCGTCCATAAGTCAAGTATTGATAAGCATCATAAGCTCCAATTAAAGCTAATAGACCTAAAAGGAAGACTGATACTATGATCCACTTTTTCTTCATGTGCTTTCCTCCTTATTTATATCGACTGTCTATATAATGCTTATATTCTTCAGTCCCAGTCGCACCGTAGTTAGGGGCATTTATCGGAAGCCGCTCTAAAACTGTCTGAAATTCCGTAATTTGACGATTGCTCATATCTGTCAATGAAAGGCTGGAATTCTTATCTCCCAATAAATAGGATTGAACTTTCGATGAAATATGAAGTCCATTTTCATTTCCATTTATTTTATTTATTGTGTCCTTAATAATTTGTCGAGTACTGCCTGTATCAGTTAATTCAAATCCCTCTGCTGTCCGGGCATAGTCGACATAAGGAACAATCCCTTGATTATCCATTTCCTTTAAAATAAGAGTGGATTTGAAGTCATGCCGCATCAGAGAAGAAACATTGACAATCTTTCCATCAGAAAGCTCCTGCCCTAAGCCAGCGCCCCCCTTATCTAAAAATTTGTCAATAAACTGAAGACGAATTTTATCCTCTTCATTTTGAATAACGTTTAGCTGATTTTTGTATGCCATGTAATTTTCAAGGGATTCAATCGGCAATGAGACCCCAAAGACATACGAACCCGTTCCTGTAAAGCCGCCTTTGAGAGTCTTGCCTCCAACCGTCATATCCTTATCCACAAAAGAACCAAACTGGTCGGCAAACTTAGCGTTATCATTAGTTGCCAAACCATCTATAGCCATGACTAAAGGAACTACTTGTGGCGCAAAAACTGTCAATGCTGAATAACCGACGCCCTTAGCCAAACTAACAGCCAAATCTTCCCGTGCTTTTTTCCGAGACTCCGCGAGTTCTCCTAAACGGGTTTGTTTATCCCAAGAATCTGCACCATCGTAAGTTGAGAAAATTTGAGTAACATAATTCTTTCTCTCCTTACTAGTGTGATCACCTACAGGGTAAGTCATCCCATAGGCATTAGACTCTGTGGTCATTTTTCGTTTGATGATATCCGCATTAAGCCCAATCGTTGCACTGTTTTTATCCAAGTTAGTAATCGAAAGCGCAGTCGTCGTATCTGTTGTATACAAACGCGAGTTTTTATGTAAGCTTCCTTTCGTTGTTCGCACTGTCCCAATCTCCAGCATATAAAGAGATTCCATCAGGCCAACAAACTTATCCGATAAATCTACATAAGCGCTGTATTTAGACATCTGTTCGCTATTTAAGTTACCGTTCTTCTGGTATTCCTTATCCATAGCTTCAGTAGTCGTATCCCCCATTTTAAGTCCAGCCTGCTGAAAACCTTTCAGAAACGGCGCATTGGCAGAGAAATCACGCTTGCCCATCGCATCAAGCAGACGATTGAGAGTAGCTGCATCATCAGTTTGAATCCACTCCATCATCTGCTGCGCTCCGATCAGATACAGCCCTTCACTCAAAGTTTCCGGCTTCTCCTTTAACATCTCCTCTGGTTGCTTACTGAGGATAGCACCTAAGGCACGCCCATCCGCTTCCGTCTGGAGACTATCGAAATAGCCTATCTTACTCTTTCTAAAACTACCGTTCTTGATTCCTTCCAAAATGCTGGTAGCAGGTATACTACAAACTGCGCGAGCGCTATTAATTTGAGTCAGTAGTATCTGTAACTCTGCTTCTACCTCCGTCACACGCTGAGCTAGTGTGTCATGAGCTTCCTGCAAGGCGTTATGGGTTTTTCTACGCGCTGCTGCAGCTTCAGATAGTTGATCTCCCGCAGTGACTTTGATAGAAGTCAAGTCTTCTGATGCAATACCCAATTTATTTGTCGCATCGTCCAACAGGGTTTGAAGTTTATTTGCTTTTTCTTCTACCTCCTCATATTGTTCAGAACCGATACCATTCAGTTTTTGATATACAGTATCATTCCCTGATTGCTGTGTCCAGGCTTTCTTTTGAAAACCAGCACCCGTCGCACTGTTTTCAAAATACGATAAAGCTGTAGAAAAGTGGGTAATTGTAGTGGGAAAATTATGAAATACTTGCGTCTGTAATGTATTTAGACGTTCAAAGAAAGCATTGATAGCCTCTCCTGTATCTTCCTCACCACCTGACTTACCCGCCTTATCATTAAACTCTCGCATTGTCTGCTTTGAAGCTTCATCTACATTCTTAGAAAATTCCTGTACAGCTGAGCTATAGCGATTTATCGCCGGTAAATCATGTACTTTGATAATATCACTCATCCCTTAAGCCTCCTTAGTCATACTTTTAGACATCTCCAATATAGTGATTGCAGTGCCTATTGCCAACTTCTGACCCTCTAATTCAACAATTTTTAGACTCAGTTTCCTTACAACTTCATCTTTCTTTTCAGAAAGACTTCGCTCCGCCTGTTTTATAATATCTTCTTCATTATTGGTTTCATTCAAATAAGGAGTTCCAGCTAAATGATACGTTGCTTTAATATGTTCATGACTCTTCAAGACATATTCTATATCAGTCGAAAAGGCTGTGAGTGCATTTAGACATGCTGTTAATTCACTGATTTTACCATTTAAAACAATAAGCTCTCCTCGCTTTGCATTTATCTGGGCTTGAATTGCCGCTTTTCCCATTTCTTATTTTCCTCCTATAACATCATCACTTTGATATTATGTACGATACTATCCGCAATGTAATAATGAGCTTGTTCTTCTAAGTGACCTTCTTTTGGTGGACGATTGTTCACAGAGAGAATGCTTTGATCTGCTACACGAACACCTAACAAACCTTGTTTAAAGGTTCTGGCTATTTTTGAAGCTGCATCAATCCTATTATTTAGCAGTGGGTCACTCATCACAATTGAACCATAGCCACTCCGTAAGCCCCGATCTAAAACACGGGCTAAACTGTCAATTGCATCCTGCTCCAACTCTCCGACCAACTCACGCATATTATAAACAACTAAAGTTGCAACATGTTCCTGCTCTTTCTGTTCCAAGCGTTCTTGGATGCGTTTCTCCAAACTACCCAAACCTTTCAGATAGTCTTTGGAATCTGCAATCATGGTCACCCCATCCATAGCCGGTATCCGGTGATACTGTGGTGCAAGAACGATGACCTTCTGCTGGCTTCTTGAGATCTGCTCCAGAAACTCGGTCATCTGCTCTTCCTTCTCATTCAGGTAAAGCAGATTTCCCTTAGCTAGATTCCATGTGACAGCTTCCACGGTTTCCATATCAAGACCCAATGGCAGGAGCCCCTTGTCATAAGCTTCTTTGACCGTCTTACGATTGTAAAAGTCATACTGGGTCAACTCTTCCGGCACCATCGGGATAGCCTGCGGTGTCTCACCGGTCCAGGCTTCGTTTAATTCTTGAACCCGATTCCGCAGATTGTTAATGACCTGGATGTCATTGTCTCCCGCGACTGGCAGGGCCAGCTGGACGCTGTTGAGGGCTTCGCGCTGCATCAACGCCCGACCCTTAATGTCTTCCATCAGTTTAACCAAGGGGTCACTGCTGCTGCCCACGATGGTCTTGGCTTCGCTCAAATCATTCTGCTTGAGGGTGAGTTGATGCTTGAAGTTAGAATAGAGTGTCACCCGGATATTGTTCTGCCGACTAGCCGTCATAATGACATGGATGCCCAAACTCAGACCTTCCCGTGACAGCTTGACCAGAAGCTGGAAGACAGATTCGCCAAAGGGTTCTTCCTTGACAGATTCAAAACTATCCAGCAGGACTACAATGGTCGGCTCTTCTTTCCCGCTGGCTTCCCGGTAGAGGGCAATGGTGCCGACACCGTATTCCGACAGGAGTTTCTTCCGGCGGTTGAGCTCGCTCTCCATGATCCGCACAAACTTAGCCACCTTCTCACTTTGGTCAAGAAGAAGCGTGTCCGCCACATGGGGCAGGTTGGCGAGAGGCGCTAAGCCATTGGTCCCAAAGTCCAGCAGATAAAGGGTCAAGTCCTTTGGAGAATGCTTTCTGGCCAAATCCATAGCCGTACTCTGGAGGAAAGTCGTCTTCCCGGTCCCCGGACTGCCGTAGAGTAAGACGTTGCCGTCGCGGGTCAAATTGATGGACGCCACTTCCTGAGCCTGCTGCTGCGGCATGTCGGCCATACCTAAAAGCAAGTTCAGGTCAGATGGCTCCTTGGCCCATTCGTTTTGGAAGTTGATGGGCTCTAATTCTTCCAAGGTGATGCGCTCGCGGAGCGGCGGCAGCCATGGCTGGGGCACTGGCGCAATGCGCTGGCTCTCGGTCAGAAGCTTAATGTTCTGGACAATAGCGTCTAATTCCGTCGGAACTTCCTTGATCTCATCCGCCTCTTCTAAGCCGGATAGGTCTTCATTCAAGATTTCATATTGGCCCAATTCATTGATTAAATAAATTGTATGGTCCTCAATGCCCATATCATCCTTGTCCGGCTGGTAATCCGCCCCCGACCAGGCTGACTGGAAGAGTTCATAGACTTCATTGTTACCGACTTGCAGATAAGCTCTTCCTGTCTGAGTGATCTCTGCCGCATCTGGCGTATGAAGCATTTCCATAGAGTCGCCTCGATCGGCTACCTTAAGCGCCAACTTAAAGCGGGAGTTAGACCAGATCTGGTCATCGACCACCCCGGATGGTTTCTGGGTGGCGAGGATCAGGTGAATCCCGAGCGAGC
>NZ_KQ969062.1:114410-115065 GCF_001578775.1 Streptococcus cristatus | reverse complement strand
AGCCATAGTGGCCAGGATATAGATCCCCCGTGGCTGGACTAGTGTAATCAGCACCGTCACCCCAACCATAAGAAGGGGAGGCACAATCAGTCTTAAGAGCTCATCACTAGGCTTATTAGGCTCTTTACTTGGCGGAGCAATCTGGATTTTTTCCTCTGAGCTCCGATAGATAATCCGAGGGGAACGATGGTAGTCGGGGTAGTCCTCGTAAAAGCCGTAGCGAGAGGGCTCTCTCAGTGTCAGCTGGCTGCCAGCCTCTGCAGACCCTCTGAGCCAGACTTCATCCGGATAGACCTTGATAGTCACAGATCCAATACTAATTTCATCACCAAAGTTGAGGATCTGCTGATCCTTTTCTTCTAAGTGGTTGTTTCGATAAAAGTCTCCCTTGAGCCGTGTCAGAGTCCAGCTACCTTGAGACTTTTTCAAAAGAAGCTCGATATCTTCGTCCAGTTTGACAAGAGCGCCCTTTTGAGATCCGACATGGAGCTCCTGATGATCTAAAAGATCATAGACTCGTGGCTCGGCATCTCGCAGATAAAAGACTGCATCCCCCAGTACCAAGCCGTCCTGCAATAGTCCAACTTCCTCACCATATTGGTAGAAGACCTCCTCACCATCTGTCTTTAGCTGTATAGGTCTGTCTTGTTGCTGG
>NZ_KQ969062.1:0-113895 GCF_001578775.1 Streptococcus cristatus | reverse complement strand
GCATAAAGAATCAAGTCGCTATCATTAATACGCTTCGCAGTATCTAGAGCATCCTCAAACTTATTGCGACCAATTTGAATCCAATAAATCAGATAAAGCTCATCTGATTTGAGGGTCACATTATTAAGAATAACCTTCTTCTGATCGGAAGAAAACTCCAAACCTTGAATATAAGAGTAAGCTAATTCATACTTTTGAGTATTTGGCAGGCTAGAGGGTGCTACTCCTTCTAACTCTGTGATTACCCCACTATAGTCAACTTTGATGAAAGCAGTATCTGCCTGCAAAAGTTTTTCTTTAAAAGGATTTTGTAGGAAAATCAGATAGACTAAAGGAATGAAGAGCAGAATGATACCTGCTGTCAACCAGATCGTTGCTAATTTAAAAACTCGGTGGCGCCTGCTTGGCACCAAAACTAAATTTGCCTTTTCCTGAGCCGCTTTCTCCAAATAATATTTTTCTAAGACAGCTATCGCATCTGATATGGTCGTTGTCTGGCGTAGCTCGTTAAGAAAGTCTGGTAGAGTTTCTAATTCTAGCGATCCATTGTAGAGATCCATAAAGTCTAAGTCGCTAAAAAGTGTCACTGTAAAACATTTAGCCTGACGTAAAAAGTCCTCTGCTGATAAAGAATGGGGAGTCATGATCCCTGGTACACCTCTATAAGCGATTTTAGCTTGAGCATTCTTAGTGATAAAGAGATTATCTGGATGGAGCAGAAAAGTCACTGGTAGATCTAAGGCTGACTCTAGAGAAAACACATTCAGCGCTAAACGAAGCCGCTCTGAAATCGTACGAGTCTTGAGTTCTCCATAGCTAAGTCCGTAAGGCTCTAATTCATATGTAAACGCCACACTATCCTCATCTGCCCCCATGGTCTGTTCCAAAAAGAGCGGATGATGCAAATCCAAAAGCAGGAGCTCCCGCAAATCCTGACTGGCTACATCAGATCTCTTCAGTTTCAGCTGCCAGCTTGTTTCATTTTTTTCATAGATAAATGGCTGTTCGCCAAAGACAAATCTTTCCTCAGTCAACTCATATCTCCTCTATCTCTACTAAATCGCCTGTCGTCATAGGATAATCCGACAGGTACTTGCCCTCATCCAGCAGCAGGCCCTTATTGACAATCCGCAGCTGATACTTGGTCCGCTTTACTCCGGGATTAAAAATGCTATCAATCTCCCGAATCAACCGGCGTACCTCAATTCTCTGAGGAATCCGAATATCTACATCCCGGTCCCCCAAACGCAGGGTAATATTGATATGCTGTTCCATACTGATATTCTCCTATTGATTTCTTTACTTGTCTGAGCTCTTGAGCTATACCAAGTCTCTAGTCTCTTTCCGCTGTCGCCACCCGATAACTCACGATTCCTGTCACTCCGATGAGTAGAAGCACCAGTCCCGTATAAAGGACACCTGGTAAAAAGTCACTCCAACTACTGGCTGATTCATTCCCCAAATTCGTCTGTAATTTAGACAATTTTTGAGAATCTGCTTGAAACAGCTGCTCTTCAGGTGATTTTCTCACCGGTCCCTCTATAGCAGAAAACAGCTGGCCCCTTTCGGTGATCAACTGTTTATCTTGATAGTTTTGCATCTCTAGCAATTTCTTTTGATCGGCTTCATTGAAAAGCGCCTTGATTTGCTCGGACTGCGCACCAAAATGCAACTCCTCTTCTTTCTCCAGCCGGGAGTTATCAATTTGTAAGCTATTGTCCTTCAGGTCATCTGCAGCAGCCACCGAGGCCGCTGCACATGTTCCTAAGGTCAGAAATAAGAGAATTACTTTTTTCATATGCTTTTCTATACTTTCTCGCTTTGATCTTGAAGATTTCTCGGTCTGACAAAGATATTGGCCGCCACCAATAAACCTAAAACAATCAGCATGGCAAAGAAGATGAAGAACCCGGCAGTCTGTCCGTCAAAGTAACCTGAAAGCAGGCTCTCTAAAATCGACAAAACATTCAGGCCCTTAATCAAGGCCGGGAAGCCTGTCAGACTAGCCGTTGTCCCGATAGCATTTGACAGATAGACAAAGCTAATCATCATAAAGAAGGCCAGCCCCATACCAATAACTCGGATATGCTTGAGCAAGAAATACTGCCCCTGAATCAGGATAAAGCTTGCCACTGCCATCAGCAGGACCCATGACGGCACATATTCACGACCAACCTGGAGTTGAACACTCGATACAATACCAATCACTAAGCCGATGGTCAAAGCCAAGAAGGATAAGATACCAACTGTCATAATATCTGTATCATGTAACTTGTCAAGCTTAAAGCGATCTTTGACCTTGCGAATGACATTTTGTGTCGCAAATAGATAAGCTGTAAAAAGACTGACAATCTCTAAGAGCAAGATCCAAGTAAATGGCCGGTAAACGTTGACAGTCGCCTTTACAGAAGATGAGCTTTGAGTTACTGGGCTGGACAGGAAATTAAGCAGAACTTCATTTGGCACACCGTTTTCATAGGCATTGTTTAAGACCTTGACAAAGGATTCGACAAAATTTCCATTAGCAGCCAGTTCTTCATTAAATTGCGCCATCAACGCTTCCGCATCCGTAGACAATTTTTCCGTACTTCCCTGCGCTGTAGCTAGCTCACGGTTGAAATTACTGAAAATTTGGTTGACAGATTCAGCGGCTTGGATATTACTCTGAGAAGAAGCCTTCACACCAGATGTCTCTGTCAATAAGGAGCTGAATTCAGAATTTAGAGAAGTCAGGTCAGTATCCGTTTTAGCTAGAGCTGCTGTGCTATTCGTCTGCGCTGTAGCGATACCAGTCAGACGCTCTTTCAAGCTTTCATAATGCTCCAACTGCTTGGTAATGCTGCCAGCCAGTTCTTGATTGCTCTTATCAATCTCTGCTAAATTCTGTTTCAACTCAGGACCTGTCTTTTTCAGCTGTTCCAAGGTATCATTGAGTCTTTGCTGAACACTCTTATTATCCGAAGCGTTCTCAGCTGTAGAAAGGCTTTCTTTATAAGCATCTAAGTTAGACTGAATCGCATCCAGCAACAGCCCTGTCAGAGCATCATTCATCTTGCCTTTTTTCAGCTGTTCCATTGAAGAATGGATTTGAAGGAGAGAGTTTACCCGCTGATAAGCAGAAGCGATTTTTTGAGCTTTTGCTCCATAGCTGGCCGCTGCCTGCTGAAGATCCGGTATGTCAATAGGCGCACTTGCAGCTGCAAGTCCATTGAGCATAATGGTAATAGAGGCCGCTGTTGACGGTTTTTCGGTATCATTTGTCACACTGTAGTGCGCTTCAAAGACTGCATTCTCAAGCAAAATGATTTCTTGACCTGCTGTGACAGCATCACCATTATAGGTCACGGAGTCCACTGTCACACCCTCTGGTGCTTTCCAGGAAACTTTCGCCTTTGTCCCAGTTTTCTCAGCTACAGGCTCGGTGGTTGTGACTTCCTTCGCTGCTAATGCTGCAAGGTCACTACTTTTCGTTGCATCACTTGGCGTCCCAAAATCTTTTATATCAGCACTAAGAGCCGGTACAGTGATGGATAAACCGAAGGCAGTAAAGCTTTGGCCGCCAAAATTCTCAGCTGGCAGTTCCGCAACTGCATCACTAAGCTCAGCTTTCAAAGTATTCTCAGCATCTGTTAAGAAAGTGACATTTCCTTTTGCAAGAACTTGGCTAAGTGTAATCTCGCCATCTTGCTCGGGAGTATAATAATCAACTAATTTTTTATTAATAAATTCTTTGATATTATCTTCATGATTCTTAAATTTCGTACGCTCTGCTTCAAGATTTTCCTCTAAATCAGCAATTTGCTTGGTGACATTATCTGTCAATCCTGCATATGTGCTCGCATCGCGTACATCTGCTTGCTCAGATGAACCAATCTGCTTACCGAGAGCTTCCTGATTCGCTTGTAAATTTTCATAGAGCTTCTTGGTTTCGGCACTTAAGGTGTCACGGTTCATTGCCATCAGCTGTTCCATAAAGTCAGCATAACTAATCTGATCCTCTCCTCTTTGCTTCAGCAAACTGCTGAAGTTATTGCCGTAGCTTGTTTGAGAATTTCCCAGATTATCAAACACCTGTGAATAACTTTCTAAGGTTGTTTTCAAAGCTGTGTTGGCATCAACAGATGAAGTTGATAAATTGAAGAGAGTTGGAAAAATATTTCTAGAATTGATGGCCGTATCTAGCAAATTTGTTTTGTAGTGACCAATGTTAGTGATTTGCAGTTGAGAACTAGCCTGCACATTTTGCTGAGCTGTATAAAGATTACTCAGGATGCTAGCCATATACATATCTACTAGCTGGCTATTGAGATCTGCAATGATATCCTTGGCTAATTTATTAGCATCATTTTCGACCTGCAGATTACCAGAAGCATTGACCTTATAAGTCACCGTCGTCTTATCCGCATTGACACTATTGACATCTAGCACTTTTTCTGAGAAATCGCTAGGAATCGTCAGGACCAGTTGATAAGTACCCTTTTCTAATCCAGAATCCGCTGCGCCTCGTGTCACAACAGACCAATTTTGCGAATTATCCCGTTCAATGTTCTTTACATAGCTCGCACCGAGATTATATTCTTTTTTATCCACGCGCACAGCTTGGTCTTCATTGACAATCGCCACATTGAGCTTGGTCTGCTGACTCGTTTTTAGCTTGGTGTCATCACTGCTAGTCGTATTCTTTTGCACTGCTATATTTAGGATAATCACCGCAGCAAGCAGAAAAACAACTAAGAGACTATTTCCGATATATTTTAAAACTCTTTTATTTCCCATTTATCTCTTTTTGTTCCCTATATTATTATACAAAAATAGGAAGGCCCTTGCCTTCCTAAAGCCACTTATAACAAATTAACGAATTTGTGCAGCGATATCGTTATCTGTTTGCTCAACGATGTCAGCAACTTTAACCAGCTGAGCATTGATATCTTGAAGCAATTGTGCAAATTCTTTGATTTTTGGAGACAATTCGTTGAATTGTTCTTCAAAACTATTGAATGCAGAACCTTCCCAGTTTTCAGAAATGATTGCTTGCTCACGAGTCAAGTCAGTAAGGACTTGGTCGACACTTTCTGAACCTTGAGTGTAACGTTGTGCGGATTCGCGCAATTCTTCTGGAGTCAATTTAATTAAAGCCATGACAATCTCCTTTTTTATTAGTAATAGCACTATTATACTAATAAATGAATATAATTGCAAGCTTTTTCTAAAAATAAATAAAATTTTTAGTAAGAATCAGAGACGAAGCTAAACTAGCCTAAAATCCTAGCTCTGTAATTACTGATTGAAAATCTGTCTTTATTCGCTCCAAATCAACCGTCACTTCTTGTCGTGTTGCGTTATTTTTAACAGTAACCTGACCACTTTCTACTTCACTTTCGCCTAGAGTGATGATGGTCTTGGCTCCAAAGCTGTCTGCTGACTTAAACTGGGCCTTGAGCTTGCGGTCCAAATAATCTCGTTCCGCCGCAAACCCTTGATTCCGGAGGGCTTGCACCAATTCCAAAGCACTGCGATTGGCATCTTCACCTAGAACGGCAATATAGGCATCCAAGCCTGTCTCAAGTGGCAAAGCTGCTCCCTGTTTTTCCAGAACCAAGAGCAGACGCTCCATTCCCATACCAAAACCAAAGGCAGGTGTTTCTGGCCCACCAAAGTAGTCAACCAAGCCATCATAACGGCCACCCGCACAGATAGTTAGTTCGCTGCCTGCCACATCAGTCGTAAACTCAAAAATCGTGTGATTGTAGTAGTCCAGTCCGCGCACCATATTGGTGTTAATGACATAAGGAACCCCTAAAGACTCTAGCATTGAGCGGACAGCCGCAAAATGCTCCTGGCTCTCCTCGTCCAGAAAGTCCAAAATCGAAGGTGCCTGCGCAACGGCTGCCTTATCTTCTTTTTCCTTCGAATCCAGCACCCGCAGCGGATTTTCCTCCAAACGACGTTGACTATCCTTAGAAAGACTGTCTTTCAGCGGAGTCAAATAATCAATCAAGGCCTGACGGTAGGCAGCTCGACTCGCTGCATTGCCCAAACTATTCAGTTGCAGCGTCACCTGTCCAATCCCAATTTCCTTGAAGAACTGAGCCGCCATAGCAATCGTTTCTGCATCTGTCGCTGGATTTTCAGAGCCGAAGCACTCCACCCCGATTTGGTGAAATTCGCGCAAGCGACCAGCCTGAGGCCGCTCATAGCGGAACATAGATCCCATATAATAAAGCTTGACTGGCTTTTGAACTTCTGGTGCAAAGAGCTTGTTTTCGACATAAGAACGAACGACTGGCGCAGTTCCTTCTGGCCGTAGCGTAATATGACGATCTCCCTTATCGTAGAAATCATACATTTCCTTGGTCACAATGTCTGTCGTATCCCCAACAGAACGACTGATGACCTCATAGTGCTCAAAAATCGGTGTCCGAATTTCCGCATAGTTGTATTTTTTAAACGTCTTACGAGCAAACTCCTCCAGATACTGCCATTTAGCAGATTCCTGAGGGAGGATATCCTGAGTTCCTTTAGGTTTTTGTAATTTCATTTTCTAATCCTCTGCAACTATATAATATCTATTATTTTACCATAAATCAGATGTTTTGAGGAGTTAGAGCAGAAAAATTCCCTCCGAGAGACTAAATCCGTTTTCATTCGCCAGAATTTCTTGAAAAATTGTCAGAATTATGAGAAAATAAGACCACTATTCTATAGAGAAAGAAGGACCGATGATGAGAGACGATATCAAAATCAATGACCGAGCCGCAGCTATCCAAGAAGAATTCATCAAGAAACTCGAAGCGATTTACGATCCAGAAGTCGAGCTTGATGTCTACAATCTCGGGCTTATCTATGAAATCAATCTTGACGAGACCGGCCACTGCAAGATTGTCATGACCTTCACAGACACAGCCTGCGACTGTACTGAGACCGTTCCTATTGAAATTGTCGAGTCCCTGAAGCAAATCGAGGGCATCGAAACTGTCTCCGTTGAAGTCACTTGGTCGCCCGCGTGGAAAATCACGCGCATCAGCCGCTTTGGACGCATTGCGCTGGGGATTAGTCCTAGATAAGAAGATGCCTTGTTCATCTGCATTAAATAAAATAGTAAGAGGCTGGGACAAAAGTCCTAGCCTCTCAATTGTCTTTGGATTGTCGAGCAAGACGCAGTGGTTGAGTGGGCTCTACTACGCTGATTTCATCAGCTTTTACAGCCCTACTCAACTGTGCGGAGGTGGGACGACGAAATCGAATTCTAACGAATTACCGATTTCTGTCCCACTCTCTCTTTCGTCATATATAGGCTATTTTTTACCTGTTTCTTCTGGTTTCCAGAAGTCGGTAACAGCACCTTTAGCGGCAGAGGATACCATGTGGGCATATTTACCAAGTACACCGCGGCTATAAAGCGGTGGAATAGTTGTTTCTGCTTTGCGTTTTTCAAGTTCTTCTTCAGAAACTGCCATGGAAATTTCCTTGGTATCTTGGTCAACCGTGACCATATCGCCTGTGCGAAGATAGGCAATCGGGCCACCATCCTGAGCTTCCGGAGCGATATGTCCGACAACGAGACCGTAGGTACCACCTGAGAAGCGACCGTCTGTCAAGAGTGCCACCTTATCTCCTTGACCTTTCCCTACGATGATAGAAGAAAGTGACAGCATTTCTGGCATACCAGGGCCACCCTTTGGACCAACGTAGCGAACCACGACTACATCGCCATCGACTACTTCATCGGCCAGCACTGCATCAATAGCAGCTTCTTCTGAGTCAAAGACCTTGGCTGGACCGACGTGGCGGCGCACTTTAACACCTGATACCTTGGCAACAGCGCCGTCTGGAGCTAGATTACCATGCAGGATAATCAATGGACCGTCCGCACGTTTTGGATTTTCAAGCGGCATAATGACCTTCTGACCTGGCGTCAAGTCAGCAAAGTCAGCCAAGTTTTCCGCCACCGTCTTACCTGTACAAGTGATGCGGTCACCATGCAAGAAGCCGTTCGCCAAAAGATATTTCATAACGGCAGGCACACCACCGACATTGTATAGGTCTTGGAAGACATACTGGCCGGATGGTTTCAAATCCGCCAAATGTGGCACGCGCTCTTGAATAACATTAAAGTCATCCAAGGTCAGCTCCACATTAGCCGCATGAGCAATGGCCAACAAGTGCAGAGTGGCATTGGTAGAACCGCCCAGAGCCATGGTCACTGTGATCGCATCTTCAAAGGCTTCGCGAGTCAGAATGTCAGACGGCTTAAGCCCCATTTCCAGCATTCGGACAACTGCTCGGCCAGCTTCCACGATATCATCCTTCTTATCTTGGGATTCTGCTGGGTGAGAAGAAGAACCGGGCAAGCTCATACCTAGAACTTCAATAGCTGTCGCCATAGTATTAGCCGTGTACATACCGCCACAGCCACCAGGGCCAGGGCAGGCGTTACACTCGATGCGGCGCACTTCCTCAGCAGTCAAATCGCCATGGTTCCACTTCCCGATTCCTTCAAAAACGGAAACCAGGTCAATATCCTTGCCATCCAGATTTCCCGGTGCAATCGTTCCGCCGTAGGCGAAGATAGCAGGAATATCCATATTAGCAATGGCAATCATAGAGCCAGGCATATTCTTATCACAGCCCCCGATAGCTACAAAGGCATCTACATTATGCCCGCCCATGGCAGCCTCGATGGAGTCTGCGATAATGTCGCGTGAGGTCAGAGAGAAGCGCATGCCTGGTGTTCCCATGGCAATCCCGTCCGCAACCGTAATAGTCCCATACTGGACAGGCCAAGCTCCCTCTGCTTTGATACCTTCCTTGGCTAGCTTGCCCAAGTCATGCAAATGGATGTTACAGGGTGTATTTTCCGCCCAAGTGGAAATCACCCCAACAATAGGCGTTTCAAAATCTTTATCAGTCATTCCCGTCGCGCGAAGCATGGCACGGTTAGGAGATTTAACCATACTGTCATAAATCTTACTTCTGTGACGAATATCCTTATCTGTCATAGCTTTCCCTTTCATTATCAGTAATCTTTGTGCTTTATTATACCACACTTAGGCTGTATTTTACAGAGGAAAATTTTTAAATTTTCAGAAGATTGGGAAAATATAGAGGCGGATTTGAAACTTTTTCCTATCAAGCAGAAAGAAGACAACTAGAAGCTTAGGTTTTTCTCAAAAAGCAGAAAAAAATCTGTCAAGTAACTTTACTTTACAAAAAAGTTTTGTTATACTGTTAAAGTTGATGAAAATCATCAAATTGAATCGAATTCATAAACTAAAAGGAGAAACAAACAATGGCAGTACCTGCACGTCGCACTTCCAAAGCGAAGAAAAACAAACGCCGCACTCACTACAAAGTGACAGCTCCAACTGTAACTTTTGATGAAACTACTGGTGATTACTCACGCTCTCACCGTGTATCCCTTAAAGGATACTACAAGGGTCGTAAGATTGCCAAAGCTGCTGCAGCAGAATAATAGAAGGGAGCTACCATGCGCGTAAATATTACACTTGAACACAAAGAATCTGGTGAACGCTTGTACCTTACTTCTAAAAACAAACGCAACACACCAGACCGTCTTCAATTGAAGAAATACTCACCAAAACTTCGCAAGCACGTTGTGTTTACAGAGGTGAAGTAAGCATTCAATACGAATCAATACAGAAGAAAGACGCTGATTTCAAGCGTTTTTTCTTTTTGTCAAATTCAGTACATCGCAATATAAATCAAGCGAATCACTACTTTTTTCACTACCTTTATTTGAAATGAGAATATCGATTCGGACAATCAAAAGTAAGAGGAACTTCATTATGAGGCTCCTCTTTTTCTATGCTCGCTCCAACATCTATTCGCTATAGTAAAATAGCATGAGAATTAATGCATTCGATTTTATTCAGCTCGATAAGCTGGAATCTATTTACTTACGGTATTCCTCTACTTTAGATTCATACTTTTTTAAAAGTTCCCGTGAGTAAACTTTTTCATGTGTCGAGTTTCTAACTTCTTTCCAGAGAATAGCTGTAACTTTTAACTTATTAGAATAACAATCGCTCAATTCATCTAAACAAAAGTCTTTTAGAAACTGATTCCATTGACAAGCCGAACTATCATACTTGGCATAATCTGACTCACCGTAATATATTTTAATCATATCTTGAATAGTGAATGTTATATCTTTATCCCTTTTTACTTTTCGCCAAGCCGTCGCCATATTAGCACTAAATTTAAAGGGACTAATGCCTGTTACAGCTGAAAAATAATCTCGAAATTTTTGGTTAAAAGAAAAACCACAGTTAAGTAACGGAGTCTCCAAGGTTATAACTTCGGCTTGATTTTTGTTTCCTTTACTCAAAAATTTTTCTATTTTATTTCCCCTAAAATATTGTTCGATAATATAGTTCAATTCTTGCTTCGTACATCTATACTCTAATCCAAGGGACTTACAAATTTGTGAAAGTTCTTCTCGATACCAATAGTATCTATTAAATTCTTCAAATGATTTTATCTCTCCAAAATCAGGTCTTTTTTCTTTCATATGCCCACCTTAATAAATTCAAATTTTTCAGACAATCAATTACTTGCTAACTTGTAAACCCGTCTTATCACTTTACTTTCTAAGTTCCAGCTATCAAGCTCAATTTTAAGCAACTCTGGAAATTTCTTACTAATATCCCCTAAAGCATTTCCAACCGATTTTCTCACATATTCGCTTGCATCTTCTTTTAAGTTTGCAATTTTTCAATAGCTTCATTCGGATTTCCTTAAACTATGATCTACTCGTCTATATTCGTAACCCCTCTATGACTGCTCTCCTTGTATTAGAATTATTGTTTTTTAACCATTCATCAATTATTGGAAATGCTTTTCATATCCTATTTTCTTGCAAAATTCATCAAATGCCTTTGCCAATACGTCCTGAACTCTCCAATTGTCATCTTTGGAAACTTCATCTCTCATAAATGATAAAATATCATATTGTTCTGATAAACATCCAAAAGAATTACTCCACAGATTCTTACTTGATAGGTGTCAGATTTATAATCGGTTAATAATAAACTTTAAAATTTCCATTTATCCTGTATATCTAAAAAAGCCCTCTTTAGCTCACCTATTGTCTTATATCTAAGATTATGATTGGAATTCAATCCTTTTTCCATGAACTCTTTTAGCTTTGGGAAATCAAATTTGCTCATATTTTTATATCTTCCTGTTAATACAAAGTAAACTAACTTTGTAAGAGCATAATATTCGTATTGCTTATTATAATTCATAAACCCATCCATACTTAAACCAGATATATCATTAAAATAACCTCTTACTTCTGTATCTAGTGATGTCAGATGGCTATCAATCGTTTTTACTAATCCGAAATCAGCAATTTTTATCACAATTTGTTCTTGATACTGTTTGATTAAAATATTCTTAGGACTGATGTCTCTATGTAAAATTTCCATTGTATCAAAAATTTCAAAACTCCGAATGATTTGTAAACAGAGCTTTCTACGTATCATGAAATCTAGCTTTTGATTATTCTTTAAAATATAATCATATAACGAAAAATCTGCTAACTCCATATAATATTCATTTTTATTTTTATCTAAACGATAAACTTCTAATACATAAGGAGAATTTATTGATTTCATCACTTCATATTCTTGATAAAATCTCTCCAGTTCCTTAGCATTTAAATTTGCCTTAGCCCTTTTTAAGGCAAACTGTTTATCATAAAAATCATCATAGTATTTAAAAACTTGAGCATACGAACCTTCACCAATGGGGGTTAATTTAAAACTAGATTCTACGAATCCATTTTTTTTACTAATAGTATCTCCAATAAAAAATATAGGCAATTCATATTTAATTTCAACTTGCTCCATATCTGTTGGAATAGAGCTTCCATTATATTTCATAAGGAATTGATTACATTTTTTAAATAATTCACTATACTCTCTATCAACCGTAAAACCAATATTTTCTAATTCTAAAACCTTTAATAATCTGTCCACAATATCAATACAAGTAATCAATTTTCTACTAGATTCTGCGAGATAGTAAAAGTTTTTCTGCTTAATTCTAGAGTTCATTTCTCGCAAAAGCAAATTAATATGATAATGAATACTTGAAAGTAACAAGGAAAACCTTTCTCCAAAATCTTCTTGATATAGATACTGATTATCGGACTGAAATCCCTTTGGAAATGCCTCAAGAAAATCAAGTTCTATTGATTTTAATTTATTAGAAAATTCCGCTGTTAAATACTCATCAATTATGCTCATTATACGACCTCCTCTCTATGTTGCAACATAATATAAGCAACATTAAGTGATTTTTGCTTCATTTTTTTATGCTCTAAATTTTTATCCATACCCCATATTCTAATATTTTTTCGTATCGTATACTAATCTTCTATATCTATTAAAGCAGACTCACAGGCTTGAATTATAGAACTTGAAAATATCACATCTTTATTTTGGATTTTCAGTTTCTTTTCTATTTGATTTAAGTTAAAATGCCATATCTATTCTCCTTCTTTTTTGTTTATAGGATATAGCATTTTGTACGTTAAATATCCATTGCGTACTGAATGGAGACAATCATGACTAAATTTTATATCCCTCTAAACCAAAAATCTATCCGAAGTTTTTATGATATGTGCTGTTTCTTTGACATCCAAATCATCTGTATAAAACAAATGATTTTTCTCAATATTTTTAGTTAAGAACTCATTTCTTGACTGGATAGATAAATCGCCTGTTCTTTCAATTTCTTCTCTAGAAGAATCACGGTCTCTAAGGGTTTCTTCTTCTGCTAGCAAAACGCAGTATTTTAAGTTTATCTGTTTTGCCTTTAAGAACTCTGCGATTTTCTTCAGTTGTTCCTCAAATATGACATATTCTATGATGACTGTAATGCCTCGAGCCAAGAAATTATTGGTCAGACTGATGATATTATCCCAGAATAAATCCATGTAAAATCCATCATCTTCCCAAGGAGCTACGAGACCTCCTTTAATCATTAAGTAAATCATGTCGCCCTCTATAACTGCACTTTTGTCAAAAGAGTAGGCCAACTCTTTGCTGACGGTGCTCTTTCCAACGCCTGGGGGACCTGAAATAATATAAATACAATTTTCCAACCTTATACCTCTATCAATTCTAACGATTCTGAGAATAACTGCTCATATTATAGCATTTCTAAAATATTATTTCTATCGACTTCAAATCCTTCAAAAAAGTGTGTGAAAATGGGTAAAATTCAGAGAAAAATTCTCAGAAAGAAGCAAGAAAACCCTTTCTTTTGGAAATTTTCATTTTAATGCAATAAATTTTGACAGATGGACTGCTAGCCTTTATAATAGTATTATTATTAGAATTAGGGAGAGTATGTCCATGCCAAATAATGAAGAGAACAAAGGTATGTTTCGTAATTTTTTAGGTGGCTTTAAGCGTCTTATAAAAGGAGAAGAGGAGGAATCATCCAATTCTGCGGTTCATAACAATGAAGGAAGTAACCCACAAGTCAATGTGAACCCAGAAGATAGAGAAAATTTCCTCATTGAGAAAGCTTTGGAATCGATCCAATACTACGACCGCTTGGATGTTATGAATATCGGTGGAGAAGAAGTAGACGAATCTCCAGCTGTAGAAAGTGAAGCTAGTCTGGAGCAGGAAAAAATGGCAGCGAAAAGCCAGGCAGCTAGCACGACAGAATCTGCTGAGACAAGCATTTCTTCAGATTCTATGAAAAAGAGGGGCTTGAAGAGCACTGCTGATTCAATATCTCTATCATTAAGTATAGAAAGTAAAAAGGCGTCTCGTAGTTTAGAAGTAACCGAATCACAGACACAAAGTTTGGAAGTTGGGCAATCTGACAGCAAGGAAACGGATACTTCTGCTAGCTTGTCAATTGCGCAAAGTCATGCCTTCGAGCAATCAATCCTTGAAGAAAATAGAGCGTCGCTGAGCTTATCAATTTTCGAATCTGTATCTCAAAGCATGGCCGCTGAAGAGTCTCTCAGTGCGGACAACGAAGCATCGCTTAGCTTATCTGTGGCTGAGTCTGTTTCTCAAAGTATCGCCATCCAAGAATCAATCAGTGCGGAATTCGAAGCGTCTACTAGTCTATCTGTAGCCGAATCTGTTTCTCAAAGCATTGCTATCCAAGAATCAATCAGCGCGGAAATCGAAGCGTCTACTAGTCTATCTGTAGCCGAATCTGTTTCTCAAAGCATCGCTATCCAAGAATCAATCAGTGCAGAAATCGAAGCATCACTGAGCCTATCCGTAGCTGAGTCTATTTCTCAGAGCGTTGCCATCCAAGAATCTATTAGTGCAGAAATCGAAGCATCTCTTAGCCTGTCGGTAGCCGAATCTGTTTCTCAAAGCATCGCGATTCAAGAATCAATCAGTGCAGAAATCGAAGCATCTAACAGCTTGTCGATTGCTGAATCGGTGTCACAAAGCATTGCTATCCAAGAATCTATTAGTGCAGAATTGGAAGCATCTACAAGCTTATCTGTAGCAGAGTCCGTTTCTCAAAGCATTGCCATTCAAGAATCGATCAGCGCTGAAATTGAAGCGTCTACTAGCTTGTCTATCGCAGAATCTGTATCTCAAAGCATCGCTATCCAAGAATCAATCAGTGCAGAAGTCGAAGCGTCTAACAGCTTGTCCGTGGCGGAATCGGTGTCTCAAAGCATTGCTATCCAAGAATCAATCAACGCAGAAATCGAAGCGTCTAACAGCTTGTCTATTGCTGAGTCTGTTTCGAAAAGCGTTGCCATCCAAGAATCAATCAGTGCGGAATTCGAAGCATCTACAAGCCTATCTATCGCTGAATCTGTTTCTCAAAGCATTGCTATCCAAGAATCAATCAGCGCGGAAATCGAAGCATCTACAAGCTTATCTGTAGCAGAGTCCGTTTCTCAAAGCATTGCGATTCAAGAATCGATCAGCGCGGAATTCGAAGCGTCACTGAGCCTATCCGTAGCTGAATCTGTGTCGCAAAGCATTGCTATCCAAGAATCGATCAGCGCAGAATTGGAAGCTTCTACCAGCTTGTCCGTAGCTGAGTCTATTTCTCAAAGTATCACGATTCAGGAATCCATTAGCGCAGAAATCGAAACATCTACCAGCCTATCCGTTGCCGAATCTGTGTCTCAAAGCATTGCAGTCCAAGAATCGATCAGTGCGGAAATCGAAGCATCTACAAGCTTATCTGTAGCAGAGTCCGTTTCTCAAAACATTGCTATCCAAGAATCAATCAGTGCAGAGAACGAAGTATCTACAAGCTTGTCTGTAGAGGAATCCCAAGTCTTAGATAAAGCTATTGAACAGTCTATTATCACGGAAAACGAAGTGTCTACGAGCTTATCTATCGTAGAGTCTGAAGCACTAAGTCAAGCGATCGAATTATCAATTAGCGCGGAAAATGAAGCGTCTATCAGCCTATCTGTAGCGGAATCCGAAGCCTTAAGTCGGGCAATTGAACTATCTATTAGCGCGGAGAACGAGGCATCACTAAGCCTATCTGTTACTGAAAATGAAATCCAAAGCATCGCTATTGAACAGTCGATCAGCCTAGAAAATGAAGTATCTACTAACCTGTCTATGGCAGAATCTCAAGCGAAAAGCGTAGCCATCGAGCAGTCTATCAGCTTGGAACAAGAACAGTCACGCAGCCTGTCTATCGCGGAATCACAATCACAACATGCGGCGGTAGAACAATCTCGCAATCTGGAACAGGAATATTCATACAGTTTGGCAGCTGCGGAATCTAGAGCCAAAAGAGATACTATTGAGCAGTCTACCAGCTTGGAGCAAGAACAATCATTTAGTTTATCTACTGCAGAATCTAAAGTCCTCAGCAGAGCTGTTGAACAATCAATCAGCGTCGAACAGGATCATTCATTCAGCATTTACCTTGCCCAATCTGAAGCCCAAAGTAAGATCATTGAGCAGTCTATCAGCCTAGAGCAAGAACAGTCACGCAGCCTGTCTATTGCTGAATCGCAATCACAAAGTATCGCTATTGAGCAATCAATGAGCGTGGAAAGAGAGCGTTCAATCAGTCTATCTATCGCTGAATCGCAATCACAAAGAATGATTATTGAACAATCAATCAGTGCAGAGAGAGCCCATTCGATCAGTCTGTCTGCTGCCGTATATCAATCGCAAAGCATGGCTTCTGAGTTCACTACTGTCACACAGAATCTATCAACCTTGGCCATGATTACTAAGAGACATAAAAAATAAGCTCAGAACAAACAGCGAATGAATACTGAAAGGAACTAATATGATTAGAAATATTCTATCAAGTAATGGTAAAAGTCTAGGAATCACCGACATTCTACCCCAGTATGGTGAAGACTATCGTCTCTCTGTCATGGACGGAACAGTTGACTATCGAACAATCCCCCTAGGAGCCTACGATCTGTTAAAACAAGGCTCCAGTAAACAGGATTATCTAGCAGACATTGAAAAAATTAAAACAATGGGCTTCAATACCTACCAGCTGTCCTTTTCATGGACTCGCCTCTTCCCAACTGGAGAAGAGCGGAGACCCGATGCTAAGGTCCTTGCTTTCTATGAGTCAATTATCGATGCACTGCTAGAGAATGACATCGAACCAATTGTAAGCCTATCTCATTTTGATTTTCCGCTTCATTTGTATGAAAAATACGGCGCATGGAAAAGTCGTCAAATGATTGCCCTGTACGAAAAATATTGCGAAGCCGTTTTGACCCACTTTAAAGAAAAAGTCACTTACTGGATTACCTTTAAAGAAATGAGCGCTCTGTCTTATTTGCCATTCTTAGGCGCTGGGCTACACTTTGATAGCACGGAAAACCAGGAACAACAAATTTGGCTGGCTGCTCACCATCAGCTAATCGCATCCGCAAACGTGGTTAAGCTCGGTCAAACCATCAATCCAACCTTCCAATTCGGTAGTCTGATTACCATCAATAGTGACTCTCACCAAGAAAATCACTCAGCTACTGATGCCTTGGGCCATGAGCTGAACAGACGTAAAAACTACATTTTTACAGATGTGCAGACCAAAGGACACTATCCAAATCACTTCCTTCGCTACATTGAGCGAAATCAGCTGGATCTAGGCATTACGGAAGAGGATGTCTTCGCCTTAAGAGAAGGCATCGTAGACTTTGTTGCTTTCTCACATTATGCAGCGGAAAATATCCAGGATTTGTTTACCAACAAATATGTCCGCAAAAATGTAGAAACTTGCCTTGCGCAACCTGTCCTTCTTCGGATTGCCATGTCTGAGCTATATGAGCGTTACCACAAGCCTCTCTTGGTCATTGAGACTTGTTCTGAGGTCTCTGACCACCCGCAATTAGCTAAAAACATTCAAGACAACGTTCAAGAAATTATTAAATCCGTTGAGATTGACGGGATTGAGCTTCTTGGCTACACGCCATTTAGCTGGAGCGATGTAAACATCTAGGATCCAGTCCCAAGTTCAAAACATAGAAAAAATCTCCCTACGAAAGTGGACAGCCACTTGTGGGGAGATTTTTGATGTTTTAGAAGAGCAATCAAAGTCTTACTCTTTTCCTTTGCTATCTCTAAAAATCCGATAGCTGGTCTCAGCGACAGGCAGGCCGATGATGGTATGCGTATCACCTGTAATTGAGCGAATAAAGCGAGGATCCAGCTCCTGAAAGCCGTAAGCACCTGCCTTATCCAGCGGACGCTTTTTATGCAGATAGGCCTCAATGACAGGCTCTAATTCTGGGTAATAATCCACAAAGTCCACCTGAGCCACGGTGTAAAAAACTTCTAGAAAGTCCTGCATACGTAGACAGACCGAGGTCACTACATGGTGGCTCTTGCCAAAGTATGAGCGAAACATCTGGCTGGCTTCAGCTAAATCCTGTGGTTTATTGTAAATCTGATCATCCACTACGACGATGGTATCAGCCGAAATATAAAGAGTCTCAGCTCCCAAGTCCAAATCAGACTTGGCTTTGGAAATCTCACAACAAATCTTGGCTGCCTTGGTCAGAAAATCCTGATCATCGATGGTTGCCATACAATGCTCTTCAATAGCTCGCTCGTCCACTTCTACAGCCTGAATCTCTGGATTCAAAAAACTCAGCAATTCCTTGCGTCTGGGCGATGTAGACAGCAGGACAAAGCGGCGAATCTCTCCTTTTTCACCTTCCCTTTGGTAGTCAAAAACCGTCTTCATGATTGTCCCCCTGTGTTCTTTAATTGAAAGAGTTCTTCCACCCGCAAATCAAAAACCTGAGCGATTTTTAAAGCCATCTCTAGCGAGGGATTGTAGCGATTATTTTCCAAATGCAAGATCGTTTCGCGCCGCATTCCAATGCGGTCAGCTAACTCCTGCTGGGTCATGCCTCTGGATTCGCGGACAGATTTGAGATTGGTGATAATATTGCTTTCCTTGGCCATTTTTAACCCCTCTTTTCAAATAAAAAGAAGACAAATCCAAAGAGCAACACCAAGACACCAATCATGATGAAAAATATTCCAGCATTGACTGTGATAGATCCTACATTAGCACTGATCCCTGCAAGCACCAGCAAAGTTGCTATACAGATGGCAAACATCAAAGTCGCTGCTTTTGCCAGATTGGCATAAAAGCGCTCGTCTGCTCTTTCCTTGACCTTTTTCAAGGCAAAAAATAAAAGAAAGAGAAACTGGATAGCGAGGAGGCCTCCCAAAGCAATGTACTTTATAAAAGGCGGATTGGTACTTGGAGTCCATAACCATATTCCGACAGTATAGATAGAGGTTGCCGTAAGCGTCAGTAGATTATAAAATTTCATGGTTAGATCATAGACCTGCTTTTCTTGAACTTCTTTCATCCTCTTAGGCCATGGTTTCATGTGAAACCAAGACCAGATACTCACGAGCTGACCTATACTTACCAAACCGACAATTATCCACTTGGATGACCAGCTGAGATTGCTAGGAGCAAGGAAAACAGTGAAATCAATAAAGAGAGCGGTGGCAATCATCAAAATGAGGGCACCCATTTTTTGACTTTTTTTCATGATAGACTCCTTTCGTAGTGTTAGAAATATTTAACACCTTTATGTTATAAATATATCACACACAAGAAAAAAAGAGAAGCATTTATGTGCTATTTGAGAATTTTTTTATTTCCGCAAACAAAAACCCCAGAATTTCTCTAGGGCTCTAAACTACTCTTTACCAATACAATATTCTTGGTGCTCCTGCAAGCTTTCATCGGTCTGAATGGTCACTTTGGCAATGCCATAAGCCAAGAGCTTTTGGCGCAGGACAGCCTGCGTTTCAGCCAGCAAATTTGGATCTTCCAGACAGATATGAAGCATGGCATATTTTTCCAAACCATCCGTCGTCCAGACATTGAGCTGGGTGATGGCTCGCACGTTTTCCAGCACTGCTATTTCCCGATAAAGCTGGCTGAGATCCACATCGCTGGGCACATGGTCTAGGAAAATTTGGATATTCTCCCAAAATTTTGGCAGGGCCTGACTGAGAATAAAGCCTGCGATGACGAGAGAAAGCAGCGGATCCAGGAAATACCAATCAGTGAAGCGCAAAATAAGGGATACTAGGATAACCGCTAGCCAGCCCAAAATATCCTCAAGAAAATGCAAGCTAAGAATGGATTCATTGTGACTGTGGCCATGGCTGACTACTCTGCTAGCTGCTGTATTGACGACAATAGCGACAATTCCCAAAACCAGCATGCCATCATAATTCACCTTCTCAGGAGCAAATAATTTGGGGACATTTTCTACGATAACTAAGGTCGAACCGATCAGCAAAATCACTGAGGTCAAGAGGGCCCCCAGCAGGCTGTAGCGTTTATATCCTAGGGTATAGTTGCGGTCTTCTTTTCTAGTGGAAATCTTCTCAAAAAAAGTCGATAGGCCAATAGCCAAGGCATCTCCTGTGTCGTGAATTGCATCCGCTAAGACAGCACTGGAATGAAAGAGAAGGCCAAAGATAAATTCAATAATAGCAAAAGAAAAGTTCAAGAGAAAAGCGATTGTCATATTTTTACTGGATTTCATGTGAACCTCCTTATTTATTTTCCTAAAAGAATGCGATTTATGGTATAATCTAATCAATACCGAACACTCTGTTCAATTATATTATCTCCTATTATTAGAAAGGAAACAAGAGCCAGTTCATGCCCTTTGTCTCTTAGCAGACAAAAAGCTCTTTTTGTACGGAATTTCCATGGATAGACGAGTAAAAAAATCACGCGCAGCCATTTACCAAGCCTTTATCAGCCTGCTCAATCAGAAAAGCTACGAAAGCATCACCGTTCAGGAAATCATTGATCTGGCAGATGTAGGGCGTTCCACCTTCTATAGCCACTTTGAGACCAAAGAAACCCTGCTGGAGGAACTCTGCCAAGATCTCTTTCAGCATACCTTTATCGAGCGATCCGAAGGACGCGATTTATTTGAAGCGACGGCCCATATTTTCCATCACTTCCGGAAAAATCAGGATCGGATAGCCACCCTCCTCCTAGCTAAAAATACTTATTTCATCAACCGCCTGAAAATCGAGCTTGAGCGCTATCTCTTTCCCATGATTGAGCAGAAATTATTGCAGAAAAAAAGTCATCTGCCGGACAACTTTTTAAAAAATTATGTGACGTCAACTTTTGTGGAGACGGTCAGCTGGTGGCTGCAGCAACGAAAGCAGATCGATGAAGACACGATTTCCCATTATTTTCTGGACTTGATGGACTAAGCCGCAATTCGCCTATCATTTTCTAAAAAGATATGGTATAATCGTTCCTTGACGTACGAAAGGAGATTGACTATTTATGAAAAAAGAACACTCACCATTTTTAATTCCAGGTATAGTGATGATCGGGATAGCACTACGGGCTCCTTTTACTGTTTTGCCTATCGTTCTGACAGATATTGCTGAGGGGCTACAGGTTCCAGTTAGTTCCCTAGGCCTCTTGACTAGCCTGCCCTTGATCATGTTTGCCCTCTGCTCGGTCTTTGCTCCGCGCTTAGTACAAAAGATGAGCTTGGAAAAACTGTTTGCTCTTGTGTTACTCGTGCTAACTCTAGGCTCGCTGATTCGCGTATTTAATCTTCCCTTACTCTATACGGGGACTATTATTTTAGGAGCGGCTATTGCTGTCTTAAACGTCCTTCTTCCGAGCTTGATTCAGGCCAATCAGCCACATCGAATCGGATTTTTGACAACCCTTTATATCACATCGATGGGGCTGTCGATTACGATTTTGTCTGCTTTGGCTGTTCCCATCGTTCAAATGAGCTCTTGGCGAAGTCTCATTTGGGTGTCGACCCTGATTTGCCTTGTGATTCTCTTGGTTTGGCTGCCCAATGTCAAATATAGCCATCGCTTGGCGGCTAAACAGCAAGGAAAGCAAGAGCAAGGAGCTCTTCTAAAAAATCCAAGAGTCTGGGCCTTAATTTTATTTGGTGGCTTACAGTCACTGCTCTTTTATACCAGTATGACTTGGTTGCCAACCTTGGGGCAGCAAGCTGGCCTTTCTACTGATACGACCGGACTACTAGCAGCGGTCTTTTCTCTGATTAGTCTGCCCTTTTCGATGACAATTCCTAGCTTGACAGCGCGCTTGAAAGCTCGTCAACGTCTGATTATGATTAGTTTGGTTTCTGCGGCAGGTCTGATCGGCATTACCATGCTCTTGATTCGGACAGCTTCCTTTGCTTATTGGCTGATTCTTAATCTGCTCATTGGCATGTCTGTCAGTGCTCTCTTCCCCTATCTCATGGTGACCTTCTCCCTCAAGACCTCTACACCTGCGCAAACGGCTCAACTATCTGGACTGGCTCAAACTGGAGGATACATCCTAGCTGCCTTTGGCCCTAGTCTCTTTGGCTACAGTTTTGATTTGTTCCATTCTTGGACACCAGCCATTCTCATCCTCCTCGGTCTGACCGTCATCATGACCATGAGCCTCTTTTACATAGAAAAATTTGATAAGATTCTATAAAACTTCTGATTCTCCATCAGGAGTTTTTTGCTGCCAAGTTTCTTGTAATTTCCGAAATTCACTTGAAATCATCTTATCTGCTTGATTTTTTTGATTATAACATAGTTTCAAAAGGACTTTTCTTATTTTCGACAAAATAACTTACATTTCATTATAAAAACTTGCATATGCTTACAAAATGAATTATAATAACTTATAAAGTAGCAGAAAGGATGAGAAAGATGTATCAAGAGCAGCGGCTTTCAAAGATGCTGGAACTTTTGGAGGACAAAGGGCAGCTGGCAGCCAAGGATATGGTAGACTATTTTCAGGTTTCAAAGGACACTATTCGCCGTGATTTCTCAATTTTGAGCGAGCGAAAACTGGTCCAACGCACCCATGGCGGGATTATTCCTTTGGAGACTAGTCGGCAAATTCCTTCTTTCAACGACCGTGTCGGCCAACTAAACCAAGAAAAAAAGGCCATTGCTCACAAGGCTCTGGACTTTCTCAAACCCAATCAGGTCAATTTCTTTGATGTATCAACGGCGGTTCTCAAGCTGGCTCAGCAAGTTCAGCAACCGATGACGATTTTTTCTCATTCTTTGGATAATGCCATCATGCTAAGTGATCAGGAGAAGATTGATTTCCATCTTTTAGGTGGAAAGTTCTATCCGAGAAATCGTTTTTACTACGCCCTCAATGAAGCCGAGTTGCTCAGAGAAATTTCTTTTGATCTAGCCTTTATCGGAGCTGCAGGTCTGAAAAATGGCCAAGTCAGCTTTGAAGATCAGGAAGATGCCTATCTGAAGAAGCTAGCTCTCAAGCAGGCCAAGACAAAGATTCTGCTGGCCGAGCAGGCTAAAGTTAAGAAAGAGTCAACCTATATTTTAGGAAATATCAGCGATTTTGACTACTGGATCACCGATCAAAAACCTAGCCCTGAGCTAGAAGCTCTTCTGGCTGGGAAAGTCACCATTATTTACTAGCTCGACAAGATTTCATTTTGTAGCTTATGGAGGAAGCAACCATGACCAATCAAGATATTCGCTTAATTATCAGCGACATTGACGGCACAATTCTCGATGACCAGCACCAAGTAGATCCGCAGCTGAGGGAGCAGATTCCCTTGCTGAACAAAGAAAACATCCCCTTTGTCCTAGCCTCTGCCCGCTCTCCTCTGGGCATGGAGCCAATTGCGCGCGAGCTGGGACTGGGTGATAACCCACTAGCCTGCTACAACGGTGCTCTGGTCATCAAGGGTGACCCGCAAGATTACGAGACCATTATCGAGCATCCATTGGATAAAAAAGAAATCCGCACTTTTCTGGAACTGATCAAAACTAAGTTTCCTAGTGTTTCCATCAATCTCTACTCTGGTAAAGATTGGATTGCTGATCGTTTAGACAAGTGGGTGCAAATTGAAGCCGATATTACAGGTGAGCGACCTCTTATTCAAAATATTCTGCTGCCTGTTTTAGATGTGCTCATTCCAGCCCATAAGTTGCTGTTGATTGATGATGCAGCTGTTATCCAGCAGCTCCATGCCTACTTGCAAACGATGGATTTTCCAAATACAGCCTTCTACCTGTCCAAGGACAACTATTTAGAAGTCACACATAAACAAGTGTCAAAAGAGCAGGCCCTTCTAGAAGTGGCCAAACACTACCAGATTCCGCTGGAGCAGGTCATGACGATTGGAGACAACTTCAATGACCTTCCGATGCTGCGACTGGCTGGTCTGGGAGTTGCCATGGGCAATGCCCCTGAAGCAGTTAAACTCGAGGCAACAGCCGTCACTAAAAGCAACAATCAACACGGTGTCGCCAAAGCTATTGAAAAGTATGTTTTGATGTAACGAAAAAATCTGCCCTTGAGCAGATTTTTTAGGCTCTATAATTTCTGTAGTGGGTAAAATCACTGTAGGAATGATGGAGCCTAATTTGTTGTAGAAAAAAAGTCCCATAAGACTTATAATGAAAAGCGACCAAACCATCATTAGAAAGAATCTTATGGAACAGTTAAATTTTATCACAAACTTACTCGGAATAAAAGACCCTAGCATCACTATTTTGGATGTTCTAGATGCTGGAACGCATAAAGAAATTATCGCCAAGCTAGATTATATCGCACCTAAATGCCCTCACTGCCAAGGACAAATGGCTAAATATGACTTTCAAAAAGAATCGAAAATTCCCTATCTAGAGTGTGCGGGTTACAAGACATTGATTCGTCTAAGAAAACGTCGTTTTCGTTGTAAATTTTGCAGGAAAATGGCTGTCGCAGAAACGTCATTAGTCAAAAAGAATCACTAAAATCTCAACTCAACGATTATCAACCAGAAAATCACTCAAAAATTAATCGAGAAAGTCCCTATGACGGCTACCTCAGAGAGTCTATCTGTATCTACTTCGACAGTCATTCGTAAATTGAAAGAATTCAAGTTCAAGACTGATCTCAACTGGCTTCCAGAACACATGTCTTGGGAATGAAACAGTCTGAGGATAGACTGTTTCAGCTGGCTTCAAGAAAGGTAAGATGAGCTTCACTGCACAGGATTTTGATTTAAGAAAGATTATAGCTATCCTAAATGGGCGGACACAAGTGACGATTCGCAATCATTTCTTTCGTTATTCTAGACAAGTGAGAAGTCGAGTCAAAATCATTACCATGGACATGTTTAGCCCCTACTACGATATTGCCAGAAAACTATTTTCAAACGCTAAAATTGTCCTCGACCGCTTTCACATTGTACAGCATCTCAATCGGACCATGGACCGCCTTCGCATCCAAATCATGAATCAGTTTGATAGGAAATCACACGAATATAAAGCACTCAAACGCTACTGGAAACTCATTCAACAGGATAGTCGGAAACTAAGTCACAAACGATTTTATCGTCCAACTTTTCGGTTGTACTTGACCAATAGAGAGATTCTAGAGAAGCTACTTTCTTACTCTCCAGAACTCCGAGAACACTATGAACTCTACCAACTCTTGCTTTTTCATTTTCAAGAGAAACAGGCTGATCATTTCTTTGATCTCATTGAAGATATCATTTCTTGTGTAAATCCCATCTTTCTAACTGTTTTTAAGACCTTTTTGAAAGATAAGGACAAAATCCTGAACGCACTGGAACTTCCCTACTCAAATGTAAAACTAGAAGCTACGAATAACCTCATCAAAATCATCAAGCGCAATGCTTTGGCTTTCAGAACTTTGACAATTTTAAAACTAGAATTCTCATCGCTTTGAACATCAAAAAGGAGAGAACCAATTTGGTCCTCTCTAGGTTGTAACTTTTCAACAACCCACTACAGTTGACAAAGAGCCAAAATAATCACTGTTAATAATATTCTTCAGTTAAAGACATATAGAACATTATCACTGTGCACTATTTCATGATTTTACCACTATTCAAGCCTTTCATAAAGACCAATTCAACTAATGTAATTTTATAAAATAGAACGATTAGTTTTTATACTTTGCTTTTGTCAACCAAAAAGTAATTAGAATAGAAAATACACTTGATCCAATAATAGCAAGAATAATCCAAAACTGATTATTTTCTGGTGAGATGGCAATCGTCTTAGATTCCTTTTTAACTTCAATTGGTTGAGACAAGAAATTCATAACATTTTGATTCGTTATGCCGCCATTTCGAGCATTCTTCATCAATTCTTTAAAGTTATTTGAATAAAGCCGATTCTCTTGAATAACTGTTGCTTCATTTACAATTAATTCATTTGTTGTAGATGCTGTTTTATCAATATTCTCTTTTACAGCCTGAACTTGACTTAAAAGATGTTCAAATTGTGGTTTAATTGTTCCAAGCGCTTCATGATTTTTAGAAGTCTCTTTAGCGCTATTTTGAGTAGTAGTCACTAGAGCCTCAATTGAAGTATAAATTTGATTTGAAGCTTTCTCACTATTTTCCAACGCTACTCCATTAGCAGTTTCCTTATTAACTATGTTTGTGGACTGTTTCGTCTGAAGATCCTTCCAGCTTTGATATTCAGATTCAAGGGAGCCTTTGGCGTTAGTATACCAATCTGACAAAGCAGTTAATCTATCCTTAAAATAGTTATTGGGAAGGTATAAGTTTTCATCTTTATCTTCAGATGCCCCTAGCTTAGGCATGTCTGTCAAACTTTTTTCTTGTTTAGAAATGGTTAAATCAATCTCTTCTAATAATTTCTTACCAGATTCTTTGAAACTCTCAACTTGCGTATCAAGTAATTGACTGGCAATATCGTTGCGACTAATATTCCCATACATTGAGTAAACTGAGGTTGAATCAGGAGAAGCGATATTAACTGTCATATTTCCTAAATTACTAGGTACTCCATAGATTGCCTGCACCATAGAAGAAGCTCGTTCAATTCTCCCTAAATATTGTAAAATCGTCTTCAAATCTTTTTTGACAAGCTCATATTCTTCCTCCTTGTTACTTACATATATAGTTTTAGTAATCGGAATTTTAGTATCACCAATGTGTAAAGTAAAGGAGATGGTATTCTCACCATATTTAGGCGTAAAACTATAAGATATCCTTAACTGATGAGGAGCTGCATCACTAATTTCTTGTGCTCCCCCATCTAAAGTCAGAGATAAGTCAGAAGTATTAGTAGCAATATCTGTAATAAAGACTTGTGCCTTTGGAGTTTCATACTGTACTGTGCCACTTGTTGAAGAAGCTACGGTTTGTCCACTAACAGAGTTTGTTGTAACTGCAGTGCCACTGCTTGCCCCTGAAGCTGTCTGAGATGAGCCGCTAGGAGCTACAGAGGAACTGCTTCCAGGTGTTACTGCGGGAGAAGAGGTTTTAATTGTTGGTTGAGGAAGTTGCACCGTGATTGGAATATCACCATTTTTTTGTATCAACTGATCATTTGTTACCTTTACAAATTCGAATGCAGGTGCTTGATTTGTTGTTGCACCATTAATTCGAGCATAATCTGCTAGTAGGCTCATCTGAGCTTTATATGTATTTATTTCGGCATCTGATAATGCATTTATAGTCTTAAGCTTATCAAATAAAGGTTCGTAGCTAGCAGGATCAATATTCGTTCCAGCTAACTCATTATTAATCATATTGGTAAACTCTTTTGGTAAATTATTCTTTCTCAAACTATTATCAATCTGATTAGCTAAGACTTTTTTAGCCTGTGCTATTAAAAATTTATCATCATTCAGTTTATCCTTAGGAAGTTCCTGACCAAAATAGTTATTAGATATGGTTTTCCGCTCTTCTTTAAGCTCTGTGACTCTCTCTTCTAATTCTTTTTTTCTAGCTTCAATATTATTTTTGTAATCACCCACTGTACGATTGTAGTCTTTTACAAGATTAGCAAGCTTATCAAGTTCTGATTCCGATTTCGATTCTTCATTCAATTTCAAGTCCGTTGAATTGTCAAGTGACACAGATAGAGGGCCTAGTTTATTCAGATCTTCTAAAATTTTCTGATTAAATATACTAGCTTGTATATCATTTTCCTTCTGTTGTGCCTTTAATATTTCAAGCATTTCCGAAATGTTCTTTGCATCTACCTCCTTTTTGGCATCAAAGTGACTTTTCACTTCTGTCACTTGCTTATTTAAGTCTGTTCCAGTGGTATCTAGCAGCGATACAACCGAATCAGAAAACTGCTTTTGGGCTTCTTCAAATGAATTATTGTTCTTTTGCAAAGATGTAGTAAAATCTGCAACTCCTACAATAGATCGCATAGCATCGCTTGAATAAGGATAAATAGTCTGAGAAATTTTTGTATATGCACCTGATTGCTCGTTAACAACGTTCTCAACATTTCTTTTGGCATCATCTAGATTATTGATAACGCTAGAGAAATACATTTTAATGACATTCTGATTAATCAGATTGAGATATTCTCCAACTTTAAGCTCAACATTTTTTGCCTTGGCTGAATCTAAATTAGATTTTGTTTTGTACGTAATCTTAGCTTTGCTTGGGTTAAAACTTTCTAATTGAACAATTTTTTCAGAAAACTGTTGCTCAATATAAACAATAACATCTACCGACCCATCTTCAAATCGATTTTCAGCAATATTTCTTGACATAACAGTCCATTGATTGGTCGAATCTTTGGACAAGAGGGTCGTAAAATCGCTTCCGAAGTTATAGCTCTCTCCTTGTAGCTTTCCTCCCATATCTTCGTTAACCAAAGCAATGTTTAGTTTGCGATCATTCACTTTATCAGTTACTGAAACTTCTTGATTTTTAAAATGAATAAAGGTGATTGATGAAACTGTCAACAAGCTAATAAATAAGCTGACAGCAATTATGACTTTTTTCATATTATTCTCCTTTAAATTGTACCCTTCTAGTATAGCAATATTAGCATGTTTTTTCAAATACTTATTATCAATTACTTACAAATAATTAACGATCTAAGCGCATTTTATCAGTCTATAAAAAATCCCAAGAGAAAACTCTCGGGATTCCTACTCTATTTTTTAAACTCTTCTACTGTAAATCTGTCATAAGAAATCTTACCAACTTCTTCGTCATAGCGAGACAGAAACTCCTGAAACCGACGGTCAATATAGCCAATAAACAGCACTTCATCTATATCTTCTTTATTGAAAAAGATAATATTTTGATTCACTAAGCCAAGTGGCAGAGTGACAGCTCCAAAGTCAAAGTAACCTTGTGCTTCGTCTTTTTCTGTAACTGGGCACTGATTGATGATCATAAACGGCTCTGTGCCATCCTTTACTCGGACAACACTCCCAATCGGTAATGCAGTACGTTTTGACATTATTCTACTCCTTCTAAATACTTCTTCGCTTCCTGAACATAGAAGAGCTCAGGATTTTCATTTGTAATACTCTCAAATAAGGCGCGTGAGCGTTCCTTATCACCCTTCAATTGCGCATTAAGCGCACCGTAGTAAACAAACATAATTCGAGACAGTTTGTTCTGAGGTTCTGTTGTATCAAAATAATCATTCACTTCCTGATTGAACACAATATCCTTGATTGCTTCTGCTTGAGAAACCAAGGCTCCCTTAGTATTTTTCCAATCAGATGCTTTGGATAATTGTTCCTCGAATAGAGGGATATTTTTCTCATCTTGCAGATGAATTGAAACCAGCAGTTGATAGAAAGTTGATTCTAAGAATAGATATGTTCTAAATCTTTTCCAAATCTTTTTAAAATTAATCTTTGACAAATTTTCCTTCGCAGACTGAAAATCTCCCTTTAAGTAGTATAGTTGTCCTTTAATAAAATGGAAATTTTCTTGATAGGTTGCTCTATAGAGCTTAATCGATTTCTCAGATTCGACCTTGAACATCGCTTCATACAATTCTAGATTCATAGCATCATGTAACATTAAATAGATAACTTTATTGGAGACAAATCGTAAATATAAAATCAAAATGATTCCAAGCCACATCAATGATATAAATAATATCTGCCATATTTTTGTATCACTTTTAGATTCTAGAAATGCTGCTAACGCGCCTAAAACTATTGCTAATATTGAACTAATTTGACTGATTGTCTCTATTTGAAGTAAGATGTTCTCAGTCGCTGAATTAACTATTTTCTTTACAAATTTCATATATTACTTCCCTTTATCATTAAAAATAGATACTCCGATAAAGATACTGACTACCGCACCTATAGCTTTAACGACTCCAAAAGTACCTAGTGCAGCACCAACAGATAGCACTCCCACATTCTCTGAAACCCACTCAAGCGCATTTCCCATATGATCCACATTCCTCTGTCCAATTTCATCAGTGACTGTCAATGTTGCGAAGTCCTGCTTCACTGTGGCGGTCTCCTTTACATAAGAAACTCGATAGCCATCTTCAGCCTTGTTCCCAACCTCAAAAGAGTGGTTCTTATAACCAAAAGTCATTGATAAACTAGGGTTAAGGTCATTAAAGTCTGAGTCTAACTTGCCTGAGGTATTAAAGCCACTGCTTAAATAAAAATCTCCAAATGCGACTTTGTTACTGTACTCATAATCATACTTGCCTTGAAAAATATCAGTCGTCAAGCCGCCAAAAGCCATATCGCCAGTAACACTAGTCTTCCTATTCTTGTATTTTCCTTTAAAAGTGATAACAGAATCCTTTTTAGTTTGCGCCGTAAAACTAATTTTACTCTTAAAATATTGAACCCCTGTGTCATAAACAGTAATTTCTTTCTCAAAAGTAACCTGATGACCTTCAAGAAAGCGAATCAACTCTTTCGGCTTTTTACCGCCATTAGAATATGAAACCAAAGAGATTGAACGGCCAAGTGTGTACCTCTAGTAATCACTTGATCCATCTTTCATCATTATAGCCGAAAAGAAGCATTTTTTCTAGCTTTCTTTTGTGTCAACCAAAAAATCCTGAGAGGAATCTCAGGATTTTTCATCAGCTAGCTCGAACACCTACTAGTATATCAGTATACAAGACCCCATTGATCTTGCTCGAAATATAAAAAATTGGTGTACATTCCTCTAATTCTTCTTGCATCAATAGATTGGTTAAACCATGGAGTGCCTTATCAAAATCAACAGCTTCCTCACCAGTCACTCGTGCTCCTACCATTCGTGGAACTAGAAAATAACTGTTATAGGCAGTCCCTTCTAGTAATTCATCGTATCCTAGATAATCCTCATAAACTGGAAGATAAACTGTAATGTTGTAAGTACCATCTTCTAATTCTCCTACATGGGGACAAGAATAAAAGGGATTGCTCTTAGGAGTGTAACCCGCAGCTACTGCCGTATTAATCATATCTTGAAAGGCAACTGAAATTTCATCACCAACAATATTGTAATCTACACTTAAGACATTACTTAACATTAAAAATTGATTGGTACCGTATGTAATATCTGCCATATTATTTCTCCACTGGAATAATTAAATCTACGAACAAATCATCATATACTGGAATTAACACTAAATAAAGCTTATCTTGCAACTCCCAGCCCTTCTCACGGATATAGTTTTTCATCTCATAAAGTCTCTCATCTAAGCCTTCTGCGAATAATACACGCTGACTAATACCATCTATGCTCAAGCTCGGAAGATAAGTTAATTGGCTAGTGGAGGCCGTTTCGGAAATAACCGGAATATACACCGTCACATCTTGTCGTTCCTCATCAAACTGAGTTGGAATCATCTCAAAGATAGTTGGGCCATCCTTATAAATCCCTTCAGTATATGGAAGAAGCTCTGTATGTGCAAATAGTTCTAATAGTTCATCCGGGCGGATCTGAACTTGATCCATCATCAAATGTGTCATTTGAATTTGTGTTTCTAAAATCATTTCTTTTCCTTTCTAAATCTATCTTTATCAAACTCCTTATCTTGGATCATATCTGAGGACACTTCTATATGCTTGATTGGGGTTGTTTCTTCGACATCATTGCGGTGTTGATAAGCATAAATAATATAAAACCAAGTTGCGTACAGAAATTGTCCAAAAATCATTAAGAATAAAGATATTCCCCATCCCATTAAAAAATCATATCCAAAAAATCCCAATAAAATAAAACAAAGAGCTAAAATCATTATCGGCCCCATTACAAAATTAAGCATAATTTTGCCTGCTTTCTCCGAGATAATTTCTTTAGAGTCCAAGTCAACCAAACAGCTCATGACGATAATAATCACAAGGGCATAGATAAGGGGGAGGGAAAGTTTTAAGCCAATAAAGCTATAGTCCCCACTCATAGCAGCAAAATCAACGATCGTATAAACATGGCCCGTCAGATACATTAGATAAGTCCCAAAACTCGTTAAAATCCCTCGCTTAAGGTCCAATAAGAAAACCAGATTTAAAATCCAAGTAACAATGCCAGCAATTACTAGAAATTTGTATAAGGATGGATTTTTTAGAACCTCTAAGCCTAAACCTAAGCCCCAAAATGGTAAAAAAACTAAAGGATACAAAATAAAAATCCCATTTAATACTCCCCAAAGGGGAACTGGTCCTTGTATTTTGCTTCGTTGAAATTCAAAAGTTTTTTTTATTCGTTCCAGTATCATTTAAACCATCCTCTCATGCCTTTTATCAGGCCATTGACTCCTTTTTTAAGATTATCAGTTATATGAAAACTATCGTTAAGTTTATTTGCAACCCAAACCGCACCTGCACTTGCTGCGATTGCTGCTGCCCAGTTAACCAAACAGGGGCTGTCGCAACACCTAATAGACTTAGCCCAGCACCTGCTAATGCAGCACCTGCACTTGCTGCCGCTGTCGCTGCAACAGTTGTTCCTGCCGCCTTGGCCGCATCAATCACAAAACCTGTTGCCACACTTGCTTTAACTTCATTACCTCTAAGACCCTGACGTTTGGCATTCTGAGAATTATCATGTATTTTCGAAAAAGTATCGACAACATCTAAGGCAACACCAACAACTGCTGCTCCTTTTAAGAACTTACCAAACTTAGAAGCTGTTTTAAATCCTTCTTTATAGTTTCTCAACCCCTCCTTAGCAGACTGAACTAAACCTTTTCCTCCTCCTGCTTTGCTAGCATTCCACAAGGCTTTCCCAGCTCCGTTAAAAGTTACTTCTTTGATAAATCCTTCCTTAAACAAGCTACCACTCGTCTTCACAATACTTTTCGTCACCCTCGCAAATTTGTGCCTCATCTTAGTGGTATCAGTAAAGGTTTTGAATACTTTGCTTAGGTCCTCATTATAACGTGTTTTCCCTAACTTCTCCATCAGGGATTTAAAAGTCTTAGTTAATTCACCATTTTTATATTGTACAATTTTATATTTATTACTCTTATCCAGACTTTTCCCAAGCTTAAAGTATTCATCTAACAACCTACCAAATTTTGTTGTCTCTTTAAGAATGATGGTGTTTCCTCGTTTATCTCGACTAAAACGATAAGCCGCATACAAAGCCGGCAAAACAGATTTCAAATATTTTTTATAACTTTTCCCATCTTTATATAGATCACCTTTTGTGATATTTTTATAAGAATTAAACAAGGAATCTATTAGGTTTTCATTTGCCGTTACCTTCCCACTGTACTTAGACTCGGCAAGTTGTTTTGCAAGAGCATTTTGATACTTTACATTTTGCGAGTTGCTATGGAGAGCTGTGTTAATTTCAGAAACGGAATTTCTAAATTGCGTTTTCTTGTAGTAATTTCTTGCTGTTTGATTGGTGTATGAAGTACGGCTGTATGCAGATAAAGTCTTAAGTTGACCATCTTGCATATCAATCAGATCAAAAGTATCTGTTTTCAGAATAACGTTATTAAACGTCTCCATGTTCTTAATCGTATCATCGAGGCTCTTTTGGGCTTTGGCATAGGTCGTATTGACATCATCCAAGCTAGGATTACTCAGAGAAATAATATCACTAATATCCGAGTAAATACTCTGTGTTCGTGTTGAAATCTTACTTAAGACTTTAATATCAAAAATTTTTATAAGACCTTATCAGTATAACCAACTAACAACTCTAGATATTGTAAACCATCTTTTGGAATCACATGATAAAAAGGTGTTGCCATCTCTAAATCGTTTTCTTCAAGTGAATCTATTAGTTTTGCAAAGCCTACTTCTGTCATTGAAGCAAAATCTCCTCTGACAACTGTTTTTAACAAATTATTGAGTTCAAAATAAGTTGAAAACTTATAACCTTCTAACTGAAATATATCATTCGACACAGGCATAAACATTTCAATATCCACTATCTCATTTAGAGGAACATTATTCAAACTGTAGAAAAACGGGCCTTTTAACTGGTAGCCCGCATCTACAACTCCTGATACAAATTGTTCCAAATGTTTTTCCAGCTCACTATAATGAAATGACATCCTCTTTCTAACCACATTTTGAAATGCAAGCCTATGAACTTTCACAACATCTTCAGGTAACTTCATCTTTCTCAACCTCACAATATAAATCCACTACATAATCACCATACAAATCTAATACAGCATGAAAAATATTTACCAGCTTAAATCCTGATACAGAAATTTCTTTTTCTATTTCTTCATAAGGGATAGGATCTTCTTGATTATAATGGCGATAATAAAAATCTGTTGTGAAATTCAATGACTCCTGAAAGAAAATACCAGAAGTATTTTCTCCCTTTATCTCAAGTTTATTCCCAACTGTTGTAAACACAAGAACATCTTGACTAGCTTTCATTGGATTGTAAGCATAAAACATCGGTCCATCTGTATAAAAGCCATTTTGTATCATTTGTATTTTAAATTCCTTCGAATCTGAAATCAAACGTTCAAAGAAGGTGGCTCGGGGCTCTAATTCTAACCCAAAACCAATTAAATTCTGCAGGCTTAATTCTTTTCTTTTAAATTTCATTGTTTTTTTCCTTTTTTGAAGCCATTTTTTACTTTTTTAATCATCAATAGAATAAAACTTCCCAAAATATCTAGTCCTATACCGCATATCAGTACTCTAGCAAGCCAAATAAGCCAAAGAGGAGTTGGGGAACTAAGATTGAAATAGCCAATATTGTACATAATACCTAGGAATATTGAACAAACCAAAATCTCAACAGGAATACGAATTTTTGCTTTCTTCAAACTAAATCCCTTAAATAAATCTCGAAAATTCTCTTTTTTCTTAGGTTCATCTTCCCAGTAGTCCTTACTCTGAGTTTTTAGATATAAAAGGTAGGCAACCTCTGTGATCAGTTGAGAAAAGGCATAGCTGAAAAGAAGAGTTCCAAGAATCCCAAAGATAAGTATCAATTTACCTGAAAGAAGCCCACCTAGCATGGAGAGCGTAAAAATTATGAGAAGAGAATTCTTACTGTAGGCGCTAGACTTCGCAAAATAATTGCTCATTGTTCTATTGATAGAGAAGCCTTTTTTTAACTGTCTCTTTAACCAAAAATAATGATAAATAAAGCCACAAACCGTACAAATAGCTAAAAATGGAACAAAAATTGGAGAATATTTGGGAAAACCTATCGTAAATTCCTTCGTTGAAATGGAAGTAACCAGAATCAGTAGCATCAACATTTGCAAAGAAAAGTAAACCCCAATATAGACTAGTATAAGAAAAATAGTTGATAAAATTTGCTTTTTATATATAAAAGAACTTACTAATGGAATAAAAAATGCAATGATTAGGTAAAGACAGAAAATAAGGAGTAAATCAAAGAACCAATTGTTAAGCGGATTCATTAAAACGACTTTGTCAAGATAATAATAAAAAACAAGAATTAATAGTGCTAATATAAATACTCCTGTCCATGAAATAACCATCATACTCGCAGATGCTCGTGTGTTAGCTAAACTTTTAAAGTAGGCCTTATTTGCATTCTGAATTTCTTCTATTGTTTTTTCTTTCACATTAACCTCCAAACACCAAACTTACTAAATTGCCTATACCATCTCCTATACCTTTTGTAATATTTTTAGTGTGATCTACTATGCTTTTGCTTCCAAATTCAAAATTATTTAGAAATAAATTAACTCCTATACCAGCAGCTGCGCCTACTACGGTACCTAACGGGGGTAGGAATGCTGAACCAATAGCAGCACCCAATCCAGCAGCTGCAGCACCTGATCCAATATCAACGGCTGAATCAATTACAAAATCTCGCGCTTCTTTTGCTGAGATACCATCAGATATATCCACATTCTCCCTAAAATTATTATAGATATTTATAGCTGTTAAAATTCCTCCAGCTAATTTAAACGCTTTGCCAACTTTCCCTACTTCTTTCCAGCCTTTAGCATCATTTAATGGATTAAGAGACTCTTTGAAACCGCTCCAGCCCGCTTTACCCATTTCTTTCATACGAGCAACACCTTGCAAATTACCTGAATAGTGGTAATTTTCTAGATCAATTCCTGAAGCATTTTGGAAATTGCGACCATGCCTGTATAAATTGTTAGTAGAAGATTTGAAAATAAACTTATTTCCCCATCTCATTCTTCCTTGGCTATCCATCGTTATTTCAACACCATTAAGAAAAATTTTGGAGCCTCGATAAGTAATGACAGCTTCTCCCAATGTCTTGATATAATCTGCAACTTCCTCGCTTTTTGGTTGAGAAAGACCAAAGGTTTCACCAATCTGCATTGCAGCAATATCTTTTTGTTGAGTCGAAGCTACTGTTCCACTATACTTAGACTCCGCTAACTGCTTAGCTAGTTTGTTTTGGTAGTTGACCTTACTACGCGAATTACTATGTAAGGCAGTATGAATTTCCTCCACAGAGTTTTTGAAAGATTCTCCTCTGTAGAAAGTTCTTGCTGTTTGATTGGTGTATGAAACACTGCTGTATGAAGACAAAGCCTTAAGTTGACCATCTTGCATATCAATCAGATCAAAAGTATCAGTATTCAGAATAACGTTATTAAACGTCTCCATGTTCTTAATCGTATCATCGAGGCTCTTTTGGGCTTTGGCATAGGTCGTATTGACATCATCCAAGCTAGGATTACTCAGTGAGATAATATCACTAATATCCGAATAAATACTCTGTGTTCGTGTCGAAATCTTACCTAAGCCTTCAATGGGATCTTTCATCCTTTGCTTAACTCGCTCTAGATACTCCGTATTGATAATCGCACTGTCATTGGTCTCACCAACCTTCTCCTTAAAAAGCTTGATAATCCCATCATAGCGGTTTACTATACTATCCAAAGCATTGGTATAGTTATCTAGCAAGGGAATCTGGTAATTAGAAACCTTTTGGTTGATTGTGTCCTTAACTACACCTTTGAGACTATCTGTAGAGACAACTTGGGACAAACTGCTTCTGGCTTTTGTTATCTCGCCCTTGATACTACCCACAGATGTACTCAAGGCCGATTTCTGAGCCTGTACCTCAGATAAATCAATCTTCATTCACTATCTCCTCTCCATATACGCTAGAAACAATGCCCTCATTGAAATACTCTCTGCGAAAGGCTTCTTGACAATAGCGCTCATCTGTCATATCTGTATATCCTTCCGATACGACTCGCTTGATGAAGAGATTGCTTACAAACAAGGGAGCCGTATCAAATCGCAACCCAAAAGGCCATGTGTATCCTATGTAATCTATGTAGCTTCCCGTTTCCATCACTACTCTGCGACCAGAAAGAACAACAAAAAAGTCCATCTGCTCACTCTCAAAGGCTGCAACCAAATCTTGTGGAAGAAGGTCTCGATCCAACTCTACGACACTGCCTAAAGGATAGATACGGCTAAAACAAAGATCAACATACGAAGCATATTGGATAAAGTGACCTCGCGAAAGAACAACCTCTTCTTTGAGACGCTTCACTCGAACTTCAGAACCCTCAAAGAAAAAATCTAGTGGAGCCCCAATCATCGGATGGTAGTGATAAGAGTCCTCTCCATTCATAAAAGCCAAATAACACTTGCGAAAGACTTCCGTATGTCCTGAGAGAGTCATAGAAACCGCGAATAAAAATTCTTTAGCCTGTTCAGTCACCTCTATGCGACTAAGAGCTTGCTTAAATAAAGATAGCTGTTCTTCTTTCATTTCATCATCCCCCCAGCTTGAATAGCACCTGCTTCTCGAGCGTCATCCTGAACTTTATTCTTCGCAGCTTGCTCCATCTTAGAAGCATCAGCTCGGGTAAAATCTTTCAACTTAACGATTGATTTATTAAAGTGCTCTAACACCTCATTAAACGTTGTAAAAGGGGTGAGATCTGTTTTTTTGAAAGTCAAATCCTTTATACGACCAATATTTGTCGTTGAGGACGATACACCCTTAGTAATACTATTCCATCTAGCTTTATCTACACCTATCGGTTTCATGTCTACCTCCTATTCCATACAATCATAAATACGAGCCTGCCGATAATAAGAATTAATCGTAGACTGCAAACCTTCCGACTCTGACTTAAGAGAGCGAATCTTGTCATCAATAGCTGTCTTATTATTGCTATGACTAATACAGAAATTAGAGATATGAGTTCCTAGAGCATAAAATTGTGCTTCAAAATCTTCTTGACGACTTCCCTTAAAACTTGTAGAATCCAACGGAATTATCTGACCAAGTGATCTACTTTTATTGCCTATAGATTGAATTTCTGTTGATAATTTACTACTAGCATTTTTTAACTTAGCGATTTTACCATCAATTTCAGTTTTAGCGGCTTGAGCTTCTGCGGCTCTCCTGCGAAATCTTGCAGCTACATCTCTATAATACGAGCTCATCTCATTTCTCCTTTTGCTATCAATATAAAATATCGCTTTTATTTTATCATATTTAAAATAGAATAGCTAGTAAGGTTAGGTAATACAAAAAACATACCCGCTTTTAAAAAGCTAATGGGTATGTTTACATAATCATCTATTAGGCAACTTGATCCGATAAACTTCTCTTCCGACAAAGAAATGAACTTCATCTACTTCCAGAAGTGGCTCATTATAATTCGTTTTCCCTTTGATCATCCCTTGATCCATAAATCTAGTTCCAAAGATACCTGCCGGCATATTTGACCGCAATCGCTTACTGAACTCATCAAATTTATTTTCAATAGTCTTTTGATGGCCGTGGAAAATGAAATAAACTCCTGCTTTAGCTGCATTTTTTAGAATAGATTCTAAAGTATTAAATGAGATTAACATTTTCTCGTTAAGAATATGTATATCTGGCATATACACAATCATTGGGATCTTATGTCCTCCATGAAGTCTGCGCTCTATTTCACCAACGATATCCGTAATGACTGCACTAAATTCTTCTGATGTGATAACTGAGTCACAATCAGCCTGATTAGCAAATCGACCCTCTAGATCAAAAACGATGCGTTGAGCTTTTCCTTCCAATTGTTTAAGGGCCTTCATGATAATGACTTCAAGCATTTCTGTCTGCTGAGGCGTATCATCCATAATCACAAAGTAGCCGTGCTCTTCTGGATTAAAGCCAACAATCTTTGTTGTTTCTTTATCATAACCTATTGGAACTTGTACTTGATGCAGCATAGTCTGTGTTTCCTTTGCCTGCTCAAAATCTTCCATTGTAATCTCATTTGGCAACATTGGAATTGGCTCTGGACGTACCCCCGTCCACATATTTGATATCGTCTTAATTTCCTCTTCTAACTGATAGAGGCGCTCAATATCATTGTCACCACCCGTAGGTAAATAGACCTGAATAGCATAAGGGATATCTTCTTTAATTTGAGCACGTCCGAAAATTTCTTGCTGAATGAGGGCCTCGCGACCTACTATTTCTTTAGCAGCCCCTTCATCTACCATGAAGAAGGCCATCCGTGAAGTTATATTGCTTGACATACTAATTTTAAGACTATTCGAACGAAGAACTGTTAAAATCACATAACAGCCTAAACTAGCTCCCTCACGTAGAATTCGATTAACCAAATTTTCAATTGACTCTTCTAAAGGTGTATCCTTTATAGAATCAAATCCATCAAAAATGGTTAAAATTATCGGAAGCTTTTCACCAGATTTCTGCTCATATTGAGAAAGACTTGCTACATTGTAAGCCGCAAATTTCTCCTTGCGAGCTTTCAATTCATGATCAATTCTCTTTAAGAATTTAACTAGTTTTTCTTCTTCATCAAATCTTGTCAAATCAACTACATGAGGTAACTCCTTAAGCGGTAGCAGACCATTCGTACCAAAATCAAACAAATTAACATGGACTTGTTCTGGAGTATTTAGTCGAGCAAGATTCATCACCAAGGTTTGGAGTGCAACAGACTTACCAAAACCAGGGGAACCGTAAAAGACAGTATGACCCATCTTTTCTATATCAAAGTTAAAATTAGTTTGTCTCTGCTCAGTAGGTATATCCATCTTAGCAAAAGGAACCGCCAAAACTTTTTTATCTGTCCAATGCACATCCGTTTCTGGTGATATAATCCTTGTCTCCAATGGCTCCAGCCAAGGTCTATCTGGCATAGTAATAGAAAAATGACTAGTAAATTCAGAAATATAATTCACAAGTGCATCAAGCTCAGTGATTTCTTCAGACTCTGTAGTTGTATAATCCTCATCAATTGATAGATCCTCAGATAGCAGCTCATATTGTCCTAAATCATTAATCAGCCAAATCCGTTCATCAACCGTCTCTTTTTTATCATCTCCCTGCGGAGCATAGGCTGCACCACTCCAAGCGGATTGGAATAATTCGTATATTTCATTATTTCCAACTTGTAGATAAGCACGTCCTGGTTCTTTGATACTTGCTGCATCTGGTGTTTTTATAATTTCAGACGAATCTGATGCATCTGAAACTTTTAAGGCTAATTTAAAACGCGAGTTAGACCATATTTGGTCATTAACAACACCTGACGGTTTTTGAGTCGCGAGGATAAGGTGAACCCCAAGAGAGCGTCCAATACGAGCAGTTGATACAAGTTCTGTCATAAATTCTGGCTCATGCTGTTTCAACTCTGCAAATTCATCACTGATAAGAAATAAATGTGGTAAAGGCTTGCTTGGAAAAGAATCCTTATCAGCAGCTAACTGTCCTTCTTTATACAATTTAGTATAACCATTGATATGGTTCACTCCAAATTGACTAAACAATCTTTGACGCTTTTGCAGTTCCGCCTTAATAGAGGCTAAGGCACGTGCACTTGAAGCCCCATCTAAATTCGTAATTGCCCCAAGCATATGAGGAAGATTGTTGAAAAGATTGGCCATTCCTCCACCTTTAAAGTCAATGGTAAGGATGCCAACATCCTCTGGACTGAAATTTACTGCTAAAGATAGAATATAGGATTGAAGAATTTCTGATTTCCCTGAACCCGTGGTTCCGGCCACGAGTCCGTGCGGCCCATGAGCTCGCTCATGAAGGTTCAACTCAACAACATCATCTTTCCCACGAAGTCCTAAAGGAACTGCCAATGTCTTTGAAGTATCAGCCCTTCGCCAATTCGAACCTAAATCTATTTCTTCTACTGTTTTAACATTATACAGCTCTAAGAAAGAAACAGACTTAGGAATCGTATTTTTTTCAACTTCAAGGTGTTCTAAGTTTGCCAATGTCCGAACGCATTGTTCGTAAGTCGGCAAAGCTGAATATGGACAAAATGTCTGAGCGCTGTAATTTCGACCGTCATTGATAATCTGCCCAGCATTCTGATTTTTATATTCAATCAATGTTGTGACTGTTTCAGGCAATAAACGCTGAGCTTCTTTTACCCAAATAACAGTAACACCAAGTTCTGTCAAATCTTTTGCAAGATATTCGTTTAAACTATGCCCTAAAAGATGTGAGTCATCTAAAATGGTTAAAACATAGTGAGGCTTAAATCGTGCATCTTTCTCACCCATCTCTTTTTTTAGCTGAGAGCGCTTTTGGATAATACGATAAAAAGAATTTAAAACTGCATCACGACTTCGAGCATCATGCACAAAACCTCGAATATTTCGTTCCTGCATTTTGAAATGAGGTAAGAAACGCCATTCTGACCAATCTTTCTCATAATCATGCTCATGAACCAAATTAATAAAGTTCACATCTAAATAACTATGAAAAATTGCCAACTGCAAGAGCAAATTATAAATAGCTGTCTTGGTAACTTCTTGATTACCAATCAATCCGACCGTCGCTTGTGCAATATTGACAGTAATAGGAACCTGTCTTTGTATCTGATATTTTTGAAGAACCTTTTGTGCAAATTTAGATGACTCATCTTTACTTTGAATATCAAAATTCGTTTGCAATTGGAGCTGACTTACTTTATTACCAAGCCCAAGAGAAAGTTGCAAAAAATCCTCATTGTAATCTAAGCGTTCGTAAATACGAGAATCATACCGAGCAATCATATCTGCTAAAACTTGAATTTCTGGTTGATTATACCTTAGAATCGCTGCCTCTTCTTGATAATATCGATTTAATTCTGAAACTTGCTTAAGCAAGTATTTTTCATAATCTTCTACCCGAATACGCTCCTGCTCTTTATTATCTTTTCTTTCTTCAAAATACTGGCTCATGGTTGTACCAGCAGTTAGCAGGCTAAACCCACCCATACCAATCATCATCAACGGGTTCCCTTTGAAAACAAAACTACTAAAAGCTGTAATTGCGAACATCCCAAGTGCAGGGACAATCGCTCTTACTAATGAATTTTTGGCTGGTTTTATCGGCAAAGGAGGTTGATTAATATGAATTTTTGAACTATAAATGGAGGGATTAATCCGAGGGCTTCTGCGATACTCTGGAAAATCTTGAGGATATTCGCTTGCACACTCTTCAACTAATATTTTCTCTAGATTAAAAATAGGAATTGAGTAGAGAGAAGAAATTTTCCATTGTAACTTTCGCTTTTCAATGAAATGCTGAGCAGTAGCAATCATATCTCCTATTTCAAATGGAAATAACCCACTTTCTTCAATTAGTTTATAATTAAGATAAACTGGCCTATCACCAATTTCAATCTGTACTTGTTTATCGGAGAAAATCAAAACTGTTGAAGAACTAATCTTCAGATCAGCTTCTTCCTGACTACTGCAAATGAAAAGCTCTGTCGGAGCAAAAATATAGGTCGTAAAGATTTCTTTTTCAGACTCTAATAAAGTGACTTTTTCCTCACCAAAAACTGTCTCTCCTAACTTTAAGATATCTCCATTTCGATAAACAGTCTGGTTCTCCAATTTATATGCACTACCATTCAATAAAATAGACTGTGAATCTATTATATTAGCAGTTAAGAGTTCTCTCGTTTCTATTAGTAACGTGTAGAGGGGATGATACTCTTCGAAAAGTTGATCACCTAGCTGGTGATAGTATACGTTCTTATTTTCTTCCATCAACTACTCACCATTTCCTTTTGATGAAGAAGTATCTTTAGAGTGACTACTGTCATCCGTACTTTTTTCACCAATTTCTGAGGATAATTCCTTTATTTTTTTCTCATATTCACTCAATTTTTTCTGTTTCTCTGAACCATTCATATTTACATTTGACCTGACTGATTCATAAAGATTTGTATAAGCATGCAGAATAAGTTGGGTATCTCCAATATTCTGGGCTACATCCAGTGCCTTTTCAAATTTTCCACGACCCAAATAAATCCAATAATTCAAAATAGTATCATCACTAGATTCCGTAATCGTATTTAATACTGTTTCTTTTTGCTTATCACTCAAACTATCTAAACGAACATAACTAGCTGCTAGAATGTATTTCGCCTCTTTAGGTAATGAATCTACACTATAAGCCTTTAGCGATTCGACTGTCTCAGAAAAATCTTTTCTCATAAAGTTTGATTGTGCCATGATGACTGCAGATTTTAAAGGTCCATCCTTGAACATAGATTGATAAGTTGTGAAACTAAGAACCGCAGAAACAACAGCTAGAACCGACGTAGCAATCAATAGACCTTTCCATTTTTTAGTATTGACCAAAATATTCTCTATCGAACTCTTTTTTGACAATGTATAATATTTTTCAGAAACATACTGATTAATTTCTTCCAAAGTCCTTAAGGGAATAATATCCTGAGCAATTTTATCTTTAACAGCATCTAACCCACTAACAGCCAACTCAAAATCTACTTTTGGCACTAAAATAGATACCATCAATGCTTTGTAGGATGCTAGACAAAATTCTTCATCATATATCCGTGGAGACAATAACTTCTCAATCCCTCGATGAAGCATCTTCACTTTCCCACCTAAAATAACAATATTTTCTGGATGTATATAAGGAATTTTAAAATTATTTTCTCCTAATTCTATAGAAGTCATTTTTTGGGCTAGAGCAAATCGCTCCAATTCTGTCTTTAATGAGAACAACTCCTCTGTAACTGTTTTAAAATATGCAGGTATTTCATAATCTAAACACAGCGAACCATCTTCTTGTCTTATCGCAACACGACAGTATTCTTTGATAGCATCTAGCCGTTCTCTGTCATATCCTGAAGAGGAAACTTGAACAGTAACTTTATTCTCCGCCTTCAAAAAAATTAGCTTATCCCCGTCAAACATATATTACTACCCTTCCTAATTCTTCTTTCTAACCGATAATTTCTAGTATATCTCCATTACTAATAGGATAATTGGCTAAAATATCATTTCCTTCTATGTGAATATGTTTATTTTTTACTTTAAACCAAAATTGATCATCAACTGGCAGCCCCAGTTTTGTTCTAATCACTCTATTATTCAATATCTTCTTAAAATTTATCCAAGTTAGAGACTTTGAAACTCTAATATCTAATTCTCTCTGTTTATATTCTATTGTTATCTCTACTTTTCCTAAGTCCATGCCATTTCCTTCCTAAAAATATTCCTGCAGTAGTCATAAAAATTAAAAAAATAGCAATCAATATATTAAATATTCCTTTTCCAATTTTTTTATTATTATGTTTAGTTACAGAAAAACCTTCAGCTAATTTATAGTCTGTAAATAGTGATTTTTTTAATTGAAGTGTATCTAATCCATAAATAGAAAAACTTTTCTCTTGCTTAAAAATATTTATTTCTGCTTCTTGCAGTAACTCTTTAGTTGTCCGATTTCTTTCATCCACCGCTTTTTTTGTTCGATTCAAGAACAGGTTAGGTGCATACTTTGATTCGATTAGATTGGCATTATTATTTTCCTGAGTACCATTTGTAATAATATCTGTGTCTAGCTTTAACTTCCCATCATCTGCAAACACTAATTGAGGTAGTAACAAACAACATATAAATAGAATCTGTAATTTTGCTTTTTTTTTCATAACAAAAATAAGCGTCAAGTTTCCCTGACGCCCCTCAATTCTTTTTACAAACCAAAACTTTGCGCATCATGTTGGTCGCGTTCAGCAACAGTTTGAGCATAGTTGTTCAATTGTTGATTAATACTTACTAAAAGTTCTTCAAATTTTTGAACATGAGTATATAGTTGATTATATTGTTCGAGGTAAGCATTAAAAGCTTGACCTTTCCACTGTGATGCAATTTCACCGTTTGTTTTATTAACAGTTTGAATTGCTTGTTCAATCTGATCTTTAGCACTAGTATAAATACGTGCTTGTTCTTTTAGCTGTTCTGGGGTTAAACTAATAACTGACATAGGTGTCTCCTTTTGTGTTTTTATTACTTCTTTAATTTATCATATTTATAAGAGTTTGTCAATTTTGAAGTACAAAGTACTGCTAAAAACAGATTCCCATGTTACTTATTAAATAATTAAACTATATCTATTATTTCTTAAGTCTCTTTTCGTAGCTATCCTTAGACAGTAGAATCTATTTACTACTTTATACTTCCAGTAGAAACTTTCTTTTCATTTTATATAAGGCATTAAGGCAATAGTACGCCACATCCTACCTTTTCTCATAAATCAACATCCTTATGGTATCCTATAAAATCTTTACATATTAGGCGCCTTCTAAGCTAACGTAAATAGCATATTTGTCCAACTATTCAGCATATTTGAATTATAAATACTTATTGCAACAATTATCAGGAGATAATTCCATATGAGAAATTACTTATTCTTATAAAGACTATACAATCCATTTAAACTGTCGTCTATTGTCACTACTCTCATTAAATGAATCACAATTTTATCCACATCTACTTTTGCATTTCTATCAAGCGCTATAGCTATAGAACCTATCATCTCTATAACATAGAGGTATTGTGGAGTATTTTAGTATAAACAAAAGATCCTATACGAATTATAGTCTAATGTGACTAGAACATCATTAAAAAGAATCATATGGAACTAATTAATTCATTAAGAATCCTCGATAATCCCAATAAGCAGATTTTTTTATTGATGATAATCGTAGGCAAGGCGAGAGCTGCCATCTGGCAAATAAATCGTACCACACTGGCTAAAACCGTAGCGGCGAATGGCTGCCTGCATCGGCTGGTTATCTTCATGCGTATCAATGCGAAGATAAGGAATCTGCTGCAAGCAAAAGTCAAAACACAGGTAAGCCAGACCCTTGACTTGTCCATTTGAAGCGATACGATGGATTGTACCGTAAGGCTCTGAAAAATGCCAAGCACCTGCAATCTCTTGGTAGGTTGGATCTGGTCCGATGATGAACGCAAAGGTTCCAACAACTTGCCCAGCCTTTTCAAAGACATAGCAGTGACCTGCCCGAATATCTTCCTCTACCAGCTGACGATTCGGATAGGAAGCTGGCCACTGACTGGGATTTCCCATAGTCCGCATAAACTCCCTAGCCTGATCAAAAATTGCTAAAATCGCTGGGATATCCTGCATTTCCGCCAAGCGAATCATGTCGCCTCCTTCCAGCCTATTACCTTATTTGACAAATTCCTCGTAGTTACCCGTGTAATTAGCCCACTCCTTACTGAAGAATTTTTCATTGATCTGATAATTCGGAGCAGGTTGAGGATTAGACACAAAAGGATCGACAGCCTTGTCGAAAGCCAGCCAGCCATTCCAGCCCATGTGGATCGTGTCCTGCATGAAGTAAGGCTTGTCGCCGTCCTTAGAAAAGTCAGCAATATTTGTAAAACCTTGACTCTCCAGCTGGAACTTAATCTTCTCAACTGTCCGCTGATACATCTCTTCGCTCAGTCCAGTATAGGCCATCCATTTGGCATTGACTGGTGGAATGACAAAGATAACATTCGTATGGGATTTGGCAAATTGTTCCAAAACTAGCTGCAAATCATTGTACTCAGGAGACTTTTCGTAAGACTGCTTGGATTGGAAGCCTTTGAACTTCTTGATTTTTCTAGCCAAACGCTTCTTATAAAAGTCGTTATCGATACCTAAATCATTGTTATTGGTCTGCTTGACAGCATCTGCCGTAGCCAGCTGCTCCAACTCTTCATAAGAAAAGTCATCTGGAAGACGGGAAAGCTGAGGCAAAACCTTCGTGTCATAGTTGCCATTATTACCAGCAGCAAATGTACTGAAAAAAGCATCCTCCCGCTGATAAATCCGACTCATAGTATGGATATACTGCTGCTCAAAAGAAGTCAGTTGGCTTCCATCGGCCACTTTCCTGACAATATCTCCCATAGCAATGTTGGGATAGAGCTGCAAAAGTCGCTGGGCCGCATACTGAGCGCCTACGCCACCGTCCTGCCAGCTGAGAAAGCCAGCTAGCTGGTCGCTATTGAAATACTGCTGAAAAGCTGCTGCATCATAGCCTTTTTTGGTAAACCATTGCGGAGAAACGACATATACCGCTGTCTTATTCTCCAGCTCAGAAGCCATCTGCTGCATTCCAAAATATTGGTTGAGCGAAGCCGCCCCCCGCTGCCCTAGAAAATAAGGTCGGTAATTGCGGTCATACTTTTCAGCCAAAACAGCTGGGTGCATACTGTCAAAGCGCAGCCATTCGCTGGAGCCAAAGTAGGGCACAAAACGGGTATCTTGATCTGTCAGGGCCGTCATTTTTTTGCTACGGCTTTTGAACGTTTCTGCTGTAAGAGTCACAGCTGCCCGCTTCTCTGCTTCCACATCGTGCTTTTTCTCAAGCGGATAGAAGAAAAAGAGCAGGGCGACCATGACCAAGGCGCAGAAGACCGGCCCCAGAATCAGCCAGAGTCGTTTAAGCATTACGAAGCTCCGTTACGCCTTCAACGATTTTATTGGCTGTATTCCAGTCATCGCGGCCAAATTCTGATACTGGCACACGGATGTCAAAACGGTTTTCCAGCTCAACAATCAGCTCTACTGTCCCCATACTGTCCAAAACGCCAGCATCAAACAAATCCTCGTCCATCATGTCCGAAACATCTTCCATAAATAATTCGTCAATAATTTCAATTACTTCTGCTTTTACATCCATTATAGTTTCCTCGTTTACATTTTATTTTTTAAACCAAAGGTCATTCAAAAATCCTGAGAAGATCAAGAATGAGAACATGACAACATGGAAGGTGATAACAACCCCCAGCGCTTGGGTCCACTTGTTGTCAGGCAGGGCTGGCAGTCCCTTACTTTTACGCTCTTTATTGATGGTCTTTTTCTTACGGAGCCAAGCGTCATTGACCACCAAGCCCAGACCGTGGAAGAGACCATAGGCGATATAGTACCAGGTCACACCATGCCAGAAGCCCATGACCAACATATTGATTATATAGGCTACACTGGAAGTCGTATTGCGGTTTTTAAAGACCTTATTACGCATAAGCACCATGACCAGGCGCATAAAGACAAAGTCACGGAACCAAAAGGACAGGCTCATGTGCCATCGATTCCAGAATTCTTTCAAATCGCGTGAAACAAAAGGCTTGTCAAAGTTGATAGGGCTCTTGATGCCCATGAGATTGGAAATGGCCACCGCAAACATCGAATAACCGGCAAAGTCAAAGAAGAGATCCAGACCAAAGACATACATGACGCCTAGCGTTCCCAGATTGAAGAAACCACCAGTATAGAGGGCATAGGTCTTGACGTGCCCTAAAATCATGTGGCCAAAGATATGAGCCAAGACAAACTTATAGAGAAAGCCCAGCATGATATACTTGACCGACTGCTCCAGCATATCTAGAAGCTCATCGCGCTCTGGAATTTGGAGATAATTTTCATTGAAACGCTTGAAACGATCAATGGGACCACTAGAAAAAGTGGGCATAAAGAGCATAAAGCGGAGGAATTCCCAGAGGCTGAAATCAGTCAGCACGCCATCCCTCAGCTCAATAATCATACCAACTGAGCGGAAGGTCAGATAGGAAATTCCCAGAAAGCCAAAGAGTGATTGATGGCCACTGATAGCTGGTTCGACCTTAACCCAGAATAGGGGCAGAACCGCCAATGCTGTATGCAAATAAAATATCCACTTGCTGTCCTGCTTTTTGCGGTAGAATTTATAAGAATAAACCCAAATCGTCTGCCAGACGACATAAAATAGCAGGGCATAAAGCTGCGCCAGACTAGGGCCCGTCAGCATCAAGACGATAAAAGCCAAGCTGACCAGGGCTTCATAGACTGGGAAGCGTTTTTTAAAGAAAAGTCCGATAAAGATTGGCAAAACAGCCAAGATAAGATAAAGGAAATACTGTGGGTCTCCGTAAGGCTCCAGATGAGGAAGCTGTTTCAAGAAATCCATCATGACTTGTTGACCTCACTAATCAGCCCCTTGATATCAATCTTGCCGTTTGGTGTTAGGGGCAGAGATTCCCGATAGAGGAACTTAGACGGCATCATATAAGACATCATGATATCCTGCAGATCCTCCTTGATAGCCTTGGTAATATCGATTTCGCGGTCAAATTGCTCTGCAACACCGTCTTTCAAAATAACGTAGGCTAATAAGTTTTGAACCTTGTGGTCCTTATTATAACGTGGCACTGCTACTGCCGCCTCGATATACTTGGATTTGTTGAGGTTTTGAGACACATCCTCTAGCTCGATGCGATAGCCGTTAAACTTAATCTGGAAGTCCATACGACCGCCGTAGAGTAGGAGACCTTCATCAGTCATCGTACCCACATCACCTGTATGATAGGCTGGTAGCCCTTCAAATTCAAAGAAGGCTTCAGCTGTCTTTTCAGGATTGTTGAGGTAGCCCTTTGATACGGCTGGTCCACAGACAATGATTTCCCCCTGCTGACCATTCGGCAACTTTTGCCCATTTTCATCGATGACAAAGGTTGGCGAATCCGCCTTGGTATAGCCGATTGGCAGACGCTTGAGGGTCGCTAGCATCTCATCTGTGATAGCAACTGCAGACAGAGCAACCGTTGCTTCAGTCGGGCCATAGGCATTGATAATACGAGCCTCAGGGAAACGCTCCCGCAATTTCTGAGCTGTCTTGACCGTCAGCTCCTCCCCATCAAAGTAAAAATGCGTAATGCCTGGCATTTTTTTGCTGTTAAAATCTTCCGAAAGCATGGCCATATCCGCAAAGGACGGTGTAGAAGTCCAGATTGCTACAGGCAAGCTAAGAATCGCTTCAAATAGCTGCTTAAAGTCCTGAGTCAGACTAGAAGGCAGGGCATAGAGAGTTCCTCCTAGTGCCAAAGTCGGTGCCCAGTACATAACTGACAAGTCAAAAGAATAAGGCGGTTGCGCCAGCATTTGCGGACGGCTCGGTGTCGCAAATTCCTTGTCTGTAATCATCCAGTTGGTAAAGCTGAGCAGGTTATCATGAGAGATTTGCACACCCTTAGGTTTGCCAGTCGTACCAGAAGTAAAGATGATGTAGTAATTATCATCACCCTTGACAGGATGGCTCATCTCATAGGCAGTCTTTTCTGCGTAAGCCGCTCGAACCTCTTCCAGACTGAGAATGGCTGCATCTGTATCAGCCAGCGGAAAATCCGCAATGGCAATAATCAGGCTTGGTTCAGCTACTTCCAAAATAGCAGTCACGCGCTCCAAGGCTGAATGACTATCAATAGGAATATAAGCATGACCAGCCTTGGTCAAGGCCACAAAAGTAGCCAACATTTCATATTCCTGACCACCGTAGACCACGACTGGTGACTTGGGAGCCAGCCCCAAGCTATCAATCTTGGCTGCCAGTGCATCGGAATCGGCCTTTAAATCTCCGTAAGTATGAACTTGTCCGAGGACATTGTAGACAGGGAAATCTGGCTGCGTCTGAGCAAAGTGCTCAATCGCTTCAATCATATCTGTAATTGCTGTGTTTGACATGTGTATGGTACTCTCTTACTTTAAAATTCATTGTAGATAAAGCCACCTTGACCTTGACCAAGATAACTAAAGAAATAAAGCAGGGCTACGAAAATCACAAAGTATAGCAATGTCTGCCCTACAAACTTATAAATCGTCTTATATTTCGTCATTTCATTCACTCTTATCTTTTTTAGATAGACATAGATTATTTTACCATTTTATAGAGAAAGATTTCAATATAAAAGCTATCAATTGTGTAAAGTTCTTGTGAGGAAATAAAGAGAAAAAGAGTTACTTCCCTTATCTTTCAAGGATGAAATCCTTTTCAATATCTATAAGTAAAATTTCTATATATTACTTGACTTTTAGTTTAAAAGGGATTATCCTATATGTAGAAAGTTTATATATAATATTTTTATATATAGGAGGTAGTGCATGTATTTCCCTACATCTTCTACCCTGATAGAATTTCTGATTTTAGCGATTTTAGATAAAGAAGATTCCTATGGCTACGAGATTAGCCAGACCATCAAGCTCATTGCCGATATCAAGGAGTCCACGCTTTATCCTATCCTAAAAAAATTGGAAAAGAGTCAGTATTTAGAGACTTACTCTCAGGAATATCAAGGTCGAAAACGAAAATATTATTCTCTGACCCCAACAGGTCAGAAACAACTGGTCAGCCTCAAAAATGAATGGGAGCTTTATACCAGCATGATTAAGGGCATTATCGAAGGGAGTGTTCGCCATGACAAGAACTGAATATCTAGACCAGCTAGAAAAATGTTTAAAAAAATTGCCAGCAAAAGACTATCAAGAAGCCATGGACTACTTCACCGAGTACTTTGACGAGGTAGGTCCTGAGGGAGAGGCAGCGGCTATAGCTGAGCTGGGCAGCCCCAAAGAAGCCGCTCACGAGATTATCATCAATCTTCTGGACAAGAAAATAGAAGAAGACAGTCAAGAAGCTGGCTCTGTCAAAAATAGCAAGCAGATCGTCCAGATTGCCATTCTGTCCATCTTGGCAGCACCGCTGGCAATTCCCCTCCTGATTTTGGCTTTGACCTTAGTCTTTACTTTCTTCCTCCTCATCAGTGTCTTTGCTTTTGTTATGGCCATCTTTGCTTTTGCTATGTTTGCCATAGGGGCTAGTCTGATTTGGGACAGCCTGACTCTCGGCATGGCTACTTCGATTCCTGCTTTTTCCCTTAGTTTGGGGATGAGCCTCTTAGCCTTGGGGATGGCTGGATTCTTTTATCTCAGCATTGGTCCTATCCTTCGCTTTATCAAACTGAGTTTTGTCAAACTCGCCCAAGCCTTGGCCCGGAAAGGAGGCCGTCATGTTTAAAGTAAGAAAAACCGTGTTCAGCATTGCGATTGTTGCCTGTCTGCTGGGTCTAGGCCTCATACTGGCAGGGCTAGCAAGTGGTGGTCTGCAGGATCTGGTGAGAAGCTCCGTTTCCAGCGCCAAGATGGCCAAGCAAGAAGAAACCTATGATAATATCCATTCCCTAGATCTGGAGCTCAACAATCGCTCGGTCATAATTGGAGAATCGCCCGATGATAAGGTTCACTTGACCTATTATCAAGGAGACGGCAAGACATCTGAAAAAGTGGCTACTAAAGCTAAAAACGGAAGTTTATACATTCAGGAAGCAAGATCTTTTATCAACATTAGCAGTGGTCTACGCTCTTTACTGGGCTTGATAGATGGAGAATTAGAAAGGACTCAACAAATCACTCTAAGCCTACCTAAGGGAAGGAACTTGGAGCAGGTCAAGGCCAGTTTGGCTAACGGTAGCCTATCAATCAATGACCTGACAATCAAAAAATTAAAAGCCGATCTCAGCAATGGCTCTATCGAACTCAGTCAGAGCCAAATTAAGAGCGGTAGCATTGAAAGTGCTAACGGTAGCATCGAGCTAGTCCAAACCAGCCTGACCGATACTCAAATCAGTCTCTCCAACGGTAGTATCACTAGTGATAAACTAACCCTCAAGGGCAATATCAACATGTCCAGCGGCAATGGTTCCATCGATCTCCACCTCGCCGAAGAGACCTACAAAGCCATCTCACTGGACCTGCAAACAGATCTAGGTGACATTGAACTGCCCAAGGACATGCAGACCAGCCACGACCAAGAGGACTTTATCGGCGATCGGGTCATCCATACCAATGAACAGGCCCAAGCCAAGCTGACCGCCCGCACCAGCACCGGCAGCATTGAGATTAGTCATTAAAAATAGAACGGAGCCTAATTGGTTCCGTTTTTTATGGTCAAAATGGTAAAATAAGATAGAGAGGTGTTTCGAATGACAAATTATAAATGGATATTTTTTGATATTGGTTCTACTTTAATCAATGAAGAGAAAGCTTATCAAGATAGGATTGAACAAGCAATTGCAGAAACAAATATTACTTATGATACATTTTATCAGCGAATGCTACTCTTATTTAAAGAGGGACAAAAGGGAGATTTAATAGCATTACAAGAGTTTGGCCTAGAACGTCCGAAATGGAACTCTGAACTAGAAACACTTTACCCAGATACAAAAACGGTCTTAGAAATACTACATAATCGCTATAAAATAGGTATTATCGCTAATCAACTACCTGGCTTAGAGGAGCGATTAGAAAAGTTTGCTATCAGACAATGGATTGATCTGATTATCTCATCAGCTGACTGTGGATTTTCAAAACCTAGTTCTAAAATTTTTCAACTAGCTCTTCAACAAGCTTCATGTTCTGCTTCATCTGCTGTTATGATTGGTGACAGACTTGATAATGATATTGTGCCAGCTAAGGTATTAGGCATGGAAACTATTTGGATAAAACAAGGATTTAGTGCATATGGTCCAATCCAATCACCGTCAGAAGAACCTGATTTTACTGTAAATTCCTTATCGGACTTGCTAAAAATTCTCTAACCCCACCTTTACTTCCTATAGCCTTTATGTTATGATACTCTATAAAAAATTATCACAAGGAGGTTTCTATGAAAAAGCTCTCACCTGGTATGCACATTCGGGTCGTCAGTCCCTCGTCGTCAATCGAACACATTGGTGGCTTTGAGGCCAATTTAGCCGCCAAGGAGCGCTTGGAAAAGCTAGGATTTACCGTGTCTTTTTCGGAGCATTATCTGGAAAATGATATACTAGGCTCTGCCTCCATCGAAAGCCGGGTGGCAGACATTCATGCTGCCTTTTCGGATGACTCAGTTGATGCTATTCTGGCTACTATCGGCGGTTTCAACTGTAATGAACTCCTGCCCTATCTGGACTTTGAATTGATTGCTAAAAATCCTAAGATTTTCTGCGGCTACTCAGACACAACAGCCTTGCTCAACGCTATCTATAGCAAGACCGGCATGAAAACCTACATGGGACCGTCCTACTCCAGCTTTAAAATGGATGCCCTGCAGGACTATCAGACCGAGAGCTGGCTCAAGGCCGTTTGCCAGACTTCTTATGAATTGACTCCTAGTGAAAAATGGGGCAGTAATGCCTGGTATCTGCCAGATGCACCACTGACCTTCCATGAGACAGAGTGGAAAGTCTACAACCATAGAAAAGCCCAAGCCACTGCTATCGGCGGCAATCTCTCTACCTTCTCACTTCTGCGTGGGACACCCTATACCCCGACAGATGAAAACTACGTCCTCTTTGTTGAAGAGGCCGAGGAAGATGATTATGTGGAGTTTGACCGCAATCTAGCTGCCCTCCTTCAGGCCTATCCTAACCCGCAGGCCCTTCTCATCGGCCGCTTTCCAAAAGAATGCCAGATGACAGAGGAGCTGCTCCTTTATATCTTGGATAAACATCCTATTCTAAAGACAATTCCCGTCCTCTATGACTTGGACTTTGCCCATACTCAGCCACTCTTTACCATTACCATCGGTGCTCAAGTGGCCGTGGATACGGAGACGATGTCTATCAAAATTGACGAATAAACAAGAAACGACCTCCAAACAAAAGGTCGTTTTTGATATCTAAAAGTCATGAATCATCTCTAAACAGCGCTCCAAATCCACATCCCGCTCCAGATGTTCAACTGTCCAAGGAATAAGGATGTCTGGTTCGATCCCCTTGTCTGTTATCCCCTGTCCCTTATCAAGTGCTAGAGCGCGTGAAGTTGGAAAATTCAAACTATAGTCACCATAATCTACCTGACAGCAGTTGGAATAATCTAGTATTCCAAGAGTCGGGCGCCCCAGAACCGTCACCTTAGGAAACCATTTCATCATCTGGACAAAATTGTCTCCCGACGAAGCACAGTAGACATCTGCCAAGACAAAAATCTTCTCAGGATGGCTTCCTCCTTTCACATTAGGAAACATTTCCCTGTCCTCGCCTCCAAATTTGACATAGCCTTTGCCCCGATTGGCCTGCAGGTCTTGCATGATTATCTCCAACAAATCCTTCGTTTCCTGATTAATCCCTTCCTGCTGCACGTAGGCTTCAAAATCTTTCAAACGCAGGTCAACATTCCGCTCTGTGTAGAGAATTTCCATCCCTTCATCAGTCCTACCCAAGTCAGAATAGACTTGCCCCTCAGAAAGAGCATAGTGGAGCAGGGGAAAATACAGCGAGTCCATCCCGCCAGTATTTTGACGGACATCAATCACCAGACAAGCAGCCCTCTTGATAGCATCTTGTGCTTCCTGATAGAGTTTGTTTATGGCTTTCTCGTTCCTAAAGTCATCCAAACGGAGATAAACAACACCCTTTTCTAACTCTTTCCATTCAAATCGACTTTCTATAGGATTCTGGCTAGGCTCAACTGAAAGGATTTGCTCTTCTCCTGCTCGCAAAACAGTCACTTGCCTAGCTTTTGAAATCAACTCGCTCCACTCACGGTAGTTTCGCTCGGGCGTTGAACTGGTAAAATACGCTCGGTGCATCCTATAAAACTCTTCTAGATGCTGTCCATCCAGTTTCACAATTTGATCGCCCGCCTGCAAATTCGTATCTTCATTAGCCTGCTCAACATAAAGTCCTTGGATTGTTGAACGTAGAACAAAACCTTTTGGTTTAGCATATTTCTCCCGAAAAGCTACGTGGCCGATAACTCCGAAGCTAGCTAGATAAGTCTGAACCTGATAAAGAAAGTCCTTTTCACTCATATCGTCTGAAATACATTCGCGAAAACCAGTCGGATCCGCACCGTCAATATCCTTTTTAGTTGCAGAATCTTGGGTCATAATCGAAACAACATCTTCAAAAATAGCCGTTTTTCTCATCGTATTGCTCCTCGTCATTATTGAGACTAGTATATCATTTTTGTACATTTTATGCCGATTTAAACAAAAAAATCTAAGCACAATCTCTGCTTAGATTTTTTCTAATCAATGTCCACCAGGTCCGCCACCTTGTCCACCTGGGGCACCGCCGCCACCAGGGCCATCGGCTGTGATTTCGGTTCGGGTTTGCCCATTAACCGTGATAGTCCCACCCGTATAGCTAGCCTTACCATCAAAGTCAAAGGCAGACACAGTGGACGTGATAGCTAGGTTTCCGCCTGTCATGATGATATCGCCGTTGGAGTCAAGGGCGTCTGTATCGCCTTGGCCGACCTCAACCTTGATGTCACCTCCAGTAATCTTGATGAAAATCTCAGCCCCAGTCGCCGTACTAGCTGCATTGATCCCATCATCCGTTGCATAAAGGTCAAGTGTACCGCCGTTAATCGTGACATTTGTTCCCTCTAAAGCTTCGACACTGGACTTAACTGTGATGGTACCACCGTCAATCACTGCTGCATTGCTGGCATGAATTCCGTCATCTCCAGCATTAATCGTAATGGTACCAGACTGAATATAGAGATTTCCGAGCGAGGTGTCCTCGTCATTATCTGCATGGATCGCATCCTCCGTCGCAGTAATATCTAGACTAGCCTCCTTGATGTTGATGGCATCATTGGCTGACAGGCCATTCTTGTAGCCTTTAATCGTATAAGTCCCGCCTGTGATGCGCAGGTCATCATTAGACTCGACTGCGTTACCATATTTTCCTTCAATGGTCAGACTGCCTGAGCCGTTAAAGGTCAAGTCGTCCTTGCTGTAAATGGCCGCATCGTAGTCAGTATTGGTGTGATTGGCTGAGTCAGAAATGCTATTCTTACTGCCTTCAGCTAGGGTAATGAAGGTTTTATCCGCATTTTCTACCACAATCGCTGCATCCGTCCCTGTCATGGTCACACCATCCAAGACGATCTGAACCTTGTCTTGATCGCCAGCCTTGACGACAATCTGCACATTTTCACTGCTACCAGAGAGGACATAGGTTCCAGCTGCCGTAATGGTCACTGTGGAGCCAGAAACGCTCGCTCCGTCACCGGAGGTCTTGGCTGTAGAGCCGCTCAAGCTAATCTTGGTCGCTGTCGACTCATCATAAGAAGCATCCTGATCACGATCCGTGAAATAGCTAGATGTGTCTGTCTTTGTCGTACTGGTAGCCGTTTGAGTGGTCGTGGTACTGGCACTCGTGCTAGTGCTGGACTGGCTGGTCAAGCTGCAAGCTCCCAAGGTGACACTCATTAGCGCTAGAGGCACCATTAGTTTTATTTTCTGAAATATTTTTTTCTTGTCTGTTTTCATGATTGGCCTCTTTCTAATTATAATTCATTTTCTTTCGTGATGTAGCGACTGATGGCAATCTCTAGATTTCCATTGCGCGTGCGTAGGGCGTCGATGAGTTCTTTTTCGGTCATTCGACCATTCAGCTGAATGATGTATTTAATCTTGAACAAACTCCCCATATCAGAGGTTTTGACATTGGCTAATTCAACATGATTGGCAGCTTTGTTGAAAATATCATCAAAAATGCTTTCATAGTCCAGACTTTCTGGTATGACGATAGTCAGCTGGCGCATGGAATGCTTCATCTGCCCAAAATTGACCACCTCAAGCAGCAGCATGACGAGCGACATGATAAGGGTAAAGACGGTCGCAAAGACCAGATAGCCCATTCCGATGGCAATCCCGATTGTCATGACTAGGAAAATGGACACCAGCTCCTTGGCCCCTCCCGGTGCGGAACGGAAACGAATCAAGCTGAAGGCCCCCATGACGGCAACCCCTGCTCCCAAACTTCCATTGACCAAGAAAATCACAATTGCAATCAAGGTCGGTAAGAGCGCCAAGCTCATCACAAAGGACTTGCTGTAAACTGTCTTAAACTGGTAAACCTTGGCAATGACTAAGCCCAAAAGCAAAGACACTCCGATAGCCAGCATCATCATGGCTGGATCTACGGCCGTATCGGTAAAAATATCATAAAATAAATGACTAAGCATGATTTACAACTCCTTTATAGTCTGTCGTTTTCTTGTAAGCAACCCCGTATTTGGAAAAGGAGCTTGGGAAAACCTGATGGCGATCCAAAATCTCACTTAGCCAGAGCGGATAGGCTCCTGGCACCTTGACTTCCATAATTACATGATGATCCGACAGAAGATTTTCCCCGTAATGACCATGCAAAAGGCTTAAATCATAGTTGCGGTAGGTCAAATCGTGGTCAATAGTAATCCGAACATTGGGATCCTCAATCCCCTTCATAGAATAACGATTGTAGTAGATATACATCATGGGCTGCAGGCCACCGTAGCGCTGACCCAGCCAGTCGATTTCCTCACGAATCTGACAATCCTCAATCTTACCATGATCGCCCTCCAAGTAAGCCTCTGCAGCGACTAGATCTGTCGAAATGCGGCGTTTGTAGACAATCTTGCGCACTTTTTTCTTGATTTCCAAAAAGACTTGACTGTCTTCTTTCGGATTTTCATCGTAAGTCCGCACGCGCAATTTTTCTTTAAAATAGGGCTTTTCTAAGGACTCACGAATCATTTGATAGGTCGGGGTGTCGTAGTAAAGATTATGGATGGTCGAATAAGCATGCTCATCCTCCACCAGATGGCTTTCAAACTCGGTCAGTAAATCGGCCAAAGTTTCTTTGGAAATAATATATTTGGTTTCAAATCGTTGAAATTTATCTTTAAATGTTTTTTTAGCCATGGATTCTCCCCTGTCTTTCTTGTAACTAAAGCCATTTTACGGATGAAAACTTAAAGCAAGGCTAAAGAAAACTTAAAGAAAACAAAACATTCACATTTTCATACCGAATAACATAGATTTGCGGAGAAAATCTACACAGCAAAATTCTCTACTGTTTCACGTGAAACAAAAAACTTGGTTCTGTTCACAAAACCAAGTTGATCCTTTTATGGAGAAAATAGCCTACTATTTCTTAAATGATTTTCTTCTTATCAGGACGATAGACCATTGTGCCTAAGACCATGAAAAGCAGTAAAGTCGCGGCCAAGAAGGCTAGTTGGCCACCGATTTGTCCATTCATTGAGATCGTTTCCCGCAGTCCTGACACCGCATAGCTCATCGGTAAGATCGGATTGAGCATTTGGAAGATTTCCGCCGTTAGGGGCAGTGGATAAGTACCAGCGCTAGAAGCCAACTGCAGGAGCAAGAGGATCAAGGAGATAAAGGCCCCGACCTTACTATCCCAAGTGACCAAAGTCGTCACAACCGCCATAAAGGCCATGCTGGCTAAAACAGTCAAGGCCAGCGTCATCCATTCGTAGTTGGCCTCAAGACCAATCAAATGAACTGCTCCGTAGACCAAGATACCCGCCAAAACAGAAATCAAGCCATTGACCTCCAAACGAGCCTTAAGCCAAGCTTTGCGAGAAGCTGGAACTTGACCAGAAGGAAGCGTGCCAAAAATAACATTGGTCGAAATCGCCGCTACAAAAAGAGCAACAGAAATCATGTAGGGAGCCATACCAATACCATTTTTACCGACCTGATCTTTATCTGTCTTTTTCAGCTCGACAGGGCCAGCCAGGGCTGCCGCATTGTCCTCTGTCACTGAAAGTTCGGATAATTGACCCTTGGCATCCGTCAACCCTGTATTTAGAGTCTGGGCACCGACTGACAAGTCTCCCAGCCCACTACTTAAAGTGAGACCACCAGTCGCTAACTGCTGAGAACCATCTGCCATTTGAGTGGCACCTGTAGATAATGTTTGCATCCCTGCAACCAAAGTAGATGATTTATCATGTAATTGAGAGAGGCCTGAGCTGATTTGACCGATTCCTGAAGTCACTTGGTCATTATGGCTCGCTAGATTAGCCGCTCCTTGAGAAAGCTGATCGACCCCTGTAGTATACGCCGCTACTCCCTGAGCTACTTGAGAAAGGCCACCTGTATAAGCCGTAATGCCTTGAGAAAGGGTCGCTGAACCAGTGCTGGCAGAGGACAAGGCGTCATTTACTTGACCTAGACCACCATAGAGACCACTAATCATAGCTGAAGCACCTGGCAGGACTTGGTTGGCTGCTGCTGACAGCTGACTTGCCTGACTGCTGGCCGTTTGTAGCCCTTGTAGATTTGTTTGGATAGCTTGGACTTCCTGTACAATAGCTGCCGCTGCACTGCTGCTAGAATCAGTGCCACCTGCTAGAGCGGCTTTTAGTTCTTCTTGCTCACTGGCAGAAAGTTTCTGGTAAGCAGCTGTGCCTTCCAAAGCTGCTACGGCTGCCGCCCGATCACTTTGCGCACTACTTGCCAAAGACTGCGCATTGGTCGCAATCGTCGTGAGAGAAGCCGCAATTGTTTCCGTTGGCAAGCTCGTTCCCGATGTGGCATTCTGAATAGCTGTATTGAGCTGATCTAGACCCGCCGTCAACTGAGCAACCTTTTCTTGATTAGCAGTGACACTACTATTAACAGATGATTGCAGTTCTGCTAAACCACTATTTAAGCGCTCCACACCAGCGACTAATTCCTGTGAATTGCCTGTCAGTTGGTTGGTTCCATTTAGTAAAGTTTGTGACTGAGCGGTTAATTGACTGGCACCAGCTGAAAGCTGCCCAACTCCATCTGTATACTCTGTCATCTTGCTAGTAAAAGTCGGTAAGCCAGCATTGATCTGAGCCACTCCATTTGTGTATGCTACCAGACCAGTTGACAGCGCTGTAGCCCCATCTGAGAAAGTGAGGCTGGACTGAGCTAAGCTTTCCAAGTTAGTAGACAGCTTTTGGCTACCATTTGCTAATTCCTGACTACCTTCAGCCAATTTAGTTGTCCCATCAGCAGCCGTGCCAAGTCCGCCTTTTAGCTTATCCATACTCGCAAAAAGGCTTGTCACATAGCTGTTCGTAATCTTCTGACTGACCGACTGCTTCATCGAAGTCATGGCAGAATCGCTCATTTTGCTGGCGATAAAACTATGCCCACTGGATGTTTGATAGTGAATCGTAACTTGCTTAGGCTGATTGCTCAAGATACTAGCCGCATTGGCTGACAGATCCTTGGGAAGAGTCACCACCATGTAATAGTCGCCCTTTTCCAGTCCCTTCTCTGCCTGACTCTCATCCACAAAATGAAAATCCAGCGCTGCATTTTTCTTCATATCTTGAACCATATCTGAACCAATGGACAGGTCTTGTCCATACAGGCTCGCCTTTTGATCCTGATTGACCACCGCTACTGGCAAATCAGAAAGTTTGCCATACGGATCCCACATAGAGCTCAAAAAAATCACATTATACAAGGCTGGAATCAAGGCAACTCCCAGCATGACTACAATAATCTTCGGTTTTTTGAAGATCGCTTTCCATTCTTTGAACATCTCTTCTCCTTTTTATACACATTGTCTAAAAATTTGATATAATAGATTATACACAATAAAAAAATTAAGGCAAGCAGAAAATTCTATTTTTATACACCTTGTCTAATTTTGTATAATTCAATAACAAAGGAAAGATTAAAATGACAGAAAGTAATAAACGTAAGAAAACCAAGGCCATCATTGAGAAGGCTATGGTTGACTTATTGCATCAGGAGTCTTTTGACCATATTACAACAGTCGAATTGGCCCGAGCTGCTGGTATCAGCCGCAGTAGCTTTTATACCCACTACAAGGATAAATATGATATGATTGAGCGCTATCAGCAAGGCCTCTTTCATCAACTAGAATACATCTTTGAGCACAATCGTGAAGATGTTGCAGTCGCTATCACAGAGGTCTTTCAGTTTTTGACCCAAGAGCCTCTTCTGGCTGCCCTCTTGACGGAAAATGGCACTAGGGAAATCCAAAATTTCCTACGCCATAAGCTCCAATCCTTACTTTCCCAAATCCTACAGGAACGGTTTCGCAATAAAGCTTTCAATCAAATCGAAAAGGAATACGGCATCGTCTACCTCGTTAATGCCTTCTTTGGCGTCTACCAGATGTGGATCGCCCGAGGCAGTAAGGAAAGCCCGGAACAAATGGCTAATCTTCTTTTAAAGATGCTATAAAACTCAACAACTAATAAAGGCTGGGACAAGATACCCCAGCCTCTTTTTGTTAGTCGAATAAAAAAGAAGCCGAAATCGGCTTCTGAATAAATTTCCAATAGAAATTAAAGCATTTTGTTGTAGAATTCAACGACAAGTGCTTCGTTGATTTCTGGGTTGATTTCATCGCGTTCTGGCAAGCGAGTCAATGAACCTTCCAATTTTTCAGCGTCGAATGATACGAATGCTGGACGTCCAAGAGTAGCTTCTACAGCTTCAAGGATTGCTGGAACTTTCAATGATTTTTCGCGAACTGAGATCACTTGACCTGGAGTTACGCGGTATGATGGGATATCAACGCGTTTGCCGTCAACAAGGATGTGACCGTGGTTTACGAATTGGCGAGCTTGACGACGAGTAGTCGCAAGACCAAGACGGTAAACAACGTTATCCAAACGACGTTCCAAAAGAAGCATGAAGTTGAAACCAAGGATTCCGCCTTTGATTTTTGTAGCTTGTACGAACAAGTTACGGAATTGTTTTTCACCTACACCGTAAGTGAAACGAAGTTTTTGTTTTTCAGCCAATTGCAAACCGTATTCTGACAATTTAGAACGGTTGTTTGGTCCGTGTTGTCCTGGTACGTAGTTACGACGTGCCAATTCTTTACCTGTACCTGTAAGTGAAAGGCCAAGGCGACGAGCTTGTTTCCAAGATGGTCCTGTATAACGTGACATATGTATGTCCTCCTAAAAATAAAAATATTTCGGTGGAAATAGTCACTTAGAAAGCCCTGATTCGTGCAGATGCCCTTCGCCTAAACAGCCAAGGTTACTTGTCATAAGACACCTGTTGACGAGCTTCATGCTTTCCTGCTGCTATTTCACACAAAGGCTATTGTACCATGAATAAAGTCAAAAGTAAAGGGACTCCTACAAAAAAATCAAGCCCAAAGGCTTGATTAAAGTCATTTTTATAAAACAAGGCAGCTTACAGCCCCAAAAGCTTCAAAATCTCCTGCTTGTATCGTAGCTTCTGTAGTTCTTTATCCTCACTGGCTGACCAAGTCAGCTGGAGATCTGCTACGATTTGTCCAGGCCGATTTTTCAGAATATAGATACGGTCGCTGAGAGCCAGGGCCTCCTCAATGCTATGGGTAATGAGGAGAGTCGTCAGACTCAGCCTGCGATGAATGTCCAGATACCAGACATGTAGCTCCATCTTGGTCAGCTCATCCAAGGCACTAAAGGCCTCGTCCAAAAGAAATAGCTTATGGCCGAACATATAGGTCCGCAGCAGAGCCACGCGCTGCCGCATCCCCCCGCTCAGCTCATGTGGATACTTGTCCGCCACATCAAAGAGCCCGAACTCCTTCAAAATCTGGGTTGCCTGCTCCGTCGCTTCCTTTTTAGATACCTTTCGGATTAAGAGGGGCAAGATGACATTGCCCAACACTGTCTTGTGCTCCAGCAGCAAGTCCTTCTGCAGCATATAACTCACCCGGCCCTTGGGATTTTCCTGCCCGTCTAGGACAATTCTGCCAGATTGGACCTCCAAAATCCCAGCAATCAGATTAAAGAGGGTCGTTTTCCCGACTCCACTAGGCCCCAAAATCGCTACGATCTGACCTGCTTCTACCTCTAGGCTGATATCTTTCAAAATCTGCTGCTCATCATAAGCATAGCTTACATTTTCAAGTTTAATTTCTGTCATTATTTTATATAATCGTTGCTGAATCCCTTGTTAGTCAAGTCATTATTCACAATGCCATTGTTCTTGGCCCATTTGTAAAAGGCATTCCAGCGGCTAGCCTCAAATTGACCCCACTTGTCCTTATCTGATGCATATTGCTCGGACAAATATTTTTGCGAAGCCAAGACAAAGTCGCGCTTATTTTTTAACTCTGGCGCATGCTTGATTAAAATATCCGCCGCTTCTTCAGGGTGCTCCATGGCATATTGATAGCCCTTCTTGATAGCCTGCAGAACCTTTTTCGCTTCGTCCGGATTCTTTTTCAGATAGTCATTATTGGCAATGATGACTGGAGAGTAATAGTCAAACTCCTTGACATAGTCCTTCATGTAAAAGAAATTTGTGTCCATGCCCTGAGTTTGAGCCATGATACCGTCCCAGCCATGATAAATCCACGCTGCATCAAACAAGCCATTTTCAATCGGCGTAATTGAGTTGGAATCGTTGTTGGGAACCTTTTCCACCTCATCAAACTGACCGCCTTGGCTTTCAACCAAGGTTTTGAGCATGCCCAGCTCCACCGGATCATTCCAAGTACCGTATTTCTTGCCGGCTAGATCCTTAGGACTTGTAATCCCTGCAGACTTCTTAGAAATAATGCCCGAAGTATTATGCTCTACAATGGCTGCGACAGCTGTGATTTCTGCTCCCTTATCCAGTTTTTTAGCCATGGAGTCCTGGAAGTAAATACCAAAAGGCGCCTTGCCATTGATAATCAAATCCGAACTGCTATCTTCAGGCGGTAACTTGATATCCACATCCACACCTGCTTCCTTAAAGTAGCCCTTTTCCTGAGCTACATAAAGGCCAGTATGGTTGGTGTTTGGTGACCAGTCTAGAATAAAATCAATCTTTTTATCCTTACTAGCAGACTCTGAGCCTGACTTACCACAAGCCGCTAGGCCAAAGATAGACACGGCAGCCAAACCTGCCAGCAACATTTTATAAGTTTTTTTCATTATAATCCTCTTTTCTTTTTTGGAAATAGCAGAGCTGAGCTCCTATTTCCATTTAATGACATATTTTTCACTGACAGCCACCAGCTTCATCCCCAGAAGACTGATAACCGAAACCAATATGATAATAGCAAACATGGTGTCATACTGGAAAAGTTTCTTGGACTGAATCATGTAAACACCCAAACCTTCGAAACCGCCCAGCCATTCGGAAACAACAGTCGTGATAAAGGCGTAGGAAACACTGACGCGCAAGCCCGCATAGAAATAGGGCAAACTAGCTGGAATCTTAAAATGCCAGAGAATCTGCCAGCGATTGGCCTGCATAAGCTCAAAGAGAGTCAGAGTATCTCTATCACAATGCCGAAAACCATCCAGAATACTGATGATAATCGGAAAAGTCGTCGTCAGAATAATCAGCACAATCTTGGGCAAAATCCCATAACCCAGCCAGAGAACCAAGATTGGCGCCAAAGCAATGGTCGGAATCGTCTGCACCACGACCATCATGGGATAGATCAGATCATTGAGCCAGCTCATGCTGTCCATGAGTACAGCTAGTATACAGGCCAAGATGACGCCCAAGACTAACCCCAGCAGGGCTACTTTTAAGGTGGCCCAGCTATGACTTGCTAGAAAGCCCGCATCTCTGATAAAAGCCTGACCGATTTCCAGAGGCGTCGGCAGGATAAACTTGGGCAAGAGCTTGAGCCAGCCCATAACCTGCCAGATGGCAAGGACTCCCAGCATACCCAAAAGGCTAATCTGCTGCCGCAGGATATTTTTCAAGTTTTTCATCAATACTTAAAATCTTTCCATAGTTTATTTTCACATTAGCAAAAACATTGTCTGCCTGACTGCCTGCAAGCTCAATTGCCTGCTGCAAAATAGGAAACAAAGTTTCCCACTCCCCTTCTAGAACGGTCTCAAAAGGCGTCACGACCACCTTCACTGGCTGTTTTTGCAAAAACTCAATTACTTCCTCTATGACTGCCAAACGATTCACATCATGTGACAAAGGAAGAATTTGTAAAGCAATGCTGGCTTTCATCTCTTCACCTCCTTACTTTCATGATTCATCTGAGAATAATGTATGCAGATAGGATAAAATTCACAAGAAAATAACTTGGTTTTTAAACAAAAAGACAGCGAGCTCCCTTTATAAACACCTTGCTTTCCATACAAAAACACCTTTCCCAATATGGAAAAGGTGTTGCATGCATCAGTAAACTAAAGATTGGTGAATAATTCACCATTTTAGCAAAACCACAAGGTCTTTACAAATACAATTCCCTACGCTGGCATTATCCAGATCAGGTGCGGTCGAAGCTTACACTTCCTCTCAGACTGTACACAGACTCCCATATATAGGATTATGATAACGCAATCATCAGCAAATGTCAAGGTTGGAACTTGGACTCACTACTTTTCAACGATAAGTGAAGCAAACGATCATCAATTAGCCAAACTTCCCTTTCGCAGCCAACAAAGACTCCATAGCCCTGATATTCTCTGGCTCACTTGTGGATAAGATGGTTTCAAAACCCAGTTCAGCTGCCGTATCCAAGTTAGCTTGAATGTCATCAATAAAGACTGACTCTGTCGGATCAAGACTATACTTTTTTAGTAGCTTTTGATAAATCTCTAGCTCTGGCTTGACAACCCCGACTTCTGAGGAAAGGATATAGCCCGACAGCAGTGGAAAGATGGGCAGCAAACCAGCTTTTTCAATACGGTAAAAAATCTCGCAAGTAGTTGACAGGATGTAAATGCGATAGCCTTGATCAGCCCATAGTCGAATCTTTTCCTGTAAACCACTGTAAACCTCCACAACCTCATACCAATAGTAGAAGATATTCTGAACAACAGGATGGTAGGAGTCATCCAGCTGAGCTAGCGCTTTGTCACAGGCTTCTTTCAAGCTCAGCTCCCCCTTATCTGTTTGATGCCAGACACCCGACTCAAAAATGACCTGTCTAAGAAGCTGTCGTTGCTCTTTCTCAGGTTCAAAAGAGGTCAAGATTTTCTCAGAATTCCATTCAATCAAGACATTTCCTAAGTCAAAAACCAAATTTTTTATCATTTCTTTCACCAGCCCTTTCTCTATATGTAGGAGCTTTCGTAAGTTCTAGCTCATGCCTTCGCAGATACACCATTCGGCTGATCTTAACCATCCTTGGTATGGCATATTTAGGTTAAGAAAAATCCCAGAAATGAACTGTTCCTCAAAGTTGGGCTTTACCCAACTCTAGGAAGCAATACAAAGTTCTGGAATCACCTATTATTCTTAGTCAAAATAGCGAATTAAATTTTTCTCTGTCAAAATATCTGAGTAAGTATAGGACTCCACATAGGTGTTGGCAATTTCACCCGGCTGCCCCCCTTCATTTTCATACTCAACGATAAATAGAGAAGGATAAACTTCAATCAAACGACCTTGTTTACTTTTTTGGCGCTTACGGCCATTTTCCAAGGTCATTTCCACCATCTGCCCCTCGTGAGCCTTGATGTCCTCCTTGATTTTCTTCATTTTTGCTACATCTGTAAATGCATCACTCATACTATACATCCTCTCTTTTAGAAATACTTGAAAATTTATTATATTCTTTTTGGAAAATTAGCTCAACCGTACCACGCGCTCCGCTCCGGTTTTTCTCAATAATGACTTCAACCTTATTGTTAGGAATGCCTTCCTCTTCCTCACCGGCCCGTTCATAATAGTCATCTCGGTAAAGAAAGGCTACGATATCCGCATCCTGCTCGATAGAGCCTGACTCCCGAATATCTGATAGTACTGGACGTTTGTCCTGCCGTTGCTCCACGCCACGCGAGAGCTGACTCAGCGCAATAACTGGCACCTTGAGCTCCTTCGCTAAAATCTTAAGCTGGCGGGAAATTTCCGAAACTTCCTGCTGACGGTTTTCACGACCCGTTCCTGTAATCAGCTGCAAATAGTCAATTAAAATCAGGCCAAGATTGCCTGTCTCTTGAGACAACTTGCGAGCTCGCGAACGAATCTCCGTAATCCGAATCCCTGGCGTGTCATCAATATAGATACTAGCATTGGCCAGATTCGCTGTCGCAATGGTATATTTCTGCCACTCTTCATCTGTCAGTTGCCCCGTACGAATGGAATGAGAATTAATCACCCCTTCTGAAGCCAGCATCCGGTCCACCAAGCTCTCCGCCCCCATTTCCAGAGAGAAGATAGCCACTGTCTTATCCAACTTGATTCCGATATTCTGAGCAATATTAAGGGCAAAGGCTGTCTTACCAACCGCTGGACGAGCAGCTAGGATGATTAACTCTTCTTCGTGCAAACCAGTCGTCATCTTATCCAGCTCACGGTAACCCGTCGCAATCCCTGTAATATCAGTAGTTTGCTGAGAACGGGCTTCTAGATTAGCAAAGTTAAGATTTAGAATATCTTGAATATTTTTAAACCCACTGCGGCTGGCCGTTTCACTGACATCAATCAGAGCCTTTTCTGCTCCTGCAATGATTTCCTCTGATGGTCTATCACCGTCATAGGCTTGGTTGATGGATTCTGTCAAGCGTGAAATCAGGCGGCGTAAGATTGCTTTTTCAGAAACGATCTTGGCATAGTACTCTGCATTGGCAGAAGTCGGTACAGAGTTAACGACCTCCACCAGATAGCTCAGTCCGCCAATATTCTGCAAGTCTCCTTGGCTATCCAAAATATTGCGAACGGTGGTCGCATCAATAGCATCTCCACGATCTGCCAAGTCAATCATGGCCTTAAAAATCAGACGATGGGCATATTTAAAGAAATCTCCAGGCTCAATATATTCACGGACAAAGACCAGTTTGCTCTCATCGATGAAAATGGCCCCTAGTACAGACTGTTCTGCTAAAATATCTTGAGGCTGAGCTCGCAACTCATCAATCTCTGCCATAGGTGAATCCTTCCTTTAATTCTTTTTACCCTTCCGTAACCCGCAGGCGAATCACACTTGTCACATCTTGGTAAATCTTTACAGGAACATCAATCAAACCAATCGAACGAATGGGAGAATCAACCTTGATATTCCGTTTGTCAATTTTTAGACCAAATTGCTTTTGTAGTTCATCAGCAATTTTTTTATTAGTAATCGAACCGAAAGTCCGTCCGTCTGGTCCGACTTTCTCTGTAAAAGCAACAACCGTTGCTTCTTCTTCCAACTTAGCCTTAATAGCTTGAGCTTCTGCCACCATCTCTGCGTGAGCCTTTTCCTGAGATTTTTGCTTTCCTCTCAGCTCACCGATAGCTTGTGCATTCGCTTCCTTAGCCAGATTTTTCTTAATCAGGAAATTTTGAGCATAGCCAGTAGGTACTTCCTTGATTTCTCCTTTTTTCCCTTTTCCTTTTACATCCTCTAAAAAAATAACTTTCATCTTATTTCTCCTTTTCTATTGATTCCTCATTATCCATCACTTGATCCATAATCTCTTGATTTAGACGTTGAGTGACTTCAGCAACCGTTTGATCGCTAACTTGCGCTGCTGCTAGATTAAAGTGGCCGCCACCACCCATTTTCTCCATAATCCGCTGAACATTGATCTTACTGCGACTACGAGCTGAAATGGATACGTAACCCTCAGTATTCCTGCTAACCACAAAGGTTGCTTCAATGCCCGACATGGCAAGCATGGTGTCAGCTGCCTTACTAATAACGACTGTATCGTAGCTGGCATTTTCAGCACCCGCTGCTACAATCACATTTGGCAAAAGCTTCTTACCTGTCAAAATCAGTTCATTGACCGCTCGATACTCTTCAAAATTCGTCGAAGAAATATCCTGAATGACTACACTATCACTACCCCGAGCCCGCAAATAACTAGCTACATCAAAGGTTCGACTCGTTACTCTGGAGGTAAAATTCTTGGTGTCTAGCATAATCCCAGCCATGAGTAAACTAGCTTGAATTTTATTCAGGCGATTTTTCTTGGAATTTTGAAACTGAATCAACTCCGTTACCAATTCACTGGCACTGCTAGCCCCACTTTCGATATAGGCGATGACCGCATTTTCAGGAAAATCCTCATCGCGACGATGATGATCCACTACAATCGTCTGACTAAATCGATCAAATAATTCCCTTGAAAGTGTTAAGGCCAACTTCGAGTGGTCCACCATTATTAAGAGTGAGCGACTGGTCACTCGGTTTACGGCTTCCGAGATCGGCAAAAGATAATCAGCGCCTTCTGACGTCAATTTTTGAATAGAGCGATAGATATCCGAGCCCATCTGTTGGTCATCATACACAACATAGGCTTTCTCAATGATATTGCTAGCAAAAAGCTGCATACCCACCGCGGAGCCTAAGGCATCCAAATCAAGATTGCGATGACCAACCACAAAAACTTGATCCACACTCTTGATTTTATCTGAAATAGCTGCCATCATAGCCCTAGTACGCGTACGTGTACGTTTGACAGATGCAGCCGTTCCACCACCAAAGTATACTGGATTCTTGGCCTCGTCATTCTCTTTGACAACCGCTTGGTCACCACCTCGGACCTCAGCTAGGTTAAGATTAAGGAGGGCAATCTTACCAATTTCATCATGCTTACCATCCCCGTAAGAAAAGCCCATACTAAGCGTCAGAGGAAGTTTTCGATTCTTGGCTTCTGTCCGAAATTGATCAATGATCGAAAATTTACTATCCATCAGTTGTTCCAAAACCGTATAATCCGTGAAAAGATAATAACGATCCATTCCCACCCGACGGTAGAACATATGAAATTGCTCAGAAAACTCTGCTACAAAGTTAGCTACAAAGCTATTGATATGACTGATATCTGAATCTGATACAGCATCTTCCAAATCATCATAATTATCAACTGAGACAACACCGATAACTGGTCGCGTCGTAACGAGCCCAACTGTTGCTTCATACTCGCTTGATGCATCAAAAAAGTACAGGACACTAGAAGCTGAATCAAAATAAACAGAATATTGATTGTCTCCTACTGTTGCGTAGCTACCCGATTTCGAAGCAGCAAGGTGAATAATTTCCTGCAGGAGATCACCATTTAGCTCCCCATCATCCGTTGTAAAAATCAATTCAGCATAAGGATTGAACCAATCCACATCTCCACTATTTTCATTGATTTTAATCACACCAACTGGCATCTTATCCAACAAAGAAGCTAAACTTCCCTCTGCTTGATGATTGACATAGCGAATCTGCTCAAGCTCGTCCAATTCAGTCACTCTTTGCTGCTGTATAAATAGCCAAACCAAGAGCGCCAGCACTATGAAAAGAGACACCAGCATAGGCAAACTATCACCAAAAAGGCGTAGACAAATAGCTAATATGATAAAGGAAGTAACCCCCACTATCGCAAAGTGGCTCGGGGAAAAACGAATTCTTTTCATTAAAAAACCTCTTATTGCGCCATTTTACCATATTTTCTTAAAAAAAGCGAGTTTTCACTGTCCTTGGATACTTGTAAAGCAAGAAAGACTAAAATCCCGGATCTATTCTCAAATAAGCATTCACAATCGATTTACAAGATATGTAAACCTTGTAAATTTTATTAAACAAAAAGTTGACAATAGTTGTAAATAACCCTTTTATATAAAAGATATTTTTTGTAAACAGACATTTACAATTCTGTAAATTATGCAAAAAACGTACTATCAATAAAATAGTACGTTAATATGTCTACGATTTTGCTTTGTTTTTAGAAATGCTTCTAGACTTGCCTTCTAGGTATACCATCAAAATAGAAATATCTGCTGGATTGACACCCGAAATACGGCTTGCCTGACCAATCGTTTCTGGATTGATTTTCTTGAACTTCTGACGCGCTTCTGTCGCAATCGAATCAATATCATCCCAATCAATATTGGCTGGAATCCGCTTTTCTTCCATGCGTTTCATCTTCTCAACTTGATCAAGAGCTTTAGAAATATAACCTTCGTACTTAATCTCTGTCTCAATTAGCTCGATAATCTTTTCATCCAACTCTTCTGCCGCTGGACCAATGAATTGAACCACATCTTGATAAGACACTTCCGGTCGCCGCATAAATTCTTTGGCTGTCACTGCATCTGTCAGAGTTTTAAAGCCAAGCGCTTCTATCTTAGCATTGGTTTCCTTGATAGGTTTCAACTTGATGGATTCCAAGCGCTTCATCTCGTTGTCAAATTGATTCTTTTTAATCTCGAAACGAGCCCAGCGCTCATCATCTACCAGACCAATTTCTCTGCCAATCTCTGTCAAACGCATATCAGCATTGTCATGGCGGAGAATCAAACGGTACTCCGCTCGGCTAGTCAAGAGTCGATAAGGTTCTACAGTCCCCTTGGTCACCAAATCATCAATCATGACTCCAATGTAACCATCGCTACGCTTCAAGATCAACTCTGGCTTCCCTTGGATCTTCAAGGCCGCATTCATTCCAGCAATAATCCCTTGACCAGCGGCTTCTTCATAACCAGAAGTCCCATTGGTCTGACCTGCTGTAAAGAGCCCAGAAATTTTCTTGGTTTCCAAGGTTGCCCGTAACTGGTGAGGCATAATCATATCGTACTCAATGGCATAGCCTGTCCGCATCATCTCAGCATTTTCTAAACCTTTGATAGAGTGAACCAAGTCCTTCTGTACATCTTCTGGCAGACTAGTTGACAGCCCCTGCACATAAACTTCTTCCGTATCACGACCCTCAGGCTCTAAGAAAAGCTGGTGGCGTTCCTTATCCGCAAAACGGACGATTTTATCCTCAATAGACGGGCAATAACGTGGTCCTACTCCTTTAACGATACCTGAAAACATAGGAGCCCGGTGCAGGTTATTTTGGATAATTTCATGACTTTCTGCATTGGTATAAGTCAACCAGCAAGGCACTTGATCTTTCACATAGTCCTCATCACGAGAGGTGTATGAAAAATGATTGGCCTTTTCATCACCTGGCTGAATTTCGGTCACATCATAATTGATTGATGATGCCTTAACACGTGGAGGTGTTCCTGTCTTAAAACGACCAATTTCAAAACCTAGATCACGCAGATTATCTGCCAATGGAATTGCCGCCAGACTATGGTTAGGGCCAGATGAATACTTGAGATCACCAATGATAATTTCTCCCCGTAAGGCTGTTCCAGTCGTAACAATGACAGCTTTAGCCGCATACTCCTGATGGGTCGCTGTCTTAACCCCAATGACCTTATCATCTTCTACCAAGATTTCATTAATCATGGTTTGCCGCAAGGTCAGATTTTCTTGATTTTCAACAGTCTTCCGCATTTCTCTGGAATAAAGCTCTTTATCTGCCTGCGCTCGAAGAGCCCGAACAGCGGGTCCTTTACCAGTATTGAGCATTTTCATCTGGATATAGCTCTTGTCAATATTCTTGGCCATCTCTCCGCCCAAAGCATCTACTTCACGGACAACAATGCCTTTTGCAGACCCTCCAATAGAGGGATTGCAAGGCATAAAAGCCAGCATCTCAATATTAATGGTTGCCAAAAGAACCTTACAACCCATTCGACTAGCAGCAAGCGATGCCTCAACCCCAGCGTGCCCCGCTCCAATCACGATAACATCATAACTCTCAGTAAAATTGTGTGTCATTTCTTTTTCCTTCATTTTTTCACCAAAAAAGGCCAAGTCTCTAGAAGTGCAGGACAAAAAAGCCTGCAACATCGATGAGCTTTGACCATCATAGGTATTGCTTATCTTATTTTAGCAAATTGAGCTGAATTGTCAATCTAAATGTACTGCAAGACTTGACCATTCTTATAAGCTCTGTCAATCAAGCCTCCACCCAGGCACTCATCGCCATCATAAAAGACAACTGCTTGACCTGGAGTAACAGCCCTTTGTGGTTGATCGAAGTTGACAACCGCCTTGTCACCCTTTACAGTAACTGTCACCTTGGAATCAGGCTGACGATAACGGAACTTAGCTGTACATTCCATAGTAAACTCTTCTCGCATTTCTTTTGTGAAATGAACTTGACTAGCGTCAAGGCTGGTTGACATTAAATGGTCATGATAGAATCCTTGACCAACATAAAGAATATTTTGGCTAAGGTCTTTTCCGACCACAAACCAAGGCTCGTTGTCACCGCCTTGTTGACCACCGATCCCAAGACCACCCCGCTGACCAATGGTATAATACATGAGTCCTGCATGCTGCCCCATATCTCGGCCTTCCAAGGTCATCATGCGACCAGGCTGAGCTGGTAAATATTGACTCAGAAATTCTTTAAAATTCTTCTCACCAATGAAGCAAATACCGGTCGAGTCTTTTTTCTTAGCAGTGGCTAAGCCAGCTCTTTCAGCAATTGCTCGAACTTCTGGCTTTTCTAAATGCCCCAGAGGAAATATGGTCTTTTGTAATTGTTCCTGTGATAGCTGGCTCAAGAAATAGGTCTGATCCTTATTGTTGTCCTTACCACGTAACATATGGACTAGGCCATCTTGGTCTCTCTTCACCTGAGCATAGTGACCCGTTGCTACGTAATCTGCACCCAGTGTCAAGGCGTAGTCAAGGAAGGCTTTAAACTTGATTTCCTTGTTACACATGACATCTGGGTTCGGAGTCCTACCAGCGCGGTATTCCGCCAAGAAGTATTCAAAAACGCGATCCCAGTACTCTTTCTCAAAGTTGACAGAGTAGTAAGGAATGCCAATCTGGTCTGCAACAGCTGCTACATCCTTGTAGTCTTCTGTGGCCGTGCAGACACCAAATTCATTTGTGTCGTCCCAGTTTTTCATGAAGATGCCAATCACATCGTAACCTTGCTCTTTTAAGAGTAAGGCAGTTACTGATGAATCGACACCTCCGCTCATACCAACAACGACACGAATCTTAGAGTTATCACTCATTGTGTTCTCCCATCTTTTCGTTATTTCACGATTGAAGGTCGTGCTGTGCTTTCAACGATTGAAGGTCGCTTGAGCAAGGTCTATTATAGCATGATTTAGCAAGGAGAACAACGAATAACCTTTGCTCAATTTGATAAGCTTTATAAGTTGTCAAATAGGTTTACATTGTTGTAAATATTTTGGCAAAAACCATGTACTCTAACCAAGAATGTTAGTAGTAATTACAAAAAGGGACTAGAATATAAACTCCAATCCCTGTAAATATAATTTTTCCTAAAATTTTAATACCAGCCATTTGCTAACCAGAAATTTTTAGCAGCCGACCATGAGCCATAGCGACCTACTACATAAGCATCCGCTGTCTTCTCTTGATTTTCTGGTGACAAATCTCCATTTAAATAGGTAATAGTCAACTGATAGCGACCATAGTATTGCCCATTTTGCGCTGTATAACTACCGCTAGACTCTTTTTGAGCAATCCACTCCTTAGCCTCTGCATCCTCAGCACTCAAGCCAGAACTTGGACTTACCACTGTTTCTTCAGTCTTATCTGATTTTTCAACAGTCACCTGCTTAGATACATCATCGTCCAGTTCTAAAACCTGGCCAACACTAATCAGATTGATATTGCTGATCTTATTTTTTTGCGCAATCTTGTCAACAGTCGTCTGATGAGAAGCAGCAATCGCTGACAAGGTGTCACCTGACTTGACAGTATAACTTTCTGCATTGGCTACAATCGGAAGCAAAACAGCGGCTCCTGCCATCAAACTGAGCAAACCTGCTTTCATCATTCTATTTTTAAAATACAAATTCATGTTTAGAATTCTCCTTTTCTGTGATATATCTATCCTAAAGCAAAAGTATTACAGAATCTTATTACTTTGATGAATTATATTACAGACTATTGAAGAACTTGTAAAAACAGACCTATATTCTAAAGTTTTTTGATGATGTAAAGGCTATGCTGAACTATCTCTATGTTTTTTGATCCATTTAAATCGAACTCTATCATAGAAGAAAAATAAAACTATTCCTAAAATGAAAGCTGCAGTTCCTTCCTTTAATCCCCTTGGAACAAATGATAGGGTAACTCTGCCTGCTCCTCTGTTCACATCAAGTTTCATAAAACCATTCTGCGCACATTTTAACGGAACCTTCTTGCCATCTACACTAGCTGTCCAGCCCTTATCGTAAGGAATGGTGAAAAAGAGAGAACTATCTCTATCCGCATGATAATCAACCGTTACCCTATTGGATTTTGTCGTCACAGAAACTTCTTGTTCTTTCAATTTACTTATGAGTTGCTGATATTTATTCATATCCACAGAGAAAAACTCTGGTTGGTTAAAAGAAACAGTTCGATTCTCTAGGAAAGAAAATTGGATAGGAACCGTCTGTGCTTCCTTAAAGTAACCAATATTCAAAAATGGAAAAACATTATGAGTCGGGTAACGATTCGTGATTCCATTTACAGTGATATTGACATCCGTCTGATTATCGTTTGAAAAATCAAGGTCTGAAAGGTTGACATAGACTTGACTACCCGCAGGCACCTCAATTGTGTAAGTGAGGCTAGCATAGCTTAATTGAGCGTCATTTTCGATTCTTGCAGTTACTTTCCCTTCGGTTTCTTCCTCATCACCAGCGATAGAAATTCGCTCATAATATTTATGATCCAAACCCGATAGTTGATTTAAAAAGGCTGTCTGATTGTCGAGCGTTAAATTAGTGAACTTGACATCTTTGTAAACATCATTGGTTAAGAAAGCCAAACCCAAAGAATAATTATTTTCATACAATGTCATTGATCGCTCAGCCTTCTCAGCATAAAAACCAAATTTCTGCGGATCTGTCTCAGACAAGTTATATTTTACAGCAAACAGGCTATCCATCAAAATGCTATTATTTTGATAGCGGAGATTAAGATTAGTTCCTGCTGATTTAAACCCTAATTTATCTAATGTCGAGCTAGCTTGCGTGTTTCTGACTGATGAAAATTGAGAAATTCCATTATAATTAAATTTCATACTGTCATTCCCAGTCTGAGGATCAAGCCTCTCTGTTCGAAAGAAATCTCTGTTTTCTTTCTTACTATAATTGACAAGACTGTCAATTTCGTTCATCTTTTTCGAATAGGATAAACGACTTGCAAAAACCCATTCTTTAGCAATTCCATCAACCTGATAATAAGAGTTTAAGGTGAGCTCAAAAACCACAAAAAATAGTAAAGATAGTGTAAACATACTCTGCCTAACGTGGCAACGAATAAAAGCAAAGCTGATTAAGAGATAGGCAAAGAAAAACTCTAAGGTAAAAATGTAATTTTCAGGACCAAGAAAATCATAGCGTTTACTATAGTATAAAGTGGCTAGAAAACCAAAAGAAATGAGCAGAAAGCTAAGGAATACTTGTCGCCATTTAACTTCCTCCAAACGATTGAGCGTCTCTGCAGCCATCAAAATGATAAGAAGAGAAAAGAGCCAAGAATAGCGATGTAAAAACATATTTGGAGCATGCATTCCTTGCCAAAGCAAATCCAAATACTGCAGTCGAAAACTCACTATAAAAATGCCAATCAAGAAAATGTAGGCCAGTTTCACGCGAAGCTTAATACTTTTTATCGTGAAAAATAAGATACTTAAAATAAGAGGAAATAGACCAACATAAATCATAGGAATGGATCCATACTTAGTCGTATCAAAACTTCCTACAAAATTTTTAGCAAAAATATCTAGATACCAACTTTTCTCAGTAAATAAGTCTTCAACCCTTGTCAAGGTCTCACCATGTGAACTCAGATCTAGATAAGTCGGCAAAATCATAATTAAACTAGTAAGGCCTGCTAATATTGATACGATAGCAAAATCAGGGAGAGACCGAATCCTGGCCTTAAAATCCCAAGAAAGCTGAACGAGGTACCAAAGAACTAAAAACAAGGCCATCATATAGCCAAAATAATAGTTTTGGATAAAGAGAATTGACAAGCTTGTAAAGTATAAAACTCTTCCTTGTCCATTCATCAACTTGTGTAAACCAAAGATGATAAGAGGGACTACTATAAATACATCTAACCAAGTTTTAATTTCTAGTTGACTAACTGAGAAACTCATCGAGGCAAAGGAGGTTGACAAAATCAAGATTAGTGTTTCTGGAATTTTTTTAAAGATCCCTTTAATACTGATACAAGTTGTCAAGCCAATCAAGCCAAACTTAATAAGAGTAAACAAGTAAACTGCATCCGGCATTGATTTTAAATCGAAAAAATAGACGAAGGGGGAAAGGAAACTCCCTAGATAATAGCTAGATAGGGCATAGAAATTTTGTCCCAATCCACTTGAAAACGTGTAAAAAAGACTATCCGTTCCATGAAGGATATTCCTCAATGTCGTATCAAATACGACATATTGATGGAAGCCATCTCCAAGTAGCGGAGAAGTATCGCTGCCCCAGTAAATACCTTGACTCAGATAAACGAAACACATAATGAGAAAAGGTAAGATGAAGGACGCAAAATAAAGCCAATTTTTCTTAAAAAAATATCTGATTTTTTCCATGTTTCTTATAGAGAAAGAGGCCGAAACGTTGTTTCATGCCTCTGTAAACTTCTGTCAACTCATGTTGACAACTTATTAATCTTTCCAAAGTTCTTTGACTTTTGCCTGAACTTCTTGATTTTCCAAAAATTCATCATAAGTTTCGTCAATGCGGTCAATCACACCATTTTTTGAGAGAACGATGATATGGTTGGCCAAGGTTTGAATAAACTCATGGTCATGGCTGGCAAAGATGATCGACTCTTTAAAGTTCTTTAAACCATCATTAAGACTAGAAATAGATTCCAGATCCAAGTGATTAGTAGGATCGTCCAAAACCAAAACATTTGACTTGAGAAGCATCACTTTAGACAACATAACCCGAACTTTTTCTCCACCTGACAAGACGTTGACAGGCTTGTTAACCTCATCGCCAGAGAAAAGCATCCGACCTAAGAAACCTCGAAGGAAGGTATTATCGTCTTCTTCTTTACTAGCAAATTGACGAAGCCAGTCAAGAATAGATTCACCACCAGCAAAGTCGCGAGAATTATCTTTTGGCAAATAAGAACGACTGGTTGTAACACCCCATTTGATGGTCCCCTCATAGTCAATATCTCCCATCAAAGCACGAATCAAGGCAGTTGTTTGAATATCATTTTGTCCAATCAAAGCTGTCTTATCGCCAGGACGAAGGATAAAGCTGATATTGTCAAGAATGGTTTCGCCGTCAATCTTGACAGAAAGATTTTCTACTGTCAAGAGATCATTCCCAATTTCACGCTCCGCTTTAAAGCTGATAAATGGATATTTTCGACTTGACGGAACAATTTCTTCCAATTCAATCTTATCCAGCATCTTTTTACGAGACGTTGCCTGTTTAGACTTAGAAGCATTGGCAGAGAAGCGAGCCACAAACTCTTGCAATTGCTTGATTTTTTCTTCCGCCTTAGCATTTCGGTCAGCGAGCAACTTAGCTGCCAATTCACTTGATTCTTTCCAGAAATCATAGTTTCCGACATAAAGTTTGATCTTACCAAAATCAAGGTCAGCCATATGCGTACAAACTTTATTTAAGAAGTGACGGTCGTGGGATACGACAATAACCGTATTCTCAAAATCAATCAAGAAATCTTCCAACCAAGTGATAGACTGGATATCCAAACCATTGGTCGGCTCGTCTAGAAGTAAAACATCTGGCTTGCCAAAAAGAGCCTTGGCAAGAAGGACCTTAACCTTGTCGCCATTCGACAATTCACTCATATTTTGGTAATGCAAGTCTTCAGGAATATTGAGGTTTTGTAGCAATTGAGAAGCTTCGCTTTCAGCTTCCCAGCCACCCAACTCAGCAAATTCACCTTCCAGCTCAGCCGCTCGAACCCCATCCTCGTCAGAAAAGTCAGGCTTCATATAAATAGCATCTTTCTCTTTCATAATGCTGTAAAGGTGCTCGTTCCCCATGATAACGACATCAATGACCCGCTCATCCTCATAGTCAAAATGATTTTGACGCAAAACAGAGAGTCGCTCATCTGGCCCTAAAGAAATATGGCCTGTCGTTGGCTCAATATCCCCAGCTAAAATCTTCAAGAAGGTAGACTTACCTGCACCATTAGCTCCAATCAAACCATAGGTATTTCCTTCTGTAAATTTAATATTTACTTCATCAAATAATTTTCGATCACTGAAACGCAGTGACACATCAGATACTGTAAGCAATGATTTTCTCCTATATATGTGATCTCCTTCATTTTACTAGAAAATTCTTCTTTTTTCAAATTATTATGGAATAAAAAAATATTTAAAGAGATAAAAATGCTGTCAACTTTGTAAACATGATGTAAATATATTGTCAAGCTATTTATTTTAAACTATGATTCTTCTTTTTTCTTCTAGATTCTTCCGCATTTTCTTTGAAAATGATATAATGAGAACAAGACTAATTGAGGAGCAAGCAATGACAAAACCCATTATTTTAACCGGAGACCGTCCGACTGGAAAATTACATATTGGTCATTATGTAGGAAGCTTACGTAACCGTGTTCTTCTACAAAATCAAGATAAATATGATATGTTTGTTTTTCTGGCGGACCAACAAGCTCTGACAGACCATGCGAAAGATCCACAAACGATTGTAGAATCCATTGGCAACGTAGCCTTAGACTATTTAGCAGCTGGACTGGATCCGAAAAAAGTGACTATTTTTATCCAAAGTCAGATTCCTGAGTTGGCAGAGTTGTCAATGTATTACATGAATTTGGTATCTTTAGCTCGATTAGAGCGCAATCCAACTGTCAAGACAGAAATTGCTCAGAAAGGATTTGGAGAAAGTATCCCAACTGGCTTTTTGGTTTATCCTATCTCTCAAGCCGCAGACATTACAGCCTTTAAGGCAAACTATGTACCTGTCGGAAATGATCAGAAACCAATGATTGAGCAGACACGTGAAATTGTTCGTTCTTTCAATCATGCTTATAATTGTGAGGTTTTGGTGGAGCCTGAAGGGATTTATCCAGAAAATGAAGCAGCTGGGCGTTTACCAGGGCTTGATGGTAATGCTAAAATGTCCAAATCATTGAACAATGGGATCTATCTAGCGGATGACATGGATACTCTCAAGAAAAAGGTCATGAGTATGTATACTGATCCCGACCACATCAAAGTTGAAGATCCAGGAAAAATCGAAGATAATATGGTATTCCATTATCTGGATGTTTTTGGTCGACCAGAAAATGCTGCTGAAATTGCAGCTATGAAAGAACACTACCAACGTGGTGGTCTGGGTGATGTCAAAACTAAACGCTATCTCTTAGAGATTTTGGAGCGGGAATTAGGACCAATCAGAGAGCGTCGTCTCGAGTTTGCCAAGGATATGGGCCAAGTCTATGACATGCTGAAAGAAGGCAGTGAACGTGCTCGACAAGTTGCTGGACAAACCCTGTCAGAAGTCAAAAATGCAATGGGAATTAATTACTTTAAATAACGAACAATTATAGCATATTGTATCAAAAACCATCGTCTTTTACCTTCAAAAGAGATGGTTTTTAATTTTTGCATAATAATCATTGACAAATGCCTATAGAATGGTATGATATTAACAATAAAAAGACGAGCCCTGCTCAATATATAAGAAAAGAGGAAACTGTGGATGTCTAACTGGGACACTAAATTTTTGAAAAAAGGTTTTACCTTTGATGACGTATTGCTCATTCCAGCTGAAAGTCACGTGTTGCCAAATGATGCTGATTTAAGTACAAAACTTGCTGAGAATTTAAAATTAAATATCCCAATTATTACTGCGGCTATGGATACAGTTACCGAAAGTCAAATGGCGATCGCCATTGCCCGTGCCGGCGGTCTAGGTGTCATCCACAAAAATATGTCTATTGAACAGCAGGCTGATGAGGTTCGTAAGGTAAAACGTTCTGAAAATGGTGTCATTATTGATCCATTCTTCCTGACTCCTAATCATACGATTGCTGAAGCGGATGAACTGATGGGACGCTACCGCATTAGTGGGGTTCCAGTGGTTGAAACGATGGAAAATCGTAAATTAGTCGGTATCTTGACTAACCGTGATTTACGCTTTATTTCAGATTATAATCAACCAATTTCCAACCACATGACCAGTGAAAATCTTGTTACAGCTCCAGTCGGAACTGATCTGACAACTGCTGAAAGAATTCTGCAAGAACACCGGATTGAAAAACTACCTTTAGTAGATGAAAACGGTCGACTTTCTGGTCTTATCACCATTAAAGATATTGAAAAAGTGATTGAGTTCCCAAATGCAGCCAAAGATGAATTTGGTCGTCTGCTAGTTGCTGGTGCGGTAGGTGTCACTTCAGATACATTTGAACGTGCAGAGGCCCTCTTTGAAGCAGGAGCAGATGCCATTGTTATTGATACAGCCCATGGTCATTCAGCTGGCGTTCTACGTAAAATTGCTGAAATTCGTGCTCACTTCCCAGATCGCACTTTGATTGCCGGAAATATTGCAACTGCTGAAGGTGCACGCGCCCTCTTTGATGCCGGTGTTGATGTAGTAAAAGTCGGAATTGGACCAGGATCTATCTGTACAACTCGTGTCATTGCTGGTGTTGGTGTCCCACAAGTAACAGCAATCTACGATGCAGCTGCAGTCGCACGTGAATATGGAAAAACCATCATTGCTGATGGTGGAATTAAATATTCTGGAGATATTGTTAAGGCTTTAGCTGCAGGTGGAAATGCAGTCATGCTTGGTTCCATGTTTGCTGGAACAGACGAAGCGCCAGGTGAGACTGAAATCTTCCAAGGACGTAAATTTAAAACTTACCGTGGAATGGGCTCTATCGCAGCTATGAAGAAAGGCTCCAGCGATCGCTACTTCCAAGGTTCTGTCAATGAAGCGAATAAGCTAGTTCCAGAAGGAATCGAAGGGCGTGTAGCTTATAAAGGAGCCGCTGCAGATATCGTCTTCCAAATGTTGGGCGGTATCCGTTCTGGTATGGGATATGTCGGTGCAGCTAATCTGCAAGAACTTCATGAAAATGCTCAATTTATTGAGATGAGTGGTGCTGGTTTGAAAGAAAGTCACCCTCACGATGTACAAATCACTAATGAAGCTCCAAACTACTCTGTCCAATAAAATTATAAAGAAAAACAACCTTGTCAAGGAGTTGACAAGGTTGTTTTTAGTTTACAATGTTGTAAATTCAATTTACAGTTATTTTACTAATTTGTAAAACCTACATTTTCTTCTTTCTTTATCACACCCTGACTTATCTGAAAAATATTAATATCATCTGGTAGATTTTGTAAGTGATCAAGGCTGGTTGTCGTAATGAATGTCTGAATGTTTTGAGAGATGGTTTCTAGTAATTTAAGTTGACGCATATTGTCAAGTTCGCTCATTACATCGTCAAGCAATAATATTGGAGTATCTTTTGTAAGGCTTTCGATTAGTTTAATTTCAGCTAACTTGAGAGATAGAACAACACTACGGTGCTGGCCTTGGCTACCAAATCCAGCATCCATATCATTGATAAAAAAGTTGATATCGTCTCGGTGAGGTCCAACACCAGTATTTTTTTTGAAAAGGTCTCGTCTACGACTTTCTGATAAGGCTGACCGAAAAGAAGCTTCCAAATCTTCGAGACGTGAAAACGGAACAGAGGATAAATACTTGATTGTCAAATTCTCTTTCCCTTGAGAAATATCGCTATGGCTTTCCTGAGCAAAACCTTCTAGCTTTTCAATAAAGTCTAGACGATGTTGCATGACACGACAACCAAAATCAATCAGTTGCTCATCTAAAACAGAGAGAAAGGTTTCATCTACCTTATCATTAGCCTTAAGATAGGCATTTCTTTGCTTAAGTACATGACTATAGTTAGACAAGTCAGAAAGATAGATGGGCTTGATTTGCCCAAGCTCAATATCAATAAATTTTCGGCGTAAAGCAGGGGCTCCTTTAATGAGCTGTAAATCTTCTGGAGCAAACAAGACAACATTGACAACCCCTATATAATCTGATAATTTCCCTTGTTTTAAATGATTTATTTTGGTAATTCTCCCCTTTGGTGTCAACTCGATGTCAAGTGGGATTTTACCCGTTGTTTTTTCAATGATTCCTGAAATTTGAAGATTTTTTTCTTGAAAATGAATCAAATTCTTATCGGTTCGGGTACGGTGACTGCGAGTAAGGGCTAAAAAATAGATGGCTTCTAGAATATTGGTTTTCCCCTGTGCATTTTGCCCCAGAAAGATATTAAGACCAGGATCAAAATCAACCTCTGCAGCTTGGTAATTACGAAAATGTTTAATTTTCAGCGTTTTTAACCACATGGCTTAGGTTCCTGGAAAGCGAACAGGTGCTTTTTTGCTTCTCTGATCTGGCTTTCTTTTCTTCTCTTCTTTTTTTGCTGGTTGAGATTTTTTCAAGTCCTTATTCATGGCTTTAACCAAGTCTGCCACTCTTTTTTTCTCTGCTTGCTCCTCTTGATGTTCAAGGATCTCCTCCTGACTTGGGGCAAGGAGGACAATCTCCAGTTCTTGGTCTGGAAGAGAGATGACATCGCCAATTCTAAGTTTTTTCCCTCGTCTATTTTCTAGTTCGCCGTTAAAAAAGACCTGATTATCTGCTAAAAAGGACTTGATTGCTCCGCCACTTTGAATAATACCGACTTCTTTTAAGAGAGCCTGTAGAGTAATAAATTCGTCAAATAATTTGTATTCCATATTTCACCTCAATCCTTGTCATTATATCATAATTTAAGCAGAAACTGTTCCGTGGTAGTCTCATTCAAAGGCAAGTTTTACTAGAAAAATAGAAAACGCTTTAATCTCTAAAAATGCCGTTCCTTACAAAGCATTAAACGGCATTTCGTGTTATAATAGAAGTCTATATTATTCGGTATGAGGAGAGCAATGGAAATCATAAAAGGAGTACATCTTCACTTCATTCAATCAGAAAAATTTAAAACCAATAAAATTAAAGTGCGATTTTCAGCTCCTATGTCTGAAAAAACAATCGCTGGGCGGGTTCTTACGGCCAGTATGCTGGAAACTTCAAATGCTCTTTACCCAACATCACAAACCTTTCGAGAAAAATTAGCAAATTTATATGGGGCTAATTATTCGACAAGCCTTTCACGACGGGGATTAGTGCATTATCTGGATATCAATCTTTCTTTCGTGCGGGATCAATTCTTGAGCCGTAAAAATATGTTGGCAGATGAAATACTAGATTTTTTGAAGGCTAGTCTCTTTTTTCCTCTGTCAAATGGACAGGCTTTTGATACCAAAACCTTTGAAATTGAAAAGAGAAATGTTTTAACAGACTTGGAAGCTGAAATTGAGAATCATTTCTACCATGCTCACAGAGAGTTAAATAATTTATTTTACGATTTACCAGAAATGCGGATTCCGCGCGTGGCAACAATCGATCTAGTAGAAAGAGAAACAGCTGAAACTAGTTTCGCTACTTTTCAGCAAATGCTAAATCAGGATCAAATTGATTTTTTCTTCATCGGTGATTTTAATGAGATTGCTGTTCGTGAGAAAATCCAAGAATTCCAGTTTTCTGAGCGAGAGCAGCCTTTACAGCTTAGCTATCAGCAAAACTATTCAAATATAACCAGAGAAAAGCTGGAGCAGCGAGATGTACATCAGTCCATTGTTGAACTGGCCTACCATTTTTCTAGTCAATATGGGGATCGCAGCCATCTGCCTCTAATTGTTTTGAATGGCTTATTGGGAGGATTTGCTCATTCCAAACTCTTTGTCAATGTTCGGGAAAAAGAGAGCCTAGCCTACACTATTTCTAGTAGTTTTGATATTTTTTCTGGTTTGATGCGAATCTATGCTGGAATTGACCGAGCAAATCGGACAAAGACCATCGCTTTAATCAACCGCCAAATTCTAGATTTGAAGCGGGGACATTTCACAGATGAAGAACTTGAACAAACCAAGAATATGCTAAAAAATTCGATCCTTCTGGCTCAGGATCGACAAAACACCTTGATTGAGCGTGCTTACATGTCCTCTGTTCTAGGGAAAAAATTTCTGTCACTAGAGGCTTGGCTGAAAGCATTAGAAAATGTCAGCAAAGCTGATCTTATAGAGGCAGCCCAGCAGTTGAAATTACAGGCGATTTACTTTATGGAAGGGAAATAATGCAGAATCCAGGTTTAGAAAAAATCAATTATATAGCCGTGGGAGAAAGCATCTATCGGGCGGTGCTAGCAAATGGATTGCAGGTTTACCTACTCCCTAAAAATGATTTTAATGAAACCTACGGCATCATCTCAACACACTTTGGCTCTGTTGATACTAAGGTTGTTTCACGTGAAACAAAGCAAGTTTCTCATTATCCAGCAGGGATTGCACATTTTTTGGAGCACAAACTATTCGAGCGTGAAAACGGTGAGGATTTGCTGCTGGAATTTACTAAATTTGGCGCAGAAAGTAATGCCTTTACAAGCTTTACACGTACCAGCTATCTGTTTTCTACGACAAACTGTGTAGCAGAAAATCTAAAGCTGTTGCAGGAACTCGTTTCCCAAGCTAATTTTTCAGAAGCATCTGTTCAGCGTGAGCAAGGAATTATCCAGCAAGAAATCGAGATGTACCAAGACGATCCAGATTATCGGCTCTTCTTTGGTGCTTTGAGTAATCTCTACCCTCAAACTCCACTAGCAGAAGATATTGCCGGAACGACAGAGTCAATCATGGATATTACTGTGGAAGATCTGACAGAGAACTTCGAGCTTTTCTACCGTCCGTCCAATATGACTTTATTTGTCATTGGTAATTTTGATTTAGAATCCACTTTTGAAGACATTGTCCAAACACAAGAGACCTTATCGCCTAAATTATTAACTGAAACAATTAAAAAAGAGCCTATCATCTTACAGCCAGTAATTCCAACCGCTACTAGTCGGATGGAAGTTGCCAGTCCTAAGTTGGCAATCGGTATTCGTGGCAAAGATGCGATACAGGATACGGAGCTTTATCGCTATAAAATTGCCCTGAAATTGCTTTTTGCCATGATGTTTGGTTGGACTTCCAAGCGTTTCCAGACCCTGTATGAAAACGGAAAAATTGACAATTCGCTCACTCTTGAAGTAGAGGTGGAAAAAGATTTCCACTTTGTCATCCTAACTATGGACACGCAGGAACCCGTAGGAATTTCTCATCAATTCCGCTCAGCCATTCGGAAGTTTGCTCAGGATCCAGATGTCACAGAAACACATCTAGACACCATTAAAAGTGAAATGTTTGGAGATCTGCTGCATGGGCTAAATTCTCTTGAATACATGGCAACCCAGTATGAACCGCATTTAAAAGGGGAGAATCTTTTTGATTTACCTAAGATTTTACAGGATGTCACTCTAAATGACGTCTTAAAAGTCGGACGTCGCTTTATCGACCAGTGTGATATGACAGATTTTACTATTTTCCCAAAATAGTTCCAAGTTTATTTCAAAATTTTGTTAGAATAATGTCTAAGAGAAAAGGACTATCCTTATGAGAAAAAAAACGATAGGAGAGGTACTCAGACTTGCTCGAGTAAACCAGAAACTTACTTTAGTAGATGTAGCCAAAAAAACAGATATAAAAACTGACTACCTAAAGGCTCTTGAAAACAATCAATACGATAAATTTCCAAATGCCTTTTACGTCCGTAGCCTGCTGCGAAAATACGCTTGGGCTCTGGATTTAGACGAGCAGATTCTATTGGAGGCATACGACACAGATAATACTGTCGTTTATGACGAAATTGAATTAGCTGAAAACGAGGAATTTCGAAGTAGAAAATATAAAAATCGTTCTTTCTCGCTTCCGCTCTTTTATTTCCTAGTAGTTGCCCTGTCTATCATTATTTTTGTCACCTATTACGTTTGGCAATATGCAAATACAACTACTCCGCAGTTTACCAGCTCTGATAGTTACAGCCTTGTCTCGAGCTCAAATCTCGAAGATCGTTCAACTCCACCTGAGACCTCCACTACAGACTCTAGCTCAACAAAAGAAAAACTAGAAGTCACTGGAGAAGGAAACTATTTGACTGCAAAGTATCGTGGCGAGTCGCAAACTACTCAGTTAACAATCTCAGCAAGCAACACCTCAAGCTGGATTAGTGTAACAAATACAGAACTTGCAGCTGGTACAACCCTTACTCCAACCCAATCAAGCCAAACAGTGACACTCTCTCCCAATACGACTTATACAATTACCTTAGGAGTTGTAAAAGGCGTCACTGTCACTGTCGGCAGTCAGAAAATAGACCTATCTACCTTGACCAGCGACAGTGCTATAATTACCCTTACAATTGAATCATAAAGGAAGAATGATGAAAAAAGAAAATATCCCCAACGCTTTAACCCTTGCCAGAATTGCCTTAATCCCAATCTTTATTTTGATTTTGACCTTCGGGCATTCGCCAGCCATGCATATCCTCGCTGGAATCATTTTCGCCCTTGCCAGCATCACAGACTACCTGGATGGCTATCTGGCGCGCAAGTGGCAGGTCGTGACTAATTTTGGGAAATTTGCCGATCCTATGGCCGATAAACTACTGGTTATGTCTGCATTTATCATGCTGATTGAAATGAAAATGGCTCCTGCTTGGGTGGTAGCTATCATCATTTGCCGAGAGCTGGCCGTCACTGGTTTGAGACTTCTTTTAGTGGAAACTGGCGGAACAGTTCTAGCGGCCGCTATGCCAGGCAAAATCAAGACTTTCACGCAGATGTTTGCCATCCTCTTTCTCCTGCTCCATTGGACTTTACTCGGTCAGATTCTCCTTTACATAGCCCTGATTTTCACTATTTATTCTGGCTATGATTATTTCAAGGGCAGTGCCTATCTCTTTAAAGATACATTTAAATAATATGGAAAATATCATTGAAGTAAAAAATCTTAGTTATCGCTATGACCATAAGTCTGAAGATTATATTTTAAAAGATGTCTCGTTTCACGTGAAACAAGGAGAATGGTTATCTATTGTCGGTCACAATGGTAGCGGAAAATCGACTACGGTTCGTTTGATTGACGGTCTTTTAGAAGCCGAGAGTGGCGATATCCTCATTTCTGGAGATAAATTGACGGCTGATAATGTCTGGGAAAAACGTCGCCAAATCGGCATGGTCTTTCAGAATCCTGATAACCAGTTTGTAGGAGCAACTGTTGAAGACGACGTTGCATTTGGTCTGGAAAATCAAGGCATGAATTATCCCATGATGGTGAAACGCGTCCATGAAGCTCTGGAACTAGTCGGCATGCAGAATTTTAAGGAGAGAGAACCTGCTCGACTTTCTGGCGGACAGAAGCAAAGAGTCGCTATTGCTGGCGTAGTCGCGCTCCAGCCAGATATTATCATCTTGGATGAAGCAACCAGTATGTTAGACCCAGAAGGCCGACTGGAACTGATTCGGACTGTCAAGGAAATTAAAGATAAGAATCATTTAACAGTCATCTCCATTACCCACGATTTGGACGAGATTTCGCTGAGTGACCGTGTCCTTGTTATGAAAAATGGTCAGGTTGAGTCAACTGCTACACCAAGAAAACTCTTTTCCAGACCTGATTTGGAAGACTTGGGCTTAGATCAACCCTTTGTCAATCAGGTCAAAGCTGCCATGATTCAAACTGGGCTAACTCTGCCAGAAACCTATTTAACTGAAAAAGAATTGCAGGAACAATTATGGGAATTACTCTAAATAAAGTCAGTTATACCTATCAGGCTGGAACTCCATTTGAGGGTCCAGCGCTTTTTGAAGTTGATTTGGAAATCAAAGATGGTAGCTATACGGCTTTGATTGGGCACACTGGTAGCGGAAAATCAACCATTTTACAGCTCTTGAATGGCTTGCTGACTCCTAGTGAGGGCAGCGTGCAAGTCAACAATGTCACCATTACTTCAAATTCTGTTAACAAGGACATCAAACAAGTTCGTAAACAGGTTGGTTTGGTGTTTCAATTTGCTGAAAGTCAGGTTTTTGATGAGACTGTTTTGAAAGACGTGGCCTTTGGTCCGCAAAATTTTGGTGTCTCTAAAGAAGAAGCCGAGGCTTTAGCGCGTGAAAAATTAAGCCTTGTCGGCATTTCTGAAGAATTGTTTGGCCGCAGTCCTTTTGAACTTTCTGGCGGGCAGATGAGAAGGGTCGCTATTGCTGGAATTCTAGCAATGGAACCTGATATCTTGGTTTTAGATGAACCAACTGCCGGACTTGATCCAGCAGGACGCAAAGAATTGATGGAACTCTTTAAAAAACTGCATCAAGCTGGAATGACCATTGTTCTTGTAACCCATTTAATGGATGATGTAGCAAATTTTGCCGATACAGTCTATGTGTTGGAAAAGGGGCGCGTCGTCAAAAGCGGTCAGCCTGCTCTGGTTTTTCAAGATGTCGATTTTATGGAAAAGATTCAGCTAGGAGTGCCTAAAATCACGAAATTTGCTCAAGAATTAGCTGAAAAAGGAATAAAATTTTCTCATTATCCGATTACAATTGAGGAATTTAAGGAGATGATACATGGATAAATTGATTTTAGGACGGTATATCCCAGGAAATTCAGTCATCCATCGATTGGATCCGCGCAGTAAATTAGTGGCCATGTTCTTCTTTATTTTATTAATTTTCTGGGCCAACAATCTCATCACTAATTTGCTGCTATTTGCTTTCGTTTTTACTCTGATTTTTCTCTCAAAAGTTCCTTTGACATTCTTTCTAAAGGGCATTCAATCAATGGTTTTCATTATTGCCTTTACCACCCTCTTCCAGCTCTTTCTGACAGGAGGAGACAAGGTACTTTTCCAATTTGGTTTCATTAAAATTACGGAATTTGGTCTTTCTCAAGCAGGGATTATCTTTAGCCGTTTTGTTTTGATTATTTTCTTTTCAACTCTGTTAACCTTAACCACAACACCACTCAGCCTTTCAGATGCAGTAGAAGCTCTACTGAAACCACTCAAAGTCTTTAAAGTTCCTACGCATGAAATTGGTCTCATGCTCTCTATGAGCCTGCGTTTCGTACCGACTTTAATGGATGACACTACGAGAATTATGAATGCTCAGAGGGCTCGAGGAGTTGATTTTGGCGAAGGAACGATTGTTCAAAAGGTTAAATCAATCATTCCAATCTTAATTCCCTTATTTGCTTCTAGTTTCAAACGGGCAGACGCCTTAGCTATCGCAATGGAAGCGCGTGGCTATAGTGGTGGTGAAGGAAGAAGCCGCTATCGACAACTTTCTTGGAAAATGATTGACAATCTTGCTCTTTTCTCTATTTTCCTGATCGGTATCTTGCTCTTTATCTTAAAAAAATAAAGAATAGTATAAGTTTGATAGCAATATTTTTGTTAAAGATCTAATGAAATAGACTAAAAATCCTTTTAAAATAATATTTTTATGTGTAAATCTCAATATTTTTGTAATATTCGTACTTAAAATGTAATCTTTTAGTAATATTTAATGTGTATGATAGTATTATAACTAAAGGAGAAAACTTTTAAAATGAGTATGAAAGTGAAAAAATTGACTTTAGCAGGAACGATTGCTACAGCAACACTATTTGCATCAACTATTGTTGCTAGTGCTGAATCTTATACAGTAAAAGCTGGAGATACCTTATCAGAAATCGCTGAAAGTAAAAAAACAACTGTTGAACGTTTGGTAGAATTAAATAAAATTTCAAATCCAGATTTTATCATGACTGGACAAGTTTTGGAATTGGGTGATTTGAAAGATGTTGCAAAACAAACAACATCAGCACCTGCTGTCTCACCAGCGACACCAGCAGTCCCAGCTCCAGTAACTCCAGCTGCCCCAGTAGCTACGGAAACTCCAGTAACGACAGAAACTCCTGCAGTTGCTGCAACTTCAGACTACTCTGCCTATTCATCAAACGTCGTACTCGCAAATGGTAATACTCCAGGTGCTGTAGGTTCTTACGCAGCTGCTCGTATGGCTGAAATGACAGGAGTGTCTGCATCTACATGGGAAAATATTATTGCTCGCGAATCTAACGGACAAGTCGATGCCTACAACCCATCAGGAGCAAGTGGTCTTTTCCAAACAATGCCAGGTTGGGGATCTACTGCAACTGTTGAAGATCAAATTCAAGCAGCTTACCGTGCTTACAGTGCACAAGGGCTATCTGCTTGGGCTTACTAAAATAATAAAAAAATGACTAAACATATTTAGTCATTTTTTCTTACTCAAAGATACTATTTATTCTCCAAAAATTTCTTTTGAAAGTCTGCGGCCGGTAGGAGTTGTAGCTAGCCCTCCTTCAGCCGTTTCCCTGAAGGCAGTAGGCAGGCTAGAGCCTACTTGGTACATAGCATCAATGACTTCGTCAACAGGTATTTTGGACTCGATTCCAGCCAGAGCCATATCCGCTGCGATAAAGGCATAGCTAGCTCCCATGGCATTTCGCTTGACACAAGGAACTTCTACCAAACCAGCTACTGGGTCACAAATCAAGCCCAGCATATTTTTGATGACAAAACAGATAGCTTGACTCGCCTGAAAAGCAGAGCCACCAGCAGCCAAAACCAGGGCAGCTGCGCTCATAGCAGAAGCAGAGCCCACCTCAGCTTGACAGCCTCCTTCTGCACCGGAAATAGAAGCGTTATTCGCAATAACCAAGCCAAAAGCACCAGCAGCCAGCAAAAAGTCTAATTGCTGCTCCTCTGTCAAATCTAGTTTTTCAATCGCTGATGTAAGCACGGCTGGCAGACAGCCAGCGCTACCGGCTGTTGGTGTAGCACAAACCAAGCCCATTTTAGCGTTGTGTTCATTGACAGCAATGGCATTTTTTGCAGCAGTCAGCACAGTATAATCTGACAAGGCCTTCCCCGACTGGATATAGTGGTGCAATTTTGCTGCGTCTCCACCGGTCAATCCGCTGCGAGACTTACTCTCATCAAGCCCAAGAAGAACCGAAGCTTTCATGACCTCAAGATTCCGACTCATCAGACGTAAAACTTCGTCTCTTTCCCGACCTGTCAATTCATATTCGGTCGCAATCATTAATTCAGCAACATTGCCATTAAAATCTAAATCAGCCTGCTCAACTAATTCTTTTATTGAATAAAACATCTCTTCTCCTATTTAAAGAAATTGACATTATGGAGATAGGGGATTTTCCGAATCTCTTCGATAGCCTCTTCGCAACTACGACTATCCACCTCAATGATCATAATCGCTTTCTCACCCGCTTTTTCTCTAGTCACCGTCATTTGAGCAATATTGATATTGTAGCGGGACAGAGCCTCCGTTACATGGGCAATCATACCTGGAACATCTTGGTGGACGATGATAATGGTTGGCGTATTCATGCTGAGAGAGACTGAGAAGCCATTTAACTCGGTCACCTGAATATTTCCACCACCGATAGATACACCCGTTACACTGATGGTCTTATAGTTATTCTTAACCGTGATTTTTGTCGTATTTGGATGAGGAGCATTGCTATCTTTCTGAATAGTCCAGACAATCTTGATACCGCGTTTATGGGCAATTTCAAGGCTGTTAGGGATTTCAGGATCATCTGTATCCATTCCTAAAATACCGGCTACCAAAGCCAAATCCGTTCCATGCCCGCGATAAGTCTTTGCAAAGGAATTAAAAAGCTGGAATTCAACCTCGGTCGGTGTATCATCAAAAATAGAGGATACGATCTTACCGATACGCACAGCCCCTGCAGTGTGACTGCTAGAAGGGCCAATCATGACAGGCCCGATAATGTCAAAAACAGATTGAAATTTTAATGATTTCATAAGAAACCTCTTGAACATATTTTCTAAAATTATTATATCAAACTTATCAAATTTCTGCCTCATATCACACAAAAAAAGAGGACAATTGTCCTCTTCTATTATTGGTAATTCGCATACCTGAAACTCTTTTACTCCGCCAGTAGGACTCGAACCTACGACATCATGATTAACAGTCATGCGCTACTACCAACTGAGCTATGGCGGATAGTATAGTCCGTACGGGATTCGAACCCGTGTTACCGCCGTGAAAAGGCGGTGTCTTAACCCCTTGACCAACGGACCATCTATGTTCTTTTCAGAACATATTCTATTATATCAGGTTTTGAATCTTTGTCAACAGTTTTTTATTTATTTTTTAAAATTTCTTTTAAATGTTTTGTTCTTAGCCTAGAAACAGGGCAACGGCGGCCTTCATAAAATATAATCTCCTTTGTTTTCTTATCATAATCACAGATATTATCGATATTGACTAAGAAAGATTTATGGGAAGCAAAGAAACGTTGGGTTTTCTCATCCTGTTCTTGAACACTGGCAATCGTTCCATAAAATTCTTTTATAAAGCTTTTTCCGACCATCCGTAACTTATGAGAGGAGCTTGAGGTTTCGATATACAAAATATCATTAAATGGCACGCGCACATCATTGCCTCGATAGCTGTATTCAAAGTAATCAACCATGTTGGTGTTTGTAATTAAGGTGTTTTTCGTATAAATGATACAATCTTTGATACGTTTTTTAAACGAATCATCGTTAATATCCTTGTCAATAAAATCAAGAGCTGATACCTTGTATTTGAAAGTCATGGTCGCAAACTCTGATTTTGAAGTTACAAAGACAATAATAGCATATGGATTATGATGACGAATAAAACGAGCGACCTCCAGTCCTTTAGTCTCTTCCCCTTTAATATCTATATCCAGAAAATAAATCTGATTGACATCTTCATTTTCGACGTAGTCCTTAAATTCCTGAATTTTTCCTGTGATTTTTACCTGGATATCGATACCCATTTCTTCAGCAATCTCTGCTAAAGTTTTTTCCATGCGGAGTTGGTGGGCTAAGGTATCTTCTAATGCTAAGATTCTCATAAACTATTCCTTCTTTTAATTGTTAATACTTGGGTGAAATCATACTTACTTATTTCTGTATCTAGCATGATGTATTCATAATTCTCTAAAATTTCTTTCAGATTATTTAAACCTAGACCTCTTCGATAACCTTTAGTAGAGAACTCTGGTTCATAAATTTCTTCTAAATCTAATTTCCTTTGCTTGCGGGAATTTTTTACAACAAAAATGATTTCCGTATCGAGTTGAACTAAAGTCACATGAATCATTTTTTCATAGCTTTCGATTGCGCCTTCAACAGCATTGTTTAGTAATATACTAGCCATTCTTACCACATCTAATAGCTTAATCGGTAATTTCTCAACAGGATCTTTGACTTCGAATGTCAAATCAATCTGGTGCTCACGCGCCTTGAATAAAGTCTCCGTCATAACGCTTCGGAGAGCTGAGTCACCAACATTGTTCAAATCAAAATAAGTGTATTTATCCGAGCGTAATTTTAAATTTGCATCAACTAAAACTTCTTGATATATTTTTTCAATTTCCTTGATATCTTGAGTATTTATGGCCGTCTGAAAGCTAGTCAGCATGCCGGCATAATCATGACGAAAACCACGAATTTCATTATAGAGAGAAACAATTTCATCTGTATACTGCTGCAGCTGCAACTGTTCCAATTCTCTTTGTCGAATCTCCTCTTCTTTTTCATACTTTTCCCGAATTGCCTTCAAATAGAAAAGAGTTGTCATAAAGATCAAGAAACAAATAGTCGCTAGCATACTGCTAAAACTATTAAAATGATCGTCTTCACTTAACCAATGAGAAACATTTAAAATGAAAATATCTATAACATAAAAAATATTAATTCTCTTAATTGTCTTTTTAAAAACCTCCTCTTTAAAATCACATGCGTAAAATGGTAAGTAGTCGATAAACTTAAGCATAAATAAAACAGAGATACTATTTATCATGATATAAAAGATAGCCCAATTATCTTTTACAAATGAATCCCCTGTAATTGAGGAAATAATGACAGAAAAAAAGGTAGTAGAAGCCTGAACTGTTAAATAAAGGAGAAGAGATAGAAATATAGACAAAAGAGTTGATAACTTCTCTTTTTTATAAAAATACCTGTAGAAAAGAAGAGGATAAATCAGTAGTAAAAGAAAATATAGAACATGCCTTGACAAAGAAAATATAGATTCTAAATTTAATATGAGTAATGGTAATAAAATTAAGACTATAGCACACAGAAAAGTAAAGTAAAAACTAGATTTTACTTTATTGATCTTTTCATATATAACAATAGTGAAATATACTTCAATGGCAGCTTGCAATATCCAAAAAAATAATTCAAACATAATTCCATTTCCTCAATTATCGATGTTATTTTTTCTTAAATTTAATTTTTAAGAAGATATTTCTTAAATCTCCTCCAAGAACTTCTTTAAGTTCTTTTTCATTCAAGACCGGGAATTGAGCGATTGTTTTAAAGTTTTTCTGAGTATTTTTCATAATAGATTCTCCTAAAAATTTTTTCGTAAGTGTTACCTTACAAGATCTATTATAAATAAAATTTCAAATAATCTGTCATCTTTCCCTGAAATGTCGTTTTCTCAAAAATATAATAAAAAACACGAAATTTTTTCGTGTCTGAGTAATGTATATTATGATCCCAGCAGGATTCGAACCTGCGACCGTTCGCTTAGAAGGCGAATGCTCTATCCAGCTGAGCTATGAGACCGATACCTTTTCATTTTATCAGAAAAATCTAGTATCGTCAAGATTTACTTATGGTAAGGACTCCCCTGTTGAATCATGAAAGCCCGGTAAATCTGCTCTACCAAAACAAGGCGCATCAATTGATGAGGCAGGGTCAATTTTCCAAAACTCATCAGTAGATTAGCTCTTTTTTTGACAGCAGGAGACAGACCCAAGCTGCCGCCAATCACAAATGTAATATCAGAAAAGCCACGAACTGTGATGTCGTTCAAGATCGAACTAAACTCTTCTGAAGGAAATTGTTTCCCCTCAATAGCCAAAGTAACTACGAATTCTCGTTCAGAGATTTTTGCTAAGATCCTATTTCCCTCTTTTTCGAGGATTTGCTGATTTTCTACCTCACTGGCCTTATCTGGTGTTTTTTCGTCTGCTAATTCTACAATTTCTAACTTACAAAATCGACTCAGGCGTTTAGCATATTCAGCAATCCCATCCTTGAGATACTTTTCTTTTAATTTTCCAACAGTTACAAGCTTTATTTTCATATTTCCATTCTATCATATCCACATGGATTTCACACTTTATTCACATCAGTTTTTTATGGAAAACTTGTTGAATCTATGTATTTCCTAACCTCTATCAACATTTTTTATAAGTTTTCCACAAGTTGTGGAAAACTTGTGAATTTTAAGTTATAATTAAGAATAGATTTCTATAATTTCATCAATTGTAATCAAGGAGGAAAATATGAAAAACGCTTCAAATTTCTTTAAAAAATCTTTGTTGCTTTTTATTGTTTTAGTTGTAGGATTTATTGGCGGAAGCCTAGGAAATTTAGCCACCGCATTTGTTAATAATAAATTGGCTAATCTTGGTTCTTCAAATTCAAAAACTACTGTATCAACGTCTTATAAAAACACAACCGACACCACAAAGGCTGTAAAAAAAGTGCAAAATGCAGTTGTATCAGTAATTACTTATACAGATTCTAATCAAGAAGGAGTGATCAATAATGAATCAACCAGTGATCCTCAAGTAGCTAGTGAGGGATCAGGTGTCATTTATAAGAAGGAAGGAAAATATGCCTACCTTGTCACCAATACTCACGTGCTAAATGGAGCAAAAAATCCCGATATTCTACTAGCAGATGGTAGTAAGGTTCCTGGTGAAGTAGTGGGATCAGATGTTTATTCTGATATTTCTGTAGTAAGAATTAGCTCTGAAAAGGTGAAAGATGTAGCTGAATTTGGAGATTCAAATTCCCTGACAGTAGGAGAAACGGCTATTGCCATCGGAAGTCCTCTCGGAACAGAATACGCTAACTCTGTTACACAAGGAATCATCTCTAGTTTGGGTAGAAATGTAACTCTACAATCTGAAGACGGCCAAAATATTTCGACGACTGCCTTGCAAACAGATGCTGCTATCAACCCTGGTAACTCTGGCGGCCCACTCATCAATATCCAAGGGCAAGTTATTGGTATTACGTCCAGCAAAATCTCTCACAATGGTCAAACTGCTGTAGAAGGCATGGGCTTTGCAATTCCATCAAACGATGTTGTCAATATCATCAAGCAATTAGAGAAAAATGGAACAGTGACTCGTCCTGCTCTGGGTATCCAAATGCTCGATTTATCTAATATCGCCACTTCTGACTTAGCAAAATTACGCCTACCTTCATCTGTAAAATCAGGTATCCTTGTCCGCTCTGTACAAGAAGGAATGCCTGCTGAAAATAAACTTCAGAAATACGATGTCATCACAAAAGTTGACGATAAGGATGTTGAGTCAACTAGTGATTTACAATCTGCTCTCTACAGACACTCTCTAGGAGATGAGTTAAAAGTGACTTACTTTAGAGATGGTAAAGAAGCTACTACGACCATCAAATTGACCAAATCAACTCAGGACTTAAGTAACAACTAAGCCTTTACATAATTGTCAACACACCTTTACACGATCGTAAAGGTGTGTTATGCTATATACAAATGGAAAATTATCAATACATACCACTAAAAGACATTCGAACAAATCCTTATCAACCTAGAAAAAGCTTTTCTCAAGAAAAAATAAATGAATTGGCAGCTTCTATTAAAGAAAATGGAATTATTCAGCCCATTATTTTGAGAAAATCTTCCTTATTTGGTTACGAAATTTTAGCAGGTGAAAGACGATTCAGAGCTGCTAAAATTGCTGGCTTAGAAAACATTCCTGCCCTTATTAAAGACTTGTCTGACGATGACATGATGAAGCAAGCCATCATCGAGAATTTGCAAAGAGAAGACCTCAATCCAATCGAAGAAGCAGAATCCTATCAGCATCTGATTGAGAAAGGTCTGACCCATGAAGAAATTGCAAGAATTATGGGAAAATCTCGGCCTTACATCAGTAATCTTGTCCGCTTGTTACAGCTACCAGCTTTTATGCTGGACGCTGTCAAAGAGGAAATGATTTCGCAAGGGCATGCTCGTCTCCTCATCCCGCTCAGAAAAGAAGAGCAAGTATTTTGGCTGGACAAAATCATTCAAGATAATTTATCCGTTCGTGCTCTTGAACTTTCATTACAAAAGAAAAAAAAGTCAAAGAACAGAAAAAACAAAGAAATTTTCTCCCATTCGGAAGAAGAAAGATTGAAAAAAATCCTTGGACTCAATGTCTCCATTCAATTAAAAAATTCTTCAAAAGGAAAGATCGTTATTCCTTTTGAAAACGAGGAAGAGTATCAAAGAATTATAAACAGCCTGAAATAGGGCTGTTATTTTCTTTTTTCAAACTAACAGACTTTTCCACCTTTAAAAGTAGCCTAAATTGTTGAAAAATAAGGATTTTACATGTAATCCACAATCTGTGGATAAGTCTTATAAACATTGTTGATTTTTCTCCACAAGTTGTGGAAAACTTCGTCATTTTATGTTAAAATGAGAATCGACCTAGAGAATAATTTTTTGAAAAGGAGGAGGCAATGACCATAGAGCAAGAATTTTGGCGAAGAATTTTAGAACTTTCAGCTGCTCAACTAAAACAGACAACCTATGATTTTTTTGTTGCAGAAGCAAAATTGATAGCCATTGAAAATAATCAGGCCACTATCTTTCTGGATAGCCCAGTCAAACAGCTATTTTGGGAACAAAACTTAGTGGGCGTTATTCTCACAGCTGGCTTTGAAATTTTCAACGATCAAATCACGGCCAAATACGTCTTTGAAGAAGCAGGACATGATAGTATTTCTAAATATCAGCTGGAAGAACTTCCTGAAAAAACTCCATTTCGCCCAAGTTTGCCGCCAATTGATACTGGATTAAAAGCTAAATATACATTTGATAATTTTGTACAAGGGGACGGGAATATCTGGGCTAAAGCAGCAGCCTTGGCTGTGTCTGAAAATCTAGCAACTACCTATAATCCCCTATTTATCTATGGTGGACCAGGTCTAGGAAAAACCCACTTACTGAATGCTATCGGCAATCAAATTTTAGAAAATATTCCTGATGCGCGTGTAAAATATATTCCAGCGGAAACCTTTATCAATGACTTTCTGGAGCATCTGAGGCTCGGCGACATGGATAATTTCAAAAAAATCTATCGGAGCTTGGATTTGCTCTTGATTGATGATATCCAGTCTCTTGGCGGAAAAAAAGTCTCTACCCAGGAAGAATTCTTCAATACGTTTAACGCTCTGCACGGAGATAACAAGCAGATTGTGCTGACCAGCGACCGCAGTCCAGATCATCTTGATAATTTGGAAGAACGCTTGGTCACGCGCTTCAAATGGGGGCTCACTCAAAATATTACACCACCTGATTTTGAAACGCGGATTGCCATCCTCCGGAACAAAATCGAAAATCTGGACTATATTTTCCCTAATGATACTTTGGAGTACCTCGCCGGACAATTTGACTCGAATGTCCGTGACTTAGAAGGGGCCCTCAATGATATTACGCTCATTGCAAGAGTCCGCAATCTCAAGGAAATTACGATTGATATTGCTGCCGAAGCCATTCGAGCTCGCAAGCAGGATTCTAGTCAGGTGACCGTCATTCCGATTGAAAAAATCCAGTCTGAGGTCGGTAATTTCTATGGCGTCAGTGTCAAAGAAATGAAGGGAAGTCGTCGCGTCCAAAATATCGTTTTGGCTCGACAAGTGGCCATGTATCTAGCCCGCGAACTAACAGACAATAGCCTACCAAAAATCGGGCGAGAATTTGGCGGCAAAGACCATACAACAGTCATTCACGCGCATGGAAAAATCAAAAATCGACTCGAAACTGACGATAGCCTGCGACTTGAAATCGAAAATATCAAAAACAAGATAAAATAAGGGTGTGGAAAAGATTGAGCTAATCTGAAGTTTTTTCCACAGGTTGTGAACAAGTCTTAAAACTTGATTTTAGATACTTTGCTCCATTTTTCCACAGCTTCCACAAGAACTACTATTACTATTAACTTAATAATCATAAATAATAAAAGGAGTCCCTATGATTCACTTCTCTATTAATAAAAATTTATTCCTACAAGCTTTGAATACAACTAAAAGAGCTATCAGTACAAAAAACGCTATTCCAATTTTATCAACTGTTAAAATTGATGTAACAAAAGAAGGCATTACCTTGATTGGTTCAAATGGCCAAATTTCCATTGAAAACTTCATTTCAGTGCAAAATGAGAATGCCGGGCTCTTGATTACTTCACCAGGTTCTATCCTCCTTGAAGCAAATTTCTTTATCAATGTCATTTCTAGCTTGCCAGATATCGTGCTTGATTTCAAAGAAATTGAGCAAAAACAAATCGTCCTTACCAGTGGCAAGTCAGAAATTACGCTAAAAGGAAAAGATGCAGATCAATATCCACGTATCCAAGAAGTCTCTACTAGCAATCCTTTGGTTTTAGAAACAAAAGTCCTTAAAAATATCATCAATGAGACAGCTTTTGCTGCTAGCACGCAAGAAAGCCGTCCTATTTTGACGGGGGTTCATTTTGTCTTGACAGATAACCAATCCCTCAAAACAGTTGCGACAGACTCTCACCGGATGAGCCAAAAGAAAATTACTTTGGATAAGAAGGGGGATGACTTCGATGTGGTAATTCCTAGCCGTTCTCTGCGTGAATTTACGGCTGTTTTCACAGATGAAATTGAAACAGTAGAGGTTTTCTTTGCCAATAATCAACTTCTCTTTAGAAGTGAAAATATCAGCTTCTATACACGCCTGCTGGAAGGAAACTATCCTGACACAGATCGCTTGATTCCGACAGAATTTTCAAGCGTTGTGACCTTTAATACCAATAATTTACGTCATGCCATGGAACGGTCTCGTCTTCTGTCCAATGCGACTCAAAACGGAACAGTGAAATTGGAAATTGTGAAGGGCATTGTCAGCGCTCATGTCCATTCACCAGAAGTTGGGCGCGTGAATGAAGAAATTGATACAGAAAGTGTTTCAGGAGAAGATTTGACCATCAGTTTCAATCCTACCTACCTGATCGAAGCGCTAAAGGCAGTCGATAGTGAGAAGGTGACCATCAGCTTTATTTCAGCTGTTCGTCCTTTCACTTTGGTACCAAGCGAAGATGCTGAAAACTTTATCCAGTTGATCACGCCAGTCCGTACTAATTAGAAGATAAGATTTAAGACAAGGTTGAATCGATCCGCCTTGTCTTATTTTGATCATTTACAAGCCAGCTGACTCTAAACTTGTGGTATAATACAGCTAGGATGGAGAAAAGCGTCAATCTGTATTTTTAAGATAATAAAAAAAGATTGTCAAAAGGAGAGAAGATGTACGAACTTGGAACTTTTGTAGAAATGAAAAAGCCCCATGCCTGTACCATTAAGTCGACTGGCAAGAAAGCCAATCGTTGGGAAGTCGTCCGCATGGGAGCAGATATTAAGATTCGCTGCAGTAACTGCGAACACGTTGTCATGATGAGCAGATATGATTTTGAAAGAAAAATGAAGAAGGTCATCGAATAGTTAATAGTTTTGACTAATCCAATTTTGAATGACCTACCTCATCAACAAAGAACGGATAAGACCAAGAAAGTCTTATCCGTTTTCTGCTTTTATTTAAGTTCTTCAAATTTGCCGTCTTTGACTTCTTTATAGCCAGAAGCTTCAAGAGATTTTACCGTTTCTTTATAACTAATATAATTAGCTTTTTGGTCTCCATCTGTTTGGATAAGTTGTTTGTTTTTCAGTTCTGAAATATCTGCCTTGCTAAAATCCATCGTCATCTTTTGCGTCAAATGATCGTCTTTATACTCGATTTTATTAGTAAGTCCTTTAATATTTTCCAGCGTTTGCATGTAGCCTCCAATTTGTTCTTTGGCGGTATCTTTTGTCAATCCGATAGGCTCATAATAGAAAACATTGCTGGTTTCATTGTTCAGCAAATCATCTCCCTTATACTCAAGAGTGATCCGGCTGTCTTGCTTGGTCTTTTGATCAATCAACTGAAAATAGGCTTTTTTAGGACTGCTACTGCAGGCAGCTAAAAAAAGTAAAGTAAACATCGTCAAGAAAGAAAGAACAAAGGTTTTAATTGTCATTTTTTTCATGGCTAACTCCTTTTATCAAAATATTAACTATATTATATCATTTTTTGTAGAAAATATTTTTTATTTCTATCCAGAAAGCAGGAAATTTTTCATTCAAATCCGCTGTTTAGGATAAGGAATTATGGTATAATGGTTTGGATTGAAAAGATGAATGGAGAAGATACGAATGGCTTTAACAGCAGGGATTGTTGGACTGCCTAATGTGGGCAAGTCAACTTTATTTAATGCAATTACAAAAGCAGGTGCAGAAGCTGCTAACTACCCTTTTGCGACCATTGATCCAAATGTCGGTCGGGTAGAAGTGCCAGATGCTCGTTTGGACAAATTAACAGAATTGATTAAACCTCAAAAGAAGGTTCCCACTACATTTGAGTTTACAGATATTGCTGGTATTGTAAAGGGAGCTTCGAAAGGGGAAGGTCTGGGAAATAAATTCTTGGCCAATATCCGTGAAGTGGATGCTATCGTCCATGTAGTCCGTGCCTTTGATGATGAAAATGTCATGCGGGAACAGGGCCGTGAGTCTGACTTCGTCGACCCCATGGCTGATATTGAGACCATTAATCTGGAGCTCATTTTGGCCGATCTGGAAAGCATTAACAAACGCTATGCGCGTGTTGAGAAGATGGCTCGTACTCAGAAGGACAAGGACTCTGTTGCAGAATTTAATGTTTTGCAGAAAATCAAGTCTGTTCTGGAAGATGGTCTGTCAGCTCGGACAGTTGAATTTACAGAAGAAGAGCAAAAAATCGTCAAAGGTCTCTTTCTTTTAACGACTAAGCCAGTACTTTATGTGGCCAATGTCGGTGAAGATGAAGTTGCAGATCCAGACAATATTGACTATGTGAAGCAGATTCGTGAATTTGCTGCTACAGAAAATGCTGAAGTTGTTGTCATCTCTGCGCGTGCCGAGGAAGAAATTTCTGAACTGGACGATGAAGACAAGGCAGAATTTCTGGAAGCTATTGGCTTGACAGAGTCAGGTGTAGACAAATTGACACGAGCAGCCTATCATCTTTTGGGACTTGGAACCTACTTTACCGCTGGTGAAAAGGAAGTCCGTGCTTGGACCTTCAAGCGTGGTATGAAAGCTCCTCAAGCAGCTGGCATCATTCACTCAGACTTTGAGAAAGGTTTCATCCGTGCGGTGACGATGTCTTATGATGATTTGGTAAAATATGGATCTGAAAAGGCTGTAAAAGAAGCTGGACGCTTGCGTGAAGAAGGAAAAGAGTATATCGTTCAAGATGGCGATATTATGGAATTCCGCTTTAACGTGTAAATTAAGTGTAAATTTAAAATACATAGGTTGGAAAGAAATTTCCAGCCCTTTTGGCTTTTATAAAGGAGTAAAATGACAAAATTAATTGTTGGATTAGGAAATCCAGGAGATAAATATTTTGAGACCAAACATAATGTTGGCTTTATGTTAGTTGACAAAATGTGTAAAGAACTAAATCTAAAGTTTACAGCAGATAAGATTTTTCAAGCAGACATTGCTTCAACTTTCTTGAATGGGGAAAAAGTCTATTTTGTAAAACCAACTACTTTTATGAATGAAAGTGGGAAAGCAGTCCATGCCTTGCTTACTTACTATGGTTTAGATATAGATGACTTACTCGTTATTTATGATGATCTAGATATGGAAGTTGGGAAAATCCGCCTTCGTACCAAAGGTTCAGCTGGCGGGCACAATGGTATTAAGTCCATCATTAAACATATTGGAACACAGGAATTCAAGCGAGTGAAAATTGGCATTGGAAGACCTAAAAATAATATGTCAGTTATTCATCATGTTTTAGGAAAATTTGATGAGGAAGATTATATCATTATTTTAAACACATTAGAAAAAGTTGACAGTGCTGTAAATCATTATTTACAAACTGAGAATTTTGAGCAGACCATGCAACAATACAATGGATAAGACAATGACACTACTTGATCTATTTGGTCGAAACCGACAAATTGTAGACTGGAAGAAACAATTGCAAAAGAAGACCCGTCAGTTAGTGATGGGACTTTCAGCTTCAACAAAGGCTTTAGCGATTGCCAGTAGTTTAGAAGAGCAGGATAAAATCCTAGTCATCACTTCTAGTCAAAATGAAGCAGAGCGGCTGGCTAGTGATTTGCTTTCTTTGTTGGGAGAAGAAAAGGTTTATACTTTCCTGGCAGATGATACCCCTTTGGCTGAGTTTGTTTTTTCATCGCAAGAAAAAATCTTTGCCAGATTAGAAGCCATGAAATTTTTATCAGACAAAGAGAAGAATGGGATTCTGATCATCAATGTTGCAGCCAGTCGTTTATTATTGCCCCAGCCTAATATTTTTAAACAATCTGAGCTTATTCTTTCTGTTACTGAAGAATATAACCTTGACAATCTAGTCAAGTCTTTGTCAAGTAATGGTTATAAAAAGGTTTCTCAGGTTCTCAGTCAAGGAGAGTACAGTCTGAGAGGGGATATTCTAGATATTTTTGAACGCTCGGCTCAATATCCTTATCGGATAGAGTTTTTTGGAGATGAGATTGATGGCATAAGGATTTTCAATCCTGAAAATCAACTTTCTCTTGAAAATGTGGAACAGATTTTGATAGAGCCTGTCACAGATCTTCTATTGACAGAAGAAGATTATGCAAGGGGACAGAAAAATCTAGAAGCGTCCCTCTCTACGGTTCTTGATCCTTCTTTGAAATCCTATTTAGAAGAAGTATTGAGCTCTGCTAGAGAGCAATTTCATCATGCAGATATTCGCAAATTTCTTTCCTTATTTTATCAGAAAGAATGGACTATTTTAGACTATTTACCAACGCATACTCCTATATTTTTTGATGATTTTCAAAAGATAATGGACAAGCATGCTCAGTTTGAATTAGAAGTTGCCAATATCTTGACAGATGATTTACAAAACAGCAAAGCATTGTCAAATCAACAATACTTTACAAATAATTATCAGGACTATCGTAAATATAAACCTGCTACATTTTTTTCCAACTTTCACAAAGGATTGGGAAATCTAAAATTTGATGCACTTTATCAATTCAATCAATATCCAATGCAGGAATTTTTTAGTCAGTTTCCTCTCTTAAAAGAAGAAATTAATCGCTTTAGGAAATCGGACTATTCGGTAATCTTGCAGGCAAATTCGGCTTCAAGTTTACAAAATTTACATAAAACTTTACAGGATTATGAGATTCATTTAGATTACATCAAGGACAAAGACATCCATGAAAAAGCTGTCCAGCTCATAGAAGGAAATCTCGTTCAAGGCTTTAATTTTGTCGATGAAAAAATCGTTTTGATTACTGAGCATGAGATGATTCAGAGAAAAATCAAACGTAGGATTCGTCGTCAAAATATTTCCAATGCTGAAAGGTTGAAAGACTATAATGAACTGGAAAAAGGCGATTATGTGGTTCATAATATCCACGGTATTGGTCGCTATTTAGGAATTGAAACGATTGAGGTTTCAGGAGTTCATCGGGATTATTTGACGATTCAGTATCAAAATGCAGATCGTATCTCCATTCCGGTGGATCAAATCAACCTTCTGTCTAAATATGTAGCTAGTGATGGAAAAGCACCTAAAATTAACAAGTTAAATGATGGGCGTTTCCAAAAAACGAAGCAAAAAGTCCAGCATCAGGTTGAAGACATTGCCGATGACCTTATTAAATTGTATGCAGAGCGTAGTCAATTAAAAGGTTTTCAATTTTCTAGTGACGACCAGCATCAAGTAGAGTTTGACAATGCCTTTCCGTATGTGGAAACAGATGACCAACTCAGAAGTATCCAGGAAATCAAGAAGGATATGGAGAGCGACCGTCCAATGGATCGCCTCTTGGTTGGCGATGTTGGTTTTGGGAAGACAGAGGTGGCTATGCGGGCTGCTTTTAAGGCTGTCAACGATCATAAACAGGTGGCTATCTTGGTTCCGACCACTGTTTTAGCTCAGCAACACTACACAAACTTTAAAGAACGTTTCAACGATTTTGCCGTGAATGTCGATGTTCTCAGCCGTTTTAGAAGCAAAGGGGAGCAAAAAGAGACTCTGGAAAAATTGGAAAAAGGGCAGATTGATATTATTATCGGTACCCATCGCCTCCTATCAGCAGATGTAAAATTCTCCGATTTGGGGCTACTGGTGATAGATGAAGAGCAGCGTTTCGGTGTCAAGCATAAGGAAAAGTTGAAGGAGCTTAAAAAGAAGGTTGATGTGCTGACCTTGACGGCTACCCCTATTCCACGAACCCTTCATATGTCGATGCTAGGGATTCGAGATTTATCGGTCATTGAAACACCACCGACAAATCGTTATCCAGTTCAAACCTATGTTTTAGAAAATAATAAGACAGTTATTCGGGATGCGGTTTTACGTGAAATAGACCGAGGCGGACAAGTTTACTACCTTTACAATAAAGTTGACACCATTGAGCAAAAAGTTTCAGAATTAAAAGAGTTGATCCCAGAGGCTTCAATTGGTTATGTTCATGGACAGATGACAGAGGTGCGTTTAGAAAATACCCTTTTAGACTTTGTTAATGGCGAATACGATATTTTAGTCACAACAACGATCATCGAAACTGGTGTTGATATTCCAAATGCAAATACTCTCTTTATCGAAAATGCTGATCATATGGGTCTGTCAACCTTGTATCAACTTCGTGGTCGGGTTGGCCGCAGCAATCGAATCGCTTATGCCTATCTTATGTACCGACCAGATAAAACTCTAACTGAAGTTTCAGAAAAAAGACTAGAAGCCATTAAAGGATTTACTGAGCTAGGATCTGGATTCAAGATTGCGATGAGGGATTTGTCTATCCGCGGAGCAGGAAATATTTTAGGAAGTTCACAGTCAGGTTTCATTGATTCTGTAGGATTTGAAATGTATTCTCAGCTTTTAGAAGAAGCCATTGCTAAGAAGCAAGGTAAGGAAACCAAGCGCCAAAAAAGTAACGCTGAAATCAATCTTCAGATTGATGCCTATCTTCCAAGCGATTATATTTCTGATGAACGTCAGAAAATCGAAGTTTACAAGAGAATTCGTGAAATTGACAATCGTGTAAACTATGAACATCTGCAAGATGAATTGATTGACCGCTTTGGAGAATATCCGGACGTAGTGGCTTACCTACTAGAGATTGGCTTAGTCAAGTCCTATCTTGATCAGGCTTTTGTGGCACTTGTTGAGCGGAAGCAAGAATCTGTCATCATTCGTTTTGAAAAAATTTCTCAGCAAATCTATCTGACCCAAGATTATTTTGAAGCCTTGTCAGCGACAAATCTAAAGGCTCGAATTGGTGAGCAGCAAGGCTTGATTGAAGTCGTTTTTGATGTTCGGAATAAAAAAGATTTTGAGATTTTGGAAAACTTGCTGAACTTTGGTGAAAAACTGGTAGAAATCAAGAATCGAAAAGCTGAATAAACATTACAATTCGGTAAAATTTCAGCTTTTTAGCTTTGTTTCTTTCAAAAGAATGATAGAATATTAAGAGAAAATCGAGGAAAAGACTATGAGATTAGACAAGTATTTAAAGGTATCACGTATTATCAAGCGACGCCCTGTAGCTAAAGAGGTAGCAGATAAAGGTCGTATCAAGGTAAATGGAATCCTGGCAAAAAGTTCGACAGATTTAAAAATCAATGATCAAATTGAAGTTCGTTTTGGCAATAAGCTGTTAACAGTGCGGGTGCTAGAAATGAAAGACAGTACTAAAAAAGAAGATGCTGCTAAAATGTATGAAATTATCAGTGAGACAAGGATTGAAGAAAATGTCTAGAAATATTGTTCAAATAAATAATCGCTTTATCCAAGATGAAAATCAGCGTCGCAGATACCTCGATGAGGAACGTCGGAAGCGAAATCGTTTTATGGGATGGGTTCTAATTTTAGTCATGCTACTTTTTATTCTTCCAGCCTATAATTTATATCAAAGTTACGAAACTTTACTTAATCGTCGTGCTCAATATGCACAATTACAGAAAAAATATGAAAAATTAGGCGAAGAAAAGAGCTATCAATCTGACATTGCTACTAAGTTGAAAGATGACAGCTATGCTGCCAAATATGCTCGTGCCAAGTATTCTTTTTCAAAAGAAGGGGAATATATTTACACAACACCAGATTTATTACCACAATAATCATGGAAAATTTACTTCAAAATATAGAGAAATTTTTATCTTTTTCGGATGAAAAACTAGCAGAATTATCCGAAAAGAATCAAGCTTTAAAACTTCAAGAAACGAAAAAGGAAAGGGGAGGTCATGCGTAAGTTACTTTTGCTGATATTTTTACTGCCAGCTTTATGGAGCAGTCAAACAGCAATCAGTACTGAAAAGGAACTTGTTTTAGACGAAGAAGAAAAGTATCAGCTGACAGGTACAGCTTATGGCCGTTACCATACGAGTATCCCTACAAATCCTAATGTTTATGAAGAAACGCCTACTTTTACAGATGCTACTTTGACTAAGGTAGCTGGGAAACTTTTGCCAGATCAGCCACTAGAGCTGACAGAGTTGCACGTGAATGAGGCTGGGATTCCTATCTTTAAATTAAAGAATGGCCAGTTTGTAATTGCAGATAAGAATAGCATTTATGAGGATACGGTTCAGTCTATCACAGATGTTAAACAGGAAAGATGGCTGGTCCCTAACTATGTGCTCTACGATACTATCCCAATCAATTCTTCTAAAAAGATTGCAGCTAAACTACCTGCTTATAGCAAAGTAAAGGTGGCACAAATTGCTCAAACAGTTAAGGGAGAGTACGCTAAAATTGAAGGTCAAGGTTGGGTTTCTGTTGATTTTCTTTCCCAAGAAGATAATCGAATGGAAAAGGTTCAGGAGCTTTTAAACTCTAAGTACAAAAAAGCTGACTTTTCTATTTATGTAAAACAGCTAGACACGGGCAAAGAAGCAGGCATTAATCCAGATCAACAAATGTACTCAGCCAGTGTGACGAAAATTCCTTATCTTTACTATGCCCAAGAGCAACTAAACAATCATAGCCTTTCTTTAGATAAAAAGTTCAAATATACAGCGGCTGTCAATGATTTTGCAGGTGCCTATGACCCTGAGGGAAGCGGTAGTATTTCCAAATCAGCAAATGATAAGGAATACTCTGTGCAGGACTTAATCAATGGTGTAGCAAAAGAGTCGGATAATGTGGCCCACAATATCCTCGCCTACTATACAAGCAATCAATCTGATAGCCAATTTCAAAATACTATTGAAAAAATTGCGGGTAAAAAGTGGGATGTGGAAAGCAGACAAGCTTCGGCTCGAATGGCAGGAAATGTTATGGAAGCCATTTATAAGCAAAATAGCATGATTATCGATGCCTTGTCTCAGACAAATTATGATAATCAGCGAATTTCTAAAAACATCAATGTAAAAGTAGCTCATAAAATTGGTGATGCTTACGACTTCAAGCATGATGTCGCTATTGTGTATGCGGATTCGCCATTTATTATTGCCATTCTTACGAATAATTCGGATTACGATACAATTTCTAAAATCGCAGATGATGTGTACGGAGTTCTGAAATGATCGATCAGAAGTTTCGCAAACAAATGCAGGAAAAGCGGTATTTTCAAAATCATCGAAAAGTGCTGGTAGCAGTTTCTGGTGGCTTGGATTCGATGACCTTGTTCCATCTCTTGTACCAGAATAGAGAAGAGCTAGAGATTGAGCTGGGCATAGCGCATGTTAACCACAAGCAACGTCCAGAGTCAAATATGGAAGAAAAAGAGCTGTCAAATTTTGCCCAGAAACTTGGTGTGAAATTTTTCAGCTCAAATTTTTCAGGTGATTTTTCTGAGGAAAAAGCTCGGCGATTTCGCTATCGTTTTTTTGAAGAAATCATGCTGACAGAAGGCTACACGGCCTTGGTAACGGCTCATCATACTGATGATCAGGCCGAGACGGTGTTTATGAGGCTATTACGAGGAGCAAGACTTCGTCACCTGTCTGGAATGACTGAGGTTCAACCTTTTGCAAATGGCGAATTAATCCGACCTCTGCTTTATTTTCATAAGCAAGATTTCCCTGATATTTTGCATTTTGAAGATAAGAGCAATCTTCAAAATGACTATCTCAGAAATCGGATTCGCAATCTTTATCTTCCAAGTCTTGAAAAGGAAAATCCATGCTTTAAGAATTCTCTGATTTCTTTAGGGAAAGAAGTTGGGAACTTACAGACAGCTCTGTCTCATCTGACGCAAGGTTTGGACATTACAAATCTTGAAGTGTTTGAGCAACAAATTCCAGAAGTGCAAAATTTTCTCCTGCAGGAATATTTAAAGAAATTTCCTTCATTAAATATAAATAAAAAGCAATTTGAAGAAATCTTAGGAATCTTACGAACCAAGGCTAATTACATCCACCCTTTAAAGGATGAATATGAGTTGGTGAAAGATTATAAGCATTTTGAAATCAGAAAAATCAGTCGTAGGTCTGATTTGAAAATGGACTCAATTCTGTTAGAATGTGGTAATCAACTTCAATTTTGGGACTATCAATTCTCATTTGGCACTCCTTTGGAGGGTGAAAATGTTCAAGCGATTGCAGTTTCACGTGAAACACCACTTCTTTTACGTCACAGGAAAACAGGCGATTGTCTTCGTTTGAAAGGACATCACAAAAAACTTCGTCGGCTATTCATTGATCGAAAAATTCCATTTGAAGAACGCGAAAAAGCGATTATTGTAGAGCAAAATCAGCAGATTTTAGCAATTGTAAATATCGCTATCAGTGATTTGAGTAAGGAATTAAAAAGTGATATAATGAGTACTGTACTTTATATTCAGAAATTAGATAGGTAAAATTATGCTAGAACAAGATATTAAAAAAATATTGGTTTCTCACGAGGAAATCGTAGTAGCGGCAAAAAAATTGGGCCAACAGCTGACAGTAGACTATCAAGGTAAAAAGCCTATTTTTGTAGGAATTTTGAAAGGTTCAGTTCCTTTTATGGCCGAATTAATCAAACACGTGGATACAGATATTGAATTAGATTTTATGCTGGTGTCTAGCTATCATGGCGGTACAACTAGCAGCGGCGTGATTAATATCATTAAAGATATTGATCAGGATATTGCTGGCCGTGATATTCTTTTTGTTGAAGATATTATCGATACTGGCCAAACTTTGAAGAATTTGTGTAATTTATTCAAAGAAAGAAATGCAGCTTCTGTAAAAATCGCTACGTTGTTGGATAAGCCAGAAGGACGCATTGTTGACATTGAGGCAGACTACACTTGCTTTACAATTCCAAATAAATTTGTAGTAGGTTACGGACTAGATTATGATGAGTATTATCGCAATCTTCCTTATGTAGGTGTCTTGAAAGAAGAAGTTTATACAAAATAAAGGTTTACTAGATATAAATGAAAAATAAACAAAATAATGGTTTTATAAAAAATCCTTTTCTCTATATTCTAATTATTGTAGTCCTTGTTACAGGTTTTCAGTATTTCTTTACAGGAAGTGCGACAGGTCGTAGCCAGCAAATCAACTACAGCCAATTAGTAAAAGAAATCCAAAATAACAATGTTACAGAGATGAGCTACCAGCCAAATGGTAGTATTATCGAGGTATCAGGTACTTATAAAAAACCTAAAGAATCAAAAGATACGACAGGAATCCTGTTTTTCAGTCCGGAAATCTCAAAAGTTAGCAGATTTACTAGTGTTGTTTTGCCATCAGATACAACAGTTTCTGATTTGCAAAAGCTAGCTGCTGAGCATGAGACAGAAGTGACTATTAAGCGTGAAAGCTCCAGTGGAATGTGGATTAATCTTTTGATTTCCTTGGTTCCATTTATCATCATCGCCTTCATCTTTATGTCTATGATGAATCAAGGCGGTGGCGGTGCTCGTGGTGCTATGAATTTTGGACGCAACAAAGCTCGTGCGGCCAATAAAGAAGATATCAAAGTACGCTTCTCAGATGTCGCTGGTGCAGAAGAGGAAAAACAAGAACTTGTTGAAGTTGTTGAATTCCTGAAAGATCCAAAACGTTATACTAAGCTGGGTGCTCGCATTCCAGCAGGTGTTCTTTTGGAAGGCCCTCCAGGGACTGGTAAGACCTTGCTTGCCAAGGCAGTTGCTGGTGAAGCAGGTGTTCCTTTCTTTAGCATCTCAGGTTCTGACTTTGTTGAAATGTTTGTCGGTGTCGGAGCAAGCCGTGTTCGTTCTCTATTTGAAGATGCGAAAAAAGCGGCTCCTGCTATTATCTTCATCGATGAAATTGATGCCGTCGGTCGTCAGCGTGGTGTTGGCCTCGGTGGCGGTAATGATGAACGTGAACAAACCCTTAATCAGCTCTTGATTGAAATGGATGGTTTTGAAGGCAATGAAGGAATCATTATCATTGCGGCTACTAACCGTTCGGATGTTCTTGATCCAGCTCTTCTACGTCCAGGTCGTTTTGACAGAAAAGTCTTGGTTGGCCGTCCTGACGTGAAGGGTCGGGAAGCTATTCTCCGCGTTCATGCTAAGAATAAACCATTGGCTAAAAATGTTGATTTGAAACTAGTTGCTCAGCAGACACCTGGCTTTGTTGGTGCTGATTTGGAAAATGTCTTAAATGAGGCTGCCTTGGTTGCAGCTCGTCGTAATAAGAAAGTCATTGATGCCGATGATATTGATGAAGCAGAAGACAGAGTAATCGCAGGACCGTCTAAGAAAGATAAAACCGTTTCAGAGCGTGATCGTCAGATTGTCGCTTACCATGAAGCGGGGCATACGATTGTCGGACTTGTTTTGTCCAATGCGCGTGTCGTACACAAGGTAACCATTGTGCCTCGTGGTCGTGCTGGCGGATATATGATTGCCCTGCCTAAAGAAGACCAAATGCTTCTGTCTAAAGAAGATATGAAGGAGCAATTGGCTGGTCTCATGGGTGGTCGTGTAGCTGAAGAGATTATCTTTAATGTCCAAACTACAGGAGCTTCCAATGACTTTGAACAAGCTACACAAATGGCGCGTGCAATGGTCACTGAGTACGGTATGAGTGAAAAACTTGGCCCAGTCCAATACGAAGGTAACCATGCTATGTTTGGTGCACAAAGTCCTCAAAAATCAATTTCAGAACAAACAGCCTATGAGATTGATGAGGAAGTTCGTTCATTACTAAATGAAGCACGAAACAAAGCAGCTGAGATTATTCAAGCAAATCGTGAAACCCACAAGTTGATTGCTGAAGCGCTCCTTAAATATGAAACGCTTGATAGCACACAAATTAAATCTCTTTATGAAACAGGTCATATGCCAGAAGAGTCTGAAAAAGACTTGGAACGAGAAGCGCATGCCCTTTCCTATGATGAAATAAAATCTAAAATGGAAGAAAATTAAGAGATGCTTTTCTTATTAAATAGCTTGATTACTAATTGTGTAATCAAGCTATTTTTTTTATTCTTTAAAGCCTAACATGTCATAAAAAGTCCCTGAGATGTCTC